>NZ_JBFBAH010000010.1:98377-291319 GCF_040682115.1 Streptomyces sp. NPDC051364 | reverse complement strand
GTATCGCCACGCGCTACGACAAGACACCCGAGAGCTATCTCGCCGGCCTGCACCTTCGCGCCTCCATGATCTGGATCAAGGACCTCACACGAACCGCCCCTTGATCACAACCAGATACACGCCCTAGTGCCGCGTCAGGCAGCGTTTGCCCGTCAAGGAGCGGCGTCCGGTGCGTGCTCTCGGCGTGCCGGCCGCAAGCGCTCGTACTGGACGTACGTGAGCTTTCGGCCGGTGCGGTGAGAGTGCGTGCCGGGCGTCGCGACGGGGCGAACGTTGCCTGACGCGGCACTGGACACCCCCTAGAGGTCGTCGCGGGTGACCAGGCGGTGGGAGACCTGCCAGGTGCCGGACGAGTGGACCAGTACGTCCTCCATCACGCACACCCGGTGCACCTTCGACTCACCGCCGCGCGGGGTCAGGTACACCAGGGCGTAGCTGCGGGTGTGCAGCGAGCCGTCCGGCTGCGGCTGCACGTCGAGCATGCCGAGCCAGTGCCGGAACTGCTCACCGCTGGTGGCGTTGAGCTCCGCGTTGCGCCGGACGTTCGAGGCGAGAGCCGCGCGGCCGACCACCGGCGCCGGCAGCGTCGGCACGTCGAAGACGGCGTCCTCGGTGAACGTCCGCGCCCACGGCTCGGCCTCGAAGGAGTCGAAGAGCTGCATCTGGCGGGAGTAGAACTGCTGGACCTCCGCGTACAGCAGGCCGAACTCCCGCCCCTGGGGCGGGCGGGGGGACGCCTCGGTGGCGATCGTCGCGGTCATCGCGGGACTCCGTTCTTCGGTTCCCGACAGCTTCTGCGGCGCAGATCGAGCATTCTTCGAAGACTCCTCAAGCGTCCCTGTCCAGGCTGGGCCAACAGGGTCTATGGGTGCCGCCGCAGCCGCGGCCGCCCCTTCGGGAGCCAGGAGGACAGCACCATGCCGAGATTCGTGTACCCGGAACTCCCGCTGGACGGCCTGCTGCGCCGGGCGGCGGTCCGCGACCCTGCAGGCCGGGCGATCCGGACCGCGACCAGGACCGGCATGAAGACCACGGTGACCTTCGCCGAACTGGACGGCCAGGCCGACCGCTTCGCCTCCTACCTGGAGCACACGTGCGGCCGCCGCGGCGCACGGATCGGCGTCGCCAACGTCCTCGACCCCGTCTTCGCGGCCGCCTACTACGGGACGGTGCGCAGCGGGAACACGGTCGTGCTGGTCAACCCGCTGATCAAGGAGACGGGCCTGGTCCACGTCCTGCGGACGGCCGCCGTGGAAGTGGCGTTCGTGCCGGCCGCCACGGCCGAGCTGCTGATCAAACTGGGCGGGCAGCTGCCGGACCTGCGCTCCGTCGTGGTGACGGACGCGCCCGACGGGATCGTCCCCGGCGACGCCCTGCCGCTGGCCGCGGCCCTGGACTCGGCGCCGGAGCGGACGGCCCTGCCCGGAGTCGTCGACCTCGACGGCGACGCGTGCATCCAGTTCACCACCGGCACCACGGGCCGCCCCAAGGGCGTCCGGCTCAGCCACCGCAACCTGGTGGCGAACGCCGCCCAGACCGCCGCCGCGCACGACCTCGGCAGCGACTCGGTCACCCTCAACCACCTGCCGCTCTACCACACCATGCACCTCAACTCGGGGATCTACGCGGGCGCCTGCCAGGTGCTGTGCACCGACCCCGACCCGGTCGCCTCCCTCGCCGTCGCGGCGCAGGCGGAGGCCACCCACTACTACGGGCTGCCCGCCCGCCTGCACGTGCTGGCCCAGGACGAGCGGCTCACCGACGACTTCCCGGCCGGGCGCCGCCTCACCGCCGTGCTCTCCGGCGGCACCGCCCTGTCCCCCACCGCCGCCCGCGCCCTGCGCGAGAGCCTGGGCGTGCCCGTCATCCAGGGCTACGGGCTGGCCGAACTCTCCCCGCTCTCCCACTGCCAGGACCCGCACCACCCCAAGAGCGGCTCCGTGGGCCCCGCCGTACCGGGCACCGAATGCCGCATCGTCCACACCGGCACGCGCACCCCGCTCGACGTCTACGCCACCGGCGAGGTCCAGGTCCGCGGACCCCAGCTGATGTCCGGCTACCTCGACGACAGCGCGCCCTCGCCGATCGACGACAACGGCTGGTTCTCCACCGGGGACGTCGGCTACCTCAACGAGGACGGCGAACTGTTCCTGGTGGACCGCCTCGGCGACGTCTTCAAGTACGACAACGAACTCGTCTCGCCCACCGCCGTCGAACGGGTCCTCGGCGCCGACCCGCGCGTCGCCGAGTGCATCGTGGCGGGCTGGCCCGACCCGGTCCACGGCGCGGTCGTCTGGACCGGCATCGTGCTGCGCGACCCGACCGGCCCCGGCCTCCTCGACGTCATCGACTCGGTCGTGGAGCGCGCCAACGGGAGCCTGAACTGGTTCGAGCAGATCCGCCGCGTCGAAGTGATCGACGCCGTGCCGCGCAACCACGTCGGCAAGCCCGAGCGGCGCACCCTGCGCCACAGCCTGCGCAGCCGGGCCGAGGCGGAGACGGCGGCGGCGTGAGACCGCCCCGCCCGCACGGCCCGCGCACCACATCCCGTACGACCAGAGGAGCGACCACTGTGGCGACCAACGCCGGTACATCCCCCACGGCCGGGTCCCCCCGCGTGCTCGTGGTGGGGGCGGGCCCCGTGGGCCTGACCGCCGCCCATGAACTGGCCCGCCGAGGACTGCGCGTGCGCGTCGTGGACGGCGCCCCCGGCCCGGCCCCCACCAGCCGTGCGGTGGCCGTCCACCCGCGTACGCTCGAGACGTTCGACCAGATGGGCCTCGTGGACGGGCTGCTCGCCCGGGGCCGCAAGAACAGGGCCTTCACGATGTTCGCGCGCGGCCGGCGCCTGGTCCGGCTCGAGGCGGACTACCGCTCGATGCCCACCCGGTTCCCGTACACCCTCGTCATCGGGCAGACCGAGACGGAGGAAGTGCTCCGCGAGGCCGTCGCACGGCTCGGCGTCTCCGTCGAATGGGGTGTGCGGCTGACCTCCCTCGAGCAGGACCGGGACACCGTACGCGCCCGCCTCGAGCATGCCGACGGCTCCACCGAGGAGTACGAGGTGCCCTGGCTGGTCGGCTGCGACGGCGGCCACAGCACGGTGCGCAAGGAGCTCGGGCTCCCGCTGCTCGGCGAGTCCAGCGAGACCTGGGCGCTGGCCGACGCGGCCGTCTCCCTCGACCTGCCGCCCGACACCATCTACTGGGCCCACACCGGCAGCCAGGCCATGATGATGGTCCCGTACCAGCGCGAGGGGTACTGGCGGCTGCTCGACACCGCCTCCGTCGGCCGGTCGGAGACTCCGCGCGAGGCCGCGGAACGCTTCTCGGAGAAGCTCAGCACCGGGCTCGGCCGCCCGGTGCAGGTCGCCGAACCCGACTGGACCTCCGTCTTCACCTTCCAGCAGCGCATGGTGCCCCGCATGCACGACGGCCGCTGCTTCGTGGCGGGCGACGCCGCCCACGTGCACAGCCCCGCCTCCGGACAGGGCATGAACACCGGCATCCAGGAGGCCTACAACCTTGCCTGGAAGCTCGCCATGGCCGCCCTGGGGCAGGCGGGCCGCGAACTGCTCGCCACGTACGGGCAGGAGCGCGTCCCCATCGGCAAGAAGCTCCTGGGCTCCGTCCGCAAGGCCACCTTCCTGGTCCAGTTCAAGAACACCCTGGCCGGCGTGGGGCTGCCCGTCGCCTTCACCTTCGTACGCAACATCGGGCCGCTGCGCCGGGCCATCCAGCGCAAGGTGCTCGGCGGCATGTCCGGGCTGCTGCTGTCGTACCCCGAGTCCCCGCTGACCACGGCCGACCCGCTGATGGCGGTGCCTGCGGGCTCGCGTGCCGCCGCTGCGGCCGGCCGGCACCCGGACGACCCCGGCTCCGAGGCGCTGCGCGCCGAACTGCGCGACACCCGCTGGTCCCTGGTGTGGGCGGTGCAGGACGAGCCCGGCGAGGCGGGACGGGTCGCGGCGGCCGCCGCGGCCGCACACGGCACGTGGCTGTCGGTGCGGACCGCGGGCGACGGCCTCGGCGGCGGGCCCGCCCCGCTGCCCGACCCGAACGGGCTGCTGCGGCGCTCGCTGGACCTCGGGCCGGGCGGCTGGGTGCTGATCCGGCCCGACGGCTACATCGCCGCGAGCGGCACGGCGCTGACCCGGCGCGGGCTCGCGCGGGCCCTTGCGCCGCTGGGCGCGGCCGCAGCGCTGCCCGACGTGATCCGCGATGCGGTCCGCGCACCCCGGGTGACCGCGCCGCCGACGGCGGCCGCACCCTCCGGAACCCGCGCCTCCGTACCGCTCCTCGACCCTGCTTCCACCGCGTCTCCAGAGCTCCGCGACACGGTCGAGACCTCACCACGGGTACTGGAGGGGACACGTTGAACACACCGACCACACCGTCAGCGCAGCCGCAGGCGGCGCCGGAGAAGCCGGTCGCGCTGGTCACCGGCGGCACGAGCGGCATCGGCCTGGCGGTCGTACGTGACCTGGCCCGGCGCGGGCACCGGGTGTTCCTGTGCGCGCGGACCGCGGAAACCGTCAAGGAGACCGTCGAGGAGCTGCGCGCCGAGGGCCTGGAGGTCTCGGGCCTGGCCGCCGACGTCCGCTCCCGCGAGGCGATCGCGGAGTTGGTGGCCGCCGCCGTCGCCGAGTTCGGCCCGATCTCCGTCCTGGTCAACAACGCCGGGCGCAGCGGCGGCGGTCCGACCGCCGACATCAGCGACGAGCTCTGGTACGACGTCATCGACACCAACCTGAACAGCGTCTTCCTGCTGACCCGTGAGGTGCTCAAGCACGGCGGCCTGGCCGGGGCCTCCTACGGCCGGATCATCAACATCGCCTCCACGGCGGGCAAGCAGGGCGTCCTGCTGGGAGCCCCGTACTCGGCGTCCAAGCACGCCGTCGTCGGCTTCACCAAGGCCCTCGGCAAGGAGCTGGCCCCGGCCGGGATCACGGTCAACGCGGTGTGCCCCGGATACGTGGAGACGCCGATGGCGCAGCGCGTACGGGCCGGCTACGCGGCGGCCTGGGACACCACGACCGAGGACGTGCAGGAGCAGTTCGAGGCGAAGATCCCGCTGGGGCGCTACGCGACCCCGGAGGAGGTGGCGGCCATGGTCGGCTACCTGACCACGGACCTCGCCGCGTCCGTCACCGCGCAGGCGCTGAACGTCTGCGGCGGGCTGGGGAACTTCTGATGGCGGCCGACCGGGTGCACCGTACCGTGCACGAGACCGAGGTGGCCGCGCCCGCGGGCATGGTCTACGGAATGATCGCGGACGCCGTGCAGTGGCCGCTGTACTTCCCGCCCAACGTGCACGTGGAGCGCCTGGCGTTCGACGGCGTACAGGAGCGGCTGCGGATGTGGGCGACGGCGAACGGCCAGGTCAAGTCCTGGACCTCGCGCCGGGTGCTCGACGCGGCAGCGCGGCGCATCGAGTTCCGCCAGGAGATCCCCGCGGCCCCGCTGTCGGCGATGACCGGCACCTGGATCGTCGAGTCGCTGGGCGCCGACCGCTCGAAGCTGACGCTGCTGCACGACTTCTCGGTCGAGGGCGACCGGGCGCAGGACGTGGAGTGGGTCGAGCGCGCCACCGACACCAACAGCCGTGCGGAGCTGGCGAACCTGGCGCAGCTGGGCGGGCGCTGGGGCAAGCTCGACGAACTCGTGATGTCCTTCGAGGACCGCGTCGACGTGGACGCCCCGCCGGAGCTGGTCTACGCGTTCCTGGAGCGGGCCGAGCAGTGGCCGGAGCTGCTGCCGCACGTCTCGCGGCTGGAGCTCACCGAGCCCGACGAGCTGCCCGGTGTCCAGGTCATGGCCATGGACACGCTCACCGCCGACGGGTCCGCGCACACCACCGAATCGGTGCGGGTGTGCTTCCCGGCGGCCGGCCGCATCGTCTACAAGCAGACCCGCACCCCGGCGCTGATGTCGGCCCACACCGGCGTGTGGACGGTCACCGGCGGCGCGTACGGCTCGACCGTCACCTCGCAGCACGGCGTCGTGCTGCGCGAGGAGGCCGTCACCCAGGTACTGGGCCCCTCCGCCGACCTCGCGGCGGCCCGCAGGTACGTCCGCCAGGCGCTGGGCCGCAACAGCACCGCGACCATGACGTACGCCAAGCAGCACGCGGAGTCGGCGCTCGCGAGCTGAGGCTCCAGGTTCTCTCGAGCAGGACTCCGGCGGTCGCGGACAGACTCTGGACCAAGTGTGAGGGAAGGGTGTGGCGATGTCTGTCCAGCAAGTGCACCGGACGTCCTATGCCGTGGATGTGAACGCGCCCGCGGGTGTGGTCTACGGCCTGATCGCGGACACGACGCAGTGGCCGCTGTTCATCCCGCCCAGCATTCACGTAGAGCGGCTCGACTTCGACGGCATCCAGGACCGGTTCCACATGTGGGTCACCGCGAACGGGAGCGTCAGGTCCTGGCTCTCGCGCCGCACCCTGGACGCGCCCCGGCTGCGGATCGACTTCCGCCAGGAGGTCCCCGCCGCGCCGGTCGTCGCGATGGGCGGCAGCTGGATCGTGGAGCCGCGGGGCGCCGACCGTTCGCGGCTGACGCTGCTCCACGACTTCGCGGTCGCCGGCGACCGGCCCGCGGACGTCGACTGGACCAAGCAGGCCACGGACACCAACAGCCGTGCCGAGCTGGCGCAGCTGAAGGAGGCCGCGGAGCGCTGGACCCGGCTCGACGGCCTGCTGCTGTCCTTCGAGGACTCCGTACGCATCGACGGACCGGCCGACCTGGTCTACCAGTTCCTCTACGGGGTCGCCGACTGGCCGGAGCGCGTCCCCCACGTCTCCCGCGTCGCCGTCACCGAGGACGAGCCCGGCGTCCAGCTGCTGAGCATGGACACCGTGACCTCCGACGGAGCGGTGCACACCACCGAGTCCGTACGGGTGTGCTTCCCGCACGCGGGCCGCATCGTCTACAAGCAGACCACGACCCCGGCCCTGATGACCGCGCACGCCGGCGAGTGGTCGCTGATCCCCGACGAGACCGGCGTCACCGCGGTCTCCCAGCACAGCGTGCTGCTGCGGGAGGAGGCCGTCGAGCGGGTCCTGGGCCCCGGCGCGGACCTCGCACAGGCCAGGACGTACGTACGCGAGGCGCTGGGCCGCAACAGCACCGCCACGCTCAACCTCGCCAAGCGGTACGCGGAGACCGCCATCCGCAGCCTGTAGGGGGTGTCCGGCGGGACTCCGGCGGCGTGTCAGCGGCGCGTCAGCGAAACGTGGGTGTGCCACGCATACTCGACCCCTTTGAACTGTGCCGCCGCCCGGCGAGCGCCGAGACGAGGGGGAGTGGATGAGCGTCGCCATGACCGTGGTCATCGCGCCCGGCTTCGCCCCGGCGCTGGACCTGCGCGGTCCCCTCGATGAGGACGCCCTCGCGGCGGCCCTCGCCGCGCTGCCCTCGGGCACCCCCACCCTGCGCCGCCACACCGCGACGCACCACACCCTGCACCTGCCCCCGCAGCACTCCCCGGCCGGCACGGTGGCCGATCTGCTGACCGCCCCCGGAGCCCGGCCGCGGCAGACGCCCGCGCAGGCGAAGGCGTCGCGGACCGCGTGGGAGGGCCTGGCCCCGGAGGAAGCCGGCGGGCAGGACGCACCCGGCCCCTTCGACAGCCCGGCCGTGCATCCCGCGGGCGGACTCCCCGCCAGCGCGCGCCAGCGCGACGTGCTCCTCGACGTCCTCGTCGGCAGGCCCGGCGCCGGCCTGCACGTCGAGCAGCTGCACTGGCGCTGGTACGGGCCGCTGGACACCGGGCGGTTCCACGCCGCCTGGCAGGCCGTCTTCCTGCAGGAGCCCGTGCTGCGGGCCGCGTTCACCGACCGCGCCCGTACGGACGGCCCCGGGACCGCCCCACGCGTCGCCGTGCACCGGCAGGGCTCACCGCAGCTCGTCCGCCACCATCACGGATCCGCCGACTGGCACTCCCTGCTGGTGAGCGAGCGGCTGCGCGCCTTCGACCTGCACCGGCCCGGGCTGCTGCGCATCGCGCTCCTGGACGAACAGGCCGGACCCGCCGGGCCGACCCGCATCCTCCTCACCTACCACCACGCCATGCTCGACGGCTGGAGCGTGCGCCTGCTGCTGCGCGCCTTCTACCGCGCCTACCTGGCCGAGGGGCGTACCACCGGCGGCGAGCGCCGCCCCGATGTGCGCGACCACCTGCGCTGGCTGGGCGACCAGGACCTCACCCCGCCCCGCGACTTCTGGTCCGCCGCCACACCCCCGGCGGGCTCCCGCACCCTGCCCGGCCCGACCGCGGCCGGGCTGCCCGCCGGCGACAGGGCCCGCTGGGGCCACGGGCTCGCGCGCCAGCGGCTGACCCCGTACGAGGCCGCCCGGCTGCGTGACTGGGCCGCCGGGCTCGGCGCCACCGAGAGCACGGCGCTGCACGCGGCCTGGGCGCTGCTGCTGTACCGGGACGGCGGATCGGGCCCGGCGCCCGCGCCCGTCGCGTTCGGCATGGCCGTCTCCGGCCGCGGTATCGCCCTGGAGGGCGCAGCGAGCATCCCGGCCCCGCTGCGGGGCGCGCTGCCCGTCCACGTCGACGTGGACCCCACGGCCCCGATGGAGCGCCTGCTGGCCGACCTGCGCGACCGGGCCCTGGGCGCGGCCGCGTACGAGTGGGTCTCGGCCGGCCAGGTCCACCAGTGGAGCGGGCGGGCCGTCCCCGACGAACTCACGGACTCGGTCGTCGCCTTCGAGGCCCCGCAGGGCCCGCCGCCCGCCCCGGACGGCCGGGACCCGCTCTGGACCGACCTCGACGCCGAGGGCGTCCGGGTGGACCTGCCGCAGGCCGTGGGCCCGCACACGCCCCAGCCCATCGCCATCGGCGCGTACCACGACGCCGAGGGCGCCCTGCTGCTGACGGCGGTCAACGACCGGACCCGCATCGCGGATCCCGAAGCGGCCGCGGCGCTCGCCCGCACCGCGCGGCTGCTGCGCGAGTTCCCCGTGCTCGTCGACGGCACGACCGGCGTCGGGGAGGTCCTGCACATCCTGGACGGCCTGCCGGTGCCCGGGCCCGTGGCGCCCGCCCCGGTCCCGCCCGGCGGCGGTCTGCGCACGCTGCGCGCGGCCGCGCGGCCCGATGCCGGCACGATCCTGCTCGTACCGCCGCCGGCCGCGACCGAGGCCTGCTACGACGCCCTCGTACAGGCCTATCCGGGCCCGGAGGCGCTCACCACGGTCACCTCCCCGACCGATACGGCGGCCTGCCTGGCCGCGGTACGACCCGCGCTCGCGGCCGGCGAACCGCTGCTCCTCGGCTGCTTCTCCGGAGGCGGGAGCGTCGCGTACGAGGTGGCGCAGCGCATCGCCGCCCACGGCTGGCTGCCTCCGCTCGTGGCCATCGCGGGCACGGCGGACGGGAGTCCCGCCTCGGCGCGCGACCTCGCGCGCACCCTGAAGGCCGCGGCCGGCCGGCCAGGCTGAACGCGCCAGCCCACTCGGCGCACGCATCGTAGGGGGCCGGCGGCCCGAAAACCGAGGCCGTGGCGGCGCGTTGACCGGAGCGGCGCCCCGGTCCGGCCGCGCAGCCGTGGCACGCTCCGGTCCGTCGGCCCCGTGCCGTGCCTGCGGGATTTCTCGAGCGACGTTCGAAGATTCCTTGAGCCCCACCGCGGACCGTGTGCACAGCAGTCGTCACCCCCGGGCAGCGGCACCCCGCTGCCCCACACCCCGAGCAGAGCCGAGGAGAGCGACCATGGTGACCTTCCTCAACAAGCCGACCGTGCACGGTCACAGCGACGAGTGCCCTGCCCCGAAGGACCGCCGCGCGATCACGGAGGCGGTGCCCGGTGTCCGATGAGCGCTCCTCGGGCAGCCTGCTCGCAGGACCGGGTGCCGCGCCGCCGAGGGCCGTAGGACGCGCCTCCTCCGCTCCGTGCCCGGCCGACAGGGCCGGCCCTGCGCCCGGTGCACCGGCGGGCGGGGCGGCGGACCAGGCCGTCCTGTTCACCGCTCACGGCCCGCTGCTGCCCGGCCTCGGCCGGGACCTCTACGGCACCTTCCGCGCCTTCGCCGCGGCGTGGAACGAGGTCGCCGAGGCTCTGGACCTCTGGCTGCCCCTGCCGCTGGCCGCCGTCGTGTTCGCCCCCCGGGAGGGGGTGGACGCCGCCCTGATCAGGGACGCCGCGTTCGCCCAGCCCGCCCTGTTCGCCTACCAGGTCGCCCTGTTCCGGGTATGGGAGACCTGGGGCATGGAGGCGCGGGCCGTGGCCGGACACGCGGCGGGCGAGATCTCCGCGGCGTACCTGGCCGGCGTACTCGACCTGGACGACGCGGCGCGCCTCGTGGTCGCCCGCGGACGGCTCGCCCCCTGCGATGCACCGCACAAGACCCGCGCCGCCTCCGAGAAGCGGTTCCTCCGGGTGGCCAAGGGCTGCCGCATCAACGCGCCCGACCTCACCCTGATCTGCGCAACGACCGGCGACCTGCTCGGTCCCCGAACCGGTGAGCGGACCCTCACCGCCGAATACTTCCTGCGCCAGGCCCGTGCGACACCCTCGCCCGCGGCCGCGCAGAGCGCCCTCGAAGCCGCCGGATTCCACCGCACCCACCCCTGCGGACCCGACGCGCGCAGCACCGCCCTCGGCAGCGAAGTGGACTCCGTGCTGGCCTCCCTCGGCCGCCTCCACGACCACGGCCACCCGATCTCCTGGCCCAGGGTCTTCGCCGAGGCCACGCCCCAGGTCTGAGGCAGACCGCCCGCCGGAAGCCGCCGCCCCCGGCGGCCTCCGGCAACTCACGTGCCCGGCTGTACGAAGGCTCGAGCGGGTGTCGAGCAACTCCCGTGAGGCTATGCAGTGCAGACGGACGGACCAGCCCCGGACCACCAGCAACGGCGAGTCCCGCGACGAAGGAGCTGATCCCGCGACCATGGCCACCACCGAGATCCACGCGGACCCCGCCACCAGACATGCCGAGCCCATCGCCCCGCTGCGGCGCGCGGCGCGGCTCGAGGCGCAGCTCGGCGACCCCTACGACCCTGCCAACCCGCACGGTCTGGGCGCCTTGTTCGCTGCCGACGAGCGGCGCGAACCGCCCGAGGCCACCGAGCAGCTGCTCACCGAGGCCGGCCTCGGGGCCGAGTTCGTGCCCGCCGAGTACGGCGGCCGGCTCACCCGCGCCGACCACCTGGCCAAGGTGCTGCGCCCGGTCTTCCGCCGGGACCTCGCCCTCGGCTTCGGCTTCGGCATCACCTCGCTCTTCGCCACCTCCGCCGTCTGGGCGGCGGGCACCGAGGCCCAGCGCAGGTTCACCGCCGACATGTTGCTCGGCGGCGGCCGCGCCTCGATCGTCCACCACGAGATGGCGCACGCGAACGACATCCTGCGCGACGAGTTCACCGCCGGCGCCGCACCGGGCGGTGGCTACGAGCTCAACGGCCGCAAGGACGTCATCATCAACGCCGCCCGCGCCCAGGCGTACGTCGTCTACGCGCGCACCGACCCGGCCCGCACCCCGTACAGCCACTCCGTGCTGCTCGTGGACCCGGCCGAACTCCGCGGCATCAACCACCTGCCCCGGGTCCCCACCACCGGCATGCGCGGCAACCTGTTCTCCGGGCTGGAGTTCACCGACTGCGCCGTCCCCGGCGACGCGCTCGTCGGCCGCCCCGGCGAAGGAGTGGCCCTCGCCCTGCGCACGTACCAGGTCAACCGCTGCCTCATCGCCTCGACGGCCGTCGCCGCCGTCGACACCGTCCTGCACTCCGCCGTACGGGCCGCGACCACCGGCCGCAGCCGTCCCCTGGCCCGCCGCTGGCACAAGCCGCTCGCCGGGGTCTTCGCCGACATGCTCGCCTGCGACAGCATGGCCACCGTCGCCCTGCGCGCCCTGAGCCTGCTGCCCGATCGCACCCACGTGCTCGCCGCCGCCGTCAAGTACGTGGTCCCCGACCTGCTGCGGGAGGACCTCGAGGAACTCGCCACCGTCCTCGGCTCCCGCGGCTACCAGCGCGGCACCGCCGCGTACGGCGCCCTCGACAAGCTCGGACGCGACCTGCCCGTGGCCGGCCTCGGGCACGCGGGCACCGCCGCCTGCCAGGCCGTGATCGTCCCCCAGCTGCGCACCCTCGCCGAACGCGCGTGGTTCCGCGAGGAGGAGCCGCCGCCCGAGCTGTTCCGCACCGGGGCCGCGTTGCCCGCCCTCGACTACCGGCTGCTCGGCATCGCCGACGGCGGCGACTTCCTCGCCGCCTCGCTCGTCGAGTCCGCCGCGCGGCTGGCCGGGGTACGCGGGGTCGGGGGCCAGCTGGCCGTCCTCGCCGACCTCGCCGAGGGGTTCGTCACCGAACTGCGCGCCCTGCGCGAACGCTGCCGGGCCATCCCCGCCCACGGCACCCCCGCCGCCCTGTCCGACCCCGCCCTGTGCGTGCTCAGCGACCGCTACGCCCTGGTCCTCGCGGCCGCCTCGGTCCTCGGCACCTGGGAGGGCCAGGACGGCAGCGATCCCTTCCTGGCCGCCCCCGCCTGGGCGGTACTCGCGCTCTCCCGGCTCGGCGGCCGGCTCGGCATCCCGGTGCCGGATCTGCCCGACGGCTGCCTCGAGCAGGTGCTGGAGGAGCTGATGCGCCGCTACCGCTCGGGCCGCAGCTGCGACCTCGACGCGACGGAACTCGCGCAGTGACCCAGCCGCCCCGCCCCGGCACGGCAGCCCAGCATCATGTGTTCCCCGTCCAGGACATCCAGTACATCCAGCACATCCAGCGCCAGGGAAGGACAGCCCGATGACGGACGACGCACAGCGCATCACCACTCCGGTCCACGTCACCGGGCCGGCCGGCCCCTGGCAGGAGGTGGGGGACGGCATGGCCCTGCGCGGGAACGCCTCGGTGTTCACCACCTGGGGCGAGTGGCTCACCGCGGCGCTCGCGGAACCCGCGCTGCGCCCGCTGCTCGGCCGGGACTGGCTGCGCTACCGGCAGACCGTCGACCCGACGATCCGCTACCGCTTCGTCGCCTCCCGGCTGGCGGTCAAGTACACGGCGGCGGCCGCGCTCGGCGTCGACCCCGCCGACCTGGACCTCGCGTACAAGATCGGCGGCCGTCCGTACCTGCGCGGCTTCGACCAGATCGACGTCAGCCTGACCCACACCGACGACCTGATCGCCGTGGGCATCAGCCGCATTGGCAGGATCGGCATCGACACCGAACCCGCCGACCGCAGGCTCTCCTTGCGCCTCCTGCAGGACCAGGTGCTGACCGCCGGCGAGCAGGCCGAACTCGCGGCGCTGCCCGAGGCGGAGCAGTCCGCGGCGATGCTGCGGCTGTGGACCCTGAAGGAGGCCTACACCAAGGCGCTCGGCCAGGGACTGCGGCTGGGCTTCTCCGAGTTCGGCTTCGCGACCGGCAGCGGGGGCGACGCGGGCCTGCTCGCCCCGGACGGCACCCCCGCGGCCCGCGGGGAGTGGGCGTTCGGCACGTACCCGGTGCTCGACCGCTACCTGGTCAGCATCGCCTGCCACGACACCGGCCTGGGCGCCTCGCGCGACACCGCCGTCTCCACGATGCTCGACGAGGGCTTCCTGACGACGGTGGCAGGTCTCCTCAACCGGGCCTGACCGCTGGGCCGTCCAGCGGCACCACCGCAGCCACACCGCCGCTGTAGGCGGGTCCGAGTTCTCCGGAGGAGAGTCGGTCCTGCGGCCGGCCACCGGTCAACCCCCCGGCCGGGAGCATGCCGCTCCTCTTGCCCCGCTGCCCGAACACCCACGCCCCGGCAGCGGGGCACAGGCATGTCCGGCCCCCGCCCCGCCTGCGGCGCGAGCGGCCCCCTACGGAATTCGAGCCGGGCTGTAGCACCGCGGTCGATGCTGGACGACGCGACACCGGCCGGACCCGGTGCCTCTGTGTCGAAAGGGCCCGTATGAGCATCGTCGAGGAAAGACCACTGGAGAGCGTGCTCGCACCGGACGACGGGCTCACTCCTTCGCCGTCCGCCCGTCACCACGAGGACGGCGTCCGCTTCGCGTCCCTGCGCGAGCGCACGGCGGAACTGCACGCCGTACGCGCGCTGGCCGAGGCCGGCCCCGGCGAACGAGCCACCGCCGCCCAGCACGCCAAGGGCAAGCTGACCGCCCGCGAGCGCATCGAGCTCCTGTTCGACGAAGGTACGTTCAACGAGGTCGAGCAGCTCCGCCGGCACCGCGCCACCGGCTTCGGCCTGGAGGACAAGAAGCCCTACACGGACGGAGTCGTCACCGGCTGGGGCAAGGTCCACGGCCGTACGGTCTTCGCGTACGCCCACGACTTCCGCATCTTCGGCGGCGCGCTGGGCGAGGCCCACGCCGAGAAGATCCACAAGCTGATGGACCTGGCCGAGGGGGTCGGGGCCCCCGTCGTGGGCCTGTGCGACGGCGCCGGCGCCCGCATCCAGGAAGGCGTCACCGCGCTCGCCGGATACGGCGGCATCTTCCAGCGCAACGTCCGCAACTCCGGGGTCATCCCGCAGATCTCCGTCATCCTCGGCCCCTGTGCGGGCGGCGCCGCTTACTCGCCCGCCCTCACGGACTTCGTCTTCATGGTCCGCGGCACCTCGCAGATGTTCATCACCGGCTCCGACGTCGTCCAGGCGGTCACCGGTGAATCCGTCACGATGGAGGACCTCGGCGGCGCCGACAGCCACGTCGGGGCCTCGGGCGTGGCCGCGTTCGCGTACGACGACGAGCAGAGCTGCCTCGAGGACGTACGCCACCTGCTGTCCCTGCTGCCCTCCAACAACCGTGAACCCGCCCCTGCCGGCGACCTCGAGGACCCGGTGGACCGGCGCTGCGAGCGCCTGTTCGACCTGGTCCCGGGCAAGCCCACGCAGTCGTACGACATCCGCGACGTCATCGAGGAGATCGCCGACCACGGGGACTACTTCGAGGTCCACGCCCAGTGGGCCCGGAACGTCGTCTGCGCCCTGACCCGTCTCGGCGGCCAGGTCGTCGGCATCGTCGCCAACCAGCCGGCCCACCTCGCGGGCGTCCTCGACATCCACGCGTCCGAGAAGGCGGCCCGCTTCGTCCAGTTCTGCGACTCGTTCAGCATTCCGCTGGTCACCCTGATCGACGTACCCGGCTTCCTGCCCGGCGTCGACCAGGAGCACAACGGCATCATCCGGCACGGCGCGAAGCTCCTGTACGCGTACTGCAACGCCACCGTGCCGCGCATCAGCCTCATCCTGCGCAAGGCCTACGGCGGTGCCTACATCGTCATGGACTCCCGCTCCATCGGCGCGGACGTCGCCCTGGCCTGGCCCTCGAACGAGATCGCCGTCATGGGCGCGGAAGGCGCGGCCAGCGTCATCTTCCGCCGCGAGATCAACGCCTCCGACGACCCCGAGGCCACCCGCGCGCAGAAGATCAAGGAGTACCAGGCCGAGCTGATGCACCCGTACTACGCGGCCGAACGCGGCCTCGTCGACGACGTCATCGACCCGGCCGAGACCCGTACGCGCCTCATCTCCACCCTCGACATGCTGCGCACCAAGCACGCCCAGCTGCCGAGCCGCAAGCACGGGAACATCCCGCTGTGACCGCCGACGACAGGACCGCCCTGGCACTGGCGGCGATGCGCATCACCAAGGGCAACCCGACGGCCGAGGACGTCGCGGCCCTGGCCGTGCTCCTCGCCTCCCGGATCCGGCTCCGGCACGAGGCGCAGGCCCCGGAGGCGGCCTCACAGGCGCAGGCCCAGGTGGAGAAGCTGCCCCTGCGCCCCCGGCCGTCCTTCATCGCGCCGGGCGCCTGGGCGTCGTAGGTTCCTCCCCACCGTCCCCGATCAGCGCGGCGATGCCGTCCAGGATCCGCTCGAGCCCGAACTCGAGCGGATCGTCGCCGTGCGGGGTGAAGGCCCCTCCGGCGATGGCCGCGGTCAGCGCCGGGAACCGGTCGCCGTGCCGTTTCCACACGTCCGCCGTGAGCCGGTTCCACTCCTGACGGCCTTCCTCGTCGTCGTCGACGAGCCGCTGCGCCAGGTTGCGGACGTGCCCGACGACGAGCAGGAAGGCCGCGTGCTGCTGTGCGTACGGGAGCCCCGTCCCTGACAGCGCGGCCAAGGCGGAGTCGAGCCAGGCCAGCTGACGGGGCCCCATGAGCTGCCGGCGCATCCCGGTGGCGGCCACCATCCACGGCCGGCGCCGGTACTGCTCCCAGCACGCGACCGCCCACGCGTCCAGCTGCGGACGCCAGCCCCCCGGCACGCCGGCGACGTCGGGAGCCGGTCCGAAGGCGGCGTCGACCATCAGGTCGAGCAGTTCGGCCTTGCCGGGGACGTAGCGGTACAGCGCCATGGTGGCTCAGCGAGGGCTTCGGGCCGCGCCTGAACATCCTGGACGCCGGCCGCGACACCTCCGTCCACGAGGCGTTCCTGGCCCGGCTGCGCGCCGACGGCAAGGACAAGGACGCCGCCGCGGTGGCGGAGATGGGCGGCGACCCGCACCGCCTGACCGCCGAGCAGCGGGCCACGTACGACAAGCTGACCGTGGCCTCAGATCCCCTGACGCTCGACACCCTCAAGAAGGTCGTGCTGGGGTCGCTGTGGTTCTCGCCACTGCACTCGCTGCGCGAGCTGGGGCAGTACTTCGCGGGCATGAAGTTCTCCGAGCAGCTCACCCCCGCCCTGGCCGCGTTCGACGACCGGGCCGACGGCACCCGCTTCGAGCTGCCGTTCTTCGTCTTTCAGGGCGACCGGGACGTCATCACCCCGGCCGGCCGCGCCAGGGCGTTCTTCGACGAGGTCGAGGCCCCGGCCAAGGAGTTCGCGCTGATCGAGGACGCGAGCCACTTCGCGTCGTTCCGCCACCCGGACCGCTTCCTGCACCTGATGCTGACCCGGGTCCGCCCGGTGCTGGCCGAGGCCGTGCGGGCCTGAGCCGCCGCTCCCCGATGATCGACCGGAGCCCGGCCGCCACCCGTCGGACGGCCTACCAGGGCAGCGGAAGGCCGTCGCGGAAGAATCCGCCGGTGGGCCCGGAGTCCGGGAGGGTGGCGGCCCAGACGATCCCCGCCGCCCCCTCCCGTACGGGACGGCCGCCCGGGCCGCCCATGTCGGTCGCGACCCAGCCGGGGCAGACGGAGTTCACCAGGATCCCGTCGCCGCGCAGCTCGGCCGAGAGCATGCGGGTGAGGGCGTTCAGGGCGGCCTTGGAGGCGGTGTAGGCAGGGGTCCCGCCGCCCATGCTCGTCAAGGACGCCGCTTCGCTGCTGACATTGACGATCCGCCCGTGCCGGCCGGCCCGCAGCAGCGGGAGGAAGGCCTGCGTGGTGCGCCAGGGACCGTACAGGTTGGTGTCGGCGGCCTCGGCGACCACGTCGAGGTCGGCCGTCGCGGCGCGCTGCCAGGTGTCGTACGCGATGGCCGCATTGTTGACCAGGACGTCGAGCCGCCCGAAGCGTTCGCGTGTCTCGCGCGCGGCCTGCTCGGCACTCGCCCGGTCCCGTACGTCGAGGGCCACCGGGTGGACGTCCGCTCCTTCGGCGCGGAGCGCCGCCGCTGCCTCCTCGGCAGCGGGCAGGGAACGAGCGGTCAGCAGGACGGTGTGCCCGAGCGCGCCGAGCTGCCGGCACACTTCCCGTCCGATGCCCCTGTTGCCGCCGGTGACCAAGGAGACGGTCCGCTCGTCTCTGTTCAGCCGTTCCTGTCTCTGTTCAGGGGGTCACAGTCCGAGGGAGATGGCCAGTCGGGTCAGTTCGGCGGTGCTGTTGATGCCCAGCTTGGCGCGGATGCGGCGGAGGTAGGCGTCGACGGTGTGCTTGGAGAGTCCCATGTGGCGGGCCGTCTGCAGGTAGGTGCGGCCGGCGGCGATGTGGCCCAGTGCCTCCTGCTCGCGGGGGGCGAGGGCAAGGGCGGTGGTCTCGGTCTGCGGGGTGGTGAGGGTGAGGCTCATGGGATTTCCCTCCGACGGATCGGATCGGTCATCTCTGCTCGCGCCCTCGGAAGCAGGTGGACATGTAGCTGAATGTCCGGTTTGTCCTGCTTAAAATCCTGCGCTCGCACCTTCACGACGGTGTCCGCCGACTGTCACAGGCGTGTGACAGGGCCCGCCTGCAGTGCAGCGCCGAGCATTGCGCGCAGGAGGTCGGTCTCCGGGAGCAGCGTGGCCTCGATCCGGTCGTCGGTGCAGCCGGCCAGGGTGAGCTCCTGGATGCGCCGGAACAGCAGGCGGTCTGCTGCGGCGATCAGGGCGGCGGCGGCCCGGGGCGCGATGGCCGGGGCGTGCCCCGGGGTCGCGGCCGTCAGGGCTGCGGCCAGTGCTTCCTCCCGCTGGTCGTGCAATTCGCGCAGCCGGGCGGTGAGGGTGGGGCTGTCGGCGACCATGCGGGCGAAGGCGGGGCCGGTGAATCCGACGACGGGGCTGTGCTCCAGCAGGGCGGTGCGGAACGTCCGGCCCAGGGCGGTGAGCGGCTCCTCTCCGGGCCCGCGTTCGGCGACGGTCCGGGCCAGGCCCTCGGTGAACGCCTCGTGGTGGTCGAGGGCCAGGTCCTCCTTGCGGGGGAAGTAGTTGGTCACCGTCTTCTTGGCCACGCGTGCCGCGGCGGCGATCTCGGCGATGGTGGTCTGCTCGAAGCCCTGCTCGATGAAGAGCCTGGTCGCGCAGTCGGAGATCAGCTGCCTGGTCTCCTGCTTCTTGGACTCACGGAGCCCCATCTCGGTAACCATGGGGAAATCTTACATCCATAGCAAAATTACGCTTGACCGACTGAAGTGGTCCAGCATAAAGTTACGTCCGTCGCAAAATTATCCCGAGTGAACGGAACTGGATGCGCAAGCTCACCTACTTCGTCGGCGCCAGCATCGACGGCTTCATCGCCGCCCCTGACGGCGGCTTCGACTTCCTCATGGCGCACGTCACCGAGGACTACGTCCCGCACCTGGCCGCCGAGTACGCGGACACCCTCCCGACCGCGGGCCGCGCCGCCCTAGGTGTCGCGGAGGACGTGCCGAACACCCGCTTCGACACCGTGCTCATGGGCCGCGCGACCTACGCCCCGGGCGTGCTCGCCGGTCTCACCAGCCCGTTCGCCCACCTGCGGCAGATCGTGCTCTCCCGCTCGCTCACCACCAGCCCGGACCCGGCCGTCGAGGTGACCGCCGAGGACCCGGTCGCCCTGGTCCGCAAGCTCAAGGAGGAGGACGGGCTCGGGATCTGGCTCTGCGGCGGCGCCGACCTGGCCGGCCAGCTGCTTCCCGAGATCGACGAGCTGATCGTCAAGCAGTACCCGGTCGTGGCCGGCAGCGGTATCCCGCTCTTCCGCGCCGACTTCTCGCCGCACACCTTCCGCCTCACGGACAGCCATGTGTTCGAGGGCGGCAACCTGATCCTCACCTACACGAAGGCCGCCGACGAGAGCAGCGCCCGCTGAGCACCCGTACACGCGATGCAGCGCCCGGACCCGGCGCGGCCAACCCGGCAGGAAACACCTTGAACGTGACCGCCTCCACCCTGTCCCTCACCGTCGCCGACGTGGCCGCCTCCCGCGACTTCTTCTGCACGCACCTCGGCTATGCGGTCGCCATGGCCACCGACGGCTTCGCATCCCTGACCCGCGGCGACGATGCCGCCGACATCGTGCTGCTGCGCCGCGGCAGCGAAGTGCTGCCGCCCGAGCAGCGTGACCGGCAGGCCACGGGCCTGATCTTCGCGCTCACCGTCGCCGGCATCGAAGCCGAGGAGCGGCGCCTGCGCGAGGCCGGAGCCCCGGTCACCATGCCGCTGCGCGAAGAACCCTGGGGCGAGCGGCTGTTCCAGCTGACCGACCCGAACGGAATCGTCGTCCAGCTCGTCGAATGGGCCACCCCCGACGAGCCCGCACAGACCGTGGAGGACCCCGCCATGCTCGTGATCACCCCCACCGCCGAGAACGTCACCGAGTCCCCGAACGCCCGTATGACCGGCCTGGCCGCTCCCAGCCGAGGGAGCACGGAACTCAGCACCTGGACCGTCGCGATGGAGGCCGGCCGGAGCGGCCCCGAGCACTCCGTCAGCCGCGAGCAGGTCTGGACGGTGACCGCCGGCGTCCTCGAGGTCACCTGCGGAGGCCGCACCGAGAAGATCGCCGCCGGCCAGACCCTCGTCCTGCCGCCGGAAGCGCTCCGTCAGGTCCACGCCCCGCAGGCGGCCGAGGCCCACGTCGCCATGCGCGCAGACGGCGTGGTCTCCGTGCCCGGCACCGAGGGCACCCGCGTGCTGCCCTGGGCCCTGTGACAGCCCGCCGCCGGACCGGCCCCTCGTCGCACATCCGCAGCCGGCGGGAGTGCTTGAGGAGTATTTGAAGGATGCTCGATCCGCGCCTCAAAGACTGTCCGTACCGAGTACGGATTCCCTGGAGGCTTGGATCATGACCGTCGAGATGGTGTCCACTGCCGAACGTACGCTCCAGGGGCAGGAGTTCGCCGCCCTGTACGCGGAGGCGCAGCAGTTCTACGCCCTCCAGATGCAGATCCTGGACGCGCACGACACCGAGCGATGGGCGGGCACCTTCACCGAGGACGCCGTCCTCGAACTGCCTTCCCTGACCGAGCCGGTGCCTGCCCGCACCGGGCTCGCCCGCTACGAGCGCGCCGGCGCGGCCGCGCAACGGCGGTCCGGCAGCCCCCTCAGCCACTGGGTCGGCATGCTCGACGTACAGCCCGGGGCGGACGGATCGCTGCACACCCGCTGCTCGGCCCTGGTGTGCGCCACGCCGGCCGGAGGCAGCTCCAAGGTCCTGTACGTGTGCGTCATGGAGGACGTCCTGGTCCGCAGCCGTGGCGAGTGGCGCATCGCGCACCGCCGGGTGATCCGCGACGACCTGGCCTGAGCCACTGTCGTGACACGGCGTTGAGAGGCCACCGCCGACCGGTGCTCCTGGGCATCGGCCGGCGGTGGCCCTGCTGCGCTCATGCGCGGCCGGCGGGGCCGGCGGGGCCGGCAACGGTCCCCGCCCGGATCTCAGGGCAGGCTGGTGAACGCGGCGAAGACGTCGTCGAGTTCGTGCGTGTGCACGGTGAGCGACTCCGAGGTGACCGCTGCCGCGTCGAGGATCGCGAGCACGGTCCGCAGGGTCTCGATGCCGGCGTCGGCGGGGATCTGGAGGGTGAGCGTCGCCGGGTCGCTCCAGGCCTCGCCGAGGCCCGGGCCCGATCCGGCGCCGAACGCGGCGGCGGCACGTTCGAGCGCGATCGCATCGGCGAACCGCAGGCGGACGAGTCCGTCGGGCGGACCGTGCCGGGGCGGGCCGGCGGGGGGCGGGACCACCGTGAGCTCCCGAGGTGTGCGTGTCACCGGCGGTGCCCTCCCCTTCGCTCGCGTGTCGTCGTTCGCTGTCGCTGCTGATCGCTCACCGCAGGATCTCCGCCTCGTCCGGGTCCGGCACGATCACCGTGCCGACCCCGTCGTCCGTGAACATCTGGAGGAGAACCGAGTGCGGGACCCGTCCGTCGATCACCCGGGCCGCGCCCACGCCGCCCCGCACGGCCTGCAGGCAACCGGTCATCTTGGGCACCATGCCGTCGCTCAGCTCCGGCAGGAGCTTCTCCAGCTCGCAGGCCGTGAGCCGCTGGATGACCTCGTCACTGTGCGGCCAGCCCGCGTACAGACCCGCGACGTCCGTCATCATGACGAGCGCCTCGGCGCGCAGCGCGGTCGCGAGCGCTGCCGCTGCGGTGTCGGCGTTGACGTTGTAGACCAGGCCGTCCTCGGCGCTGCGGGCGAGCGGCGAGACCACCGGGATCCGGCCGTCCGCCAGCAGGCTGTCCAGGGCGCCTGTGTCCACGCGGGTGATGTCGCCGACCCGGCCGACGTCCACCGGCTCCCCGTCGATCCACGGCACGTGCCGCACCGCGGTGAGGGTGTCCGCGTCCTCGCCGGTCATACCGACGGCGAGGGGGCCGAAGCGGTTGATCAGCCCGACCAGTTCGCGCTGCACCTGGCCGGCGAGGACCATCCGTACCACGTCCATCGCGGCCGGCGAGGTGACGCGGAGCCCGGCTCTGAACTCGCGCTCCAGGCCCCGCCGCGCGAGCTCGGCATCGATCTGTGGGCCTCCTCCGTGCACCACCACGGGCCGCAGCCCGGCGTAGCGCAGGAAGACGATGTCGCGGGCGAAGGCCGCCGTGAGCTCCTCGTTGACCATGGCGTGTCCGCCCAGCTTGATGACGACCGTCCGGCCCTGGTGGCGGGCCAGCCACGGCAGGGCGTCACCGATGGACTGGGCCTTGGCCATGGCCATGGCCGGGTGCATGCTGGCGGTGGCGGTCATTGGCACGACTCCTTCTGTGGAAGACCCCGGCGACGGGCCGGGCCCCGATGGCCGGTGGACGTGCGCTCGAGAACGGCACGAAAACACTTGGCTGTGCTGCGGGCTTTTGGGATGGTGAATACATTTCGGCCCGAGCTGTGCTTGTGCCGTAATCATCGCGCGCGGACGCGGGCCGACGGAAGCCGATTCCAGTCGACTCGCTCGAAAAGGCGACCGATTCTGCCACATGAGTGTGTCCCGCTTTCGGGACACGTCCTGTCAACAGGACAGTGGACGGCAGATATCGAGGTAATGGGTCCCGCAGGCCTCCACGGGTTCCCGAAACGTGCATGATCTGGCTTGGCGGTCTCGCCAACTCCATCCCACCGATGGATGATGATTCATTTTCTGCTCGAAAGTGAATCGTGGACGGCTTGAATTGGAGTGGATTGATGAGCAGCAACCCGTTCGACGACGCCGACGGCCGGTTCTACGTTCTGGTGAACGACGAGCAGCAGCACTCGCTGTGGCCCTCGTTCACCGAGGTTCCCGCCGGCTGGCGCATCGTGTTCGGCGAGGAGAGCCGCGACAAGTGCCTCACGTACGTGGAGGACAAGTGGACCGACCTGCGGCCGCAGAGCCTGCGGGACGCGATGGTCGCCGACGCCGCGTGAGCTGACCGGGCACGGCCCGGAACCGCCGTGGGGTGTGCCCCGGTGCTGCAGCCGCAGCACCGGGGCACACCCCACGGTGTGCCGCGTCAGGCGGCCGAGGACGCTTCCGCCACGGGATGGTTGAGGTCCAGCTCCCGCTCGGTGCGCCGCAGCACGATCGAATCGGCGATCTCGCCGCTGCGTACCGCGATGTTCGACAGCAGGGACGACGACATGCCGTGGGTGTGCTCGGTGCCGCCCTGGAGATAGACGCCGCAGGTCAGTCCCGATGCGGTGACGAGGCGGTAGTCGCGTTCCACCCGGTGCCTGCCCGCCGCGTCGCGCTGGAAGTGCTGGTCGAAGTCGCCGAGCAGGCGGGCCGGGTCCAGGCCGTCGTAGCCGGTGGCGAACACCAGCGCGTCGACGGCCAGCTCCTCCGTCCGGTCGTCGAGCAGCGAGTGCAGGACCACCCGCGCCCCGCTTCCGACGCGTTCGACCTCGGCGACCCGGGTGAGGTTGCGGAAGTGCAGCCGCTGGCTGCCGCCGCGCACCTGCTCCTCGTACGAACGCTGGTACAGGGCCCGGATGACGTCGGCGTCGACCACCGAGTAGTTGGTGTTGCGGTGATAGCGCCAGAACGCGTCCCGTGCCCGCTCGGTGCCGAAGTAGTACTCGTCGACCGCGTCGGGGTCGAACACCTGGTTGGCGAACGGGGTGTCATCGGCGACGGAGTAGCCGTACGACGGGATGACCGCGGAGACCTGTGCGTGCGGCAGCGAGTCGTAGAGGAACCGGGTGATCTCGGCCGCGCTCTGGCCGGCGCCGACCACCGCCACGCTCTTGAGGTCGCCCGAGGCCTGGGCGTTGAACTTGCCCAGGAACTCCGAGCTGTGCCACACCCGCTCGTCGGACGTCACACCCTCCGGCAGGCGCGGCACCAGGCCCGTCGAGATGGTCACGTTGCGTGCGGTGACCACGCTGGTGGTGCCGTCGCCGCTGCGCACCTCGATCTCGAGGAGGTTGGGCGTCCGTGACCCGGCCTCGGTGACGGGCCGGATCGAGGTGACCTCGGCGCCGTAGGTGACCTTGTCGCGGAGGCCGGCGGCCGCCCAGTCCAGGTACTGGTGGAATTCGTGCCGGGTCGGGAAGAAGTCCTGGTTGTTCACGAACTGCACCAGCCGGTTGGAGGCGTGCAGGTACGAGATGAAGCTGAACCGGGACATCGGATTCCTGAAGGTCGCGAGGTCCTTGAGGAATGAAATCTGCATGGTCGTCGACGGCAGCAGCATGTTCCGGTGCCAGCCGAACGAGGGCTGTCGCTCGAAGAAATGGGACTTGACCGGATGCTGCGGAGCGCTCGCCCCGTGCTCCTCCAAGGCGATCGCGAGCGACATGTTGGACGGGCCGAAGCCGATGCCGACCACGTCGTAGATCTCTTGGTTGCGCCTGCCAGTTATGCCCATAGAAATTTCTCCCGCTTGCGTCTGGAAAACTCGGCCGGTGGCCCGAGAGACCGTTCTGCAGTGTTGCTCCCGAGAGTATCTCAAGGCAACTTGAAGACGGCCTGAAGGCTGTTTTGAGGACTTCTTGAGTCGCTCGATTATCCGAAGGCTTTGTCCTGTCGACGGGACGGCGATATGGTCGGCGCGGATTATCAAGATCTTCGCGTGACGCGGCCGGTGGCCGATGGCCCTTGTATCCCGTGTCCGGAGTAATGCGATCAGTCATGCCCTGAGCCAGGGTCATGCCCTGAGCCAATTGTCGAAAGGGTGTATCCGAATGTTCGTGCCCAGCTCTTACCGCGAACCGGACAGTTCGTGGATGGTGGACCTGATCCGTGGTAATCCACTGGCGCTCGCGGTGGCCAATGGCAGCCCCGAGAACGGTCCGTTCGCCACGCACCTCCCGGTCATCTTCGACCCCGAGACGTCCGGCGACTGGTCCGGCGAGCTGCCGGGTGCCACGCTGCTCGGACATATGAACCGGGCGAACCCGCACTGGTCGGCGCTGGAGACGGGCGGCGTCCTGCTGCTGACGTTCACCGGTCCGCATTCCTACGTGTCGCCCACGGTGTACGAGAAGACGCCGGCCGCCCCGACCTGGAACTTCACCGCGGTGCACGTCCGGGGCGTGGTGGAGAAGATCGACTCGATGGACGAGACGCTGAGCGTGGTGGAGTCCACCGTGCGCGCCTTCGAGGGGCGGTTCGGCAACGGCTGGGACATGACCGAGTCGCTCGGCTACTTCCGCAAGATCGCGCCCGCCGTGGGGGCCTTCCGGTTCACGGTGACCGGGGCCGAGGGCATGTTCAAGCTCAGCCAGGAGCAGCCGGACGAGGTGCGCGACCGGGTGCGGGAGTCGTTCGGGCAGAGCGCGTGCACGTACAAGCGCGAGACCGCCGGGCTGATGAGCCAGCTGTCCTGACGCACCGAAGGCCTCGGCGCCGGGGACTCAGGCGCTGACGGCCACGGGCCGGGTCTGCTCGGCGAGGTCGTCCAGGGCGCTCGCGGCCGCGCTGTCCAGCGTGGTCATCACCCACTGCTCGAAGTCGACGCCCAGCTGCTCCGCGGCCTTGTGCCACCACTGGACACGGCTGCCGGGGACCTCCAGACGGCGGCTCGGCTCGGTGGGAGTGCGGGGCAGCTGCTCGCCCTGGCGCGCGGCGCGGATGGCGCCGCGCAGCTGCTTGGTGGTCCACTGCCCCTGCTCGGCGCGGTCGAGCCAGCGGTCCTGGTCCTCGACCGGCATGGAGGCCAGCTCGGCGTGGTGCTGGAAGCTCAGGGTGGGCCGGCGCCGGGTGAAGTCGAAGCGCCGTGAGACCCATGCGTAGTTGCGCAGGGTCTGGTACGAGAGGCCGACGGCCTGTATCCCGCGCTGATACCGGTCGGTGTAGTGGTCCTTGCCGTATCTCAGCCAGTCGCCCAGCCACCAGGAGGACGAGTCGAGGACGCCGGCGAGCTGGCGCCCGGCCCGCTCCCACTCGTCGTAGGCCATCCCGGTCGGCATCTGCAGGCCCACCTTGGTCGTCAGCACCTGGCCCCGGCGCGGCGCGGCCCCCGCAATGCGCGGCTGCCGTGCCGGGGGCTGCGGGGGAGCGGCTGCCGGGCCGCCATGCGGCCCTGTGGTTAGACCGGCCTGACGTGCCATCATGCCTCCATCAGAAGGGTGTATATAACCGGCGAGAAGTTTCGCGGGGCGGGCTGGAGCGGTACCGGAGCGGCGTTCGAACGGCCGCACGGGTGTCCTGTCGACAGGACGAAGCGCGACCGCATTTCCAATCCCGACCGGAATTAATTGCCGGCCACGGCTCTGTTTCCCGCCCGAGTCCGCGGCCGCGGGACGTCAATGAGCCTGCTTGTGCACGTAATTCGGCCGCCCGAATGTCGAAAAAGAACCAGTGGGCAGGTATTTTCATGCCGTGGTTCGATTTCGCCGAAGGACCGCACAAGTACCGCATCAGCCAAATTCGGACGACCTTCAGGACGGGGAATGAAGATGACGATACGGAAGCGACCAGGGGTCGGCGTGGTCGGTCTGGCGGCACTCGCGATCATGGCCACCGCCTTCACCGCTCCCGCCCAGGCAGCGGAGGACACGGCCCCCAAGGCGGCCGACCACCAGGCGACGCAGCGCGCGATCGACGCGGCCGTAGCCGCCGGCATCCCCGGCATCACGGTCGAAGCGCGGGATGCCAACGGCATCTGGAAGTCGGCATCCGGCGTGGGCAACATGAAGACGGGTGCACCGCGCGGCAAGAACGACCGGTTCCGCGTCGGGCACGTCACCGCCACCTTCGTGGCGACGGTCCTCCTCCAGATGGAGGCGGAGAAGAAGCTCAGCCTCGACGACACCGTGGAGCGCCATCTGCCGGGCGTGGTGACGGGCAACGGCAACGACGGCCGCGCGATCACCGTACGACAGCTCCTCAACCACACCAGCGGCCTGTCCGACTACTTCGCCGACGCCGACTACGTCTCGACGTACGTCCTGGGCGACGGCTACCTCCAGCACCGGTACGAGACCATGCCGCACAACAAGCGCGTGGAGGTGGCCCTCTCCCACGCGCCGGTGTTCCAGCCCGGCGCCCGGCACGGGTTCTCCAACACCAACGACATCCTGTCCGCGATGATCGTCGAGAAGGTCGGCGGCAAGCGGTACGAGGACGAGGTGCGCAAGCGCATCATCGAGCCCCTGGGGCTCACGGCGACGTCCACCCCCGGCAACGGCGTCAACCTGCCCCAGCCGAGCAGCCGCGCCTACTCCAAGCTCTTCTTCCAGACGCAGCCGGACAAGATCGACGACGTCACCGAGGTCAACGGGTCGCAGACCTGGGGCAACCTCGACATCATCTCCAGTGCAGCCGATCTGAACCGGTTCTACAGCGCCCTGATGCGCGGGAAGCTGCTGCCGCCGAAGCAGCTGGCGGAGATGAAGACGACCGTCGTCAACCCCGACTTCCCGCTCTCGTCCTACGGCCTCGGCCTCGAGCGGCTGACGCTGGGCTGCGGCACCACCATCTGGTACCGCGACGGAGGCACGGTGGGCTGGCTCTCCCTGGTCGCCACCACCGAGGACGCCGGCCACCAGCTCACGTTCAACTACAACAGCGACTGGCGACCGGACGACCTCCTCACCATTCTCAACGCCGAGTACTGCACCGCGCCCTAGCGCGCACACCGAGGCAGGTCACGAGGGCGCCCTCCCCGACCGAGACACCCGGCGACACCAGGACGCCGGCCCGCACGACGAGCCGTTGGCGTGGTGCGGGCCGGCACCTGTGAGCCGTGCCTTCGAGCCGCAATCAATTCCGAGGCTGTCGTATGTACGGCGAACGCGATGGGTGACAGGGCCCGGATCGCGTGAGAAGGACATGTGTGTCACATCGGGAGGGTTCATGACAGTGCGAGCAGCCGTGGCGGGGGCGAGTGGATATGCGGGGGGCGAGCTCCTACGCCTGCTCCTGGCGCACCCTGAAGTGGAGATCGGTGCTCTGACCGGGCATTCCAGTGCGGGACAGCGCCTCGGCGCGCTGCAGCCGCACCTGGCTCCGCTGGCCGGGCGTGAGGTACAGCCCACCACCGCCGACGCCCTCAAGGGGCACGACGTCGTCTTCCTCGCCCTCCCGCACGGCCAGTCCGCCGCCGTCGCGGAGCAGTTGGGTGACGAAACGCTCGTCATCGACTGCGGCGCGGACTTCCGCCTCGCGGACGCGGCCGACTGGGAAACGTTCTACGGCACGCCGCACGCGGGCACCTGGCCCTACGGCCTGCCCGAGCTGCCCGGAGCCCGCGCTGCGCTGGCAGGGACCAAGCGCATCGCGGTGCCGGGCTGCTACCCGACCGCCGTCCTGCTGGCCATGTTCCCCGCGTACGCGGCGGGACTGGCCGAACCCGAGGCGGTGGTCGTCGCGGCGTCCGGCACGTCCGGCGCCGGCAAGGCGCCCAAGGCGGACCTGCTCGGCAGCGAGGTCATGGGCTCCATGCGGCCGTACGGCGTGGGCGGCGGCCACCGGCACACGCCCGAGATGGTGCAGTACCTCAGCGCCGCGGCGGGTCGCCGGGTCGCCGTCTCCTTCACCCCGACCCTGGCCCCCATGCCGCGCGGCATCCTCGCCACCTGCTCCGCCGCGGCGCGGCCCGGGGTCGGTGCGGACGACGTACGGGCCGCGTACGAGAAGGCCCTGGCCGACGAGCCGTTCGTACGGCTGCTGCCCGAGGGGCAGTGGCCCAGCACCGCGGCCGTGTACGGATCGAACGCCGCGCAGATCCAGGTGGCCCTCGACCCGGCGGTCGGCCGGATCATCGCGATCAGCGCCATCGACAACCTCACCAAGGGCACCGCGGGCGGTGCCCTCCAGAGCATGAACGCCGCCTTCGGCCTGCCCGAGGGACTGGGGCTTTCCACGATCGGAGTCGCACCGTGAGCTGGGCGAACAAGGAGATGCAGTGAGCGTCACCGCAGCACGAGGCTTCACGGCGGCGGGCATCGCCGCAGGAATCAAGCAGAACGGCAACCGAGACCTGGCTCTCGTCGTCAACAACGGGCCGCGCTGCGCCGCGGCCGGCGTCTTCACCTCCAACCGGGTGCAGGCCGCCCCCGTCCAGTGGTCCCGGCAGATACTCGCCGACGGCGAGATCCGCGCGGTCGTGCTCAACTCCGGCGGCGCCAACGCCTGCACCGGGCCGCAGGGCTTCCAGGACACGTACGCCACCGCCGAGAAGGCCGCCGAGCGGCTCGGCCTGGACGCGGCGGACGTGGCGGTCTGCTCCACCGGGCTCATCGGCGTGCCGCTTCCCATGGACCGGATCCTGGCCGGCGTCGAGAGCGCCGCCACCCGGCTGTCCGAGTCCGGCGGCGAGGACGCGGCAGTCGCCGTCATGACCACCGACACGGTGCACAAGACGGCCGCCGTCACCCGCGGCGAGTGGACCGTCGGAGGCATGGCCAAGGGCGCCGGGATGCTCGCCCCCGGGCTCGCCACCATGCTCGTCGTGCTCACCACGGACGCCGCCCTGGACAGCGGGGTCCTGGACCGGGCGCTGCGGGACGCCACCCGTTCCACCTTCGACCGGGTCGACTCCGACGGCTGCATGTCCACCAACGACACCGTGCTGCTGCTCTCCTCCGGGGCCTGCGAAGTCACCCCGGAATACGCCGAGTTCGCCGAGGCCGTCCACACGGTCTGCGCCGACCTGGCGCGGCAGCTCATCGGGGACGCCGAGGGTGCCAGCAAGGAGATCCGCATCGAGGTCGTGGGCGCCGCGAGCGAGGACGACGCCGTCGAGGTGGGCCGCTCCGTCGCCCGCAACAACCTCCTCAAGTGCGCCATTCACGGCGAGGACCCCAACTGGGGCCGCGTCCTGTCGGCCATCGGCACCACCTCCGCCGTCTTCGAGCCCGACCGCCTCAACGTCGCCATCAACGGCGTGTGGGTCTGCAAGAACGGATCGGTGGGCGAGGACCGCACGCTGGTGGACATGACCGGCCGCGAAGTCGGGATCACCGTGGACCTCGCCGCGGGCGCGGACTCCGCCGTGATCTGGGCCAACGACCTCACCGCCGAGTACGTCCACGAGAACAGCGAGTACGCCTCATGAGCGCTTCTGCGTCTCATGAGGGCCCCCTGTACGCAGTGAACAACGACGTGAGCTTCGAGGGAGCGACGGCATGAGCAACGGCGCGGACACGGCGGACCTGACCGGGGCGGGCAACGCGGCGCTGACCCGCCGCTGGCGGGGCGTCATGATGGACAACTTCGGCACCCCCCTGCTGCCCCTGGTCCGGGGCGAGGGCACCCAGGTCTGGGACGCGGAGGGCAACGAGTACCTCGACTTCGTCGGCGGCATCGCGGTCAACTCGCTCGGCCACGCGCACCCCGCGGTCGTACGGGCCGTCTCCGAGCAGATCGCCTCACTCGGACACGTCTCGAACCTCTTCATGGCCGAACCGACCGTGCGCCTCGCCGAGCGCCTGCTGCAGCTCGCCGGGCGCCAGGGCCGGGTCTACTTCTCCAACTCCGGCGCCGAGGCCAACGAGGCGGCCTTCAAGATCGGCCGGCTCACCGGCCGCACGCACATGGTGTCGGCCGTCGGCGGCTTCCACGGCCGCACCATGGGGGCCCTGGCCCTCACCGGCCAGCCGGCCAAGCAGCGCCCCTTCCAGCCGCTGCCGGGCGACGTCAGCCACGTGCCGTTCGGGGACGTGGAGGCCTTGCGCGCCGCCGTCACCCCGCACACCGCGCTGCTGATGCTGGAACCCCTGCAGGGGGAGAACGGCGTGGTCGTGCCTCCGCCCGGCTACCTGCGGGCCGCCCGCGAGATCACCGCAGCGACCGGCACCCTCCTCGTCCTGGACGAGATCCAGACCGGCATCGGGCGCACGGGCCGCTGGTTCGCGGCCGAGGCCGAAGGCGTCGAGGCGGACGTCGTCACCCTCGCCAAGGGCCTGGGCGGCGGTCTGCCCATCGGCGCGACGCTCGCTTTCGGCGCGGCCGCGGAGCTGCTCACGCCCGGCGCGCACGGCTCCACCTTCAGCGGGAACCCCGTGGTGTGCGCGGGCGCCCTCGCCGTACTGGACACCATCGAGCGGACGGGCATCCTCGACCACGTGACCTGGACGGGGGAACGGCTGCGGCGCGGCCTGGAGACCCTGGACCACCCGCTGGTGCGCGAGGTCCGCGGCGCCGGCCTGCTGCTGGGCGTCGTGCTCAACGGAACGTTCGCGGCGCAGGTGCAGCAGGCGGCCCAGGACAAGGGCCTCCTGGTGAACGCGGTGATGCCGGACGTCATCCGGCTCGCCCCGCCGCTGAACGTGTCGGACCGTGAGGTGGACACGTTCCTCGACAGCTTCCGGGCGGCCCTCTCCGAAACCCTCGGCTCGGTGCTGACGGCGGCCTGACCCCGCCCCGCGGGTCCTAGGCGAGCCCCGCGCCGGCGGTCACCCGCTGCGCGGTGCTCGCCGTCAGCTCGTTGAAGCGGCACAGCAGTTGGTTCTGCTCCTGTTGGAGCCGCTCGATGCGGCGGTGCAGGCGGGCTATCTCCTCGCAGAGGGGGAGCACCGCGTCGTCGGCCGTCGCGTCCATCACCGCGGGCGCCGGCTCGGCCCGAGACGCCCCGGCCCGAGGCGGGCCGGCCGGGCGGGTGCCCGCCGCCGCGGCGAGGGCGGGGTCGTGGTGGAGGATCGCCTCCATCAGACCGCGCAGAGCGGGGCCCGGCTCGACACCGAGTTCGTGCACCAGGCGGTTGCGCGCCCGTTCGTACACGCGGAGCGCTTCCGCCTGTCGGCCGCAGCGGTACAAGGCGACCATCAGCAGGTCGTAGAACCTCTCCCGCATGGGGTGATCGGTCGTGAGCTCCACCAGCTCGCCGGTGATCTCGCCGTGGCGCCCGGTGCTCAGATAGGCGTCGTACATCATCTCCAGAGCGGTCAGCCGGTGTTCCTCGAGCTGGGCCGCCTTGCCCGCGCAGATGTCGCCGAGCACGCTGCCCTCCAGCGCCGGGCCGCGCCACAGCGACAGCGCCTGGCGCAGCAGCTCACCGGCCTGCCCCGGGTCGCCGGGCAGGATCCGCCGGGCCTCGTCGGCCAGGTGCTGGAAGCGCGCGGCGTCCGTTTCGACGGGCGCGAGCTGCAGGGTGTAGCCGCGCGAGGTGGTCACGATCCACGGGTGCCGTGCGTGCTGTGCGTGTTGTTCGGCGCTCTGGCTCTCCGGCCCGGACAGCAGCCGGCGCAGCCGGGCCACATGGAGCTGGAGCGCGTTCGCCGCGTTGGCTGGCGGGTGCTCGCCCCACAGCTCGTCGATGAGCCGCTGCACGGAGACGTTGTGCCCGGCCTTCACCACCAGTGCGCCCAGCAGTGCACGCTGCTTGGCACCTGTGGGAACGATCCGCAGACCGGTCCGTTCGTCCTGGACTTCCACGAGACCGAGCAGGCGGAACTCCATCTCATCCCCTCACACACGCTGGCATCTCAGTCAGTTGCAGGAGTCGGGCGGCCACGCGTCGGCGGTTCACCAAAGGGTTCAGGAGGAGCGCATCGCGCCCGCCGCGGCGAGCGCAGTGGTCGCGTCCCGTTCGATCTGCCGCAGCAGCGGCCCGGGATCGTCCTGGAAGTAGAAGTGACCGCCGTCGAAGACGCGCAGGCCCAGAAAGTGCTCGGTGTGCTCTTCCCAGCCGGTCATCCGCGCCGGTGAGGCGGAGTGGTCCTCGCCGCCCGCGTAGGCGGACAGCGCCACGGGCAGCGGACCGGCGCCGGGAGCGGGGCGCCAGGTCTCCACCAGGCGCAGGTCGGCCCGGATGACCGGTTCGAACAGGGCCCACAGGTCGGGGTCGTCGAAGACCGCGTCGGGTGTGCCGCCGAGCAGCTTCAGACGGGTCCGCAGCTCGGCGTCGGGCAGCTGGTGGTACCGGTTCTTCGGTCCCGCCGGCTGTGGTGCGGTCCGTGCGGAGACACCGATCCACACCGGCAGCGGCAGGCCCCGGTCGACGGCCCGCCGGGTGATCTCGTACGTGAGGAGGGCGCCCATGCTGTGCCCGAACAGGGCGTAGGGACCGCCCGTCAGCCCGGGCTCGATGATGCGCAGCAGGTGGTCGGCGAGGCGGCCGGCGTCCGCGATCTGCGGCTGGTCGAGGAGGAGGCCGTGGCCCGGGGCGTCGAGCAGCGTCACGTCCCACGTGTCCGGCAGTTCGGTGGGCCAGTGGCGGTACAGCAGGTGCGAGCCCCCCGCGTGGTGCAGGACGAACAGGCGCAAGTCAGGTCGTGTGCCGTCCATCTCTCTCCCTCCGATCGGCCGCGCGTCCTCGGACCATAGAGCGCTGGAAGACCGACAGGGCGCGGGCACCAGCCGGACTCTGCCGCCGGTGCGGCGGCTCTCGAGCGATCCTCAGGCGGCGCGGCGCGGACGCGGGGCGGCAGACACCGGGGAGAGAGCGTGCGCCTGTCGGGGAGTGGCCTGAAATGCTGCGCGTGACTGCGGCGAGGTCCGTGCGGATCTCGAGTGGTTCGCCACCGTGAGCGGCGAAGACCGCCCCGAAGGTACTCGGAGACCTCCGTCGCCCGGCCGCTCGAGCGGACCTTGACCGGGTCTCAAAAGGGCCGTGGATACAGTGGCGGCAAGTCGGCTACCGGCAACGCGGGCAGCCAAGCCCGTACGACGACCGCGGCCCGACCCAGACGGCCGAGGTCCCGCGCCCCCGCTCGAACCGGAGCGGACAGCGGACGGGCCGATCGGCTGCCGTACGTCCTCATCCCAGGAACGTGAGGCAGCCGGTCTCCCCGGAATCCAGTGCGGTGCAGAGGACGACCGGGAGGTCGGCCGGCCTGCCGCCCTGGTACCGCTGACGGCCGAGTCCTTACGGTGACGCGGCAGAACACCGGGGTCGCCACCGATCCGGGGTGTCCTGCCGACCGGACAGGGCCGATCGGTGAACCCGCGCCCGTGCCATCTCCAACTCCGAGTCACCCCATGACAGTTAAGGACGGTGCCAGTTGAGCACGAACCCCTTCGACGACGAGAACGGCCGCTTCCAGGTTGTCGTCAACGACGAGGAGCAGCACTCCCTGTGGCCCGCGTTCGCCGAGGTGCCCGCGGGCTGGCGGGTGGTCTTCGGTGAGGCGGCCAGGTCCGAGTGCCTGCAGTACGTCGAGCAGAACTGGACCGACCTGCGCCCCAAGAGCCTGCGCGAGGCCATGGCGGCGGGCTGAGCGCCGCTCGGATGCTCGTAGGCCGGCCGCAGTGGAACGACGGTGACCGCCACCCGGGTGCTCGCTCGAGCGACCGGTGTACGCCCAGGCAAACACTCTGAGTGGGGAGATGAAGGTTGTGAGCGGCGCTGTGAGGACCGCCAGCAGATACAAGGCGGGGCCGGTGGGCAACAGCGGTGAGCCCGCGCAACGCGATGCGGTCATGTCGTTCGTGGGGTCGCAGGCCACGGTGCAGAAGTCGGGGATGGTCTTCCCGCAGAACCTGTCGGAGCGGTCCTGGGAGCAGATCGGGACCAACCTGCGCGAGCTTGTGAACTCCTCCGCCTGGTGGCTCGCCGACTGGATGAGCTACGGGGAGGCCACCTACGGGTGGCGGCGGTACAAGGAGGCGATCGAGCGCACGGGGCTCGACTACCAGACCTTGCGCAACTACGCCTGGGTGGGCCGCCGGTTCGAGCACCACCGCAGGCGGGACAGCCTCAGCTTCGCCCACCACGCCGAGGTGGCCCGCCTGTCGCCGCCGGAGCAGGACTACTGGCTGCGCAAGGCCGAACAGCAGAAGTGGTCGCGCAACGAACTCCGCAGGTCGGTCCGTGCCAGCCTGGCCGTGCAGAGCAGCACGACCGAGGTCCCCGCGGGCAGCGGCGACGAGAAGCAAGAGGTGCCCCGGCTGGCCGACTCGGCGGCCGCCGAAAAGCGCCGGCAGAAGGTCACCACGCTCACCATAGAGCTGTCCGCAGGCCAGCTGGAGTACTACTCGAAGACGGCTGCCGCGCACGGTCTGCCCGTTGACAAGTGGGTGGCCCAGGTGCTCGAAACCGCCGATCGCCGGACCGCCTAGAGGCGCATCGCCCCCCGTGCCGGCCGCCCCCCGTTCCCGGGGGTGCGCCGGCGGCTCGTCCGACCGGACACCTCTCACATCGGAGTCAGTTGATGATCCTTCAGGGAAAGCGGGTCGCCCTGCCCTCGGCGCCCGTCGTCCACAAGCAGTTCGAGGCGAACGTGGCGGCGGCGCCCGACGCCGTCGCCGTCTTCTGGGCCGGCCAGGAGCTGACGTACGCAGAGCTGGACGTGAAGGCGAATCGTTTCGCCCACTTCCTCGCCGAGCGCGGACACGGCCGGGGTGTGAAGGTCGGCGTCTGTCTCGACTACTCGATCGACATGCTCGTTGCCATCCTCGGCACCCTGAAGGCGGGCGCGGCCTACGTGCCGTTCGACCCGGCCTACCCTGCGGCCCGGCTCCAGCTGCTGCTGGGCCAGGTGCCCGACCTCGCCCTGATCGTCGCCTCCCCGGCCACGGCCGACATGGTCGGGTCGGCGGACGTCGACGTCATCGACCTCGAGCAGCTCGCCGACGGCCTGGCGGCTCTCCCGGCGACCGCTCCCGACGTCACCGTCACCGGCGACGACATCTGCTACGCGGTCTTCACGTCCGGCTCGACCGGTACGCCCAAGCTGACCGCGGTGCGGCACGAGGGCTGGTTCAACCTGATGAACTGGCTGAAGCTCGAGTACGGCCTGCACAGCGGGTCGAACCACCTGGTCGTCAGCGCGTTCGGGTTCGACCTCTCCCAGCGCAGCCTGATGACACCGCTGTTCGTCGGCGCCACCCAGAACCTGATGGCGACCCGGAACTTCGACGCCATGATGGCCTACCGCCTGCTCCGCGAGCGCGACATCCGCGTGGTGCACTGCGCCTCCAGCACGCTGTACCTGCTGGTGGACTGGGAGACCGCGCGCGGCGGCGACGTCCTCGCCAAGCTCGACTACGTCCTCTTCGGCGGCGAGGCCCTGAAGGTCCAGCGGCTCACGGACTGGGCGCGGCGCGAGGGCAACACGTGCACCCTCCTGCACCAGTACGGCGTCGCCGAGTGCACGGACGTCGCGACCTCGTACGACCTGGCCGACTACCGGCCCGGCGAGCACGACGTCCCGCCGGTCGGCAAGCCGGCCTACAACACCGACATCCACCTCGTCGACGAGGACCTGCGCGGTGTCGCGCCGGGGGAGCAGGGCGAGATCTGCATCTCCGGTGCCAGCGTCGGCGCGGGCTACCTCAACAACGGTCCCGAGAACGCCAAGTTCACGACGATCGAGGTCGACGGGGAGCCGCTCCGGGTCTACCGCACGGGCGACCGCGGCCACGTGAACGGGGCCGGCGAGCTCGTCGTCCTCGGCCGGATCGACGCCCAGGTGAAGGTGCGCGGCATGCGCATCGACCCCACCGACATCGAGCGCGCGCTCGCCCGGCTGGCCGGGGTCCGCGAGGCCGCCGTGGCCATCACGTACACCGACGCCGGCGAGGCCGAGCTGATCGCGTTCATCGTCCCGGCGGGGGACGACCCCGCCGAGGACCTCCTGCGCACCGGCCTCCTGGAGACGCTGCCGCGGAACATGGTGCCGGCCACATTCGTGAACGTCCCGCTGCTTCCGCTCAGCCCGCACGGGAAAGTCGACCGCGTCGCGCTGGTCGATGCATACCGGAAGCAGTTCGCCGACAGCGGCATTGCCGCATAGTCGACGGATTTTGATGACAACCGAGAGGGCTGTGATGATTGCCGACAGCGTGCGCGCCATTTGGTGCCGGGAACTCCAGCAGGACGAGATATCGGTCGACGATGATTTCTTCGCCCTGGGCGGCCAGTCCTTGATCATGGTCAGGATTCAGGGTGCTTTCATGGACGAGTTGGGCGTCGAGGTCCCGATGGACCAGATGTTCCTCAACTCGACGGTGGCGTCGATCTCTGCGTACATCGAATCCCTGGGAGCGCCGGCCCGGTAGCTTCAGGCGTGGTTGATGCCCTGTCGTGTCTCGCCGGCGAGACACGACACGGCATCGGCGTGTATTCCTCGCGCTGGTTCTATTTATCCCGCTAGTTCGAATCGGCTAGCATCGCATTCATGCTCGGCGGCGGTTATTCGGTCCGCTGCGCCGATAGCGCGCTCAATCACAACTGATTTCCGGTTGCTGCCGCGTTGGGTCAAAAACTACCTGGTAAGAGAGGTGGAGGCGCCATGTACGACGTGATTGTCATCGGTGCCCGTTGTGCGGGCTCGCCGACGGCCATGCTATTTGCGCATCAGGGTTATCGAGTGCTGCTCCTGGAGAAAGCGCGATTCCCTCAGGACACGCTGTCCTCGCACTACCTGCACATGCAGGGCGTGGCGCTGCTCAACCGGTGGGGACTGCTCGACAAGCTGCGCGACGCGGGCTGCCGGCCGATCACCAAGCAGGTCTACGAGGGCCCCGGTGTCCGCATCGAGGGCTTCTCCCTGCCGATGGACGGCCTGACGGCCACGTACGCGCCGCGGCGCTTCGTGCTCGACCCGATCCTCGCGGAGGGCGCCGTCGAGGCCGGCGTCGACTTCCAGGAGGGCTGCGCCGTCAACGACCTGCTGTTCGAGGACGGCCGGGTCGTCGGCGTGCGGTACACCACGCCCGGCGGCGCCGAGGCGACGGAACGGGCCCGCCTGGTCGTCGGCGCGGACGGCATGCGCTCGCTGGTCGCGCGCAAGGTCGGCGCGGAGAACGTCATCGAGCACCCGCGGCTGACCTGCACCTACTACAGCTACTGGGCCGGGGTCCCCTCGGACTTCGAGCTGTACGAGCAGCCGGGCCGCTGGATCGGCGTGCTGCCGACCAACAACGACCTCACGCTGCTCATGGCCTACTTCCCCCAGGCTGACTTCGGCGCGGTCCGCAAGGCGGTCGAACCCGCCTACCTCGATGCCTTCCGTACGACGGCGCCCGAGCTGTGGGAGCGCATGCAGTCGGGCGAGCGCGTGGAGCAGCTGTACGGCACGGGCCACCAGGACAACTACTTCCGCAAGGCCTACGGGCCCGGGTGGGCGCTGGTCGGCGACGCGGTGAACCACAAGGACTCCATCACCGCCCGCGGCATCACCGAAGCCTTCGTCCAGGCCCGGAACCTCACCGATTTCATCGGGGACGGCCTGCACGACGACGCCAGGCTCAAGTCGGCGCTGAGGCGCTACGAGAACGAGCTGAGCAACGAAGCCCTCAACCACTACCAGGGCGCGCTCAACGTGGCCGAGCTCAAGCCCGAGGGCCGGGTCGACATGCTGCGGAAGCTGGTCGGCCACCAGGAGCACATCGACCGGTACTTCTCGACGCTGTCGGGGGCGTGCTCCATCGACGACTTCTACAACGACGAACTTTTGACCCTGCTCGACCAGAGCTGAGTGACGACTTGCTCCCTGGTTCCGCCGATTTGGAGAAACAATGATCCCGTTGTCGTTCGCGCAGCGTCGGCTGTGGTTCGTGGACCGGTTCGAAGGCCCTTCGCCGACCTACAACGGCGCTTTCGCCCTGCGGCTGACCGGTGAGCTGAACGTGGGTGCGCTGGAGACGGCGCTCCGCGATGTCATCGACCGGCACGAAGTCCTCCGCACGGTGATCGTCGAGGGCGACGACGGCATCCCGCACCAGGAGGTGCTCGCGTCCGGCCACAAGCCCTTCGAACTGCCGGTCATCGAGGCCGCGGAGGAGAAGCGGGCGGCGGCGGTCGACGCGGCTGCCGTCGAGACCTTCGACCTGGCCACCGACGTGCCGATCCGCGCCACGCTGGTGCGGACCGGCACGCTCGACCACACCCTGGTCCTCGTGGTGCACCACATCGCCCTGGACGGGGAGTCCCTCGGGCCGCTGCTCCGCGATCTCACCACGGCGTACTCGGCCCGCAAGGAGGGCGACGCCCCCGTGTGGGAGCCGCTCCCGGTGCAGTACGCGGACTACACGCTGTGGCAGCAGGACATGCTCGGCGACGAGTCCGACCCGGACAGCCTGGCGGCCAGGCAGCTGGAGTACTGGCGCGAGGCCCTGGCCGACATGGCGCAGCCCCTGGCCCTGCCGACGGACCGCCCGCGCCCCAAGATCACGAGCCCCCGCGGCGACCTGGTCAAGTTCCCGATCGAGGCCGACCTGCTCCGCGCCGTGGAGAAGGTGGCCGCGGAACAGGACACCACGGTCTCCATGGTCATGCAGTCGGCGCTGGCGGTGCTCCTGCACCACCTCGGCTGCGGTGACGACGTACCCCTCGGCGCGCCGATCGCCGGCCGCACCGACGAGGAGCTGCGGGACCTCGTCGGATTCTTCGTCAACACCTGGGTGCTGCGCGTCGACCTCTCCGGGAACCCGACCTTCCTCCAGCTGCTCCAGCGGGTGCGGGACCGGGCCCTTGCCGCGTACGACAACCAGGACATGCCGTTCGAGCGCCTGGTCGAGCAGCTCAACCCGGACCGGTCCACCGCCTACCACCCGTTCTTCCAGGTGATGCTCGCCTGGCAGGAGCCCTTGGGGGACCTGGAGTTCGCCGGCCTCGGTGTCGAGTCCGAGACGCTCGAGACCGGAACGGCCAAGTTCGACCTGTTCTTCAACATGATCCCGGACGGCGCCGGCGGGGCCGGAGTCCGTCTGGAGTACGTCACCGACCTGTTCGACCGGGCGACGGTCGAGCGCCTCGCGGACCGGTTCGTGCGCGTGCTGGGCGAGCTCGTGGCCGACTCGGAGCGCGCCATCGGCGGCATCGACGTGCTCGACGCGGCCGAGCGGGACCTTCTGCTCGTCCGGTTCAACGACAACGCCACGGCGGCGTCCGAGCTGACGGTCCCCGAGCTGTTCGAGAGCCAGGCGGCCAGGACGCCGGACGCCCCGGCGATCCTGTGCGACGGCCGGACGCTGACCTACCGGGAGCTCGACGACCGGGCGAACGCCGTCGCGTGGGAGCTGGTCCGGCGCGGTGCCGGTCCGGAGGACCTGGTGGTCCTGGCGCTGCCGCGCACCGAAGACCTCGTCGTCGGCCTGCTCGGCATCCTCAAGTCCGGTGCCGGCTACGTGCCGATGGACCCGCAGTACCTCGCCGGACGCGCGGAGACCGTGCTGTCCGAGGCGCGCCCGCGTTTCGTGGTCACCGACACGGCGACGGCGCAGGACCTGCCGCAGAACGACATGTCGAGCATCAACCTCGACCTCCGCGCCGCATGGGACGCGCCCCAGGGGCCGCTGGACAACACCGGCCGCATCTCGCCGCTCGGCCCGGACAACCTGGCGTACGTGATGTACACCTCCGGCTCCACGGGCAAGCCGAAGGGCGCGGCGATCACCCACCGCAGCGTCGTCAACGGCGTGCAGGAGCTGGTGCGCGTCATCGACGCGCCGACCGGCTGGAAGATGCTCGCCGGCACCTCGGTGAACTTCGACGTCTCGGTCTTCGAGCTGCTGACCACCCTGTCCACCGGCGGCACCGCCGAGGTCGTGCCGAACGCGCTGGCGCTCGCCGAGCGGGACAGCTGGGACGGCCACGTCATCAGCGGTGTCCCCTCGGTGCTCGGCGAACTCGTGGGGCACCTGGACAAGGCAACCGACGTGCGCACGGTCGTGTTCGCGGGCGACGTGCTCCCGGCCCGACTGGTGCGCCAGGTCCGCGAGGCCCTGCCCGGCGTACGGATCGTGAACTCCTACGGGCAGAGCGAGAGCTTCTACGCCACCACCTTCTCCCTCGCGGCGGCCGAGGAGTGGGCGGAGAGCGACGTCGCGCCCATCGGCACCCCGCTCGGGAACATGCGTGCCTACGTGCTGGGCCCGGGCCTCGCCCCGGTGCCGCAGGGCGTGATCGGTGAGCTGTACGTGGTCGGCACCTGCCTCGGCCGCGGCTACCACGACCGCCCGGGCCTGACCGCCGAGCGCTTCGTGGCGAACCCGTTCGCCGCCGGCGAGCGGATGTACCGCACGGGCGACCTGGCCCGCTGGAACGCACGCGGTGAGCTGGAGTGCGTCGGCCGCGGTGACGGCCAGGTGAAGGTGCGCGGCTTCCGCATCGAGACCGCCGAGGTGGAAGCCGCGATCACGCAGCACCCCGGTATCAGCGAGGCCGTGGTGATCAGCCGCGAGGTGGGCTCGGACGGGCGGCGGCTCGTCGCCTACGTGGTGCACACCGGCGAGGGGGCCGTCGGTGACGACGGCGCCGGCGGTATCGGCGACGTGGACGTCCAGGCCGGAGCCTCGTCCGCCGAGCTGCGCAAGTTCGTCGCGGCACGGCTGCCCGACTACATGGTGCCGTCCGCCTTCGTGGCCGTCAGCCGGCTGCCGCTCGGCCCGACCGGCAAGCTGGACCGCTCGGCGCTGCCCGAGCCGGAGTTCCTGGGCGAGGCCTACCGCGAGCCGCGCACCGAGGCCGAGAAGATCATCACCGCCGCGTACGCGGACGTGCTCGGCGTGGACCGGGTCGGCATCGACGACGACTTCTTCGCCGTGGGCGGCGACAGCCTGCGCTCGATCCAGGTCGTGGCCCGCGCACGGGCCCGGGGCCTGAACCTGACCACGCGGGAGATCTTCGAGTGCCGCACCGCGGAGCGGCTGGCCGAGGTGGCCTCCGACCGCAAGGACCAGGTGCCGGTGCTCGCGGAGCTCGAAGGCGGCGGCGTCGGCGAACTGGCGCTGCAACCGGTGGCGCAGCACGTGTTCGAGCACGGCGGAGGGATCAACCGTTTCGCCATGTCGATCGTGCTCGAGCTGCCCACGGGCATCGACGAGAGCGGCCTGGCCGCGACGCTGGACGCCGTCCTCGACCGGCACGACCTCCTGCGCGCGCAGCTGGTGCGCGGCGGCGAGCCCTCCCTCGTCATACGTCCGCAGGGAACCGTACGGGCGGCGGAGCTGATCCGCCGCGTGCACGTCGCCGGCGGGTGGGACGACCCCGCCGCGCTGGAGGCGGCGAAGGCGGAGGTGGACGCCGCGGCCGGCCGGCTCGACCCGGAAGCCGGGACCATGGCCGACTTCGTCTGGTTCGCCGCGGACTCGGGTGCGGGCAGGCTGCTCGTGGTGCTGCACCACCTGGTGGTGGACGGCGTCTCCTGGCGCATCCTCATGTCGGACTTCGCCGAGGCGTGGCAGCAGGTCAAGACCGGCAAGGCGGCCGAGCTGCCCGGGGTCGGCACGTCGGCCCGCCGCTGGGCGGCGGCGCTGGAGTCCGAGGCCCTCTCCCCGGAGCGGGAAGAGGAACTGGACTACTGGCGCGACATGCTCGAGTCGCCGAACCTCCCGCTGGGCGAGCGGGCGTTCGACCCGGCCGTGGACATCATGTCCACCCTCGACACCGTGCGCGTGCAGCTGCCCGCCGAGGTCACCGAGGCGGTGCTGACCAAGCTTCCCGCCGCGTTCAAGGGCACCGGCACCGACGTGCTGCTCGCCGCGCTCGCCCTCGCGGTGAACCGCTGGCGCGGTGACGACCGTTCGACCCTGGTCCGCCTGGAAGGACACGGCCGCGAGGAGGACGTCGTCCCCGGCGCGGACCTCTCCCGGACCGTCGGATGGTTCACCAGCATGTACCCGGCCCGGGTCGACGTGCAGGGCGTGGACCTGGCCGACGTGCTCGCGGGAGGCTCCGCCGCCGGCAAGGCGGTCAAGCTGGTCAAGGAGCAGCTGCGCGGTGTCCCGGACAAGGGACTGGGCTACGGTCTCCTGCGCTGGCTGAACCCGGAGACCGCCCCGCAGCTCGAGGACTACGCGGCGCCGCAGATCGGCTTCAACTACCTCGGCCGGATCTCCGATGCCGACGTGCCCGAGCACCTGCGCGCCGACGGCTGGGTGCCGGCGGACTGGTCCGCCCAGCTGATCCCGATGCCCGACCCGGACCTGCCCGCGCTGTCCGCGCTGGAGGTCAACTCGGTCGTCACGGACACCGCCGACGGCGCCCGGCTCCAGGCCGTCTTCATGTTCCCCACCGGGGTGCTGTCCCGCGAGCGGACCGCCGAACTGGCCGAGCTGTGGGTCGAGGTGCTGCACGGCATGGCCGCGCACGCCGCACGCCCGCAGACCGGCGGGCTCACGCCCTCGGACGCCCCGCTGGTCTCGGTGAAGCAGGACGAGATCGACGACTGGGAGGAGCGCTACGGCAAGCTGGTCCAGGTGTGGCCGCAGGCCCCGGGCCAGTCCGGCATCCAGTTCCAGGCCGCGCTCGCCGACGGGAACTTCGACGTCTACCACATGCAGTTCCTGCTGCACCTGACCGGGCACGTGGACCCGGAGCGCATGCGGGCGGCCGGGCAGGCGCTCCTCCAGCGGTACCCGAACCTGCGCTCCGCGTTCGTGGCCGGAGCCGACGGCGATCCGGTCCAGGTCGTGGCGGAGCACGTCTCCATCCCCTGGCGGCACATCGACCTGACCGGTCTCGACGAGGCCGGGCAGGAAGCGGCGGTCGACAAGGCCCTCGCCGACGACCGGGCCGACCAGCTCGACCCCACCCGGCCGCCGCTGATCCGCCTGGCCCTGCTCACCTGCGGGCCGCAGAAGGCGAAGCTCGTCATCACGGCGCACCACACCCTGTTTGACGGGTGGTCGTCGCCGCTGGTGATCAAGGACCTGGTCCGGCTGTACGGCGGCACCGAGGAGCTCGCCCCGGTCCGCAGCTACGGCGACTACCTGGGCTGGCTGTCCAAGCAGGACCGGGACGCATCGGCCGCCCGGTGGAAGGACGAGCTCGCCGAATTCGACCAGCCGACCCTCCTGGCCGCGGACCTCCCCGAGAAGGGTGAGGCCTCCCGCCTCGGCCGCGTCGAGGTCCCGCTGTCCATCGACAAGGGCCGGGAACTCGCCCGGCGCGCCGCGGAACTCGGCGTCACGCTGAACACGCTGCTCCAGGGCGCGTGGGCGGTCCTGCTCTCGAAGCTGACCGGCCGGAACGACGTCGTGTTCGGCGCGGCCGTCAACGGCCGCCCGGCGGACCTGGTCGGTTCGGACGAGATGGTCGGCCTGTTCATCAACACCCTGCCGACCAGGGTGCGCTGCCGGCCGGACCAGACCGTCGGCGAGGTCATCGCCGACCTGCAGGACCGGCAGATCTCACTGCTCGACCACCACTACTACGGCCTGGCCGACATCCAGCGCGGTGTCGGACTGCCCGCCCTGTTCGACACGATCGTCGTGTTCGAGAACTACCCGATCGACCGCGAGGGCATCGTCGAGGCGAACGACTCGGCAGGCTTCACGATCGACGCGATCCGGCCGTTCGCCGGCTCGCACTACCCGCTCACCCTCAACTCCTCCGACCCGTACCTGCGGCTCTCCCTCGACTACCAGACCAACCTCTTCGAGCGCGACGCGGCCGAGGAGATCGCCGCCCGGCTCGTCCGGGTGCTGGAGCAGGTGCTCGAGGACCCGAAGAAGCCGGTCGGCGCCATGGAGGTGCTGTCGGCACAGGAGCGGGACCGGCTCGTCAAGGGGATCAATGACACGGCACATCCGGTGGCGGCGGACACTCTGCCGGGCGCGTTCGAGGCTCAGGTGGAGCGCACCCCTGACGGTGTGGCGCTGATCGGCGAGCAGGAGACCCTGACCTACGGCGAGTTCAACCGGCGCGCGAACCGGCTGGCCCACTGGCTGGTCGAGCAGGGTGCCGGCGCCGAGCAGCTGGTCGCCGTGAAGATCCCCCGCTCGGTGGACCTGATGGTGGCGATCTACGCGGTGGTGAAGGCCGGTGCGGCCTACCTGCCGATCGACACCGAGCTGCCCGAGGACCGGGTGGGGCGCGTGCTGGACAGCGCGAAGCCGCTGCTGGTGCTGGGTGCAGACCTTCCGGACGTCTCCGGGTACCCCGAGACGAACCCGGAGCGCGCACTGTCGCCGGACAATGCCGCGTACGTCATCTACACCTCCGGCTCCACCGGCCGTCCCAAGGGCGTGCAGGTGGCCCACCGGGCGATCCTGAACCGGCTCAAGTGGGGTCTGGCGCACTTCGACGTCGGCGTCGAGGACCGGGTGCTGCTGAGCACGACGGCCAGTTTCGACGTCTCGGTGCCGGAGATCTTCGCGCCGCTCCAGGTCGGCGCCGCGGTCGTGATCGCGCGTCCCGACGGGCGCCGGGACCCGGCCTACCTCGCCGACCTGATCCAGCGGGAGCGGGTCACCGGAGCGGACTTCGTGCCCTCCCTGCTGGAGGCGTTCGTCAACGAGCCCTCGGCCAAGGAGTGCACCAGCCTGCGCTGGATCGAGGTCGCCGGCGAGGCGTTCCCGCCCGCGCTGGCCAACCGGGTCGTCGAGGTGCTGCCGGGCTGCGGTGTGCACAACCTCTACGGGCCCACCGAGGCGTCCGTCGAGGTCACGGCGTACCAGCACGTGCCGGGCACCGACCGGGTGCCGATCGGCGCACCGGTGTGGAACACCCAGGTGTACGTGCTGGACGAGGCGCTGCGCCCGGTCGCGCCGGGGGTCACCGGCGAGCTGTACCTGGCCGGTACCGGGCTCGCCCGGGGCTACCTGGGACAGCCGGAGCTGACCGCGAACCGGTTCGTCGCCTGCCCCTTCGGCGAGCCGGGAACCCGGATGTACCGCACCGGCGACGTCGTGCGGTGGAACCAGGACGACCAGGTCGAGTACATCGGCCGGTCCGACTTCCAGGTCAAGCTCCGCGGCTTCCGCATCGAGCTCGGCGAGATCGAGACGGCGCTGGCCAAGCACCCGGACGTCGACGGCGCGGTGGCCCTGGTCCGCGAGGACCGCCCCGGTGACCAGCGGCTCGTCGCGTACGTGGTGACCGGCAAGGCGCAGGCCCAGCTGGACCTCACGGCCCTGACGGACCTGGCCCGGGAGAACCTGCCGGAGTACATGGTCCCCTCGGCGATCGTGCCGCTCGCGGCCTTCCCCACCACCCCGAGCGGGAAGCTCGACCGCAAGGCGCTCCCCGCACCGGACCACACGGAAGCCGCCGTGACCGGACGAGGGCCTCGCAACCACAACGAGGAAGTCCTCTGCCGGCTGTTCGCCGAACTGCTGGGTCTGCAGGAGGTCGGCATCGACGCCGACTTCTTCGACCACGGCGGGCACTCGCTGCTCGCCACCCGGCTGACCGGCCGCATCCGCAACGAGCTCAAGGTCGACGTGAAGGTCACCACCGTGTTCCGCAGTCCGACCGTCGCCGAGCTGGCGGCCCGGCTCGAGAAGACGGGCACGTCGAACCGCCCCCAGCTTCGCCCGATGAACGTGTAGGAGTACGTCGATGATCCCGTTGTCCTTCGCACAGCGTCGGCTGTGGTTCCTCCACCGTCTGGAAGGCCCGTCCGCGACCTACAACATCCCGTTCGTGCTGCGCCTGGACGGGCCGCTGGACACGGCGGCCCTGGCCGCGGCGGTGACGGACGTCGTCACCAGGCACGAGAGCCTGCGCACCCTGATCGCCGAGAACGCGGACGGCACCCCGGAGCAGCGGATCGTGCCCGCGCAGGAGGCCGCCCTCCAGTTCCGGGTGGTCGACGTGGCCGCGGACGCGGCGGAGGCCGCGGCCGCCGAGGCCGCGTGCGAAGGCTTCGACCTCGACACGGAACTCCCGCTGCGGACCACCGTGCTGCGGATCTCCCCGCAGGAGCACGTGGTGGTGTTCGTGATCCACCACATCGCCGCGGACGGGGCGTCGATGGCGCCCTTCATGCGGGACCTGCTGTCGGCGTACTCCGCCCGGCAGCAGGGCGGCGCGCCGCAGTGGACTCCTCTTCCGATCCAGTACAAGGACTACACGCTGTGGCAGCGCGAGGTCCTCGGCGACGAGGAGGACCCGGACAGCGTCGCCGCGGCGCAGCTGGACTACTGGCGCACCGAACTGGCCGGGGTCCCGCAGCCGGTCCAGCTCCCGCTGGACCGGCCGCGGCCGACGGCGGCCGACCACCGCGGCGGCCACGTCGACTTCGAGCTGGAACCGGAACTCCTCGCCGGAGTCGGCAAGCTCGCCGGGGCGCACGGCGCCACCGCGCCCATGGTCGCCCAGGCCGTGCTCGCGGTGCTCCTGCACCACCTCGGTGCCGGAAACGACCTGACCATCGGCAGCCCGATCGAGGGGCGCGCCGACGAGCAGCTCGACGACCTGATCGGCTTCTTCGCCAACACCTGGGTGCTGCGCGTCGACCTGTCGCAGAACCCCTCGTTCGGCGACCTGCTGGACCAGGTCCGCGAACGGGCCCTCGCCGCGTACGACAACCAGGACGTTCCGTTCGAGCGCCTGGTGGAGCTGCTGAGCCCGGACCGCACCACCGCGTACCAGCCGCTGTTCCAGGTCATGCTGGCCTGGCAGTTCGAGTGGTCGCAGATCGAGACCCCGGGTCTGCGCATCACCCCCGTCCCGGCCGGCACCGGCACCGCGAAGTTCGAGCTGTTCTTCAACATCGTCCCGGCCCCGGCCGGGGGCGCGTACGGGCGGCTGGAGTACGCGACCGAGCTGTTCGACCACGCCACGGCCGAGAGCCTCGTCGACCGCTACGTGCGCGTGCTGCGCCAGGTGGTCGCCGACTCCGGGACGCGGCTCGGCGGGGTGGACGTGCTCACCGACGCCGAACGCAGCTGGCTGACCAAGCTGAACGAGACGACGGAACCGGTGCGCGGCACGACGGTGCCGGAGCTCGTCGCCGCTCAGGCGGCGCAGACGCCGGACGCGACCGCGGTGGTGTCCGGACCGACCACGTTGTCGTACCGGGACCTGGACATCCGTGCCAACCGGCTGGCTGCGGTGCTGCGGGACCGCGGCGTCGGGCCGGACGTCCTGGTCGCCGTGGCCCTGCCGCGGTCCGCGGACCTGGTGGTCGCGCTCCTCGCCGTGCTCAAGGCCGGCGGTGCCTACCTGCCGATCGACCCCAACTACCCGGCCGCGCGGGTCGACCTCCTGCTCGACACGGCCGGCCCCGCACTGGTGCTGACCGATTATCAGACGGCGCCGACCGTGTCCAAGTGCCGGCAGCCGGTACTCCACCTCAACGACCTGAGCCTCGAGGGCCGGGCCGTCGAGGCCCCGGACGTCCGTATCGGGCCGGACAACCTGGCCTACGTGATGTTCACGTCGGGGTCGACCGGGACGCCCAAGGGCGTCGCCATCACCCATGGCAGCGTGGTCAACGGTGTCCAGGACCTGCGCCGGACCGTGCAGGTCGAGGCGGGCTCCCGGATGCTCGCCGCGACCTCGGTGAACTTCGACGTCTCCGTGTTCGAGATCTTCACCGCGCTGACCGCCGGTGCGAGCGTCGAGGTCGTCCGCGACGTGCTCGAACTCGCCGAGCGCGGCAGCTGGTCCGGCACCACCATCAGCGCCGTGCCCGCGGTGTTCTCCGCGCTGCTCGACCAGATCACCGATGCCCCGGACAGCCTCGAACTCGAGGTGGACACGGTCATCTTCGCCGGCGAAGCCCTGTCGGCCGACCTGGTCCGCAAGGTGCGCCGCGCCCTGCCCGACGTCCGTGTCGTCAACGCCTACGGACAGACGGAAAGCTTCTACGCCGCCACGCACACGCTCCCGCAGCAGTCGGACGGGACCGGTGCGGTACCCGTCGGACAGCCCCTGGCCAACATGCGCACCTACGTGCTGGGGCCGGAGCTCACCCCGGTCGCGCCCGGCGTGATCGGCGAACTGTACGTCGGCGGTCCGATCGCCCGCGGCTACCACGGCAACGGCGCCGTCACCGCGGAGCGGTTCGTCGCATGCCCCTTCGGCCCCGCCGGCGCGCGCATGTACCGCACCGGTGACCTGGCCCGGTGGGACGAGAACGGCCGGCTGAAGTACGCGGGCCGCGCCGACAGCCAGGTGAAGGTCAACGGCATCCGTGTCGAGCCGACCGAGATCGAGACGGCCCTCGCCCAGCACCCCGCGATCGGCCAGGCCGTCGTCACGGTCTGCAGGGACCACACCGGCACCGCGCGGCTCGTCGGCTACGTGGCGCCGGCGGGCGCCGCCGACGGCGAAGCCGCCCCGGCCGCCGGTGTCTCCGCGGCGGACCTGCAGCGGTTCGTGGCCAAGAGGCTGCCGGACTACATGGTGCCCGCGCTGATCGTGGTGCTGGACCGGCTGCCGCTGAACGCGAACGGAAAGCTGGACCGGGCCGCGCTGCCCGAGCCGGAGTTCGCCCGCACCGAGTACCGGGCGCCGCGCAGCGAGGCCGAGCGGGTCCTGGCCGAGGTGTACGCGGACGTGCTCGGCACCGAGCAGGTGGGCGTCGACGACGACTTCTTCACCAGCGGCGGCGACAGCATCCGCTCGATCCAGGTCGTGGCGCGCGCCAAGACGCGCGGCGTCGTGGTCAGCACGCGGGAGATCTTCGAGCAGCGCACGGTCGCCCGGCTCGCGGAACTGGTCGAGGGCCGGGAGGAAGAGGAGCGGGTCGTCCTGGCCGAGCTGCCGGGCGGCGGCGTGGGCTGGGCTCCGCTGCCCCCGACGGGCGCGCACGTGCTCGGCCTGGGCGGCGGAACCGGCCGGTTCTGCATGTCCGCGCTGCTCACCCTGCCCGCGGACATCGACCGCGAAGGTCTGGTCGCCACGCTCCAGGCCGTACTGGACCGGCACGACGTGCTGCGCTCCCGCCTCGACCGGGCGGAGCCCGGCCTGCGCATGGAGCCCGTCGGCAGCGCGGACGCCGGCGCGCTGGTGCACGAGGTCCGCTACGCCGACGCCGACGTACAGGCCGAGCTGGACGCTGCCGCGGACCGGCTCGACCCGGACGCGGGCGTCATGGCCCGGTTCGTGTGGCTCACCTCCGACACGGAGGCGGACCGCCTGCTGATCGTGCTGCACCATCTGGTCGTCGACGGCGTGTCCTGGCGCATCCTGGTGCCGGACCTGGCCGCCGCGTGGAAGCGGATCCGCGAGGGCCTCGCCCCGGAAGCGGCCCCGGAGAGCACCTCGCTGCGCCGGTGGATGCACGCCCTGGCCGACGAGGCGGCCACCCCGGAGCGGGTGGCGGAACTGCCCGTGTGGCAGGAGATGCTCAGCGGCGAGGAGCCCGTGCTCGGCGCCCGGGACGTGGACCCGGCGCGCGATGTCACGGCCACCGCGGACACCGTACGCATCCAGGTGCCGGCCGACGTCACCGCGACCCTGCTCGACACGGTGCCCGCGGTGTTCCGCGGCGGCGTCGACGACGGGCTGCTGACCGGCCTGGCGCTGGCGCTGGCGCAGTGGCGCCGGACGCGCGGCGTGTCCGGGGACTCGACGCTGGTCCGGCTCGAAGGCCACGGCCGCGAGGACCACCTCGTGCCCGGTGCCGACCTGTCCGGCACGATCGGCTGGTTCACTGCGATGTACCCGGTGAAGCTGGACCTCGCGGGCATCGACCTCGCGGACGCGTTCGCCGGCGGCCCCGCCGCCGGCCGGGCGGTCAAGGCCGTCAAGGAACAGCTGCGCGCCGTGCCGGACAACGGCATGGGCTACGGCCTGCTGCGCCACCTGAACACGGAGACCGCCGCCGCGCTCGCCGGACGGCGGGAGCCGCGGATCGGCTTCAACTACCTGGGCCGGGCGTCCAGCGCGGACATCCCCGAGGAGCTGCGGGGCCTCGGCTGGGCACCGGACACCACGCACCAGGACCTGATCGCCGCGCCCGACGCGGACATGCCGGTGCTGTCGGCGCTGGAGATCAACGCCGTGGCCGCCGGTGACGAGCTGACCGCCTACTTCGGCTTCCCGACCGGCGTGCTCACCCGCGACGAGGTCACCGAGCTGGCCGGCCTGTGGGTCCAGGCGCTGACCGCCCTCGCGCGGCACGCCGCCACCCCCGAGGCCGGCGGCCTGACCCCGAGCGACGCGCCCCTGGTCGAGGTGGGCCAGCGGGAGATCGACACCTGGGAGGGCCGGTTCGGCAAGCTCTGCCGGATCTGGCCGACGACCCCGGTGCAGTCCGGGATGCTGTTCCACACGATGCTGTCCGGCGCCGAGTTCGACGCCTACCACATGCAGCTGGTGTTCCACCTGTCCGGCGACGTCGACCCGGAGCGGATGCACCGGGCTGCGCAGGCCCTGCTGGCGCGCCACCCCAGCCTCCGCGCGGCGTTCGTCAACCGGGCGGACGGCGACGTGGTGCAGGTGGTGCCGGAGACGGTGTCGCTGCCGTGGCAGCACCTCGACCTGACCGCCCTCGACGAGGCGGAACGGACCGAGCAGTTCGAGGCGTTCCTCGCCGGCGACCGGGGCGCCCACTTCGACGTGACCACCCCGCCGCTGATCCGCGTGGCGCTCGTCGTCCTCGAGCCCGGCCGCGCCGAGCTCGTGATGACCGCCCACCACGTGCTCATCGACGGCTGGTCCATGCCCCTGCTCATGCGGGACCTGCTGCTGCTCTACGCGTCCCACGGCGACCCGGCCGGTCTGCCCGCGACCCGCGACTTCGGCGATTTCCTGTCCTGGCGCGCCCGTCAGGACCAGGCGGAGACCGCCCGGGTGTGGGCGGCCGAGCTGGAAGGCGTCGAGGAGCCGACCCTGCTCGCTCCCGGCTCCGAAGGCGAAGGCGGGGGCGAGGGCGTCGGCCAGGTCGACATCACGCTCCCCGAGGACGAGGCCCGCGCCCTGGGCCGGCGCGCCACCGAGCTGGGCGTCACCGTCAACACCCTGGTCCAGGGTGCCTGGGGGCTGCTGCTCGGCCAGCTCACCGGCCGCCGGGACGTGGTGCTCGGCGCCACCGTCTCCGGGCGCCCGCCCGAGGTGACGGACGTCGACTCGATCGTCGGGATGTTCATCAACACCCTTCCCGTACGCGTCGAGTACGGGCCCGGCGACACCCTCGCCGAGGTCCTCACCCGGCTGCAGAGCCGACAGGCCCGGCTCCTGGACCACCACTACCACGGGCTCACGGAGATCCAGCAGTCCGTCGGCCTGAAGTCCCTCTTCGACACGCTGGTCGTCTTCGAGTCGTACCCGGTCGACGAGGAAGCCATCGGCGCTGCCTCCGACGCCGCGGACGGGATCGCCTTCACGGGCCTGCGCGCGGCCACGGGCACCAACTACCCGCTGACCCTGATGGCGGCGCTCGACCCGCACCTCCACTTCATCCTCCAGTACACGCAGGGCGTCTTCGAGCAGGACGCCGTGGAGGTGCTGGCGGCCCGCCTCGTGCGGATCCTGCGGCAGCTGGCGGCCGGCCCCGACCTGAAGGTCGCCGAGGTCGACATCCTGGATCCGGCCGAACGCGACCGGCTGCTCACCGAGTTCAACGACACGGCCGTCCCGACTCCGGACGTCACGGTGAACGAGCTCGTCGAGGCACAGGCGGCGCGGACCCCGGACGAGGTCGCCGTGGTCGCCGAGGGCGAGTCGCTCACGTACCGCGAGGTGGACGCCCGGGCCAACCGCCTGGCGCGCGAACTGGCCGGACGCGGGGTGGGCCCGGAGTCGGTGGTCGCGGTGTCGCTGCCGCGGTCGGCCGACCTGGTGGTCGCACTGCTCGCGGTCCTGAAGGCGGGCGGCGCGTACCTGCCGGTCGACCCCAAGTACCCCAGCCACCGCCTCGAGGCCATCCTCGGGGAGGCGCGACCGCGCCTGGTCCTGACGGACTCCACGACGGTCGCGGTGCTGCCGGAGCACGACGCCCCGGACGTCTTCCTCGACACGCTCGACCTGTCCGGGGACGACACGGGCCTCGAACTGCCGCGCCATGCGGACCAGCTGGCGTACGTCATGTACACCTCCGGCTCCACGGGCAAGCCCAAGGGCGTCGCCATCACGCACGCCAACGTGGTCAACGGCGTGCTGCGGCTCGCCTCCCGCGTGGGCATGGAGCCCGGCAAGCGGCTCCTCGCGGGCACGTCGGTCAACTTCGACGTCTCGGCGTTCGAGATCTTCACGACCCTCGCCTGCGGCGGCGTCGTCGAAGTGGTCCGGGACGTCCTGGTCCTGGGCGAGCGGGTCGGGGGCTGGAGCGGCAGCGTCATCTCCACCGTGCCGTCCGCCTTCGCCGAACTCGTCGACGAGATCTCCGGCCGCACCAGCGTGGAGACGGTCGTCTTCGCCGGCGAGGCCCTGCCCGCGTCGCTCGTCGAGAAGACGCGCAAGGCCTTCCCGGGCGTACGGGTCGTCAACGCCTACGGGCAGAGCGAGTCGTTCTACGCCACCACCTTCGCCGTCGACGGCGACATGCAGGCCGGGGCGGGCAGCACGCCCGTCGGCACCCCGCTCGGCAACATGCGGGCCTACGTCCTCGGCCCCGGCCTGACCCCGCTGCCGCCCGGCGCGGTCGGCGAGCTGTACGTCGGCGGAAGCGTGGGCCGCGGTTACCACGGCCGCGCCGAACTGACCGCAGAGCGCTTCGTCGCCGACCCGTTCGGCCCGTCCGGCTCGCGCATGTACCGCACCGGTGACCTGGCGCGCTGGAACGCCGACGGCCGGCTGGAGTACGCGGGCCGCGGAGACGCGCAGGTCAAGGTGCGCGGCTTCCGCGTCGAGCCCGGCGAGGTCGAGGCCGCGGTCACCGCGCACCCCGGGGTCGCGCAGGCCGTCGTCATCGCCTGCGAGGGTCGCGCCGGCAGCTCCGGCAAGCAGCTGGTCGCGTACGTCGTGCCCGTCGTCACCGGGGACGGCACGACGACCGGCGACGGCTCGGGCCTGTCGACGAAGGAGCTGCACGGCTTCGTCTCGGAGCGGCTGCCGGACTTCATGGTGCCGGCCGCCTTCATGCTCCTCGACCGGCTGCCGCTCGCCCCGAACGGCAAGCTGGACCGGGCCGCGCTGCCCGAACCGGAGTACAACGGCGCCGCCTACAGGGCGCCTCGAACCTCCCGCGAGGAGACCCTGGCCAAGCTGTTCGCCGAGGTGCTCGGTGTGGACCGGGTCGGCATCGACGACGGCTTCTTCGAGCTCGGCGGGCACTCGCTGCTCGCGACTCGGCTGATCAGCCGCGCCCGCGCCGAGATGGGGATCGAGATACCGATCCGGAAGATCTTCGACCTGCCGTCGGTGGCCGCGCTCGCCGCCTGGTCGGAGGAGTCGGCCGCTCCCCGTCGCCCCAGCTTGCGCCAGATGATCGTTAAGGATGTGAAGTAATGATTCCGCTGTCATTCGCACAACGTCGTATGTGGCTCCTGCACCAGCTGGAGCGGGGGGCGGCGACCTACAACATCTCGGCGGCGTTCCGGCTGACCGGAGCCCTGGACCAGGACGCCCTCGTCGCAGCGATCCGCGACGTGGTCGACCGGCACGAGATCCTGCGCACCACGTACGCGACGGACGACGACGGCGAGCCCTACTCGCGGATCCTGACGGTGGCGGAGGCCTCGCCCCAGGTGCAGGTGGCCGACGTGGCGCCCGAGGACATGCGCCGCGCGATCGACGAGGCCGTCTCGCACGGGTTCGACCTGGAGGGCGAACTCCCCTTCCGGGCGCACCTGCTGCGCTGTTCCCCCCAGGAGCGCGTCCTCGTCATGGTCGTCCACCACATCGCCTCGGACGGCAGCTCGAGCGCGCCGATGATGCGGGACCTGATCGCTGCCTACGCCGCCCGCCAGGACGGCCAGGCGCCGCAGTGGGAGCCGCTGCCCGTGCAGTACAAGGAGTACGCGCAGTGGCAGCGCGAGGTGCTCGGCGAGGTGTCCGACCCGGAGAGCCTCGCCGCGCAGCAGGTCGAGTACTGGCGCAAGCAGCTGGACGGCGTGCCGCAGCCGCTGAACCTGCCCACGGACCGCCCGCGGCCCGCGGAGGCGAACTCGCACGGCGAGACGATCGGCCTCTCCGTGGCGGCGGAGGTGGCGGCCGGGCTGCAGAAGCTGGCCGACGAGCGCGGTGCGTCCATGTCGATGGTCCTGCAGGGCGCGCTGGCGGTGCTGCTGCGCAAGCTCGGCGGCGGGGACGATCTGACGATCGGCTCCCCGATCGCCGGGCGGACCGACGAGGCGCTGGCCGATCTGATCGGGTTCTTCGTCAACACCCAGGTGCTGCGGGCGGACCTCTCCGGCAACCCGACCTTCACCGAGCTGCTCGCCCAGGTGCGGGAAAAGGCGCTGACGGCCTACGAGTACCAGGACGTCCCGTTCGACCTGCTCGTCGAGGCCATCAACCCCGAGCGCTCCGCGTCCTACCAGCCGCTGTTCCAGGTGATGTTCGCCTGGCAGAGCTACCAGAAGCCGGACCTCGGGATCCCCGGGCTCGACGTGAAGTTCGAGCAGGCCATCCCGTCGACCGCCATGGTCGACCTGTTCTTCAGCCTGACCGCGGACGAGTCGGGCGCGCTGCGGGGCGACCTCCAGTACGCGACCCAGCTGTTCGACCGCGCGTCGGCCGAGGTGATCGCCGCCCGGCTCGTCCGGGTGCTGGAGCAGCTGGCCGCCGATCCGAGCGTGCGCGTCGGCGACGTCGACGTGCTGAGCGCGGCCGAGCGGGTGCGGCTGGTGCGGGACGTGAACCCCGCCGGCAACGACATCCCCGAGGCCACCCTGGTCGAGCTGTTCGAACGCCAGGCGGCGCAGCGGGCGGACGAGGTCGCGGTCTCCCACGAGGGTGACACGCTCACCTACGGCGAGGTCAACGCCCGGGCCAACCGGCTCGCGCGGCACCTCGTCGCCCAGGGCGTCGGCCCCGAGTCCCTGGTCGGAGTCTGCCTGGAGCGCTCGGCCGAGCTGGTCGTCGCGCTGCTCGCGGTGCTCAAGGCGGGCGGTGCCTATCTGCCGATCGACCCCGACTCCCCGGCCGACCGCATCGCGTACATGGTCCAGGACGCCCAGCCGGTCCTGCTGGTCACGACCAGTTCGAACGCTGCCGCGCAGGGGCTGGACCAGGACCTCCCGCTGGTCCATCTCGACCGGGCCGGGGCCTTCGCCGAGGAGACGGCCGCCGACCTCACCGACGCCGAGCGCCGCACGGCCCTGCGCCCCGAGCACCCGGCGTACGTGATCTACACCTCCGGGTCGACCGGCCGCCCCAAGGGCGTGCTGATCCCGCACAGCAACGTGGTCGGGCTCTTCAGCGCCGCCGAGGACTTCGCCTTCGGCGCGGACGACGTGTGGACCCTCTTCCACTCCTACGCCTTCGACTTCTCGGTGTGGGAGCTGTGGGGGCCGCTGCTGCACGGCGGACGCCTGGTCGTGGTCCCCTACGACGTCTCCCGCTCCCCGGGCGACTTCCTCCAGCTGCTCGCCCGCGAGCGGGTCACCGTCCTCAACCAGACGCCCTCGGCCTTCTACCAGCTCGTCCAGGCCGACGCGGATGCCCCCGGCCAGGACCTGGCGCTGCGGTACGTGGTGTTCGGCGGCGAGGCCCTCGACCTGAACCGCCTTGCGGACTGGTACCAGCGCCACGCCGGCGATGCGCCGGTGCTGGTGAACATGTACGGCATCACCGAGACCACGGTGCACGTCACCCGCATCGACCTCGACGAGAACTCCGCCGCCCGCTTCCGCGCCAGCGTGATCGGCCCGGCCATCCCGGGCCTGCGCGCCTACGTCCTGGACGCGAACCTCCTGCCGGCGCCCACCGGCGTGACCGGGGAGCTGTACGTGGCGGGCTACGGCCTGGCCCGCGGGTACCACGGCCGGCCGGACCTGACCGCGGGACGGTTCGTCGCGTGCCCCTTCGGCGTGCCGGGCGAGCGGATGTACCGCTCCGGCGACCTGGTCCGCTGGAGCCGGAACGGTCAGCTGGAGTACGTGGGCCGGGCCGACACCCAGGTGAAGATCCGGGGCTTCCGGATCGAGCTGGGCGAGATCGAGAACGTGCTGGCCGGGCATCCGGGTGTGGCGCAGGCGGTGATCGTGGTGCGCGAGAACCACGAGGACGACAAGCGCATCGTGGGCTATGTGGTGCCCGAGTCCGACGACGCGTCGACCGGTGCGCTGTTCGCCGAGCTGTCCGAGTACATGCGCGAGCGCCTCCCGGACTACATGGTGCCCTCGGTGGTGATTCCGCTTTCGGAGATCCCGCTGACCTCGAACGGCAAGCTCGACCGGCGGGCACTGCCCTCGGAGGACACGAACACCGTGGTCAGCCGGGAGCCGCGCAACGCCTTCGAGCAGAAGCTGTGCGCCCTCTACAGCGAGCTGCTCGGCCTGGAGAAGGTCGGCATCGACGACGGCTTCTTCGCGCTCGGCGGGCACTCGCTGCTGGCCACCCGGCTCAGCGTCCGCATCCGCAACGAGTTCGACATAGACATTCCCATCAGGACGGTCATCAAGTACCCGACGGTGGCCGAGCTGGCCGCGCTGATGCTCGCCGGCGGTGTTCCCGCGGACGACGCCGACTCGTTCGGGGTCGTGCTGCCCCTGAACACCGATCCCGGTACGGGCAAGGCGCCGGTGTGGTTCTTCCACGGCGGCGGTGGGCTGGGCTGGGCGTACTACAGCTTCGTGCTGCACCTGCAGGACCGGCCGGCCTATGCCCTGCAGTCCCGCGGCTCCGACGGCGTGGACACGCCGGCGGGCTCCGTGCAGGAGATGATCGACGACTACGTCGCCCAGATGCTGGAGATCCAGTCGGACGGGCCCTTCAACCTGGTCGGCTGGTCCTACGGCGGCACCATCGTGCAGGCCGTCGCGGACGCGCTCGACCGGCTCGGGCACGAGGTCTCCCTCGTGGCCATCCTGGACGCCCAGCCGGGTGGACACGGGTTCACGGAGGTACACGCCGGCAAGGAGTCCTCGGACTACCGGGCGGAGCTCGAGGACGACTTCAGCCAGTACATCCGGATGGGCAACCGGCAGGGCTTCCTCGACACCATGTCGAAGGTCATGGCCAACAACACGAACCGCATGATGGATTTCGAATCGCCGGTCTACCGCGGCGACGTGCTGTATTTCAACGCGACGCTCGAGGAGAAGTCGTACGCGCACCTGTGGCGCCCGTACGTCGGCGGTTCCCTCGAGGTGCACGAAATGCACGCCACGCACCACGAAATGCACATGCCCGCACCCGTGGCCGAATTCTTCGAGGTCGTCAGCAGCAAGCTGGCGTAGCGACCGGACATCCATGTCCCGGAACTGTTCGAAAAACGATCGTATGGATGATTGGGGTTGGTCGGGGTGACAGAGCCCGGCATGTCCGCGGAACGCGGGGACCAGGCCACGCTGCTGTGCGTGCCGTTCGCGGGAGCAGGTGCTTCGTTCTTCCACCCGTGGCGGGAGCCGGCCGCCGACCGGTGGCGCATCACCTCGGTCGAGCTGCCGGGCCGTGAGCGGAAGATCCTGGAGGAGCCGTACCGGAACGTCGTCGAGGCGGCCAAGGGCTCGATCGACGACATCGTCGCGGACCTCGGTGAAGGGGCCCGGGTCGTGCTGTTCGGGCACAGCCTGGGCGCGGTGCTCGCGTACGAGCTGGTGCACCTGCTGACCGCGCGCGGCGTGCAGGTCGAGCGGCTGATCGTCAGTGGTTCGCCCGGGCCGTGGACCCAGCGCGAGCGGCGGGCCACCGGGCTCCCGGACGAGGAGTTCCTCGCCAGGGTCGAGGAGTTCGCGGGGTTCCGGCACGAGGCCCTCGACCACCCGGAGATGCGCGAACTGATTCTCCCGGTGCTGCAGGCCGACTGCGAGATGCACGAGAACTACGTCCCGAGCACCGACGAACTCGTGTCGGTCCCGATCTGCTCGCTGCGGGGCGCCTCCGACGGACTGGTCACCGCGGAAGAGGCCCGGCAATGGCAGGCGTCGACCACGGCCGAATTCAGCTATGTGGAGTTTCCGGGCGATCACATGTATCTGGTCGATCTCGGCCGTGAGGTGCTGGACGTGATCGAGGCGCAGTCCGCCCGCGCTCGTTAGGGCGGGGCGGTTTGCGGACGGAATGAGCGGTCCTCTGGCCCGGGCGATCTTGTCGAACGCCGTGTCAGGGATGTGACAGGTGCGTGACAGGCCCGGAGAGGAAAGTGGAGGAATGAGAAGTTCAGCGATTGCAGTTTCAGGGCTGCGCAAGGCATATGGCGACAAGGTCGTCCTCGACGGCATCGATTTCGATGTCGCCGCAGGATCGATCTTCTCCCTGCTCGGCCCGAACGGGGCCGGCAAGACGACGACGGTCAACGTCCTCACGACGCTGATGGCGGCCGACGCCGGCACGGTGCGCGTCGCCGGGCACGACGTGGCGACCGCGACCAAGCAGGCGCGCGCGGCCATCGGCGTGACCGGTCAGTTCGCCGCGGTGGACGATCTGCTGTCCGGCCGCGAGAACCTGCAGCTGATGACGGACCTGAAGCGGGTGCGGGGCGGTGACCAGGTGGTCACGCAGCTGCTGGAGCGCTTCGACCTGGTGGAGTCGGCGGACAAGCTGTCGTCGACCTACTCCGGCGGTATGCGCCGCAAGCTGGACCTGGCGATGACGCTGGTCGGCAACCCGGAGATCATCTTCCTCGACGAGCCGACGACGGGTCTCGACCCGCGCAGCCGGCGCACGATGTGGGGGATCGTCCGCGAGCTCGTGGCCGAGGGCACCACCATCTTCCTCACCACCCAGTACCTCGAGGAAGCCGACCAGCTCGCCGACCAGATCGCGGTGCTGAACGGGGGCCGCCTGGTCGCCCAGGGCACCCCCGAGGAGCTCAAGCGCCAGATCCCGGGCACCCACATCAGGTTCCGGTTCGCCGACCTCTACGAACTCGACGCGGCGGCGCGCCTCCTGACCGGGTCCGTGCGGGACGACGAGGAGCTGACCCTGCGGGTGGCCAGCGACGGTGAGACGAGGTCGCTGCGGGTCCTGCTGGACCAGCTCGACGCGCACTCGCTCGACGCCCAGGAGTTCTCGGTGCAGCGACCGGACCTCGACGACGTCTTCCTCGCCCTGACCGACCCCACGCGTACCGAGCACCTGAGCAAGGAGGCGATCGCACAGTGAGCACTGTCTCGACGCCGTTCGCCGATTCGTCGATCATGTTGCGCCGCAACCTGAAGCACAACGTGCGCAACCCCATCACGATGTTCAACGCGGTCCTGTTCCCCATCGTGATCATGCTGATGTTCGTCAAGGTGTTCGGCGGCGCGTTCAGCGTCGGCGACCACTACATCGACTACGTGACGCCGGGTCTGCTCGTCATGGCCATCAGCTACGGCCTGGGGGCCACCGCGACGGCCGTGAACTCCGACATGACCAAGGGCATCATCAACCGGTTCAAGGTCATGGACGTCTCCCGCGGCGCCATGCTGACCGGGCACGTCGTCATCACCGCCGTGCGCGCCCTGGTGGGCTGCGCGGCCATCATCGGCGTGGCCTTCCTGATGGGGTTCGACCCCAAGGCGAGCGCCGTCGACTGGCTCGGCGTGATCGGCATCATCGTGCTGCTCAGCATCGCGGCCGGCTGGCTCACGGTCGCCATGGGGCTGGCCGCCAAGACCGCGGAGTCGGCCGGCCTGGGCGCCGTGCCGCTGATCATGCTGCCGTTCCTGAGCAGCGCTTTCGTGCCCGCGGACACGATGGGCGCCGGTGTGCGGCAGTTCGCCGAGTACCAGCCCTTCACCCCGATCATCGAGACGCTGCGCGGGCTGCTCGCGGGCAACCCGTCGAGCGGCGACGCGATCGCGGCCGTCGCCTGGTGCGTCGGGATCGCCGTCCTCGGCTACGTGTGGGCGATCTCCACGTTCAAGAAGAGAGCGTGACCCCGACCAGCTCAGAAGCTGGTCCGGCGTCCCCTCCCGAGCCGCCTCGGCCGACCGCGCGTCGCCGAGGCGGCTCCATGTTTCGCACCATGCGGGCACCTTCCGCTCCCCACCCGGCTGATCGACTGCGCCTTCGCCGAGCCGGGGAGCGATAGACCCCGCACGTTCTTCGACCTGCCACAGGTGGCTGCGTGGGCGGAGGAATCGGCTGCTCCGCGTCCCCTGAGGCCTGGGCCAGTCGATCCTCAAGGAGTGAAGCAATGGTTCCGCTGTCATTCGCACAACGCCGCTACTGGTACATGCACCAACTGGAGGGCGGGGAGACCTGGAACATGCCCTCGGCCCTGCGGCTGACCGGCCCCCTGGACCAGGGCGCCCTCGCCGCGGCGATCAGTGACGTGGTCGACCGGCACGAGATCCTGCGCACCACGTACGTGACCGACGACGAAGGCGAGCCCCACCAGCGGATCCTGCCGATGGCGCAGGCGTCGGAGCAGACGCGGCTGTCGGTGGTCGAGGTGGCGCCCGAAGGCGTGCCCGGCGCGATCGACGAGGCCGTCGCGCACGGGTTCGACCTGGCAGCCGAAATCCCCTTCCGGGCAGCCCTGTTGCGCTGCTCGCCCGAGGAGCACGTGCTGGTCCTGGTCGTCCACCACATCGCGACGGACGGCAGCTCGGGCGCCCCGCTGGCACGGGACCTGGCCGCCGCCTACACCGCCCGCCGGGACGGCGGGGCGCCGCAGTGGGAGCCGCTGCCCGTGCAGTACCAGCACTACACGATGTGGCAGCGCGAGGTGCTCGGCGACCTGGCCGACCCGGACGGGCTCGGCGCGGCGCAGATCGAATACTGGCGCGACGAACTGGACGGGGTGCCGCAGCCGCTGGACCTGCCGCTGGACCGCCCGCGGTCCGTCGAAGCGACGACGCACGGCGACACGGTCGGCTTCGGCGTGGAGCCGGAGGTGGCGGCCGGGCTGGAGAAGCTGGCCGCCGAGCGCGGAACGACCATGTCGATGGTCATGCACGCCGCGCTGGCGGTGCTGCTGAGCAAGCTCGGCGGCGGGGACGACATACCGGTCGGCACCCCGATCGCCGGGCGGACCGACGAGGCGCTGGCCGATCTGATCGGGTGCTTCGTCAACAACCTGGTCCTGCGCGTGGACCTCTCCGGGAACCCGTCGTTCACCGACGTGCTCGCGCAGGTGCGGAACAAGGCGCTGGCGGCCTACGAGCACCAGGACGTGCCGTTCGACGTGCTGGTCGAGGCGATCAACCCCGACCGCTCCACGGCGTACCGGCCGCTGTTCCAGGTGATGTGCGGCTGGCAGAACTTCGAGAAGCCGGTCCTCGAGTTCCCCGGGCTCGAGGTGGAGTTCGTGCAGGCCCTCACCTCGAAAGCCATGGTCGACCTGTTCTTCAGCATGGCCCTGGACGAGTCGGGCGCGCTGCGGGGCGACATCCAGTACGTGACCCAGCTGTTCGACCGGGACACGGTCGAGGCCATGGCCGCCCGCTTCGCGCGCATTCTGGAGCAGCTGGTCGCCGACCCGGGCATGTGCGTCGGGGACGTCGACGTGCTGATCGCGGGGGAGCGGGAGCGGCTGCTGGTGGAGGCCAACGACACCGCCGGGCCGACCCTGGAGCAGGGCCTGGTGGACGCCGTGCGAAGACGAGCCGAAGAGAGACCCCAGGCGCTCGCCGTCATCGGCGAGAACGAGTCGCTCACCTACCGGGAGCTGGACACGCGGTCCAACAGGCTGGCGCACTGGCTGGCCCACCGCGGCGTGCGGGCCGAATCGCTGGTCGCCGTCTGCCTGCCCCGGACCGTGAATCTGATGGTGGCGCTGCTGGCGGTGCTGAAGGCCGGCGGAGCCTACGTTCCCCTCGACCCGGACCACCCTCGCTCCCGGATCGACTTCATCCTCGAGCAGGTCGACCCGGTACTCGTGCTCGATGCCGAGACGCTGGCCGGCGCGGACTGCTCGCAGTATCCGGATGCGGCACCCGAGGTGTTCGTCCGTCCGGAGAACACCCAGTACGTGATCTACACGTCGGGCTCGACGGGCACCCCGAAGGGGGTCGCGGTCCCGCGCGGCGCGCTCGCGAACTTCATCGCCTCGACGCAGCGGCGGTTCCCGCTGTTGCCGGCGGACCGGATGCTGTTCAGCACGACGGTCTCGTTCGACATGGCGAACACCGAGCTGTACCTCGCGTTCGTATCCGGCGCGACCATGGTCATGGCGACGAAGGACACCGTCACCGATCCGTCGGCCGTGATGGCGCTGATACGCCGCCACGGGGTCACCGTGGTGCAGGCCACGCCCGCGTTCTGGCAGATGCTGCTGACGCACGAGCCGAACGCCGCGCAGGGCCTGCGGATCATCACCGGCGCGGAGGCCGTGCCGGCCCGGCTGGCCGAGACGCTGGCGGAGCAGGCCGCCGAAGTGGGCAACTGGTACGGCCCGACCGAGACGACGACGTGGTCGACCATGGCGCCCGTGAAGGCGGGGGCGGGTGCGCCGCCGATCGGGACGCCGATCGGGAACACCCAGGTGTACGTGCTCGACTCGTGGCTGCGACCGGTTCCGCGCGGGGTGCAGGGCGATCTGTACATCGCCGGTGACGGGGTGGCCCGCGGGTACCAGGGCCGGCCGGAGCTGACCGCGGAGCGGTTCGTGGCCTGTCCGTTCGGCCCCGCCGGTGCGCGGATGTACCGCACCGGGGACCTGGTGCGGTGGGACAGGGACGGCCGGCTGGAGTACATCGCGCGAACCGACCACCAGGTGAAGGTCCGGGGTTTCCGGATCGAGCTGGGCGAGGTCGAGAACGTGCTGGCCGGGCACCCCGGTGTGGCGCAGGCGGTGGTCGTCGTACGCGAGGACCGCGAGGGCGACAAGCGCATCGTGGGATACGTGGTCCCGGCGGCCGATGCCGGTGTCCAGGCCGACGAGTCGGCCGGTCCGCTGCTCGCCGAGCTCTCCGCGTACCTGCGCGGGCGTCTGCCGGACTACATGGTGCCTTCCGCGGTGATCCCGCTGCCGGAGATTCCGCTGACCCCGAACGGGAAGCTCGACCGGCGCGCGCTGCCCTCGGAGCACACGGCCACCGTGGCCGGCCAGGAGCCGCGCGACGCCCACGAAGAGAAGCTGTGCGCCCTCTTCGGCGAGCTGCTCGGCCGGGAGAAGGTCGGCATCCACGACAACTTCTTCACGCACGGCGGGCACTCGCTGCTGGCCACCCGGCTCAGTGTCCGCATCCGCAAGGAGTTCGACGTCGAGATCCCCATCAGGACGATCATCAAGTTCCCCACGGTGGCCGAGCTGGCCTCGCTGGTGCTCATCGGCAGTCCCATGGACAACGACGACCCGTTCGCGGTCGTGCTGCCGCTGAACAGCGATCCCGGCACGGGCAAGGAGCCCATGTGGTTCTTCCACGGGGGAGGCGGGCTGGGCTGGGCGTACTTCAGCTTCGCGCCGCACGTGCAGGACCGGAAGGCGTACGCCCTGCAGTCCCGCGGCTCCGACGGCGTGGACTCGCCGGCGGGATCCGTGGCGGAGATGGTCGACGACTACGTCGCCGAGATGCTGAAGATCCAGCCGGAGGGGCCCTTCCACCTGGTCGGCTGGTCCTACGGCGGCACCGTCGTACAGGCCGTCGCGGATGCGCTGGACCGGCTCGGGCACGAGATCTCGCTCGTGGCCATCCTGGACTCCCAGCCCGGGGGGCACGGGTGGACGGAGATCCACGCCAACAAGACCCTGGCGGAGTACCGGGCGGAGCTCGAGGACTTCTTCGGCCAGTACATCGGCACCGACAACCGGCAGGAGTTCCTGGACACCATGTCCAAGGTGCTGGCCAACAACTCGAACCTCATGATGGATTTCGAGTCGCCGGTCTACCGGGGTGACGTGCTGTTCTTCAGCGCGACGCTGCAGGACGAGCAGTACGCGCACCTGTGGCGGCCGTACGTCACCGGTTCCATCGAGGTGCACGACGTACACGCCACACACCACGAGATGAACATGCCCGCATCCGTGGCAGAGGTCTTCGAGGTCATCAACCGCAAGCTGGCGGGGTGACCGGCGCGGAATGACCGACGGCGGCCGTCAGGACCCGAAGGGGTCCCGGCGGCCGCCGTCGTGGTGTCTCAACCCTGCAGGGCCGGACCGAACCAGGTGGTGAGGGCGGTCCGGAGCGCGGAGGTGTCGGGCGCGCCGCCGTCGCAGGCCCAGGCGACGTGGCCGTCGGGGCGGATCAGGAGCGCGGCGGGAGCCGGTACCTGGTCGATGGCCGGGACGGCCCACTGGTCGTCCTCGCTGCGCGCCTCGACGAGGTCGACGCGATCGGCCCAGCCCTTGGCGACCGCCGCCACCTCGGCGCTGCCGCTCAGGTCGAGCAGTACGGGGCGGCCGGCGTGCAGCAGGTCGTAGACGCCGATGGTGCCTTCGGGCGTCTTGAGGTCGGCGTCGGGGACCCGGCGGCCCGCCAGCGGGTGGTCGACGTCGACCGGGTACCGGATGTCCAGTGCGGTGAGCATGAGACGCAGGTGCCGGTTGACGTCGTCGAACACCATCAGCGAGCCGAACACCTCGCGCAGCGCGTCCGTCTGTGCGCCGGGGCGGGCCAGGGCCGACTGCGCCCGGGTGTTGTGCAGAACGCGCTCCCCGACGGGGTGGCGCTCGGCGTGGTAGCTGTCCAGCAGGCTCTCGGGCGCCCGGCCGCGCACCACCGAGGCGAGCTTCCAGCCGAGGTTGACCGCGTCCTGCACGCCCATGTTCAGCCCCTGCCCGCCGGCCGGGAAGTGGATGTGCGCCGCGTCGCCCGCGAGCAGCACCCGGCCCTGCCGGTACTCGGCGGCCTGCCGCGCGGCGTCGTTGAACCGGGAGACCCACCGCGGGCTGTGCATGCCGAAGTCGGTGCCCGCAACCCTGATCAGGGACTCCCGGAGCTGCTCGAACGTCGGGGCCTCGTCGCGGTCCGCGACGCGGTCGTACTCGGAGGTGATCACCCGGTACCAGCCCGGCTCGAAGGCGATCGCCGAGTAGTCGCCGCCTGCACAGCGCCGCACCCAGACGTAGTCCTCGGGCAGATCGGGGAGTTCGACGTCGCCGATCAGCGCGGTCATCGTCGCCTCCGTGCCGGGGAAGTCGATGCCCGCCAGCTTGCGCACCGTGCTGCGCCCGCCGTCGCAGCCCACGAGGTAGCGGGCGCGCAGCGTCGCCGGTGCCGCGTCCGCCGTGCCCAGTTCGACCGTCACGCCGTCCTGGTCCTGGTGGATCCCGCTCACCTCGGACGAGCGGCGGACCTGCACGCCGAGCTCGGCGGCCCACTCCTCCAGCAGCCGCTCGATGTCGGACTGCAGGATCATCAGCGGGTAGGGGTGCCTCGACTCCGACTCGTCGAAGTCCAGATAAAGGCCGGAGAAGTGGCCCACCGGCTGGAGTTCGCCGACCGCGAGAAAGCGGTCCAGGATTCCGCGCTGGTCCAGCACCTCCAGGGTGCGGGAGTGGATCCCGCCGGCTCGCGATTCGCCCGTGCGCTCCTCGAGCCGCTCGACCACCACCACGTCGACGCCCGCCAGCCGCAGCTCGCAGGCGAGCATCAGGCCCGTCGGCCCGGCGCCCGCGATCACCACGTCCGTGTCGAAGCCGGTGTTTCCCACGTCGTTGCCCCCTCTGTTCCAGTGCGCCTCTAACGTCGTTAAATCACGTCCACGTTCACTGAACGCGGATCAGCCGGTCAAGGAACGCCGGTGCCGGGGCGACACGAGCCGCCGGCGAACTTGTCCTGTCCCGCCGGCGGGACAGGGGCGTCGTGTGCAGGCTCGCCGGTCCACGCTCAACCCCAGCGGCCGGCGAGCACCGGAGACCACCAACACGGTGTGAGCGGTCGCGTATTCACGCGACACTCGATTCGGCCATTCAAAGAATTTGTCTCGCCGGCGGGACAGCGCAAAAGGCCCCAGTGGTCGTGATGGCGGTGTCGGTCCGCAGACCGGGCCGAAAATGACGCGGGCGGGCACTCCCGGTCGGCGGAGGAAGGAAAGAGTGGCAATGGAATCGACGCTGGCGCAGGAAATCGCCGAGCTGTGGAGGGAACTCCTCGACTGCCCCGAGGTCGGGGTGGAAGACGACTTCTTCACGCTCGGCGGCAATTCGCTGACCGGAATCAAGATCATCGACCAGGTGTCGCAGAACTACGGCGTCCAGCTGTCCGTGCGCGACTTCTACCTGGCACAGACCCCGGCCCGGGTCGCCGAGCTGATCGAGCAGGGGAGGGCGGCGGCGTGAGGTTGACGCCTGGTCCCGGGCGCGACATCGACCTCGCCGGCGTCGACCTCTTCGACCTGGACCTCTACACGTCGGGCGATCCGCACCCGATCTGGGACGTGATGCGGGCCGAGGCGCCCCTGCACCACCAGGTCCTGCCGGACGGCCGCGAGTTCTGGTCGGTGACCCGCTACGAGGACGTCCGCCGCGTGCTCAGCGACCACCGGGAGTTCACCTCCGAGCGCGGCACCGTGCCCACCCACCTCGGGACGGACGACGTCGCGGCCGGCGTGCTGATGACGTCCACCGACCCGCCGCGGCACACCGAGGTCCGCCGGCCGCTCGGCTCCAAGCTCACGGCGCGCGCGGTGAAGTCCTGGGAGGACTCCATCCGGCGCACGGTCGTGGGATTCCTCGAGCCTGCGCTCGACGGCGAGACCTTCGACCTGGCCGAGAAGGCGCTGCTCCTCCCTGCGATGGTCACGGGCCCGCTCCTGGGCATCCCGGAGAAGGACTGGGCCGAGCTTGTCCAGCTGACCGCGATGGTGACGGCTCCCTCGGACCCGCACTTCCAGATGGGCAGCGAGGCCGCGACCCTGGCCATCTCCCACCACGAGCTCGTCACCTACGTCAAGGAGTGGGTCAAGACCCGCCGGGCGACCGGCGAGGAGGGCGAAAGCCTGCTCCACCACCTCATGAGCGTCGCTCCGGGAGGCACGCCGCTCTCCGACGAGGAGATCGCCCTCGACGGCTACAGCATCCTCCTGGGCGCCAACGTGACGACGCCGCACACCGTCTCGGGCACCGTGCAGGCGCTCATCGAGCGGCCCGTGCAGTACGACAAGGCGGCGTCCGACCTCTCGCTGGTCCCGAACCTGGTCGAGGAAGGGCTGCGCTGGACCTCGGCCGCGTGCAACTTCATGCGGTACGCGGTGGACGACGTCGAGATCGGCGGGGGCGTGATCCCGGCCGGCGGCGCGGTCGTGGCGTGGATCGGCTCGGCCAACCGGGACGAGTCCCTGTTCCCCGACCCGCACACGTTCGACATCACGCGCGAAGGTGCGAAGCGCCAGGCCGCGTTCGGGTTCGGGACGCACTTCTGCATCGGGGCGCCGCTGGCCCGGATGACGCTGCGCATCTTCTTCGAGGAGCTGCTCCAGCGCTTCGAATCGATCGAGCTCGCCGGCGAACCGCAGCACCTGCGGTCGTACTTCATCGCCGGGATGACCCACCTCCCCATCGTCGGCAAGAAACGGCAGACGCCATGACCACCGGCTCCACCACCGCCGCCTCGCCGTGGTTCGTCCGGCCGCCGTCCGCCGGCCACCCCGCCCGGATCTTCTGCTTCCCCTTCTCCGGGTCCGGGGCTTCGGCGTTCAGCGCCTGGCCGGCCGCGATCGACGACGTCGAGATCTGCCCGGTGCAGTTCCCCGGCCGCGAGAACCGGCTGGGCCACCCGCACTACGGCACCTACGAGAACCTGGCCGCGAGCCTGGTCGAACCGCTGGAGCCGCTGCTCGACCGCCCGTACGCGTTCTTCGCGCACTGCGCGGGTGCGATGCCGGCGTACGAAACCGTCCTCCGGCTCGCCGAACTCGGCCTGCCCGGCCCGGACTGCCTCGTCGTGTCGGGCCAGCCGGCCCCGCACGACGCCTCGCGCGACCGGATGCTCACCATGTCCGAGCCCGAGCTGCGCGCCGAGCTGGAGTCGTTCGTCCGCAGCCGCGGGATCGAGCCGCGGCCGGACATGATCGACATGGGCATGTTCGTGCTGCTCCGCGACCACGCAGCCGCGGGCGCGTACCGGCGGCCGGAGCCGGTCAAGGTGGACTGCCCCATCGTCGTCCTGCACTGGCAGGACGACCCCGACGTGAGCCTCGACGAGCTCCAGGGGTGGCGTCAGTACTCGGATTCGGTCGAATTCCGGGTCGTCGACGGCGGCCACTACGACTTCATGGACGCGCCGGACGAGCTGCAGAAGTTGTTGACCTGTTGGCGGTGAAAGCAGTGCAGCCCGTAAGAGCCGTATGCCGAGGGAACCGGAAGGAATTCGTATGAGTGGCGCAGCCGCCGATATTGCCGTCATCGGGATGTCGTGCCGCTTTCCCGGTGTGAACGACCTGGGTGAGTTCTGGCGCTTGCTGCTCGACGGGGAGTCGACCGTCGGAAAGTTCCCCGAGCGCCGGGCGGCCGACTCGAACCACATGTCCCACCCGGACGCCGACACCCTGAACTCGGGCTCGTTTCTCGACTCCATCGACGGGTTCGACGCGGAGTTCTTCGCAGCGGGCGGCGCGGAAGCGGCCGCCATGGACCCCGTGCAGCGGCTGGGGCTGGAGCTCGCCTGGGAGGCCGTCGAAGACGCCCGGATCCCGGCGGCCGCGCTCGCGGGCCGCGAGATCGACGTCGTGGTCGGCAGCGGGCCCTCCGGGTACGAGCTGCTGCGCAAGCGGTCCGGCAGCGACCAGGACGACCACTACGCCGCGCTCGGCTCGAGCGGTGCGCTGATCGCGAACCGGATCTCGAGCCTGTTCGACGTCCGCGGCATGAGTTTCAGCGCGGACTCGGGCCAGTCCTCCTCACTCGTGTCGCTGGCGCTGACGTGCGACCGGATACGCAGCGGCGCGGTCGACATGGCGATCGCGGGCGGCGTGCACCTGATCGTCGATCCGGAAGCGGGACTCGGCCTGGCGAATCTGGGCGCCCTGTCGCCCGACGGCCGCTGCTTCACCTTCGACGAACGGGCCAGCGGTTTCGCCCGGGGAGAGGGCGGGGCGTTCGTCCTGCTGAAGCGGCTCGACCTCGCCGTCGCCGACGGTGACCACATCTACGCGGTGGTGCGCGGCTGGGGCGTCGGCAGCGGTGGAGCGTCCACCCGGATGCCGGATCCCAGCCCCAGCGGTCAGGCCGCGGCCGTGCTGTCCGCCCTCGGACGCGCGGGTGTCCCCTTCGACGGTGTCGACTACGTCGAGGCCCACGGCACCGGTACACGCATGGGCGATCCGGCCGAGATATCCGGCCTGCGCGAGGTGATCCGGGAATCCGGCCGCAGCCGCCCGCTGGCGATCGGCTCGGTGAAGACGAACGTCGGGCACCTGGAGCCGGCCGCCGGAATCGTCGGCTTCGTGAAGGCAGCGCTCTGCATCGACCGCGCCCACCTGGTGCCGAGCCTGAACTTCCGCTCTCCGAACCCCGCCATCGCGGACTTCCACGAGGACTTCGAGGTCCTGCGCGCCGCGCGGCCCTGGCCGGGCGAGCCCGGCCGGCCGCGCCGGGCAGGCGTATCGGCGTTCGGCATGGGCGGTACCAACGCGCACGTGATCCTCGAACAGGCCCCCGAGGCGCGGACGGAACCCCGCGCCACGGACGAGGACCCGACCTCCGCGGGCACATCCGGGGTGCTGCCCTGGGTGCTGTCGGCGCGGTCGGAGGCGGCACTGCGCGAGCAGGCGGCGCGGCTGCGGGAGCTCGTGGCCGCGGACGCATCGCTGTCGGCGGCCGATGTGGGGCACTCGCTGGTGTCGACGCGCTCGGTGTTCGACCACCGGGCGGTGGTACTGAGCGCTGACCGCGAGGAGGCGCTGTCCGGCCTCGACCTGATCGCGGCGGGCGAGGACTCGGCGCGGGCGGTTCGCGGAGTGGCCACGGGGTCGCCGGGCCCCGTCGTCTTCGTGTTCCCCGGCCAGGGGTCGCAGTGGCTGGGCATGGGCAAGCAGCTGTACGCGGAGTCGGAGGTCTTCGCCCGCTCGATCGACGCGTGCGCGCAGGCCCTGGCCCCGTACGTGGACTGGTCCCTGGTGGACGTGCTGACCGGAGCGGAGACGGCCGCCTCGCTGGAGCGGGTGGACGTGGTCCAGCCGGCCCTGTTCGCGATGATGGTGTCGCTGGCGCAGGTGTGGCGCTCCCTCGGCGTGGTCCCCGACGCCGTCGTGGGCCACTCGCAGGGCGAGATCGCCGCGGCGTGCGTGTCGGGCGCCCTGTCGCTCGAGGACGCGGCCCGGATCGTCGCCCTGCGCAGCCGGGCACTGATCGAACTGGCCGGCCTGGGCGGCGGGATGAGCGCGGTGGCCGCGCCCTCCGCATGGGTCCACGACCGGCTGGAGCAGTGGTCGGGGAGGCTCTCCGTGGCCGCCGTCAACGGGCCGGCCTCGGTGGTGATCGCCGGAGACGGCGCGGCACTGGACGAGTTCGCCGCGATGGCGTCCGGCGAGGACGTCCGGGTGCGCCGGGTCAAGGTGGACTACGCCTCGCACTCCCACCACGTCGAAGCCATCCGCGACCGTCTGCTCGAGGACACCGCGGGTCTTTCGCCGCGGGAGTCGGCGGTGAAGTTCCATTCCACGGTCACCGGCGGACTGCTCGACACCCGCGTGCTCGACGCCTCGTACTGGTACGACAACCTGCGCTCGATGGTGCGCTTCGGCGAGGTCGTCGAAGGCCTGATGCAGGACCACGGCGGTGTGTTCGTGGAGGTCAGCCCACACCCCGTGCTCCAGGTGGCGATGGAGGAGGCCGCCGACGCGCTGGCGACCCCGCCGGTCGTGGTGAGCACCCTGCACAAGCGCGACGGGAGCGCGGGCCAGGTCCTGGCGTCGCTGGCCGCACTGCACGTACGCGGTGTGCCGGTGAACTGGAAGGCGGTGTTCACCGCGGACCGGCCGCGCCGGATCGGCCTGCCGACCTACGCGTTCCAGCGGCAGCGGTACTGGCTGACGGCGCCCGACGGCACCGAAGCCACGAACAGCCCCGCCGCGCAGGCGAGCGGACCGGACGCGAGCACCAGGGCGGCGTACCTGGGGTCGGAATCATCGGTCCTGACCCTCGTCTGCGCCGAAACGGCGGCGCTGCTGAGTGCGAAGGACGCGGATCGGACGTTCGCCTATCTCGAGGCGAGGTCGACCGAGACCTTCAAGGTGCTGGGCTTCGACTCCTCGACGGCCGTGGCGCTCCGCAACCGGCTCACCGCGGTGGCCGGAGTGCGGCTCCCGGCCACCGTCGCGTTCACCTACCCCACTCCGCAGAAGCTCGCCCACCACGTCTTCTCCCTCCTCGAGCCGCAGGCGGCCGAGGCCCCGGAAACGGTGGACGCTGCGCATCCGGACAGCCCGGGCGTGGAAAGCCCGAGTCTGGAGAGCCCGAGTCTGGAAAGTCGTAGTGATGACGATTTGTACGAAATGATCGAACGCGGCTACGTGTAGCCACACCTGTTCTTCTGAGTCACTGGTTGGGGGAGGCCCTGGTGGAGGATGTCGACAAGCTCCGGTCCTACTTGCGACGCGCCGTCGGCGATGCGCAGGACCTGCGCGAGCGGGTGCGCGAGCTGGAGGAGTCCGCTCGCGAGCCCATCGCGGTCGTGGGTGTGGGGTGTCGCTTCCCGGGTGGGGTGACGTCCCCCGAAGGGCTGTGGGGAGTCGTGTCCGACGGTGTGGACGCGATCACCGAGTTCCCGCTGGACCGCGGATGGGACGTGGAGGCGCTGTACTCCCCGGATCCCGAGGCGCCCGGGACGACGAACACGCGCTCGGGCGGATTCCTGCACGACCTCGCGGAGTTCGACGCGCCGTTCTTCGGCATCAGCCCGCGCGAGGCGCTCGCGATGGACCCGCAGCAGCGGCTGATGCTGGAGACGTCGTGGGAAGCGCTGGAACGGGCGGGCATCGACCCGGCCGCGCTGCGCGGCTCGGCGACCGGCGTGTTCACCGGCATCTACACCACCGACTACGGCCCGCGGATGGGCGGCGCGGCAGCCGGCGAGGTCGAGGGCTTCCAGCTCACCGGCACGCTCCCCAGCGTCGCCTCGGGCCGGGTGGCGTACGTACTCGGCCTTGAGGGCCCGGCGTTGTCCACCGACACCGCGTGCTCGTCCTCGCTCGTCGCCGTCCACCAGGCCGTCCGCTCCCTGCGGTCCGGGGAGTGCACCCTGGCGCTGGCCGGCGGCGTGTCGGCCATGCCGACCCCGGGACTGCTCGTGGAGATGGGCCGCCAGCGCGGCCTGTCGGACGACGCGCGGTGCAAGGCGTTCGCGGACGCGGCCGACGGCACCGGCTTCTCCGAGGGCGCGGGCATGCTCGTCCTCGAGCGGCTCTCGGACGCACAGCGCAACGGGCGTCGCATCCTCGCCGTGATCCGCGGCTCGGCGACCAACCAGGACGGGGCCTCCAACGGCCTCACCGCGCCGAACGAACTGGCCCAGCGCCGGGTCATCCGGGCAGCCCTGGCCGATGCCGGGCTGCAGGCGAGCGACGTGGACGCGGTGGAGGCGCACGGGACCGGCACGAGGCTCGGCGACCCCATGGAGGCGGAAGCGCTGCTCGCCACCTACGGGCAGGACCGCGACCAGGACAGCCCGCTGTGGCTGGGCTCGCTGAAGTCCAACATCGGCCACACGCAGGCGGCCGCCGGCGTCGGCGCCATCATCAAGATGACCATGGCGCTGCGCCACGGAGTGCTGCCCAAGACGCTCCACGTGGACCGTCCGTCGACGCACGTGGACTGGACGTCCGGCGCGGTCGAGCTGCTGACCGAGGCCCGGGAGTGGACCAGCGCACCGGGGCGCCCCCGGCGGGCCGGCATCTCCGCCTTCGGCATCAGCGGCACCAACGCCCACCTGATCCTCGAGCAGGCACCCGAGACCCTCGAGCAGGCCCCCGGGGAGACCACGGCCCGACCGGCCCCCGCCGCGGTGCCGTGGGTGCTGTCGGCGCGGTCGGCGGAGGCGCTGCGCGAGCAGGCGCTGCGGCTGCGCGACAGCGTCGCCGCGGACGCGGACCTCCCGCTCGCGGGCGTGGGACGTTCGCTGGTGACGACGCGATCCCTGTTCGAGCACCGCCAGGTCGTCATCGGCGCCGACCGGGACGAGCTGCTCGCCGCCCTGACCGCCGCTGCCGCGGGCGACGAGAGCGGCGCCGCCGGTGTGGTTGCCGGAGTCGCGAAGCCGGTGGGCAAGACGGTGTTCGTGTTCCCGGGCCAGGGGTCGCAGTGGGTCGAGATGGGGCGCGAGCTGTGGGAGTCCTCCCCGGTGTTCGCGCGCCGCATGCAGGAGTGCGCGGACGCGCTGTCGCCGCACGTCGACTGGTCCCTCCACGACGTGCTCGGCGACGGCGACGCGCTGGAACGCGTGGACGTCGTACAGCCCGTGCTCTGGGCCGTGATGGTGTCGCTGGCCGAGGTGTGGCGCTCGTACGGGGTGCAGCCCGCGGCCGTCGTGGGCCACTCCCAGGGGGAGATCGCCGCCGCGTGCGTCGCCGGCGCCCTGTCGATCGAGGACGCCGCGAAGGTGGTGGCGCTCCGCTCGAAGGCGATCCTGGCCCTGTCGGGGCGCGGCGGCATGGTGTCGGTCGCGCTTCCGGTGCAGGACGTGCGCGCACGTCTGACGGACGGGCTGTCGGTCGCGGCGGTCAACGGGCCGTCGTCCGTCGTGGTGTCGGGCGACGTGGCCGAGCTCGATGCACTGCTGGCCGCCTGCGAGGCGGACGAGGTGCGGGCCCGCCGGGTTCCGGTGGACTACGCCTCGCACTCCCGGCACGTGGAGGCCATCGACGGCGAACTGCGCCGGGTGCTGGCGGGGCTCCGGCCGCGTACGGCCGAGGTGCCGTTCTTCTCGACCGTGACGGCCGACTGGCTGGACACGACCTGCATGGACGCCGAGTACTGGTACACCAACCTGCGGCAGACGGTCCGCTTCGAGGAGGCGACCCGGGCTCTGGCCGAGCAGGGCTTCCGCTTCTTCGTCGAGGCGTCCGCCCACCCCGTCCTGACGATCGGCGTGGAACAGACCCTGGACAGCGCGGGCGTCGAGGCAGCCGTCGTGGGCACGCTGCGCCGCGGCGAGGGCAGCCTCGCGCGCTTCCACCGGTCGGCGGCCGAGGCCTTCGTGGCCGGCGCCGAGGTGCCCTGGGAGAAGGCGTTCCAGGGCTGGGACGGCCCGTGGGTCGAGCTGCCCACGTACGCCTTCCAGCGGCAGCGCTACTGGCTGAACGCACCCGCCGAGACCACGACCACCGGGAGCACGTCGGACCACCCGCTGCTCGACGCCGTGATCGATCTGCCCGATGACGGGGAGAACGGCGCAGTGGTGGGCAGCGGGCGGCTGTCCCTGGAGCGCCAGCCGTGGCTCGCCGACCACGTGGTCCACGGCGCCGTCCTGGTGCCGGCAACCGCGCTGCTGGAGATGGCGGTCTGGGCCGCGCACAAGGCAGGGGGCGACGTCGTCGACGAACTCACCCTGGAAACGCCGCTGGTGCTCTCCCGGACGGCCGAGCGCGAGATCCGCGTCGTGGTCGACGGCAAGAGCGTGATCAGCGTGCACTCCCGGGGCGAGGGCGACACCGGGTGGACGCGCAACGCCGTCGGCGTCGTCGGGTCCGACACCGGACGCACCCCCGCGCAGGAAAGCCTCGTCGCGTGGCCTCCCGCAGGCGCGGTCGCCGTGCCCTTCGAGGAGGAGTACGCCCGCCTGTCCGCCCTCGGGTTCGGCTACGGGCCCCTGTTCCGCGGCCTGCAGAAGGTCTGGCGCCAGGGCGACGCCCTGTTCGCGGAGGTGGAGCTGCCCGCCGCCGACGGCGCGGACCGCAGCCGGTACCGGATCCACCCGGCGCTGCTCCACGCCGCGCTGCTCCCGGTCGGCCTGGGGCAGTTCGTCGACAACTCCCGGCCCGAGGGCTGGCTGCCGTTCCGCTGCACCGGCATCCGCGTGAACTCCGCCGAGCCGGCCGTACTGCGCGTCCGTCTCGCACCCGCGGGGGAGAACACGCTGTCCGTGACCCTCGCGGACCAGGACGGAGCCCCCGTCGGCGGCGTCGCATCGCTGACCCTGCGGCCCGCGGACGTCCAGAAGCTGACCGCGCTGAGCTTCGACCACCAGGACGCGCTGTTCCAGGTGGACTGGGCCTCCCTCACGGTCCCCTCCGGTCACGCCACGGGCCGGTACGCGGTGCTGGGCGCAGCCGCCGGGGCCCTGGAAGAGGGTGCAGAGGTCTTCGCCGACCTCGGGGAACTCGCCGCCTCCGGCGGCGGGATACCCCCGATCGTCATCGCCGGCATCGACCGGACGGGCACGGACGGCGCTGACACACCCGCCGCAGTCGAGCGCAACCTCCACCGTGTGCTGCGGTGGACGCAGGACTGGCTCGCCGACGACCGGTTCGCCGACTCCCGCCTGGTCGTCGTGACGCAGGACGCGATCCACGACGAGCAGGTGCCCCGCCCCGACTCCGCGGCGACCGCGGTCTGGGGATTCGTACGGACCGCGCAGACCGAGAACCCGGGCCGGTTCACGCTCGTGGACACGGACGGCCGGCCCGCCTCGTGGGCCTGCGTCCCCGCAGCGGCCGGAACCGGAGAACTCCAGCTCAAGATCCGAGCCGGCGAGGTGACCACGCCGGAACTGGCCCGCGCCCACGGTGTGTCCGCCGGTGCCGGAGCCCTCGGCGGGGAGGCGGACGTTCCCGCTCTCGGGTCCGGGACGGTGCTGATCACGGGCGGCACCAGCGGTCTGGGCGCGATGCTGGCCCGGCACCTCGTGGAGCGCCACGGCGTGCGTCGGCTGGTGCTGACCAGCAGGCGGGGCCTGGCGGCCCCGGCGGCGGCAGGTCTGCTGGAGGAGCTGACCGGGGCGGGAGCGCAGGTCGAGGTCGTGGCCTGCGATGTCGCGAGCCGTGACTCCGTAGCGGAGCTCATCGCCGGGATGCCGTCCGAGCACCCGCTGACCGCGGTGATCCACTGCGCGGGCGTGCTGGCCGACGGGGTCGTCGAGACGCTGACCGAGGAGCGTGTGAACACGGTCCTCGCGCCCAAGGTGAACGGTGCCTGGCACCTGCACGAGCTGACCCGTCATCTGGACCTGTCCGCGTTCGTGCTGTTCTCCTCGATCGCGAGCGTGCTCGGGACGGCAGGACAGGCCAACTACGCGGCGGCCAACGCGTTCCTCAACGGCCTCGCGGAGACCCGTCGGGCCGAGGGCCTGCCGGCCACCTCGCTGTGCTGGGGCTTCTGGGCCGAACGCAGCGAGATGGTCGCCGGCATCGGCGACACGGACGTCGTACGCCTCCAGCGGCAGGGTGTGCTGCCGATGGCTTCGCAGGAGGGCCTCGCGCTCTTCGACGCGGCGATCTCGCTGGACGAGCCGGTCCTGGTGCCGGCGCGGCTGAACCTCGCGGCACCGGGCGCGGCTTCACCGCTCCTGCGCGCCCTGAACGGGACGCCTGCCGGACCGGGCGGCCCGGGGAGCCGGGAGTCCACCGACAGCGCACTCGCGCAGCAGCTGGCGTCGCTCGCGCCGGCCGACGCGGAGGCGGTGCTGCTCGATGCCGTCCGGGCGCAGACCGCGATCGTCCTCGGCCACCCGGACGCCCGGCGGATCACTCCCGCTGCGACGTTCAGGAAACTGGGGATCGACTCGCTCACCGCGCTGGAGCTGCGGAACAAGCTGTCGGCGGTGACCGGCCTGAAGCTGCCGTCCACGCTGGTGTTCGACCACCCGAACCCCACCGCCCTCGCGCAGTTCCTGAACGCGCGTATCACCCCCGACTCCGGCGCTGCCCCGCAATCTCCGGCCGATCACCTGGCCAAGGAGATCAACGGACTGGGCGCCCGGCTGGAGGAGGCGTTCCTCGAGCTCGCGGACGAGGACAAGAACACCATTTCCACTCTGCTCGGCGAGCTGCAGGGCCGAGTCCGTTCGCTGGTGAGCGCCGGAGCACCGGTCGGCATCGTCGACCAGATCAGTTCGGCCTCGGCGGGAGACCTTCTCGCGCTACTGGACAAAGAGCTCGGCTAGGGGAGAGCGATGACAAACGACAACAACGCCGAAGTTCTCGAGTACCTCAAGCGGACGTCGATCGAGCTGATCGAAACCCGCAAGCGCCTGAAGGAGCTGACCGAGGCCGCCGCCGAGCCCATCGCCGTGGTGGGCGTCGCCTGCCGCTTCCCGGGTGGGGCGGCGTCCCCGGAGGCACTGTGGGACCTGGTGCAGGCGGGCGCGGACGCCGTATCGGAGTTCCCCGAGGACCGCTACTGGGACCTGGAGGACCTCTACGACCCGCAGCGCGAGCGGCCGGGCACCTGCTACACGCGGGAAGGCGGCTTCCTCCATGACGCGGGCGACTTCGACGCCGACTTCTTCGAGATCAACCCGCGCGAGGCGCTGGCCTCCGACCCGCAGCAGCGGCTCCTGCTGGAGACCTCGTGGGAGTCCCTGGAGAGGGCCGGCATCGACCCGCACTCCCTGCGCGGCACCAGCACCGGCGTCTTCGCCGGCATCGCCTACTTCGGGTACGGCAACCACTACTTCACCCCCGAGAACATCTCGGGCTACGCGCAGATCGGCTCCCTGCTGAGCGTCGCGTCCGGCCGCGTGTCGTACGCGCTGGGCCTGGAGGGCCCGGCGGTGTCGACCGACACCGCGTGCTCGTCCTCCCTGGTGACGGTGCACCAGGCGGTGCAGTCGCTGCGCCAGGGCGAGTGCGGCCTGGCGCTGGCCGGCGGTGTCACCGTCATGGCGATGCCGCAGGTGCTCCGCGAGTTCGCGCGCCAGGGCGGCCTGGCGGCGGACGGCCGGTGCAAGGCTTTCGCCGACGCGGCGGACGGCACCGGCTTCTCCGAGGGCGTCGGCATGCTGGTCCTGGAGCGGCTCTCCGACGCGCAGCGCAACGGCCGCAAGATCTGGGCGGTCATCCGCGGCTCCGCCATCAACCAGGACGGCGCCTCCAACGGCCTGACCGCACCGAGCGGCCCGGCGCAGCAGCGCGTCATCCGGGCCGCGCTGGCCAACGCCCGGGTGCAGGCGGGCGACGTCGACGTGGTCGAGGCGCACGGCACCGGTACCACGCTCGGAGACCCCATCGAGGCGCAGGCGCTGCTGGCCACCTACGGGCAGGAGCGCGAGCCGGGCAACCCGCTGTGGCTGGGCTCCCTGAAGTCGAACATCGGCCACACCCAGGCGGCGGGCGGCGTCGGCGGCATCATCAAGATGATCATGGCGATGCAGCGCGGCGTCATGCCCAAGACGCTGCACGTGGACCAGCCCTCGACGCACGTCGACTGGACGGCCGGCGCGGTCGAGCTGCTGACCGAGGCCCGCGAGTGGACCACCGCCCCGGGCCGTCCCCGCCGGGCCGGCGTGTCCAGCTTCGGCGCCAGCGGCACCAACGCCCACCTGATCCTCGAGCAGGCCCCCGAGCCGCAGCCGGCCCCCGACGCCGCCGACCGGGTGCCGGCCGGCATCTCGGGCCTCGTGCCGTGGGCGCTGTCGGCGCGGTCCGAGCAGGCGCTGCGGGCGCAGGCCGAGAAGCTGCGCACGTTCGTCGCCGCCGACCCGGCGGCGGACCTCGCCGCCATCGGCGCCTCGCTGGTTTCCGGCCGGGCGCAGTTCGAGCACCGCGCCGTGGTGCTGGGCAGCGGCCGGGACGACCTGCTGGACGCCCTCGCGAAGCTGGCCGAGGGCGCCGAGTCCCCCGCCGTGGTGCGCGGCGCGGCCGGCGAGCCGGGCGGCTCCGCCTTCATGTTCCCGGGCCAGGGCTCGAAGTGGACCGGCGTGGCCCGCGAGCTGTACGACACCTTCCCCGTCTTCGCCGAGGCCCTCGACGAGGTCTGCGCGTGCTTCGACGCGCACCTCCCCTTCGGGCTGGGGCCCCTGCTCCTCGCCGACGAGCCCGAGGGCCGCGAGCGCACGGACGTCATGCAGCCCGCGCTGTTCGCCCTGCAGGTCGCCCTCTACCGGCTCCTCAGCCAGTACGGCCCGCAGCCGACCCACCTGATCGGCCACTCCGTCGGCGAGATCGCGGCCGCCCACGTGTCCGGAGCCTTCGACCTGGACACCGCGACCCGCATCGTGGCCGCCCGCGGCCGCACCATGCAGGCCGTCACCGAGCCCGGCGCCATGCTGGCGGTCCGCGCCCCGGAAGCCGAAGTCGCCGCGCTGCTGCGCCCGTACACCCGCACCGGCATCGCCGCCGTCAACGGCCCGGAGTCGGTGGTGGTCTCGGGCCTGCGCGACGAGGTCCACGACCTGCGCGACCGGCTCGTCGCCGACGGCCGGTCGGCGAAGCTGCTCCCCGTCGACCACGCGTTCCACTCCCCGCTGATGGGCCCGGTCCTGGAGGAGTTCGAACTGGCGCTGCGCGCGCTTCCCATGGGCGGCGAGCTGTCGGTCCCGGTCGTCTCGACGCTGCTGGGCCGCGAGGCCACCCTCCAGGAGCTGACGTCCGTCGCCCACTGGGTCGACCACGTCCGCGAGCCCGTGCGCTTCCACGACGCAGTGGAGCGCGCCCGCGCGGCCGGCGCGAACGTCTTCGTCGAGGTCGGCCCGGGCTCCACGCTCGCCGGCCTCACCAAGGACGCGTTCGCCGCGCAGGGCGTGCACGACGCCGCCGTGGTGGCCTCGGCGCGCCGCGACCGCGGTGTGGCGCAGGGCCTGCTCGGCGCGCTCGCCGACCTGCACGTCCTGGGCGCCACCGCGGACTGGGCCGCCCTGTTCGGCACGCAGGAGCGCGTCGACCTCCCGACGTACGCGTTCCAGCACCAGCGCTACTGGATGGACTTCCTCTCGGGCCTCGCGTCCGCGGACGTGACCTCCGCCGGGCTGTCCGCCGCGGAGCACCCGCTGCTGGGCGCCGTGGTGGAGCACCCCAGCACCGACGAGCTGGTGTTCACCGACCTGTGGTCCCTGCGGACCCACGAGTGGATCGCCGACCACGCCGTGTTCGACTCGGTCGTCGTCCCGGCGACCGCCTACATGGACCTGGCGCTGTCGGTGGGCGAGCACGTCGGCTGCGCCTCGGTCGAGGAGCTCTCCCTCGAAGTCCCGCTGATCCTCCCCGACACGGGCGACGTGCAGGTGCGCGTCGTCGTCGGCGCCGCGGACGAGAGCGGCCGCCGCTCCCTGGACGTGTACTCGCGTCCCGCCGAGGACGCCGCCGGTGCCGGCGGCTGGACCCGGCACGCCATGGGCAGCCTGGCGCCCGGCGCCCCGCAGGACGCCGACCGGGCCGACGACGCCCGCGCGCTCGCCGCGTGGCCGCCGGCCGGGGCCGAGCAGATCGGCTTCGACGGCCTCTACGACTCCCTTGCGGACGGCGGCTTCGACTACGGCCCGCTGTTCCGCGGCCTGCGCGAGGTCTGGCGCAAGGGCGACGACCTGTTCGCCCTCGCCACCCTGCCGGAAGGCGCCGACGGCGGGTTCGCCCTGCACCCGGCGCTGATCGACACCGTGCTGCACGCCGTCGTCGTCGGCGGCGTCATCACCGTGACGGGCGACCAGGGCTGGATGCCCTTCGCCTGGTCCGGCGTGCACCTCGCCGGGGAGTGCGGCCCGACCGTGCGCGTCAAGCTCACCCCGGCCGCCGAAGGCGTCGTATCCCTCGTGATCGCCGACGAGCACGGCCACGAGATCGCCCACGTCGACGCGCTGACGTTCCGCCCGGCCAGCGCCGAGCAGGTCCGCTCGGCGCGCGGCGGCCGCGAGCAGTCCCTGTACGCACTGGACTGGCGCCCGGCCCCGGAGGCCGCGCCGGACGCCGGCCGCGCCCAGTGGGGCGTCATCGGCGCGGAGACCGGCCGGGCCGCCCGGCTCGTCGCCGCGGGCGACGGCAGCGTCTCGCTGTACGCGTCCCTCGGCGAGGTCCTCGCCGCCGACGCCCCCCGCCACCTCGTCCTGTGCCTCGACGACGCCGTCGCCCCCGGCGACGACCTGCTCACCACGGTCGGCGACGCGGACAAGCACGTGCTGGACTGGGTCCAGCGGTTCCTCGCCGAGGACCGGCTCGCCGCGTCCACGCTGGTCGTGCTCACCCGCCTGGCGCAGGCCGCCGGCGCGGGGGACAACGTCGAGAGCCTGCCCGGCGCGTCCGTGTGGGGCCTGATCCGCTCCGCCCAGACCGAACACCCCGGCCGGTTCCGGCTCGTCGACATCGACGACGAGGAGACCTCGTGGGCGGCCTTCGCGGACGCCCTCGCCCTCAGCGAGGACCAGCTGGCGCTGCGCGGCGGTACGTTCCTCGTGCCGCGGATGGCGCAGGCCGCGCCCGCCGACCACCAGCTCGACGCCCCGGCAGACGGCGCGTACCGGCTGGGCATCGCGAAGGCGGGCACGCTGGAGAACCTGACGTGGGTCGCGTGCCCCGAGGTGGCGGCGCCCCTGGAGGCCGGGCAGGTCCGCATCGCCGTCCAGGCCGCCGGCCTCAACTTCCGCGACGTCACGATCGCCCTGGGCCTCATCGACCGGACGGACTTCGACTCCGGGCTCGGCAGCGAGGGCGCGGGCATCGTGCTGGAGGTCGCGGACGACGTGGCCGGCCTTGCCCCGGGCGACCGGGTGACCGGCATCTTCAACGGCTCCTTCGGCCGCGTGGCCGTGGCCGACCACCGCCTGCTGGCCCCCGTCCCCGACGGCTGGAGCCACGCCGAGGCGGCCTCCATGCCGAGCACGTTCCTCACCGCCTACTACGCGCTCTTCCACGTGATGAAGCTGCAGAAGGGGCAGCGCATCCTCATCCACGCCGCGGCCGGCGGCGTCGGAACGGCCGCCGTCCAGCTGGCCAAGCACGTGGGCGCCGAGGTCTACGCCACCGCCAGCCCGGCCAAGTGGCCCGCGCTGCGCGGCATGGGCCTCGACGACGCGCACCTGGCGTCCTCGCGCGACCTGGAGTTCGTGGAGAAGTTCCTCGAAGCCACGGACGGCCGCGGTGTCGACGTCGTACTCAACTCCCTCGCGCACACCTTCGTCGACGCCTCCCTGAAGCTGCTGCCGGGCGGCGGCAACTTCATCGAGATGGGCAAGACGGACATCCGCGACCCCCGGCAGGTCGCGGCCGACCACCCCGGAGTCGACTACCAGGCCTTCGACCTCTACGGCACGGCGGGCCCGGACACCATCCACGAGATGTTCCGCGACGTCATGGAGCTGTTCGCCGGCGGACAGGTGCAGCTCAGCCCGATCTCCGTCCGCAGCATCCGCGAAGCCCGCGCGACGTTCCGCGAGATGAGCCAGGGCCGCCACGTCGGCAAGCTGGTCTTCGACCTGAGCGGCGGCTTCGGCGGCGGCACCGTGCTCGTCACCGGCGGCACCGGCGGCGTCGGTTCGCTGGTGGCGCGGCACCTCGTCGCCGAACACGGCGTACGGAGCCTGGTGCTGGCGAGCCGTCGGGGAACGGCGGCCGACGGCGTTCCCGAGCTGGTCTCGGACCTCGAGGAGGCCGGCGCCGCCGTCCGGGTCGTGGCATGCGACATCGCGGACCGGGCCGCCCTGGCGGACCTGCTCGCGGACATGCCCCCCCGGTACCCGCTGACCGCGGTCGTCCACGCGGCGGGCGTCCTGGCGGACGGCACCGTCGAATCGCTGACCGCGGAGAGCCTCGACCACGTGCTGCGCGCCAAGGTCGGCGGTGCGGCCAACCTGCACGAGCTGACCCGGGAGCACAGCCTGTCGGCGTTCGTCCAGTTCTCCGCCCTCGCCGGCACGCTCGGCACCGGAGGACAGGCGAACTACGCCGCGGCGAACGGCTTCCTGGACGGTCTGGCGGCGCAGCGCAGCGCATCCGGCCTGGTCGGCACCTCGCTGTGCTGGGGCTGGTGGGAGCAGAGCAGCGGCATGACCGAGGACCTGGACCAGGCCGATCTCTCCCGGCTCCGGCGGATGGGCATCGCCCCGATGCCGACGCCCGAGGCACTGGCCCTGTTCGACTCGGCGTGTGCGAGCGGCAGGCCGGTCCTCGTCCCGGCCCGGGTGGACGTCGCCGGGCTGCGGAACAAGGCCGCCGACGAGCTGCCGCTGCTGCTGCGCGGCCTCGTCGACGGCGCCCGTCCGCGCCGGGGCAGGGCGGGCACGCCCAAGGACGGCGGCTCTGCGGACCTGTCCGCCAGGCTGGTCACCCTGCCGGCGGACGAGGCCGAGGCAGCGGCCGTGGACTGGATCCGCGACCAGGCGGCAATCGTGCTCGGACACCCGTCCGGCGCGGCCGTCGACGCCGACCAGGCGTTCACCCAGCTCGGATTCGACTCGCTGACCGCGGTCGAACTGTGCAACCGCCTGGCCGCCTCGACCGGACTGCGCCTGGCGTCCACCCTCGTCTTCAGCTACCCCACACCGCGCGAGCTGGGCCTGCACCTGCTCGGCCTGCTGCGGCCCGAGGCGGACGCGAGCGCGGACGAGGACGCTGCGATCCGCGAAGTGCTGCGGAACGTCTCGATCGACAGCCTGCGCAGCGCAGGTCTCCTGGAGCTGGTCCTGGCGTGCGCCAACCCGCCCCGGGCGAACGGCGACGCAGCCGCGGCGGACGCGGACACCGCCGCGGACGAACTGTCGGACTTGGACCTGGACGCGCTGCTCGACCTGGCTCTGGATGAGAAGAGGTAAGTGACATGACCAACTCCGCGGATCAGACGGCGGAGGGCGGGGACCGGGTCCAGCGGGCGCTCCGTGCGCTGCTGGAGGAGCGCGACCGCCTGCGCCAGGAGAACGACGCCCTGAAGGCCGGTCGTGGCGAGCCGATCGCCGTGGTGTCCATGGCCTGCCGCTACCCGGGAGGCGTCTCGTCGCCCGAGGAGCTGTGGGAGGTGATCCGCAGCGGCCGGGACGTCGTGGACGGGTTCCCGACGGACCGCGGGTGGCGGGACGTGTACGACCCGGACCCCGACACCGTCGGCAGCGCATACGTGCGCCAGGGAGGGTTCCTGGCGGACGTCGCCGGCTTCGACGCGGACTTCTTCGGCATCAGCCCGCGCGAGGCACTGGCGACCGATCCGCAGCAGCGCCTGCTGCTGGAGACGTCGTGGGAGGCCTTCGAGCGCGCCGGCATCGTCCCCGCCGACGTACGCGGGGCGGAGGTCGGCGTCTTCTCCGGAGTGAGCTCCACCGAGTACGGGTGGCGATTCCTGGAGGCGGGCCAGAGCGAGCTGGAGGGCTACCTGCTGTACGGCAGCTCGCTGAGCGTCGCGTCCGGCCGGGTGGCGTACGAGCTGGGGCTGACCGGGCCGGCGGTGTCCCTGGACACGGCGTGCTCGTCCTCGCTGGTGGCCCTGCACATGGCGGTGCAGTCACTGCGTGCGGGAGAGTGCTCGCTCGCGCTGGCCGGCGGGGCGCTGGTGATGTCGACGCCCGCGGCCTTCGTGGAGTTCGCCCGCCAGGGCGCCCTGTCGGCCGACGGCCGGTGCAAGGCCTTCGCGGACGGAGCCGACGGGACCGGATGGGCGGAGGGCGTGGGCGTGCTGCTCCTGGAGCGGCTGTCCGACGCCCGCCGCAACGGCCACCCGGTGCTCGCCGTCGTCCGCGGTTCCGCGGTGAACCAGGACGGGGCCAGCAACGGGCTGACCGCTCCCAACGGCCGCGCCCAGGAGAAGGTGATCCGGCGGGCACTGGCGAACGCGGGGGTCAAGGCCTCCGAGGTGGACCTGGTCGAAGCCCACGGCACCGGAACCACCCTGGGCGATCCCATCGAGGCGGACGCCCTGCTGGCGACCTACGGGAAGGACCGGGCCGAGGGCAGGCCGCTCTTCCTGGGATCCCTGAAGTCGAACATGGGTCACGCCCAGGCCGCCGCCGGGGTCGGCGGGGTCATCAAGGCCGTGATGGCCATGCGTCACGGGTACCTGCCGAAGACCCTGCACGTGGACGCGCCCACGCGACACGTCGACTGGTCCTCCGGCGGGGTCGAACTGCTGGCCGAGGGCCGTGAGTGGACCCGGGCTGACGGTCCGCGCCGGGCCGGGGTGTCCTCGTTCGGCGTCAGCGGCACCAACGCGCACGTGATCCTTGAAGATGCTCCGCAGCAGGAGCAGGCGGACGAGCGGGCTCCGGTCCCTGGCGTCGTCGGCGGGCTGGTGCCCTGGGTCGTGTCGGCCAAGAGCGCGGCCGCCCTGCAGGGCCAGGCGGGCAGGCTGCGCGACTTCCTCGCTGCCGACCCGCAGGCGGACATCGCCGGCATCGGCGCGTCGCTGCTGTCGAGCCGGTCGCGGTTCGACCACCGTGCGGTCGTGCTGGGCCGCGGCCGCGACGAACTCCTGAGCGCTCTGACGGCGCTGGGCGAAGGCGCGGAGTCCCCCGCGGTGGTGCGCGCAGCCGCCGGGAAACTCGGCGGTGTCGCCTTCATGTTCCCCGGTCAGGGGTCGCAGTGGGTCGGCATGGGCCGGCAGCTGTACGACACCTTCCCGGTCTTCGCGCAGAGCCTCGACGCGTGCGCGGCCGCCCTGTCCGAATGGGTCGACTGGTCGCTGCTCGACGTGGTGCGCGGCGTGGAGGGGGCGCCGTCCCTGGACCGGGTGGACGTGGTCCAGCCGGCGCTGTTCTCGGTGATGGTGTCCATGGCCGCCCTGTGGCGCTCCTGGGGCGTGGAACCGGCCGCGGTGGTCGGACACAGCCAGGGCGAGATCGCCGCCGCCTACGTCTGCGGTGCGCTGTCGCTGAGGGACGCCACCAAGATCGTGGCGCTCCGCAGCCTGGCTCTGGTGGACCTGATCGGTCACGGTGGGATGGCATCGGTCGCGGAGTCCGCGGACGTCGTAGCGGAACGCCTCGCTCCGTGGGGCGACCAGCTGAGCATCGCCGTCGTCAACGGGCCCCGCTCCGTGGTGGTGTCCGGGGAGCCGGACGCGCTCGACGAATTCGTCGAGAAGATGAAGGCCGACGGCGCCCAGGCCCGGAGGATCTCGGTCGACTACGCCTCGCACTCCCACCATGTGACCCGGGTCCGCGAGCAGGTGACCGGCCCGCTGTCCGACGTGAGCCCGAAGACGTCGACGCTGCCCTTCTACTCGACCCTCCACGGCGAGGTCATCGACACCGCACGGCTGACCGGCGACTACTGGTACGACAATCTGCGCGAGAAGGTCCTCTTCGAAACCTCCGTCCAGCGGCTGGCCGAGGACGGTTTCCGGGTGTTCGTCGAGATGAGCCCGCACCCCGTTCTGACCGTCCCGGTGCAGGAGATCGTCGAGGACGTGGACGACGCGCTGGTCCTGTCCTCCTCGAGGCGGGACCGGGACGAGGTGGAGGCCGTGGTCGGCTCGCTGGCCCAGCTCCACGTCCGGGGCGGGTCGGTGGACTGGGACGCCCTGTTCGGGACGCGCGAGCGGGTGGACCTCCCGACGTACGCGTTCCAGCGGCAGCGGTACTGGCTGAACTCCTCGCAGACGGCGGTGGCGGCGGAGGTGCCCTCGACCGATGCGCCGGCAGGCGACGACCACCTCGTCCCCCTGCCGGACCGGCTCGCCGCCCTCTCCGACGACGACGCGAAGGCACTCGTGCTCGAGCACGTCCTCGAGAAGGTCGCCGTCGTGCTCGGACACCCCTCCAGCGCGTCGCTCGACCCCGACCAGGAGTTCAAGGAGATCGGATTCGACTCGCTGCTGTCGGTGGAGCTGAGCAAGCGCCTGACCGCATCGACCGGACTCAAGCTGAGGGCGAACCTGGTCCTGAAGTTCCCGTCACCGAGGCGGATCGCCGAGCACGTCACGTCCTCGATGGCCGCGTAGGAATGTCCCGCCGGCGGGACACACCGCAAGCTCCACAGCGGTGTGTCCCGCCCGGCACCAAGTTGTCTTGAACGGCTGACCCACTTCCCTGAAGGTGGGGGTGATCTGTGAAGTTCTCCGATTCCCGGGCCTGTTTGCTGAGGAGTTGATCTGTGTGCGTTCGTTCGGTGCGTCGTCTGCGCATAAAGGCATGTGGCGGGCGCAGGAAATGGCTCCCGACACGCCGAACCATGCGCTGACCATGTGGGATGTGGACGGTGAGCTGGACGCGGCGGTCATTGAATCCGCGTTCCTGCACGTGATGGGCGAGGCGGAGGTGCTGCGCGTCAACTTCGTCGACGACGGCAGCGGGCTGCGCCTCGTACCCCGGGAACTGGGGGACTGGCGGCCGTTCTTCCTGGACCTCAGTGCCGAGGCCGATCCCGAGCAGGCGGCGCGCGAAGCGCTGGCCGACATGGTGCGGCAGCCGTTCGACCTGTCGCGGGACCTGCTGTTCCGACTGGGTGTGGTCAAACTCGCGGAGGCCCGTTCCCTCCTGGTGATCGCCTACCACCACCTCATATCGGACGGGTTCGGCGCGGGTGGCCTGCTCTCGCGGCGCCTCGCCGAGGTCTACACGGCGCTGCTGCGGGGCGAGAACGTACCGGAGCTGGCGCACCCGTGGGACGCCGAGTCGTTCGCGTCCGAGGCGACGGAGTACCTCGCCTCCCAGAAGTTCACCGAGGACACGGAGTTCTGGCGCGACTACCTGAAGGATGCGCCGGCGCCCGCGCAGGTTCCGCGGGTCGCCCTGTCCGACTCGCTGCGGGCCGCGCTCTCCCAGCCGATGAGCAGCGCCGACCGCTGGTCGGAGGTGGCCGAAACCATCGGCATGGTGAGCCGGACGCTGACCGTTCCGCGCGCCGAGGCCGACGTGTGGACCGAGACCGCGACGTCCATGGGCGTGTGGATGTCCCAGATGCTCACCGCCGCCGCGGCGGTCTTCTTCCGGCACCGCTGCGACCGTCCGGAGTTCCTCCTCTCGCTGGCCGTGGGCAACCGCGTCGGCGTGGCGAGCAGGACCCCCGGCCTGGCCGTGAACGTGGTGCCGGTACGGGTGGCCGTTCCGCTCGGCGCGACCTTCGCCGAGATCGCCGACGCGATGGTCGACGAGACGTACGAGCTCTTCGGCCACACCGCCTGCCACTACTCGGACATCCAGCGCGCGAGCGGAACCGTCCTGAGCGGCCGCGGCAGTTTCGGTGCCGTCATGAACGTCGTCGAGTTCGTGGAGCAGCTCCACTTCGCCGACAGCCCGGCGCGCTACTCCGGCGCGACGACCGGCACCTTCGAGGAACTGTCGATCGGCGTCTACACCGACGGAAGCGCCGACAGCGACCTCTACATCCGGCTCGACGCCCCCGCGAGCCTGTACCACCGCGCGGAGCTGCGCTTCCTCGGCGAGGAGCTGATCGCGCACATCCGTGCCGTGGTGGCCGCCGGTACGCAGCCGATCGGTGCGCTGGACGTGGTCAGCGGTGTCGAGCGCGACGGCGTCCTGACGGCACCGAACGACACGGACGCGGCGCTGCCGGGGCTGACGGTTCCGGAGCTGTTCGCCCAGCAGGTGGAGCGGGACCCCTACGCCATCGCGATGGTGTCCGGCGACTCGGAGGTCTCCTACCGGGAGCTGGACGAGCGCTCGAGCCGTCTGGCCGGGGCGCTGCGACGCCGGCACGTCGGACCCGAGACGGTCGTCGCCGTGGCGATGCCCCGGTCGGTGGACCTCGCCGTCGCCCTGCTGGGCGTCGTGAAGGCGGGCGGAGCCTACCTGCCGATCGACCCGACGCTCCCGGCGGAGCAGATCACATCGCAGGTCGGCGACTCCTCGGCGCGCGCACTGCTCACCGATGCGGCGACAGCCGGCGCACTCTCCTCCGGCCTGGACGTTCCCGCGATCGTGTTCGACGACATCCGCTCGGACAGCGCCGACGAGAACGACGGTGCGCCGCAGGCTGCGGTCCCGTCGCACCAGGACAGCCTGCTGGCCGTGATGCACGGCTCCGGAACGGCCGGCGCGGCCACCGGAGTCGCCGTGACGCACCGGAACATGGAGCGGTTCGTCAAGGACCGCCACTGCAAGGAGGCCGGCCACGGCACCGTGCTGTGGCACGCGCCGCACACCGCCGATGCGCTCGCCCTCGAACTGTGGGTGCCTCTGCTGAACGGCGGCCGCGTGGTCGTGGCTCCCGCGGGGGAGCTCGACATCGACGCGCTGACCGCTGCGCGAGCGGCGCACGAGATCTCCACGGTGTGGCTGCCCGCGAGCCTGTTCTCGGCGATCGCGGCAGAACGCCCCGAGAGCTTTGCCGGGCTGCGCGAGGTGTGGACCGGTGGCGACCGCGTGTCCACGGCCGCGCTGCGCCGGGTCCGCGAGGCCTGCCCCGAGCTGACGATCATCACCGGCCACGGCCTGACGGAAACGACCGTATTCGCCGCATGCCAGCGCCTGGCTGCGGACGAACCGGTGCGCCTCGCATCCGCGGTCGGCCGTCCGATGGACAACACCGCGCTCTACGTGCTGGGTCCGGGACTGGCGCCGGTCCCCGTCGGCGTGACCGGAGAGCTGTACGTGGCCGGGCCCGGCGTGGCCCGTGGATATGCCCGGCAGCCCGGGCCGACCGCGGAGCGGTTCGTGCCCTGCCCGTTCGGTCCGGCCGGCGGGCTCATGTACCGGACCGGAGACCGGGTGCGCTGGGGTACCGGCGGCCGGCTCGAGTACGTGGCCCGGGCCGACGCCCAGGTCGATGTACGTGGCGTTCGAGTCGAGTTGGCCGAGGTCGAAGAGGTGCTGTCCGAGCACAGCGGCCTTGCACAGTCGGTCGTGGTCGTCAAGGAGGACGGTTCGGGGCAGCAGCGGCTGGTGGCCTATGTGGTCCCGGTCCGCGGCCAGGCCGTTTCGGGCGAAGAGCTGCGCCGGTTCGCCGCAGGGTGGCTGCCGGAGTCCATGGTGCCGTCGGTGTTCACGGTGCTGGAACGCCTGCCGGTGACGGTCAACGGGACGGTCGACCGGGCGTCGCTGCCGGAGCCCGAGTTCGACGCGAAGTACCGGGCACCGCGCAACGAGACCGAGCGGGTGCTGGCCGCGGCGTTCGCCGACGTGCTCGAGCTGGACCGGGTGGGCATCGACGAGGACTTCTTCGACCTCGGTGGCAACTCGCTGCGGGCGATCAGGCTGGTCGGCCTGATCCGGGCGGAGCTGAACCAGGAGGTGTCGATCCGCAGGCTGTTCGCGGCGCGCACCATCACCGGTCTCTCGGACATGTGGAAGGACCTCGCCCAGTCCAGCAGGCCGACTCTGCGCAGGAGGACGAGGGAAGGCGCCGTTCTCTGACCGTGCCGTCACGCCGATGCGCCCGCGGCCCCCTGACCGGGGGGCCGCGGGCGTTCGTGCTGCCGGCCCGCCGTTCTCGAGCAGGGCTCCAGTGGGCCACCACCGGTTTCCGGTGAACTTCCGACGGGGTTCAGCTCGTGCTGGATCGAACCGTGCGACTGGTTCCGCACAGCGTTCCGTGGCTGAAGCCGGTGTGGTGGCGCGAATCCATCGCCGTCAAGAAAACCGCATGAGCGGTTTGTTATTGTCCTTGAGTCCTGCCTGTTGCTCTGCCGATCCGATGGGAGTCCACTCGCCGTGGCCACCTTCCTTTACAAACTCGGCCGTTTGGCGTTCCGGCGCCGATGGCTGCTGGTCATCCTGTGGGTGCTGATCTTCGGCGGCGTCGGAGTCGCGGCGTCCTCCGCACCCCCGCCCCCCGCCGACACCTTCTCCATGCCGGGCACCGAGTCGCAGAAGGCGTTCGACCTGCTCAAGGAGAAGTTCCCCACGGCCAGCGCCACCGGCGCCAGCGCCCGCGTCGTCATCCGCGCCCCCCAGGGCGCCAAGATTTCCGACACGGGCCCGAAGGCCGGCGTCACCGAGTTGCTCGGGAACCTGTCCAAGGCCCCCGAGGTGATCGGCGCGACCGACCCCTACCAGGCCGACACCATCAGCAAGGACGGCACCACCGCCTACGCGGTGGTCACCTACAAGGTCCCCGGCCCCGAGGTGAGCGACGAGGCGCACGACGCCTTCGACGAGATCACCGAGAAGGCCCGGGCCGGCGGACTGACCGTCGAGGCCGGCGGTGACGCCGTCAAGATCAAGGCCGAGATGGGCGGTTCCGGCGAAGGCATCGGCATCCTGGTCTCCGCCATAGTCCTGCTGCTGACCTTCGGCTCGATGATCGCGGCCGGCATGCCGCTCCTGACCGCCACCATCGGCGTCTCCATCGGCATCTCCGGCATCACCGCGCTCGGCAGCACGTTCGGGCTCTCCGCCACCACCTCGACGCTGGCGATGATGCTCGGCCTCGCCGTCGGCATCGACTACGCGCTGTTCATCGTCTCCCGCTACCGCTCGGAGATGGCGGAGGGCCGCGACCGCGAGGAGGCCGCCGGACGCGCCGTCGGCACGGCCGGCTCGGCCGTCGTCTTCGCGGGCCTCACCGTCATCATCGCGCTGGCCGGCCTGTCCGTCGTGAACGTCCCGCTGCTCACCAAGATGGGCCTGGCCGCCTCCGGTACGGTCGCCGTCGCCGTCCTCATCGCGCTGACGCTGGTTCCCGCGCTGCTCGGCTTCGCCCCGTTCAAGGTGCTGCCCCGCCGCGAGCGCCACCTGTTCTGGAGCGGGCCGCTGTCGGCCCGCAAGCAGCGCGTGTCCGCCAAGCGAGCCGCCAAGGCCGCGGCGCGCGCCGCGAAGAAGGACCCGAACAAGCCGAACCTCGGCTCCCGCTGGGCCGGCTACGTGCTCCGCAACCCGGTCGCCGTCCTGCTCGTCGGCGTCGTGAGCCTCGGTGCACTCGCGGTGCCCGCCGCCAGCCTGGAGCTCGGCCTGCCGGGCGAGGGCACCATGTCGACGGAGACCACCCAGCGCAAGGCGTACGACATCCTGTCCGAGTCCTTCGGCGCCGGCTTCAACGGCCCGCTGATGGTCACGGTCAGCGCCAAGGACGCCAAGGCCGCCGGCGACACCGTCGGCAAGGCCCTCGCCAAGGTGGACGGGGTGGCCTCGGTCTCCCCGGCCGTCGCCAACGAGGCCGGCGACACCGCCATCCTCAACGTCGTCCCGACCACCGGTCCGGCCGACAAGAAGACCGAGGACCTCGTCCACAACCTCCGCGCCGTCGCGGGCGGCCTGGAGGAGCAGACCGCCGGCGAGGTGCTGATCACCGGCCAGACCGCGATGCTCATCGACTTCTCGAAGACGCTGGACGACGCGTTCGTGCCCTACCTCGGCCTGGTCGTCGGCCTGGCCTTCGTCCTGCTGGTCCTGGTCTTCCGCTCGCTGCTCGTCCCGCTGAAGGCGGCCCTCGGCTTCCTCCTGTCGGTCAGCGCGGCCCTCGGCGCCGTCGTCGCGGTCTTCCAGTGGGGCTGGCTGAAGGACGTCCTCGGCATCGACCAGACCGGTCCGATCATGAGCACCATGCCGATCTTCATGATCGGCATCGTCTTCGGCCTGGCCATGGACTACGAGGTCTTCCTGGTCTCCCGGATGCGCGAGGCCTACGTCCACGGCGCAGGCCCGGACGAGGCCGTGGTCACCGGCTTCCGCTACAGCGGCCGCGTCGTCACCGCCGCGGCGGCCATCATGATCAGCGTGTTCTCCGGCTTCATCCTGGACGCCAACGACATGATCCAGATGATCGGCTTCGGGCTGGCGACGGCCATCCTCTTCGACGCCTTCGTCGTCCGCATGGCGATCGTGCCGGCCCTGTTCGCCCTGCTCGGCAAGGCCGCCTGGTGGCTGCCCCGCTGGCTCGACGCCATCCTCCCGAACGTCGACGTGGAGGGCGAGAAGCTCAACCGCATCGTGGCCCGCTCGGTCCCGATCCGTGAGCGCGAGCTCGCGGACCGCGTCTCCTAGCGGATCCCCGCAAGGGGACACATACAGCGGACTCCCGCGGCGGACCGGCCCCCGTCCGGACCGTCAGGGAGCCGCACCCCCGCCGGCCCGGTGGCACCAGCCACCGGGCCGGCCGTCGTCTTCGGGCCGGGCCGCCGGCAGCTGCCTCGCAGGCCGTTACTGATGCGGGATGTCGACGCCCGCTGCGCGGAGGTTCGCCTCGAGCAGCTCGGTCAGCCGGGCAGCCGCCGGCGCCTGGTCTTCCCGGTGGTGGTTGATGAGTCCGTAGCGGGTGGCGGCGTCGGGCCTGGCCCGGAACTCGGCCGGCATCGACAGCAGTTCGCGGTTGGCCAGCACCTTGGCGGCCAGGGCGGACGCGATCTCGTCCAGCCGTGGGTCGTCCGGATCCCACGACTCGGCGTCCTGGCAGAGCTTCATCAGCTCGATGTACTGGGGGTCGCCGAGCTGGCGCTCGAGCTGGCTCAGGAAGCTGTCGAAGACCTCCGGCACCAGTGCACGGGCCAGAATCAGGGCCTCCTGCTGGATGGCCACATAGTCGGCACTGAAGCCGAGCTCCGCGAACCGGTCCAGGGCCACGCACGCGCGCTCGGGCAGCAGGAGCCGGTCGCCGGCGGCGAGCCGGTGCAGCACCGCGCGCCGCGCGATCAGCTCCTCGATCCGATCGGTGAGCCGCCGCTCGACGTCGTCCAGGGCGGAGACGAACTGCTCGGGATCGGCGTCGAGCAGATCCCCGACCTCGGCCAACGGCACGCCCGCGTCGGCGAGCGTGCGGGCCTGGACCAGCCGCAACATGTCGGACGATCCGTACCGGCGATAACCGGAGCTGTCGCGTTCCGGTTCGTCGACCAGGCCGAGCCGGTGGTAGTGGCGCACGGTCTTCACCGTGACCCCGGCGAACGCGGCCGCCTGACCGATCGTGAGTCCGTACACCATCGGCTCAGCGGGCCCTCAGGTCGTGGGCGGCCGAGGTCTCGCGCACGGCCGAGGCGATGGCCCGGAAGTCCTTGGCCAGAACCTTGGAGTGGTTGCTCGCGACCTTCGCGCTCACCTTGACGTTCGGGTTCCGGGCGAGCACCGGATCGAGCGCGGCCCGCATCTTCTCCATCTCCTCCTGGCCCCCGCCGAGGCTGGCCCCCGTGGCGAGGACGTACCGCACCGGGCAGGTCAAGCGGTCGAGGACCGGCTCGATGGCGGCGTTGACCTCGTTGGCCTCGATGTTGATGTCGGCATGCTGGTCGGCGGTCATCCGCGCGGCCAGGCCCAGCGGGCGTACCAGCGGCAGCAGCCACCGCATCCGGCGGAACAGGCGCCGGATCCGCTCACGGCCCTCCTCGCCGGTCAGACCGTACGGAATGCCGCCGTCCACGGACACCACCCCCAGGACGCGGTCCGGATTCCGGTCGGCCCAGTGCGCCGCGAGCGCCGCACCGTAGGACCAGCCGACGAGCAGCGGCCGCTCCACCCCGGTCGCCTCGAGGACAGCATCGAGGTCGCGGACGCACGCCTCGAAGGAGTAGTCCGCCGACCGCCTCGACCGGCCGCGGGCCCGCTCGTCGTAGGTGATGTGCCGCCAGCCGGAGTCGAGTTCGGCGATCACGGGCCGCCAGGGCCGGGAGTCGGCATAGGAACCGTTCAGATAGACGACGGGACGGCCGGGGCCGCGCGTGTCCGTGACGGCCAGGGCCGTGTCGTCGACAGGGACCATGCCGGTCCAGGACGAGGAAGTGGAATTGGTCATGCCATCAGCGTCCACCCTGACCCAGGGTCAAGGTCAACCCGTCATATTGAGCCGCACTCCGGGCATCGCGGCGGAACACGAAGACCTCCGGTGTGGTGGTGTCAGGACACCACCACACCGGAGGTCTTCGCCACTCCTGGGCACGGCGGGCCGGCCAGGAAGCACGGGTCAGGAAGCGGCGGCGGCGAGCAGCCCCTCGGTGACGGCCGCAGTGACCTGGTCGATCTGGTCGACGAGGTAGAAGTGGCCGCCGGGGAAGACCTTCAGGTCGAAGTCACCGCTGGTCTGCTCCCGCCAGGTCCCGGCCTCCTGGACCGTCACCATCGGGTCGCTGTCCCCGATCAGGGCGGTGATCGGAGCGCCGAGCGGCTCTCCCCCGCGCCAGTCGTACGCGGCGAGGGCCCGGTAGTCGGCTCGCAGTGCCGGCAGTACGAGCTCCAGGACCTCGGGGTTCTCGAGCATCGACTGATCGGTGCCGCCCAGCCTGCGCAGCTCGGCCAGCACGTCGGCGTCGTCGTAGAAGTCGTACTGGGCACTGGTGCCCGGGCGCGGCGCGCCCCGGCCGGAGAGGAACAGCCGCTGGGGCCCGGGCAGTTCGCCCCGGGCGACGAGGAGCCGGGCCGTCTCGAACGCGACGAGCGCGCCCATGCTGTGGCCGAACAGGGCGTACGGCCGTCCGGGGTCCGCGGCCAGTTCGTGGGCCAGCTCCTCGGCCACTGCCTCGACGAGCGGGGCCACGGCCGTGAACGGCTCCTCGTGGTACCGGTCCTGGCGCCCCGGGTACTGCACGGACACCACGTCGAAGTCCGCGGGCAGCGCGCGCGCCAGCTGCACGTACGCCGTCGCGGAGCCCCCCGCGTGCGGGAAGCAGAAGAGGCGTGGCCCGTATTCCGTGGTCGTGGTCGTGGTGAAGCGCCGGAACCACGTGCTGTTCATCGTCGGTGTGTCCCTTCGTCTGTGCCGGCAACACTGCCCCCGCTGATCACACCGACCGGACCGGCAGCGGGCGGGCAGAGCGAAAGCCCGCCGGTGCCCTCGGGGGATGGGCGCCGGCGGGCGGTTCGGATGCCCCGCGAGGGCTTGCGCCCGTCCGTATCGGAGCTCATGACCCGAGCATTGCGCCCCGTCCTCGAAGGGTGCTCGCAGTCTGCTGGAGAACCCGTACAGCCGCTGTCATCCGGTGTACCGGATGGCCGGGAATGCCGCGAGGGCGGCGTGCCCGGCGGGTGCCGGGTCACGCCGCCCTGGGGCGGTCCACGCTCATGGCTGTTACCTGGGGTCGCGGTTGAAGGATGCGGTGGACCAGCGGTAGCCGAGTGCGATGAGGGCGATGGACCAGCCGAGGGCGAGCCAGCCGTTGTTGCCGATCTCGGTGCCGAGCAGCAGGCCGCGCAGGGTCTCGATGACCGGGGTGAACGGCTGGTACTCGGCGATCGGCTGGAACCAGCCCGGCATCGAGTCGATCGGGGTGAACGCGCTCGAGATGAGGGGGAGGAGGATCAGCGGCATCGCGCTGTTGCTGGCAGCTTCCGCGTTGGGGCTGACCATGCCCATGCCGATGGCGATCCAGGTGAGCGCGAGAGCGAAGAGCGCGAGGAGCCCGAACGCGGCGAGCCATTCCAGGGCCGTGGCGTCCTTGGAGCGGAAACCGATGGCCACGGCGACGGCGCCGACGAGGACGACGCTGGCGATCGACTGCATCACGCTGCCGATGACGTGCCCGATGAGCACGGATCCGCGGTGGATGGCCATCGAGCGGAAGCGGGCGATGATGCCTTCGGACATGTCGGTGGAGACGGACACGGCGGCGCCGATGACGGTGCTGCCGATGGTCATGAGCAGGATGCCGGGGACGATGTAGGCGATGTATGCGGAGCGGTCTCCGCCGCCGCTGATGCCTCCGCTCATGGCGCCGCCGAAGATGTAGACGAAGAGCAGCAGGAGCATGACCGGGGTCAGCAGCAGGTTCAGTGTGAGCGAGGGGTAGCGGCGCGCGTGCAGGAGGTTGCGGCGCAGCATCGTGGACGAGTCGCGCACGGCGAGGGAGAAAGAACTCATCGGACGGTCTCCTCGGACTGGCTGGGCTGGCTGGGGATGTTGGTGCCGGTCAGGGCGAAGAAGACATCGTCCAGGTCGGGGGTGTGCACGGTCAGCTCGTCCGCCTCGACACCGGCGGAGTCCAGCCGGTCGAGGATGGTGCGCAGTTCGCGCTGACTGCCGCCGCTGGCAATCTGCAGGGCGAGCGCTTCGTCGTCCCGGGCCACGTCGCGCAGCGCGGACGCGGCGCTCTGGTATGCGGCAGGGTCGGTGAACCTCAGCCGGACGTGCCCGCCGGGGATGAGCCGCTTCAACTCGTCGGCGCTTCCCTCGGCTGCGATCTTGCCGTTGTTGAGGACGGCGATGCGGTTGGCGAGCTGGTCCGCCTCCTCGAGGTACTGGGTGGTGAGGAAGACGGTGACGCCGTCGGAGACCAGCTCGTGGATGATCTGCCACATGTTGTGGCGGGAGCGCGGGTCGAGGCCGGTGGTGGGCTCGTCGAGGAAGATGATCCGCGGGTTGCCGACCAGGGTCATGGCGATGTCGAGGCGGCGCTTCATACCGCCGGAGTAACTGGCGGCAGGCTTCTTGGCGGCCTCCACCAGGTCGAAGCGCTCCAGCAGTTCGGCGGCGGTGCGCCGCCCCTCGCTCTTGGACAGGTGGTGGAGGTCGGCCATGAGGAGCATGTTCTCCTCGCCGGTGATCAGACCGTCGACGGCGGAGAACTGCCCGGTGACACCGATCGCCGCCCGCACCGCCTGCGGATCGGCCGCCAGGTCATGACCGGCGACACGGATCTCACCGGCGTCCGGGGTGATGAGGGTGGAGAGGATCTTGACGGCAGTGGTCTTCCCGGCGCCGTTCGGCCCGAGCAGGGAGAAGATCGTCCCCTCCGGAACGCTCAGGTCGATGCCGTCGAGCACGGTCTTGTCGCCGTAGGACTTGCGCAGCCCGTTCGCCGCGATGGCCAAGCCGGTCATGATGGACGCTCCCTTTGACGCTGCGGGTTAGAGGCTGCGGGCGGTGATGTTGCCGTAGTTGGTGCTGGCGTGGATGTTCAGGCCGGCGACGCCTTCGCTGTTCTGGAGCGAGTTGTTGATCCGGCCGTAGGTGGTGCCGGCGTCCAGGGCAGCGGAGACTCCGCGGGCGGCGCCGACCGTGATCTCGCCCTGCTCCGTGCGCAGCGTGACCGTGCCGCGCACGGCCTCTGCGATGTGGAGGTCGCCCTTCTGGGTGCTGATCTGCGCGTCCCCGCCCAGACGGCCGACCGACACATCACCCGACATGAGGGTCAGCCGGGCGCTTGCCGCTTCGTCGATGTTGACCGTGGCCTGCGCGCCCTCGAAGGAGACATCGCCGAGGCGTCCGACGCAACGGAACTCGGCGCTGGCCGCCTTCGCCTCGATACGCGATCCGGCGGGCAGCTGGACGGTCAGTTCGATGGATCCGGAAGAGCCGAGGACCTGGTTCTTGGCCGGTGCGGCCTGGATGCGCAGGACGCCGTCGATGTAGGTGACGGTGGTCTCCTCGGCGGCCTTCACGTCGCGGCTCTTGGACGGGTCGGCGGGCAGGATCTCGACGGTGGTGTTGTCCCGGTCGGCGGCGATGAACCGGATGCGTCCGGCGGGGATGTCGAGGACGGTGGAGCGGCCGGCGGGGGTGTCGAACTTCTGCATGGCGTTCTCCTTCTGCTTCAGCGTGCACTCTGTCGGCCCGCTGTTTCTGATGATGGAAAAGCTACGTTGCATTCACAGAGTTGGCAACACATGCGTTGCGCAAAATCAGCATAAACGCAGGTGAGGGGCAAGAATTCGTTGCAATGTTCCTGAGGCTAACGCAACGTACGCCCTCGGTTCGTTGCAATGGATTGAGTGTGAATGCGATACCTGGAGACACCACGGACCGCGAAGGAGGCTGTGGAGGCGAGGCGAGGCGAGGCGAGGCGAGGCGTGGCCCCTGGCCGACGCCGAGAACGCGAACGCCCGCGCCCGCGCCCGCGAGGCCGTCGAGCGCTTGCCGGCCTGACCGCTGCCGCCCCCGCCGCGCGCCCGCGGATCGTGGAACGACCGTCGCAGCCGGTGGTCCTGGGACCTGTCCGGACGATCATGCGCACGGCGAAATGACGAGGTTGCCGGGTTGGTTGGCTTTCGGTGTCACCCGCCCCACAGCTCCGGCAACGCCGGTCGGAGGGCCGGTCGCGGGTGGGTCGGGGGCTCTGTACTCTGAGCGGGCTTTCGAACTTGTTCAAGCTGTAACAGAAAAATGGGGGGCCGGTGCGTAGTCGCCGACTCGTAGTTTCAGCCGTTGCCCTTGCGGCTGGTGTGGGTCTCATACCGGGCGTGGCGCAGGCCGACGGCCCGGCGCCGGCCGGGGTTTCCGTGCCACCGGTCGAAGTGGCTGCCGACGATGCCGGGGCCGGGGCCTATCAGAGTTCGGGCGACCGGACGGTGCGAACCTCCTTGACCGGCCATGACGTGGCGGCACAGGACTCCGCCGCCGCCTCGAACCTGGAAGTCGCTCTGGCGGCTGACATCACGACCGCGCGCGGAATCTCCCTGACCGTCAACCTCTACAACGGTGTGCCGGTCCCGCACGAGGTCACGATCGCCTGGGGCGACGGCACGACGGACGCGATCACCATGAACGGTGGGGAAGTCCGGGGGTTCAACAAGCACACCTATCCGAGGCCCGGCGACTACACGGTCACCGTGACCGCCACGGACAGCGTCAACAAGGTGCAGGCCGTGAACCAGCTCGCGTTCTCGACGGCCGGTTCGTTCTTCGTCCCGCACACGCCCACCCGGCTTCTCGACACCCGCTCCGGCGTCGGCGCGGCGAAGGCCAAGGTCGGTGCGTACTCGTCGGTCTGGGTGAAGATCGCGGGCAGGGCGAAGGTCCCGACCGGGGTCGCCGCGGTGGTTCTCAACGTCACCGTCACCAACACCACCGCCGGCGGACACGTGTCCGTCTACCCTGCGGGCAAGCAGCGGCCCGAGTCCTCGAACATGAACTACGTCGCCGGGCAGACCGTTCCGAACCAGGTGATCGTGCCGGTCAGCAAGGACGGGTACGTCGAGCTCTACAACGGCGGCTGGAACGCGGTCGACCTGCTCGCTGACGTGACCGGCTACTTCGACCGCTCCGCGAACGACGGCTACACCTCCCTGAACCCGGTCCGTTTCGTCGACACCCGCGACGGGCTCGGCGCGGCGCGCGGCCAGGTCGCCGGGCAGGGCACGTTCGGTGTGCAGATCACCGGCAAGAGCGGGATCCCCGCCGGGGTGAGCGCCGTGGCGCTGAACGTGACCGTCACCAATCCGCGGGAGGCCGGTCACCTGACGGTTTTCCCGAGCGGGCAGACGGCGCCAACCACGTCCAATCTGAACTTCACGGCCGGTCAGACGATCGCGAACTCCGTCATCGTGCCCGTCGGCGCCGACGGAAAGATCAATGTCCGCAACGGCGCCTGGGCGGGGACCGATGTCATCGTCGACGTCGTCGGCTACTACGGCGCCGGCAGCAAGGCGGCCTTCACCAGCACGACCCCCGGCATCCCGACGGGTGGACCGTGGCGGCTCCTCGACTCGCGTCGCTGGGGCGGCCCCGGCACCTGGCCGTGCCTCGCCGGCGGCTACATGCCCATGGACATGGATTCCGGGAATCGTGACCGTCTTCCCGTCGAGGCCTACGTACTGAACGTCACCGTCACCAGCACGAGCGGTCCCGGCTTCCTCTCGGTCGCCCCGGACCCGTACGCGATGGACGCGTACAGGAACGGACGTCCGACCCCGCCGCCGCGGCCGGTGTCCTCCACGCTGAACTGGACGGCGGGCAAGGACGTTCCCAACCTGGTCCAGGCGAAGCCGGGCCCCCACGAGGTCATCGACCTCTGGAACCAGAGCAGCCGTGAAGCCCACTACATCGTCGACTGGTTCGGCCAGTACGACGCTTACTAGGACTTCTCCGGCCGATCCGCTTCCCCGCCGAGCCGGTACCCGGCGGGGAAGCGGCGCCCCGGACCGCCGTCGGCGCCCACCGGCACCGTCACCAGGTTGGCCATGGGTCCTGCCGGTAGCCCGGGTCTCCCGGTCGGACCCGGGCAATGTCCGAGCCCGCTGATAGCGTCCCCCGTCCGGCCGGAAGATCACGAAGGGGCGACAGCCGTGCAGGACGAAACACGCCACGAGGTCAGCGGAGAGCGCATGGCCCGAGCGCTCGAGGACATCAGCCGACGGACCCGGCGGCGGTGGTACGACATGCGCTACGACCACGCATCCCCAGCGAGGCTCCAGGAGTTGCAGGACGAACTCCTCGACCACGTCGCCGCCCGTACCGTGGAGGACCCGGCGCTCGAGGAGTCGGCGCGCTCGGCGCTGAGGACCGCAGCGGAGTGCTCCCTGGGGTTGCTGAGCCTCGGCTGCTTCCCCCACGGTGACCAGGAGATCCTCTTCCCGCTCATCGGCGAGACCCTCAGCAGCGAGGACATAGCCTTCGGCGACGTCGTCGAGCTCGACCCCGAGGGGCAGGCCCCCACGGCCAGGACGTGGATCGACACGTTCGAAACGTGCACGGTCAGCGGCCTGGTGTGGGAATGGCAGAAGGTGATCGGCCTGCTGTTGCGGAACAACTACGCGCCCGCGATCCACGACGGGGTGCCCTACTCGAAGCTGAACTCGACGTCGGACCCGGCCGACCTCGCAGCGATGGACGCACTCTGCGGCTACCTGGCCCGGGCAAGCGGCCACCTGCCCCGCGACTGGCCCACCGTGCCCCTCTGCAAGCCGGACGCCGACGAGCGCGCACAGGCTGCCCGAAGGCTCGACGCAGTCGGCCCCCTGACACGGGATCAGCGTCTCCTTCGCGTACTCCTCGACGACGACCAGCAAGCGTTCGAGCAGGCACTCGCGGCCCGGCTCATCGAGTGCCGGGAGAGCGTGGGCCCCGATCCCGCTCCCAGGACCCTGCTGCCGCTCGGCACCCTCGCCCTGGCCGCCCTTGCAGTCCAGGTGCACGGGTGGGACCTGGCCGTCCGGTCCGGCTACCTGCCGCCCGGCATGCTGGGCTCCCCGGATGCGCTGCAGCGAGCAGCGGACGCCGACGGGAACGCCCTGAGCCATTGGACCGCCACGTAGTCATCTCGCCACTCGGGAGAACCAACCCATGAACACGCCACCATCGCCGCCCGGAGCGGAGCGAACCGACGGATCAGCCGTCCGGATCGGCGCTCTCGTTCCGCTGACCCGGCCCGGCTGGGTCGAGGCAGGCCAACACCTGCTCGCCGGACTCGAGCTGGCCGTTCGCGAAGTCAATGACGCCGGCGGGATCCTCGGGCGACCGCTCGAGCTGGTGGTCCGGGACACCGCGGCCGATCCACACAGGGCCGCGGCGGCCGTGGACGAATTGGCCCGCCTGGGCGTGGCCGCACTGGCGGGGGAGTATCACAGCGTCGTCGCTCGCGCCGCTGCCGCCAGGGCCGACGCCCTCGGCCTGCCGTTCCTCTGCTCGTCAGCGGTTCTCGACGCGCTCACCGAACAGCCGACGGAATGGGTCGCGCGCCTCGCACCGGCGCAGTCCCACGGCTGGCAGATCTACGCGGACTTCCTCCTCGGCGCGGGCCACCGTCGCATCGCCGTGGCAGCCCAGCCGAGTGTCTACTGGGCGTCCGGGGCCCGCATCCTGCGGGACTACCTCGCTCCACGCGGCGGCACGGTCATCGAACTCGACATGAGCGAGCTCACCCCCGCCGCGGTGTGCGACGAACTCGTCGACAACCGTGCGACAGCCCTCCTCCTTCTGGTCGGCCACCCGGAGCCGGCCGTGCCGATCGTCAAGTCCGTCCGCCGCGACCAGCGCCTCGCCGAGATCCTGATCGGTGCTCCGGCCGGGCAGCCGGAGTTCGCCGAATGGGCGACGCTGCTGGGCGAGGACGGGGCCGCGATCCCGTTCTTGCGCTACCTGCCCGAGCGCCTCGGCCCACTCGGCGCACGAGTCGGGACGGCCCTCCGCGAGCGGCTGGGCGAAGCGCCCTCCTTCGTCGCCTTCGAGGGCTACGACACGGTCGCCGTCCTCGCCGATGTGCTGCGTTCCAACGGCGCGGACCGGGCGCACACTGCCGAATCCTGGCCGCGCGTCGCAGTCGAAGGCACCCGCGGGCAGATCCGGTTCTCCCGCACACCAGGCATCAGCGTGTGGCAATGGGCTTGGACGCCGGTCCAAGTCGTCGATCGGGATCCGGCAGAACCCGGTCGCTTCCGGATCCTCCACACAGGCTGAGCCGCCCGGGACTTCGCCGGGGTGCACACGAGGCACCTCGGCGCCGCTCTCCCCTCGTTTCAGAGCATGATGAGCAGACGCGTCTTCGGCTTGAGCTTCCGGTTCACCGAACGGCTCTGCACGTACACCTCCAGCTTGGGATTGCGCCCCGCCTTCACGGAGACGGTCCCCTGGATGCCCGTGCCGAACAGAAGGCTGCGGGCCGCGTCGCCCGTGTATGCGCGGTCGGTGTCCTTCTCGACCACGATGACTTCCTTGTCGGGCTGAACCTGCACCCGGGTGCCCAGCTGGTAGTAACACGACCCGCGTTCGTACGTCACGCCCGGGTGCGAATCGACGAAGGACCGAATCTCGACCTCCGTGTCGACCTTCAGGAGTCGGTACTTGTCGGCCGGGACCGGTTCGAGGTTCGCCCGCACGTCGTCGACCGAGATGTCCTGGCCGACCGCGAACAGGTTCTTCGTACCGCGTACGCCCTTCTCGCGGCCGCGGAGGAAGCTGGTGGCGGCGGCGCGCACGGTACCGATCGCCTCCTCGACACCCTCCTGCGAATCGGCATCCCAGATGGCGATGTTGCCGGCCGGGAAGCCGTAGTTCTGGGCGGTCCGCTTCGCCAGCGAGTTCGGAACGAGGATGGCGGAAGTCCAGTGGCCCGGGAGCGCACCCATCTTCGCCGCGATCTTGTCGAGCCAGGGGCCGAGGATGGCCATGTCGCCGTCGTGCCGCCGGTCGCCGCCGGAGGCGTTCTCCTCGCCGTCCGTCACCACGATCTGGAGGAAACTGTGCTCGCCGTACGCCTCCCAGATGTGGCCCAGGTCGTCCAGCGACTTCAGTGAGGCCTCGATGAGGGCGGTAGCGCCATTGTTGACCTTGTACAGACCCCGCATGGACGGCAGATGCTTCACGTCCATGTCCCAGACCAGGTTCTCCACCTTGTGGTCGAAGGAGTAGAGGCTGATCCGGGTCTCATGACCGAGGCTGTCCGACTCGGCCTTCAGGCCCGCCACGAACTCGTCCACGACACGGATGAGCTGACTCTGGTGCTGATGCATGGAACCCGAACAGTCCACTACCAGCGCGACGTGATTCACCTTGTGCTGGATCTTGTTGGCGGACATGATTCTGCTCCTTCTCCGAGCTCCCCGAGTGATGTCTCCACACTATGAGCAGCCACTGACAACGAGCCTGACGGCCAATCACCCGCCCGCCCGGGCCCCCGTAACGGCCCCGGGAGGGAGACGGCGCAAGAGCCGGACACCCGTCTTCCGGGCCGCCCTCCGATGACAGCGATGCCGTCCAGGAGCCGAGGCAGGTGCGGCGAGGCGCAGCCGACGATGACGGCTGCCCCACCCGACCCACCCGCCCATCAGCTGCTGTCCGCGGCCGGAGTATGACCGGACGGTCACAGGATCCGGCTCCGGGAACGGACGGGGCGCGGCGTACATCTAGCCGGTCGGCGAGGCTCCTGCGGGGGCCTCGCCCGACGGTATCGGCAAGAACCGGGCGGCTGCCGCCCGGGGGTGAGTGGCAAGGCGGAGCAGGAATGAAGGCGGTAGCGGTGGCGGGCGGTTCCCCGGACACCCCGGAGTCTCCGGACACCCCGGAGACTCCGGAGGCGGAAGCGACCGAGGTACTGGGAACGGATCCCGGTACGCAGGACACGCCCCCCGGTACCGGCGGCTCGGACACCCCGGAGCGCGCAGAGGCCGAAACCCCTGCCGAGGCAGACGACGCCACCGAGACCGATCTCGAGGAGGACGCGCCGGAAGAACCCGAGGCGAAGGCCGAAGCCGAGCCGGAGGCCGACGCGGAGCCCGAGGCTGACCCGGACCCGGAGCCGGACCCGGACCCGGAGCCGGAGCCGGAGCCGGAGCCGGACCCGGACCCGGACCCGGACCCGGACCCGGACCCGGACCCGGAGCGGGAGGCTGACGTGGAGCCCCAGGCGGAAGCTGAGGCCGAGCACGCATCCGAGGCGGAGGCCGAAGACAGCTCCGAGGCCGAGACAGAGGCCGACGCGGAGCCCGAGGCTGACCCGGACCCGGACCCGGACCCGGAGCCGGACCCGGAGCCGGAGCCGGACCCGGAGCCGGACCCGGAGCCGGACCCGGACCCGGAGCCGGACCCGGACCCGGAGCCGGAGGCTGACGTGGAGGCCCAGGCGGAAGCTGAGGCCGAGCACGCATCCGAGGCGGAGGCCGAAGACAGCTCCGAGGCCGCGACAGAGGCCGACGAGACCGCTCCCGAGGCCGAAGCACAGCCCGACACGGAGGCGGAGCCCGAGACGGAGGCCACCGAAGGGGACGTATCCGACCCCGAGACGGAGGCCACCGGCGGGGACGTACCCGACCCCGAGACGGAGGCCGGAGACGGGGGTGGTGGCGGCGGTGCTGCCGGCCAGGACGAGGGCGCGCCCGTCGAGGATGCCGAGGAAGCCGAGGAAGCCGAGGAGGTCGAGGCCGAGGAGCCTGCAGAGGCCGGTCCCGCGGACGACGCTGGCCGGGAGCCCCGGCCGGTGCCGTCCTGGGCACGGGACGGCGAGGCCGAGGCCGATGCGGAGCGGACCAGCCAGTTCGTGGCGCTGAAGGAGCTGGACGCCCCGGCGAAGAAGGCCCCTTGGCCGGAAGCCGTACCGCAGAACCGGACCCCGGCCCAGGCCCCTGCCCCGGCCCGGACCCCGGCCCCCGCCCCGGCCCCTGCCCCGGCCCGGACCCCTGCCCCTGCCCCCGCCCCGGCCCGGACCCCTGCCCCGGCCCGGACCCCTGCCCCGGCCCCCGCCCCCGCCCCGGCCCGGGCAACGGCCCCGGCCACGGCTCCCGCGGAGGTCGTCGAGCCCACCCGCGAGGTCCCGCAGCCCCCGCTGGATCTGCTGGCCGAACTCACCAACACAACTCCCCCGCCGGAGACCCCGCGCCGCACCGCGGTCCGGCGCGTCAAGATCTGGACCCCGATCCTGCTGCTCCTGGCCGGCGCGGTCGCCGGCGGGCAACTGCTGCGCCCGCTGCCCGCCCCGCAGCTCGTCGCGGCCGAGCAGGCGCACAACCTCGACGGGCAGTTCTCCGTACCGTGGCCCGCCAAGGGCCAGGGCGCCGTACGCGTGCCCGGTTCCGGCGACATCGGCGCCTTCGGCGAGCAGAAGCCCGTCCCCACCGCGAGCGTCGCCAAGGTCATGACGGCCTACGTCATCCTCAAGAACCACCCGCTCCGCAAGACCGAGGCAGGCCCCCAGATCGAGGTCGACGCGAAGGCCGTCGCGGACGGCACCTCCGAGAACGAGTCCCGGATCGAGGGCTTCGTCGCCGGGGCGAAGTTCAGCCAGCAGGACATGCTGAAGATGCTCATGATCAAGTCGGCCAACAACGTGGCCCGGCTGCTGGCGCGCTGGGACACCGGCACCGACTCCGAGGCGGCGTTCGTCGGCAAGATGAACGCCGCCGCCCGGGAACTCGGCATGCAGAACACCACGTACACCGACCCCAGCGGTCTGGACGCCGGAACCGTCAGCACGGCCGCCGACCAGCTGAAGCTGGCCGAGGCCGTGATGAAGGACGAGGCGTTCCGCGCGGTGGTCGCGCTGCCGAGCGCCGAGATCAAGGGGCTGTCCAAGACGCTCACCAACAACAACACCCTGCTCTCGGTCAACGGCCTGAGCGTCCGCGGCATCAAGACCGGGTCCAGCACCCCCGCGGGCGGCGCCCTGATGTGGGCGGCGTACAAGTCGGTCGGTGACGAGACCCCGCTGATCCTCGGCACGCTCATGGACCAGCACGTGGACGGCCCGGACCTCAACGGCGAGAACAGCCTGAAGCTCGTGCTGGCGAACAGCAAGAAGATCATCGAGGCGGTGCGGCAGGCGCTCGACTCGGCTCCCGTGGTCCGCAAGGGCCAGACGGTCGGCCACGTGGACGACGGCCTCGGCGGCCGTACTCCGCTGGTGGCCACGAAGGACCTGAACGTGATCGGCGTACCGGGCCAGCAGCTGAAGCTCACCCTGCGGCCGGGGGCCTCCGGGACCCCGCACGCCGCGAAGGCGGGCACCGAGGTCGGCGTCCTCACGGCCGGTGACGGGGAGGGCGCGAAGAGCGTGCCCGTGGCGGTCGGGACCGAGCTGGCCGAACCCTCCTTCGCCACCCGGGTCACCCGCCTGCAATAGGTCGTGTCGTCTGGCTGGGCGTACCGTCGCGCAGGAGCAGGTACGCCCGGCCACTGAACCCGTCCGGCCCGAGGTGGCAGTGCTGCGGCGGGCTCGATATTGCGTCAATACAGCGGCAGTCAAAAAGGCCTCGGCCTGGCGGGAGTGCGACCCTGACCGATCGACGACACGGGCCGCGCCGGCACACCCTGTGAGAGGCACTACGGCGGAGGGGGGAGGCCCTCTGGTGCAGCCCTCTGGTGCACCCTCGGCGTGGTTCAGGAGGCTGCGGCGGCCGTCTGGATACGAGGTACGAAGGTCCCCTCGGCCATGCGGTGGGCGGTGGCCGGGTTCAGGTCGCTGCCCGGCCCCTCCAGCCTGATCTCTGCGATGACCGTGCCCGTGCACATGATGAGGTCGAGGCCGTCGAGGCTGCCGGCGTTCCGGTAGTACGCGTGGCTGGTCACGCCGGCGACGGGAGACACGTTCGCCTTGGTGTACTTGGCCGACCAGGCCGCCTCCTTGCCGCACGCGTCGTGGGCGGCCTTCTGGTCGGCGTAGGCCTTGATGCCGAAGATCACGGTTTCGCCGAATGCCTCGAACTTCGCCGAGCCGTCCGCGATGGCGGTGCAGTCCCAGTGTGCGTCCGGGCCGCACTCCACCGGGGACTTGGGCTGTTCCTCGATGTCGGCACGGCCGGTCTTCGGTGTCCACTCGGCCATCTGTGACGGGTCGGGCAGCGCCGACTGAATCCGCTGCTCGGTGTTGAAGACGGTGGCGAAGTCCGTCGTGCCGGCCGCCGGCTTGCCTGAAGCGGCTGTACCCGCACCCGTGTCGGCCGCAGTCGGCGGCTTCTCCGTACCCGCCCCGTCCGCACCGCTTCCGCAGGCGGTGATCAAGGCTGCGAGCGCCACAAGGACCGCAGCCTTCGAACCAACGCCGGACCTCAACTGCATTTCCCGCTCCCCGTTTGACCCGTCGGACGGCGCCCACTGGACCCGGTTGCCGCATCGGCAGGTGATCCTTGCAGCTGATCGCTGTGGTCATCAAACGAACGTCCGGTCCTGGACGCGATCACGGTTGCTGGTCCGCCTTGGTGTGGACCGCAGGGCGCCGGCGGGCCGGGGCTTGCGCTCGCCTCGCCGCCCAGCGCCCTGCCGTCGCCGGACGCGCTTTTTCAGGGCTCAGCCGTTCTCCGTGGGCTTCTGCTGGGCGGTGGGGGACGGCTTGCCCTCGCAGCCGCAGCCGCCGCGCTGGACGGTGAAGCGGCGGCGCGGCGCCGGGGCGGCGGCGGGAGCGGCGGAGTCGGGGGCGTCGGAAGCGGTGTCGGAAGCGGTGTTGCTCGGGCGGGTGTACTCGGTCATGTCTCCTGCTTTCGGGTGGGTGCGGCGCCGATACGGCTCCGCACGAAGGTGATGGGAGCGGTTCAGGGCCGGGTGGCCCCCCAGGAGAACCCTGCGAACGCCGGACGGCCGGTGGGGGCCTGCGGCGCCTCCACCCGGGGCGTGAGCGAGCAGACCGGGGTCTGCGGGCCGGCCGTCGCCAGCCGGCGCGCGGCGTGGGCGGCCCTTTCTGCCAGCCCCTGTGCCGTGCCCGGTTCGTAGAGCGCGGAGTCGTACTGGAGGAGCAGTTTCAGGCCGCTCGAGCAGCGCGAGAACTGGAACGAGAGCTCGAACAGCCCCTCGACCAGCGGGATGGCGCCGCCGGTGAGCCGGAGCGCGCCCGGCCCGGTGTCGATCTCGTCCCAGAGGGTCACCCACACGTCGAAGAACGGGTTGCGGCCCGGGTTCCGCGGCGGGTCCAGGGTGCGCACCAGCTCGCTGAAGGGCAGCCCGCCGTGGTCCATCGCGCCGACCGCCTGGTCCGCGAGATCGTCGACCAGCGCGGCGCAGGGCGATCCGCCCTGTACGGCGGTCCGCAGGACCACGGTGTTGACCATGCAGCCCACCGCCTCCGCCGGGCCGGGCCCGAGGGCGGGGCGGCGGCTGACGGCCGTGCCGAGGCTGATGTCGCCGGCGCCGGTCGCCTCGTGCAGCGTGGCGGCGACGGCGGCGGCCAGCACCGGGAACAGCCCCGTACGGCGGCTGCGCGCGAGCTCCTCCAGCCCCTCGAGTTCGGCGGCGTCGAGGTGCACGGCCGTGACCGCGGTGGCCCGGCCGGCCGGGCCGGCGCGCGGATGGTCGACGGGCAGCGGGAGCGGAGCCGGCGGCGGGCTCAACCGGCTCCGCCAGTACGCGAGGTCGTCACCGGAGGTCGGCTCGTACGAAGCACGGCCGGGCAGTCCCGGAACCGGAACCGGAACCGGGTCCGGGTCCGGACCGGTCCCGGCCAGGGCCCGGGCGATGATCTCGAGCGAGGTCTGGTCGCCGACGATGTGGTGCAGGACGACCAGCAGCCGGTCCCGGCCGCCGGGGCGGCGCATCAGTGCGGCCCGCACCAGCGGCCCGTGTGCGAGGTCGAACGGCGCGTGGGCCCACTCCTGTACGGCGGCCGCGCGGGCGGCCTCGTCGGGCAGGTCCAGGACCGCCAGGCGGGCGCGCTCGGACGCGGGGGCGGGCACCGGCTCCCCCCACTCCTCGCGGAAGACGGTGCGCAGCTGCGGCTGGAGCTCCTGGAGGCGGGCGAACGCTGCGCCCAGCGCCTCGGGATCGGCGGCGCCGTGGCACTCCAGCAACATCGGCACGTGGTACGCGGCGCTCCCGCGCGCCCCAGTACCCCGGGTCCGGTCCTCCAACCACAGCCACCGCTGAGCCCCACTGACGCCCGGTGACCCGTCGGCGCCCCCGGCCGGGGCCACGACCTCGACCTCGACCTCGGCCTCGGCCGTCGCGGAGGCGGTGCGTGGCGCCAGTCGGTCGGCGAGGTCGGTGACGCTCGGGCATTCGAACACATCGCGGACGCGGACCGGCACGGACAGCCGTTGCGCTGCCTCCACAGCCAGGGAGGCGGCCTTGAGGCTGTTTCCCCCGAGCAGGAAGAAGTCGCCGTGGTCCGGGACCGGTTGGCCGAACGCCTCGGAGAACAGAGCCCGCAGCACGGCACGGACGGCGTCGGCCGCCCCACCCGCATCCCCCGCGGGCCGCAGCCCGGCAGACGGAACCGCCGCACCGCCGGAGGCACCGGCATCCCCCGCGGGCACGAGCCCGGCGGACGTGTCCGGGGCAGCAACGGCCGGGAGGCCCGTGGGGAGGGGCCGGGCGGAAAGGCTGCGCCGGTCGATCTTGCCGTTGGGAGTGCTCGGCATACGGTCCAGCGGGATCACCGCGGCCGGGACCATGTAGTACGGCAGCCGCTCGGCCAGCCTGGCCCGCCAGTCGGCGGGCAGCGGCCCGTCGGTGACCACGTACCCGGCGAGCAGCGGCTGCGCCGTCCCCTCGGGTACGACCACGGCGGCGGCCGCGACGCCCGGCAGAGCGGTGAGCGCCACCTCCACCTCGCCGGGCTCGATGCGGAAGCCGCGGATCTTCAGCTGCCGGTCGGCGCGCCCGCGGAAGTCCAGGGTGCCGTCCGGGCGGTGGCGGGCCAGGTCGCCGGTGCGGTAGAGCCGGGCTCCGGGGCGGGGGTCGTCGGGGTCGGGTACGAAGCGTGGCGCGCCCGCGTCGGGCAGGCCCAGGTAGCCCCGGCCCACGCCGGCGCCGCCGATCCACAGCTCGCCCTCGACGCCGGGGCCGACCGGTGTGCCGGAGCCGTCGCGCACCGAGTAGCGCAGGTTGGCCATGGGGCGGCCGATGGTCGCCGGCTCCCCGGGGGCGCCGGGCAGGCACCGGTGCCAGGACTGGAACACCGTAGCCTCGGTGGGCCCGTAGACGTAGATGAGGTCGCGGCCCGGGGCCCAGCGGTCCACCAGCGCCTGGCTGAAGGACTCGCCGCCGGTGACGACCGTCCGTACGCCCGCGAAGGCGGCCGGGTCCAGCTGGGCCAGCAGCGCGGCGAGCAGGAACACGGTGTCGGCGCGGCGTTCGCGGACCAGTGCGGCCAGGGCTTCGGCGGAGGCGACGGGCTCGTCGAAGACGACGACGGCCGCCCCGGCCCACAGGGTCGCGAGGATCTCCCACACCGAGACGTCGAAGGCGGGGCTGGCGAACTGGAGCACGCGCCGGCCCGGGGCGAGGCCGAAGGGGGCGGCGGAGGCCTCCAGCAGATTGGCCAGGGAGTGCTGTTCGATGGCCACCCCCTTGGGGCGGCCGGTGGAGCCCGAGGTGTGGATGACGTACGCGAGGTCGGCCGGGCCCGGCTGCGGCCCGCCCGGCTCCGGCACGGCCGGGCCGACGGCGCCCGGCGCGTCCAGGTCGACCTCCAGCACACCCGGTGCGGGGAACAGGTGGGCGAGCCGGGCACTGGTCAGGGTGATCGGTGCGGGGGCGCTCTCGATGAGCTGGGCGAGCCGCTCGGCCGGGTGGTCCGGGTCCAGCGGTACGTACGCGGCTCCGGCGCGCAGCACCGCGAGGACGGCGACGACCAGCTCGGCGGAGCGGGGCAGGCAGACCCGGACCAGGACGCCCGGCCCCGCCCCGCGCTCGCGCAGCCGTACCGCGAGCGCCTCGGCGAGGCCGTGCAGCTCCCCGTGGGTGAGGTCCCGGTCGCGGGCCAGCACGGCGGGCCGGTCCGCGACCGGGCGGGCGCGCTCGGCGAGCAGGTGCGCCACCGGGCCCCGCGGGACGGGCGCGGCCGTGTCGTTGAGTGCGGCCAGGGTCTGCTGCCAGGCGGTCACCGCCGCTCCCGGGCGGGTCATCGGTACTGCGGTCAAGGCCGTACGCTCCCTGCGGTGTGCGGTCGGTCGGTTTCGGCAGGGCAGGCGGGCGGGTGGGGCGGCGCCGGCCGGTCCTCGGCTGCGGGGGACCAGGACGGGTGGCGGTGCAGAAGGTCCACCACCTCGTCGAGCAGCCCCTTGGCGGTGGCCTCGGGGAACAGCGCCCGGTCGTAGGCGAGTTCGAGCAGGACCCGGCCGTCGCGCTCGTTCGCGTAGATCCGCAGGTCGTCGGTGAGCGGGGTCTGCGAGGGGGCGGCGGACAGGAACTCGGGCCCGCCCTCGAAGCGTTCGGGCGTCTCCCAGCTCAGTCCGGCGTCGAAGAGGAGCCGGCGGCCGCGCGCGGGCCGCTCCGCGATCTCCACGGCCATGGTGTCGAAGGGAAAGCGGGCGTTGTCATACGCCTCGGCCAGCCGGTCGCGCACCTGGACCAGCAGCTCGGCCGGGCTGTCGGCCTCGCCGGGGGCGAGTCGCACCGGCAGGGCGTTGACGAAGCAGCCGACGGTCTCGGCGGTCTCCGCACGGTCGCGGGTGCCGGCCGGGCAGCCGATGACCACCTCGGCGCTGCCGGAACGGCGGTGCAGCACCAACGCCCAGGCGGCGAGCAGGGCGCTGAACGGGGTGGCGCCCCCGGACCGGGCAGCAGCGTGCAGCACGGCGGCGGGCAGGGCGCGGTGGACCAGTCCCGCTCCCTGCTGTCCGGCGCCCTCGCGGGGGCCGGCGTCCGGCAGGTCGAGGCGGGGGAGCGGCCCGGCGAGGGTACGGGTCCAGTACGCGCGCTGGCGGGCGGCGTCGGGACCCTCCAGCCAGGCGGCCTCCTCGGCCACCCAGTCGCGGTACGGGTGGGCGGGTCGGCCGTCCCACGGTTCGCGTCCGGCGGCGAGGGCGTCGTACGCGGCCAGCAGGTCGCGGGCCACGACGGCGGCGCTGTCGCCGTCGTACACGATGTGGTGGGCGGTGATCACCAGGATGTCGCCGCCGGGGTGGCCGGTCAGCAGCCGCACTGCGAACAGCGGGCCGGCGGCCAGGGCGAACGGGGTGCCGTGGGCGGCGTCCACCGCCTCGGCGAGCGCCTCTTCGGTGCCCTCGATGCGCAGGACGGACAGCGGCGGCCCGTCGGGCAGGCGGTCCATGACGATCTGCCGGACGGTGCCGTCGACGACGGCCACCCGGGTGCGCAGCGCCTCGTGCCGGTCGGCGAGGGCGGTGACGGCCGCCTGCAGGACGCCGGGGTCGAGCGTCCGGCCGGCCCGTACCGCGTCGCTGATGTTGAGGGCGACGGGGTTGCGGCTGGTCCGGGCGGCCATCCAGATCCGGCGCTGGGCGCGGGAGAGCGGCAGGACGGCGCCGTCGGGGCCGGGCGCGAGCAGGGGCGCGGCCGCCGGGGCGGCCGGGGCGCCGAGCGGGATGGCGTCCGGCTGCTCGAGCACGGCCGCGAGGGCCCGTACGGTCTGCTGCTGGAACACGGCGACGAGCGGCACCCGGACGCCGAACTCCTCCTGGAGGGCGGCGGCGAGGCGGGCGGCGGTCAGGCTGTGGCCGCCGAGGGAGAACAGATCGGCCTCGGGGTCGGTGACCGGGGTCCCGAGCACGTCCGCCCAGATCTTGGCCACGCGCTCCTCGGTGGGGTTCAGGTCCGCGCACGCGAGCGGCTCCTCGCGGGGCGGGGCGGGCAGTGCGCGGCGGTCGAGCTTGCCGTTGGGGTTCAGCGGCAGCTCGTCGATCGCGACGTACGTACGGGGGACCATCGCGGCCGGGAGCAGCTCGGTGAGGTGGGCCCGCAGGGTGTGCGGGGCGGCGTCGCCCACCACGTAGGCGACGAGGCCGAGTTCGCCGCGCTCGTCGGGCACGGCGATGACGGCGCAGCGCCGTACGTCCGGGTGCTCGGCGAGGACGGCCGCCACCTCGCCGGGCTCGACCCGCTGGCCGCGGATCTTGACCTGGTCGTCGATGCGGCCGAGGTAGAGCAGGTTGCCGTCGGGCCGGCGGGCGGCGCGGTCGCCGGTGCGGTACATGAGCCGGCCGGGGCGCAGCGGGTGCGGTACGAAACGGTCGGCGGTCAGCTCCGGGTTGCCGAGGTAGCCGCGGGCCAGGCCCGCGCCGGAGATGCACAGCTCGCCGGGGACGCCAACGGGGGCGAGGTCTCCGTGGGCGTCGACGACGTCGACCGTCTTGTTGGCGATGGGGTGCCCGATCAGGACGTCGGCGCCCGGGTCGGTGATCCGGTGGACGGTGGTCCACACGCTGTCCTCGGTGGGCCCGTACTCGTTGTAGAGGACGGTGTCGGGGAGCAGGTCGGCGTGCCGGGCGGCGAGGGCCTCGGGGAGCCTCTCGCCGACCAGGACGATCTGGCGGACGGAGGTGAGCCGGGGCGCGCAGCGCTCCAGCATCAGCTGGTAGAGGCTGGGGACCAGCATGATGTGGGTGACCGCGTTGCGGCCGATCTCCTCGGCCACGTGCTCGACGTCGAGGAGGCGGTCCTTGCCGAGGACCACCACCCGGGTGCCGGCGATCAGCGCGGAGAAGATGTCGTTGACCCCGCTGTCGAAGTGCAGCGGCGGCACCTGGAGCACGGCCGCGTCCGGTCCGAACCCGTAGTAGCCGGCCCGGTAGTGGACGGTGTTGACGATGCCGCGGTGCTCGATCATGACGCCCTTGGGGCGGCCGGTGGAGCCCGAGGTGTAGATGACGTACGCGAGGTCGTGCGGACCGGCCCGGAGCGCGGGCGGCAGCGGGGCGGGGGCGGCGCCGGGCTCCGCGGGGGCGCGCGGGTCGAGGACGGGCAGACCGGTCAGGGCGGCGGTCTTGGCGTGGTACGGGCCGTCGGCGAGCACGGCGAGCGCCCCGCTGTCGGCGAGGGCGAACGCGAGCCGGTCGCCGGGCTGTTCGGGGTCCAGCGGGACGAAGGCGGCGCCGGTCTTCAGGACGGCGAGCGCGCTCACGACCATCCACTCGGTCCGCTCGGTGACCACGGCCACCAGCGTTCCGGGGCCCGCGGCGCAGGCCGCCCGCAGCCGGGCGGCGACGGCCTCGGCGCGGGCGTCGAGCTCGGCGAAGCTGAGGACGGTGGTGCCGTGCACCACGGCGGGCCGGTCGGGGCCGGCGGCCGTCTGCTCCTCGACCAGGTCCAGGAGGGTCCGGTGCTCGGGGAAGGGGGCGGCGGTGTCGTTGGCCTCGTCGAGCAGGAAGCGCCGTTCGGCGGCGGGCAGGACCGGGATCCCGGGCAGCGGGGCGTCGGGGCCGGCCAGCAGCCCGGCGAGCAGGTGGACCAGCCGCTCACCCATGCGGCGTGCGCTGTCCCGGTCGAAGAGGTCGTCGGTGTAGCCGACCCACAGCTCGCCCGGGGCTCCGGCCCGGGCGTCGAGGAAGCTGAACGCCAGGTCGAAGTCGCTGACCGGCTGTTCGAGGTCGAGGTGGCGCACGGCCGGGCCGGTGCCGCCGGGTGCTCCGGCGCCGTCGTCGAGGACGGTCTCGACGAGGACGTCGAAGACGGGGTTGCGGCTGGGGTCGCGGGGCAGCGCGAGGTCCTCGACGAGCTGCTCGAACGGGTACTCCTGGTGGGTCATGGCCTCCTGCGCGGTGGTGCGCACGGCGGCCAGCAGCTCGCGGAAGGAGCCGGCGGGGTCCACCGGGGTGCGCAGGACCACGGTGTTGGCGAACAGCCCGACCGTCTCGGCGGACCGCCGGTCGGGCCGGCCCGCGACCACGGTGCCCAGCAGTACGTCCGGCTGCGCGCACAGCCGCCACAGCAGGACGCGCAGCGCCGCGGTGAAGCCCATGAAGGGGGTGGCCGCGTTCGTGCGGCACAGCTCGGCCAGCGCGCGGGTGAGTTCCGGGTCGAGGGTGAGGCGTACGGTGCCGCCGGCGGCGCTGCGGGCGGCGGGGCGGCGCCGGTCGGCGGGCAGTTCCAGCGGTTCGGGCAGGCCCGCGAGGCGCTCCTGCCAGTACGCGCGGTGCTCCGCGCCCGCCGGGCCCGCGAGCCGGGCGGCGAGCCGGTCGGTGTGCTCGGTGTACGTGGGCGCCGGCTCCTGCGCGGCGGCCTGGCCGGTCAGCGAGCGCACGAGCTCGCGCATCAGCAGGCCGAAGGACCAGCCGTCGCAGATCGCGTGGTGCACGGTGAACAGCAGCACGCCGCCCGTCGCCGGGCCGTTCCCGGACCGGGGGTCGGGCAGCCAGGAGACCTTGGCCAGCGGGCCCTCGGCGAGGTCGAAGCGGTGGCGGCAGGCCCGTGCGAAGGCCTCGTCCACGGTGGTGTCCCGCTCGACGGCGAGGACCGCGGAGGGCGCGTCGAGGATCACCTGGGTCAGGCCCCCGGGCGTGTGGCGCAGCACGGTCCGCAGGGATTCGTGCCGGGCCACCAGCGCGTCGACGCCTGCGGCGAGCCGGTCCTCGTCCACGGGGCCGTCGAGCCGGTAGGCCTCGACCATCGTGTACGGGGGGACGGGCGACTCGTCCAGCCGGTCCAGCAGCCACATCCGGCGCTGGGCGTTCGAGGCGGGGAAGGTGTTCCCGGACCGGGGTGCCCGCGCGGCGGCCTCGGCCGCGGCGTGCGCAGCGGGGTCCCGGGGCAGGGCCCCGCGTTCGCGCAGTACGGAGGCCAGCGCCCCCGGGGTGCGCAGGTCGAGCACGTCGTGGACGCGGGCCGCATCGGGGCGTCCGGTGCCCTCGCACAGCGCGGCGACGAGCTGGACGGCGGCCAGGCTGTGGCCCTCGGCCTTGAAGAAGTCCTCGTCGGCGGAGTGCGGCGGGTGGCCCAGCACCTCGGCCCAGGCGTCGTGGACGAGCTGTTCCAGGGGGCCGGCGGGCTGCCATCCGGGGCCCTGCGCAGCGATGGGGAGCGCGAGCAGCGCGGCCCGGTCCACCTTGCCGTGGACGGTGAGCGGCAGCGTCTCGAGCCGGTGCAGGCCGGCCGGGACCATCGGGGAGGGCAGCTGCTCGCGCAGCCATGCGGCGAGGGCGTCGGGGGCGAGCGGGGCGCCCCCGGGCGCCTGCGGTCGGGCCACGTACCAGGCGTGCAGGGTCACGGTGGCGTCGGCGGCGGTGCGGGGCACGACCACGGCCTCGATCACCTCCGGGTGCCGGACCAGGGCCTGTTCGACCTCGCCGGTCTCCACCCGGGTGCCGAAGACCTGTATCTGGCCGTCGGCGCGGCCGAGGAACTCCAGTTCGCCCTCGGCGTTCCAGCGGCCCTGGTCCCCCGTACGGAAGACGCGGGCGTTCCCGGCGTGCGGGGAGCGCCCGAAGCGGGCGGCGGTGGCCTCGGTGTCCCCGCGGTAGCCGGGGGCGACGCCGGGTCCGGCCACGTGGATCTCGCCCGGTACGCCGGGCGGGGCGAGTTCGCCGGAGGGGGTGACCACGAACACGCCGTAGCCGGGTGAGGGGCGGCCGACCGGCACCCGGTCGAGCCGCTGGGCGAGCGCGCCGTCCCGGATGAACATGGTGGCTTCGACGGTGGCCTCGCTGGGCCCGTACAGATTGCCGAAGGTGGCGATGCGCAGCCGCCCGGCGGTACGCGGCAGCAGCCCGCGGGCGATGGTGTCGCCGCCCAGCAGCAGATGGCGCAGCGGGAGTTCGCCGTCCTCGGGCAGGGCGCGCAGCAGGACGGACAGGAGTCCGGGCACGCAGTTGACGAGGTTGACCTCGCCGTCGCGCACCCGCTGCCACAGCGCGTGCGGGTCGAGCCGGTCGGGGTCGCCGACGGCGACGAGGGTGCCGCCCGCGAGGAGCGTGGCGAAGACCTGGAAGGCGGTCGCGTCGGAGGTGATCGCGGAGAGCAGGGCGGTGCGGGTCGCGGCGTCGATGCCGAGCGCGCTGATCCCGGTCAGCATCTTGTGGCACAGCTGGTCGTGGTACACGGCGACCGGGCGGGGGGTGCCGGTGGATCCGGAGGTGAACAGGACCATGGCCGGGGCCCCGGGCTCGGCGGCGTCGCGGGCGTCTGCGTCGGCCGGCGCTGCGGCGAGCAGGGAGGTCAGGCCCGCCACCGGGACGGGCAGCTCCTCGTCGGCGGGGCCGTACCCCTCGGCGCGCAGCACCAGGCGGGCGCCGCTCAGCCGGGCCAGCAGGGACACGCGCGCGGCGGGGTGGCGGTGTTCGAGGGGGACGACGGCCGCGCCGGTGCGCAGGACGGCGAGGAAGGCGGTGACGAGGTCGGCGCCGCGCGGGGCCATGACGCAGACGGCGTCGCCGGGGCCGATGCCGTGCCGTGCGGTGAGCGCGGCGGCGGCCCGCCCGGCCTCGGCGGCGAGCTGCCGGTAGGTCAGGGTGCGGCCTTCGCCGGTGACGGCGACGGAGTCGGGGGTGCGCCGGGCGGACTCCTCGAACAGGGCGGTGAGGGTGGCGGCCTCGAAGGCCGCGGGGACGGGCAGCTCGGCGAGGGCGAGGAGTTCGGCGCGCTGGGCGGCGCCGAGCACGTCCGTCTCCGCCGGGGTCCGGCGCGGGTCGGCGGCGAGGGCCTCGAGTACGGCGGCCACGCAGCGGGGCAGGGCCGCGGTGAGGCCGGCGGAGCCGTGGGCGGTGACCGACAGTGCACCGTCCGGGGCCGGTTCGGCGCGCAGGACCAGGCCGGCCCGGGGGGCCGGTGTGCGGTCCCCGTACAGGGCCGGGCAGACGACGGCGAGCTGCGCCAGGGCGGAGCCCGTGCCGGGGGTGACGGCGTCCAGCCGGGCGCTGAGCGCGTCCCGGTCCTGCCAGGGGCGGGCGGAGGCCTGCTCCAGCTCGGAGTGCAGGGCCTCGAGGAAGTCGGTGGCGGGCGCGGCGGGGTCCAGCGGGGCCAGCAGCGCGAACTCGGCACCGCCGGACGGTGTGCCGAGCGCCGGTACGAGGACCGGCACCCGCCCCGGCGCACCGGACCCGGTGGAACCGGTGAGCCGGGCGAGGGCGATCCGGGCGGCGGCGACGGTGAGCAGCAGCAGGCCTTCGGGGGCGCCGCCGGTCATCGCGTGCAGGGCGGCGGCGGCTTCGGGGGCCACGCGGCCGGGCGGTGCGGCGACGGCGCCGGGCGCGCCCGCGGGCTCGAGCAGGGGTTCGCGGCAGGCGCCGTTGAGGCGCGGGAGCCAGAACTCGGCCTCCGCGGCCGACGCCTTAGGGTCGTCCCCATGGCCGAACTCTCCGTCACCATCGTTGCGCAGCACTTCTACGTCCTCCCTGAGCAGTTGTGGGTGCACCGCCTGCCGGCGGACGCCCCCGTTCCCCCGTTGCCCGGCCGTCCGTGGTCCTCGGTCACCCGGGCGCGGGACGGGCTCACCGTGGTGTGCGCCGAGCGGCTGCCGGGCGCGTCCGGCGCGAGCGGTCCGTGGCGCGGGCTGTACGGGACCGGCGCACACTCCCTGGACCTGCCGGGCATGCTGGCGAGCGTGCTGGTGCCGCTGGCCGGGGCCGGGATCGGCGTGTTCGCCGCGTCGACGTTCGACGCGGACCTCGTACTCGTACCGGCCGGGGAGTACGAGCAGGCCCGGACCGCTCTGGAAGCGGCCGGGCACGTGCTGTCGTCGGACTGACTCAGACGCCGGTGAGAATCCGCGCCGGCGCCACGCCGAGGGCCGGGAACAGCTCCACGTCGCGGCCGTCCACGCCGCGCATCAGCACGTCGATGGCGGTGCTCATCAGGTCGATGTGGAACTGCGTGAACGTGCCCAGACCCAGGCCCAGGTGCACACCCGGGTGCCGCTCGTTGGCGAAGTGGTTGCCGGGGAGCAGCGGGGAGCAGCTGGCGTTGGTGCCGAAGCCGATCTCGTGGACCTTGGCGTAGCGGTCGTCCTTGGCCAGCAGCTTCTCGAGGTTGACGGCGAACTCGGTGCGTCCGGCGACGGCCGGGCGGACCGCGGTGATACGGCCCTCGGCCAGCGTGATGATCGCCGGCTGGTCCGCCATGGAGGCGAGGTCGCGGTAGACCTGCTCGGTCTCGGCGAGGCTGGTCTCGTGACCGCCGCGGTGGACGATCGGCGCGCCCTGGAGGGTGATGTCGCCGTTCAGCGTGAAGTGGGTGTGGAGCTCGAATTCGCCCGAGGCGTTGACCAGCGAGCTGAGCTCACCGGTGGGCAGGACGACCTGCTGGCCGGGCAGGAGCGGGCCGTGCAGCGAGAACCAGTGCTCGGAGAGCTGGTGCTGGAAGACGGCCTCGGTGCCGAACTCGCGGCCGAGGAAGAGCATGTCGTCGGCCTGGTCGAGGAGGGTCAGGAACTCCTCCTCGATGCCGAGCTCGCGCTCGTAGTCGACGTCGGCGACGACGCGAACGTTGTTGCGCAGGCTCTCCTCGGAGAAGGGCACCGAGAAGCTGGAGAAGGCGCCCATGGCCATGCCCACGAGGTCTTCGTCGTCGAAGTGGACGAACTCGTCGTCGGCGATCCACAGGACGGAGGCACGGCGGCCGGAGGCGCGGATGGCGGCCATCTCGGCGATGAGGCCCGCGCGGGAGTCGGGGCCGGTCCAGGTGAACTCCTGTACCGGGACGGTGCTGGTCTCGACGGTGAGCGCGCTGCGCACGCCCGGCGACGTGACCAGGAGGAAGACGTCTCCGAGGTCACCCCCGAACACCTTGCGGAACTGCTCAGGGCTGATCGGTACGGGCTGTGCGGTGTTCAAGGAAACCTCCCTGTAAAGGCCTGCCGGGGTGCGAGTGCCGTTCACTCGCACCCCGGAACACGACTCGAACTCAGCCCTCGAGGCGGTCGTACTTCCCGTACTTGCTGATGCGGGAGCTGATCGACGGCTTCTCCTGGGCCACCGGCTTGTTGTTGGCCTGAACGGTCTGCTGGTCCATGTCGTTCTGGGTCACTTCGACTCCTCGTCGTGTTCTGGTGGAGCTCCGGTAGCCGCGGGTTGCGGGGTTCCGGTGTGGTCGGGGCCGGTCCCGGACGGGGCCTCGGCCTTTCCCGAGAACAGAACAACTCGCTTGGCTACAGAACCGCTTGAAAGACGTTGGAGACGGCATGCCGACCAACTTGCATGGGTGCGAGACTGGTCGGGGCGAAGTCTGTGCGACGTCCTTGAGTGCCATTCGAGTGGATCCTGAGAGGCTGCGGCAACTCCACGCCTCCTGAGAAAGGGAGCCACCATGCAGACCATCGCACCGGCCGTCATCGCCCCGACCGCGGCGTCACAGCCGGGTCCGGGGGTCCCGCGCATCGAACTCCTGCCCGACGAGCGCCACAGTGTGGCGGCACTCGCCCACGAGTACGCGCGGGCCTCGGCCTCGCTGGACGCCCGGCGATCCCTCCAGCTCGCCGCCCTGATGGCCCATGAGCTGCCGCGTTCGCTGCGGCGGCTGATGACCGAGTTCCGCCTGGCCGGGTCCCCGCACGCGGGCTTCCTGATCAGCGGGCTGCTCATCGACGAGAACGCGCTGGGCCCCACCCCGATGAGCTACCAGGAGCGCCCCGACCGCCCCGAGCTGCGGCACGCGGACGCGGTGCTGTCCCTGGTCGGCTCCCTGCTCGGGGAGCCCTTCTCGTTCAGCAGCCAGCAGCGCGGCCGGCTGCTCCTCGACCTGTTCCCGGTGCCCGGGCACGAGCTGGACCAGCTCGGTTCGGGATCCACGGCCATGCTCGACTGGCACACCGAGGACGCCTTCCACCCGCACCGCGCGGACTGGATGATCCTGCTGGGCCTGCGCAACCACGACGCGGTGCCCACGACCTTCGCGGCCATGGAGGACATCGAGCTCAGCGAGGAGCACCGCGCCGTCCTCTTCGAGAAGCGCTTCGCGATCCTTCCGGACCAGTCGCACACCAAGAGCTTCAACGTGGCCACCGGCGCCGCCGACGCGACGGGTGCCTCCGGAGCCGAGCAGTTCCGACGCATCGACACCATGGCGAACCGGCCCGAGCCGATCGCCCTGCTGGAGGGCGACCCCGCGGCCCCGTGGCTGCGCGTGGACCCGCCGTTCATGCACACCAACCCGCTCGACCCGCAGGCCGCGGACGCGCAGGACGCGCTGCTGGCCGCGATCGAGGCGAAGCTGACCGACGTGGTGATCGGCCGCGGCGACCTGTTCGTCATCGACAACAAGCGTGCGGTGCACGGCCGCCGGCCGTTCACCCCCCGCTACGACGGCACCGACCGCTGGCTCAAGCGCATCAACCTCACGGCCGATCTGCGGCGCAGCGCCGGATCCCGGCTCGGCGACCACGGCCGGGCCGTGGTCTGACCCCACCACTGCCGCAGGCGCTCACGCCGCGCGCGGACGACCCTTTTCCCCTTGAAAGGATTCAAGGCCTTGGCCGCAGAACCCAATCTGATCCGACGCCACCGGCTGTTCCGCCGGTTCTGGCTGGCGCGCGCGGTCTCGCTCGTCGGCGACGGCGCAGCCATGGTGGCGCTCGTCCTGCTGGTCAGCCGTGGTGACCACGCCGGAACCGGTGTGTCGCTGATCCTCCTCGCCGAGTCCGTGCCGCGGTTCTTCGGGCCGCTCGCCGGAGCGCTCGCGGACCGGATGGGCGTGCGGCGCCTGCTGATCGCCGCCGAGCTCGTCCAGGCCCTGGTCTTCGGGGTCGTCGTACTGGCACGGCCCGGGCTCGCCGTCCTCGTGCCGCTGGTCGCGGTGGCCGCCGCGGCCTCCACCGTGTTCTCCGCGGCCGGCCGCACGGTGGTGCCGCGCCTGGTCGACGAGAAGGACCTGATGCCCGCCAACGCGTGGATGGGCACCGCCTTCAACCTCCAGGCCGCGCTCGGCCCGGTCCTCGGCGGCGTGTTCTCCGCCTGGGGCGGCGAGTACGGCGCGCTGGCCGTCAACGCGGGCAGCTTCGTGGTCTCCGCCCTGCTGCTGACCCGTATCCCGGCGCTGGAGCCGCTGCGCACCGGCCAGCGGCGGACCCTGCTGGGCGACACCGTCGAGGGGCTGAAGTTCGTACGGCACCACCGGGTGTCCCGGGCCATCGTGCTGCTGCTCCTGCTCGGCCTGTTCTTCGGCTCGCTCGACAACCTGGCGCTGGTCTTCCTCGCCGAGCACACCCTGGACGCCGGCGAGACCGGATACGGCATCCTGTCCGCGTCGTTCGGCGTCGCCATGGTCGCCGCCTCGCTGTGGCTGGTCCGCACCGCCGAGAGCCGCTCGCCCGTGTGGGTGCTGCTGGCGGGCTGGTTCTTCACCGGCCTGGGCCTGCTGCTGACGGCCGCCGCTCCGGTGCTGCTCGCCGCGATCGCCATGCAGCTGATCGCGGGCCTGGGCAACGGTGTGGCCAACGTCGGCGAGGAGACGCTGCTGCAGAAGGCCGTGCCCGCCGAGGTGCTGGGCCGGGTGGGCGGCACGCTGTCCTCCGCCGCTTTCTTCGGCAGCACGGCCGGCTACCTGGCCGGCAGCCTGCTCAGCCCCGACAGCCACGCCCGGCTGGTCTTCGTGATCGCGGGTGGCGGCATCTTCCTGGCGCTCGCGCTGTGCGGCCCCGCGCTGCTCTCCGCCCGCGCAACGCTCACGGCAGCCCCGGCCGACACCGAGGACCAGGAGCAGCAGAAGGCCGCCCAGGCGGCCGCCGAACCCGCTGCCCAGGCCGTCGTCCAGCCCGGAGCCGTGGCCTGACACCCCGGCGCTGAACCTGCGGCGCTTCACGCACTGCCGGATCGTGCCCCCGGCCCGACGGATGACCATCCGTCGGGCCGGGGGCACGTCACGGTCGGTTCAGCAGTCGGGGATGACGGTGCCGTTGTTGTCCTTGGCGACGTCGTTGCCCCATCTGGACAGGTAGTACGCGGACACCCATTGCCCGGCGGGACCCACGTCCGGGTCGGTCTTCAGCCACCAGTGGTTGAAGCTGCTCCCGCTGCGCACCTCGCGCCCCCAGGCCTTGCAGAACACGTAATTCGTCCCCTTGTAGAGCGTGCCCGTGCTGGTCGTGCTGGTCGGCGAACCGTAGACGGAGGCGTTCCCGAACGTGTCCACCCAGTACCGGCTGCCGCCGGGCGGCTGGGGGGAACCCCCTCCGGGGCCGTAGAGGCGGATGGCTCCGTAGTAGTCACCGTGCGAGGAGAGCGCGGAGACCTGGACGTGGCCGCCGGAGTACGGTGCCTCGGCGATGTAGCCCTGGCCCAGGTACATCGCCACGTGATGGATGGTCGAGGGCGTGTTCCCGAAGAAGACCAGATCGCCGGGGAGCAGCGGTGCGGTGCCGTTGCTGCGGTAGAACCTGGCGACCGCCCTGGAGGAGGTCCACTGGGTTCTGGTCACTCCGTTGATGACGTCGGTACCCACTGCGAGGTAGTAGGCGTAGCGGACCATTCCGGAGCAGTCCAGCCCACGGACGTGGCAGTCGTTCGGGGCACCGTTGGAGGGGTCGCAGATCCCGTACGTGGGGCCCGGCTGCCCACCGTGGCCGCCGCCCCAGGAGTACGGGGTCCCGATCAAGCCGCAGGCGGCGTTCACAGCCGAGTTGGCCTGCGCGGCCGCCCCGGAGGACAGGACTGCGCAGGCCGGGGCCGCGCGGGCCTGCGGGGCGCCGGAGAAGAAGACGATGACGGAGGCCAGCATGGCGAGGAGCGCGGCGAAGCGCAGGGCGGGGAGGGAGCGCCGCGGTGGGAGGTTGACGCGCGTAGGTGGCGACGTGTTCGCGGCTCTCCAGACTGACGTTCTGGAACGAGCTGGTGTGCTGGGTCAATTTGATGTCGCCGTCCGGGGCTACCGAGGTGACCACGGAGGCCTGATAGACCTCGCCCTGAATCCTGTGCCTACCCTCCACACGGTGATGACACCCCGCCCCCTGCCCGCACCTGCGTCCCGCACGATCACGATCCGGGTGCATCCGCGAGCTCGCGTACCGCGTCGGCGACGGCCCGGAAGTCCTTGCGCAGGATCTTGGAGTGGTTGCTCGCGACCTTCGCGCTGACCCGGATGTTCGGGTTACGGGCGACCACCGGGTCGAGGTTGGCGCGGATCTTTTCCATCAGCTTCGGGTCGCCGCCCAGGTTGCCGCCGGTGGCGAGCACGTACCGGGCCGGCACGGTCACACGGTCGAAGACCGGGTTGAGGGCGGCGGGCGCGCAGAGCTCGTTGATCTCGATGTTGATCTCGGCGTGCTGGGCGGCGCTCATGCGCGCGGCCAGGCCGAGCGGGCGGGCGATCGGGAACAGCGGGCTCATCCGCCGGAACAGCTTGCGGATCTGTTCGCGGGCGGCGTCGTCGAGCCACTCGTGCGGCATGGCGCCGTCCACGGACACCACCCCCGCGGCGCGGTCCGGGTTCCGGGCGGCCCAGTGCACGGCGAGCATCGCGCCGTAGGACCAGCCCACCAGGATCGGCCGCTTCACGCCCCTGGCCGCAAGGACGGCGTCGAGGTCGCGCAGGCACGCCTCGAACGAATAGTCCGTGGCGCGCTTCGACTTGCCGCGGGCGCGCTCGTCGAAGGTGATGTGCCGGTAGCCGCTGCCGAGGTCGGCGATGACGCGCCGCCAGTGCGACTGGTCGGCGTAGGAGCCGTTGAGGTAGACCACGGGACGGCCGGAACCGCCGGTGTCGGTCACGGCCAGTGCGGTGTCGTCGATCGACACCATGCCGGTCCAGGCGGACTGCTTGACGGAGGTCATGGCTTGCCTCTACTTCCAGGGTCAGAGGTGAATCAGAGCGGTGGGCTGACAGTGATGTCGGCACAGGGCGTGCGGCGCCGCGTACTCCGGGGCTCTCCTCGGCCTCTTCGGACCGGGTACTCCCCAGGGGCTGCGGGTCAGATGCTTCGGGCGGTGATGTCGCCGTAGGCGGTGGTCGCGTGGATGTTCAGGTCGGGGGTGCCCTCGGTGTTCTTGAGGGCGTTGTGGATGCGGCCGTAGGAGGTGCCGGCGTCCAGGGCGGCGGAGACTCCGGCGGCGGCGCCGACCGAGATGTTGCCGTGCTCGGTGCGCAGGGTGACCGTGTCGTGTACGGCCTCGGTGATGTTGATGTCGCCCTTCTGGGTGCTGATCTCGGCGGGGCCGAGGAGGCGGCCGACGGTGATGTCGCCGGCGAGGAGGGCGAGGTGGGCGCTTGCGGCCTCGTCGAGCTTGACCGAGCCCTGGGCGCCTTCGAAGGCGACGTCGCCGAGGCGTCCGACACCGCGGAACTCGGCGCTGGCCGCCTTCGCCTCGATACGGGAGCCGGCGGGCAGCTGGACGGTCACCGCGACCGAGCCGGAGTTGCCCAGGATGCGGTCCTTCGCCGGTGCGGCCTGGATGCGCAGCACGCCGTCGGCGTATCCGACCGTGATCTGCTCCGCGGCCTTCACGTCACGGCCCTTCGAGGCGTTCGCCGGCAGGACCTCGACCGTGGTGTCCGTGCGGTCGGCGGCGATGAAGCGGATACGGCCTGCGGGGATGTCCAGGACGGCGGCGATCTGGGCGGGAGTGTCGAACTTCTGCATTGTTCTTTCCTTCGGCTCGCTGTTTCCGATGAAGGAAAAGCTACGTTGCGTTTAGAGATCCTTCAACACTGCCGTTGCGCATGAATGGTATTTCTGCAGCTCAAAGGCGATAAATTGTTGCAATGGGTTCCAAATTAATGCAACGAGAACGCCCTCTGTGTTGCAATCAACTGGAGGTGAAGGCTATGCCGGAGGCACTGCGAGCGGGCTGCGGAAGGGGTCCGGGTGGCGCGCCTGGTTGTCAGCGCCGAACTCGAGCGCGCAACAGTTCCCGTACTTCCCCGACGCCCTCCCCGTGATCGGACTTGGTGTCGAGGCGCTGTGTGTCCTCGGAGAACGGCTCCGCCCACAGCGGCGGTCCTGCCGCTGCCAGAAAGGAGGCGCCCGTCGGGGGAGTCGCCATCCAGTGGCAGAAGGCATCAGGCGGCGACTGGGGCGCCTACGCAGCCGAAGTCAGCCGGCGCACCACCTCGTGAGCGCACGCGAATCCCGACGCCGGAGACGGTGGCCGGTCGAGAGTAGTAGCCGGTCAGGCCGCAGATCGCCGGTCGGGTTCGAGGACGCAGCGCACACTACGATGATCAGCATGGAACCGGTGTCCACCCTCGTCCACTCGGACAGCCCGTTCATCAACTTCCGCGACTTCGACTTCGCCGGGGGCTCCCACGGTTATCGCTGGGTCGACACCAAGCGCTTCCGGCTGTCAGCCGATACGCCCGACGACCGCGACGTGTTGGCGGCCTTGATCGCGCACCCTCAGTTCCGGGACACGTACGACGGAGCGGGCGTTCAGGACCGGCCCCGGCACGGCCAGTGGTGGCTTGACCGCATCACCCCCGACACCTACAAGGCAGTCGACGACGCAACCGCAGCCGACATCATCCACTCGTGGGCCGGCCGGCACGGCGACATCCCGGAGAAACTCGAGGCACGCCTGCGGCAGGAGATCTGCACCCCGATCCGCACGGCAACCACCCGATACGTGCTGGGACGGCTCCCCGAGGACGCGTTCCACGACTACGGCCCCATCCACATCGACTACCACGAACTGGTCCTCATCGACCGCCCCGCAGCCGCACTCACTCTGCTCGTCGCAGCCGACGACTAACCCTCCTGGGACTGCACCGCCGATGCTTGAAGCCGAGGCATTCGGAGGCCGGACCCGACGCGACGCGCCCGGCCTCGCCGGAGCGGAGGCCGAACTTGCGCAGATCGACCAGCGGAGCGCGCAGCCAATTGACCTGGGCATGCCGGGTGGCGCCGCCGGTCCCGCCCACAGCGCCATGCCCGCTCAGCGCCGCACATGACCGGTGGGCCGTCCAGGAGTCGCCACGATGCTCAGGTGCGACGCGGTTCAGGCTATGAGCAGGCGGAGGCCGAGATCTGCCGCGTCGAGGTCGGCGAGGTCGCGGTTGCGCTCGGCCCACCGGCCGGACTCGAGGTCGTCGCCGAGCCTCTGCACTGCCCGCTGCTCGGCCTCCGGCCCGACCCTCGTCCACACCGACATCGCGCGGCGCACGTGATCCCCAGATACGCCTCCGGTCGGCGCCAGTACGCTTCGAAGAGGCCGTCGGTGCAGTCCCACGGGATGGGGACCGGCTCCGCGCGGGCGCCGATCGCGTCGGCCATCCCAGCAAGCGAGGGAAATGGTGCGAGGACGGCGGCGAACTCGGGCAGGTAGTCGCGGGTAAGCCAGAACCGGTCCTGCCATCCGGGCTCGTCGGTATCGAACGTGAGCACCACCACGCGGCGGGCCACGCGCCGCATCTCGCGCAGCCCCGCTATCGGGTCCCCCCAGTGGTGAACGGTGGGGACGGCCATCGCGACGTCGAATGACCGGTCCTCGAACGGCAGGCTCTCCGCGGCGGCGGCCACGCACGGCGCCGCGCCGGCAGGCCGCTGCCCCCGCATGACCGCCGACGGCTCCACTGCGGTCACGTGGCGATCAGCAGGCTCGTAGGAGCCGGTGCCGGCCCCGACGTTCAGCACCGTCTGCGCGTCCCCGAGCGCGTCCCAGATCTGCGCGGCGATCCGCGGCTCGGTACGCCGTGTCGCGGTGTAGGCGCCGCCGATCGCGTCGTACAGCCGTGCACCGAGCATCTCCAGTGCTCCTCCGGTGTCACCTTCAGTCCCTTCGCCCGTGCCTCGAGTTCCCTGTCGATGGCCGCCGCCATGGCGTCGGCGTGATCACGCCGCTCCAGCAGCAGGCCGCGCAGTCGGCGCAGGTGCGCGACCGCGTCGGTGGACGGGTCGCCGACCAGTTCCGCGACCTCCCGCAGCCCGAAGCCCAACCGCCGATAAGTCAGCACTTCCCGCAGCCGCTCCACGTCGCCCGCCGAATAGGCCCGGTACCCGGCCGCGGTCCGCGCCGACGGACGCACGAGCCCGATCGCGTCATAGTGATGCAGCGTGCGGACGCTCACGCCGGCCAACTCGGCAACGCCGCCCACGGTCCAGTGATCCTCCACGGCACCGACTATGCAGCCTGACGCCACGTGAGGGTCAAGAACCTCACTCCCGGCAGTGGCTGCGTAGGTCACAGGCAGAAACGGTTGTAGCCGGATTCCGGGAACGGCTGGGGGCCGTTGCCCTGAAGAATGTTGGCGAAAAGTAGGAACGAGGGTCTGCTCGTATCGCGTGATGGCAGCCTGAAGCTGCGGCCTGGCCGCGCATTCGCGGGTCGTAGCCGGGCATGTGGGCCGGGTGGTGGTTGGCGCGTATGGGGCCCGGGCACAGACCGCGGATTCGATCGTGTTCAAATAGGTGTTGAGCCTGTGGCCACGGGCCTGACTGCGGGGGGTGGAGTTGCTTTGGGGTGCACGGGCTGGTGGCGTGCCGGGCTGATGTTGGCCGTAGGCGTGGTGACGGTTGCCTGCAATTCTGCGGCGTACCACGCCGTGGGGCTTTCGGCCGACCAGCTGGCAGGCCAGTGGCGCAGCAGGGAGGGTACGGTCTTGACCTTCCATGAGAACGGAAGTTTCACCAGCGACGAGGTTGCCCTGTTGTCGGCGGCAGCGAGCTGCGGCGACCGATCGCACCTGTCCTCCGGCAACTGGCACTTCGGTTCGAGGCTGGGCGAACCAGTGGATCGCGGCGCCTACTTGTAGCTCACGTTCTCCGGTACCGACTGCATGGTTCCAGTCTTCATCTTCGGCGAGGTGGACGATCCCGTGATGTGTCCGCCCGACGGCGATCCCGACGCCGGCTGCCAGTACGACGAATGCCTCCGCCGCGTCACACCTGCCCCCGCTCCTTGACCGGGGCCCGGCCTTGTCGAGTCCGGCAGTGACCACGGTGCCTGGGCGCCTATGGGTGGGTGGTCACAGCAAGGGCCGAGTCCTCGACGTACGTCGTACTGCGCACAAGCAGGGGCGGAGCCCGGAGCCGGTTCGGGCGTACAGCGAGTCAATCAAGGCCGCCGCCGCGCATGCCGTCATCCAGCCGAACAACGCCAAGGCCACGCTCGGCACGATGCTCGCCTCACGGCACGGCGCCCAGAGCGCCACCGTGCCGGAGACGGTGGAAGCTGCCCGGGCCGGGGTGCACCTGGCAGCGGCGCAGAAGATTCAGACAGTCCGCGGTGTCGCCGGACACCTGTGGACCGTCCTCAAGGACCGCGCCGGAGAGTACTTCGACCAACTGCGAAGCGACGTACGCGTCAGCGCCTTCTTCCGGGATCTGTCCGCCCGCGCCTGCGACAAGATCGCCGGGTGGGCGCAGGCAGCTGCTGACCGGCTCCGCCAGGACACCTGGGGCTCTGAGCACGGCGGAGACCTGCCGAGCGCCGAGGCCCTTTTGCACCTGGGCGCCGCCGCACGCGCCTAAGGTGCCCCTCGCGGCAGCCGTGGCGGCACACTGCCGACTCCTGCGGACAAGGTGGCGGACGGGGTGGACATCCCAGCCATGCGGAAGATGAGGGAGGCCTGGCCCGCCCCCTGCCGGCTGCTCGTCCACGGGTTTCGGCATCGGCTGCTCGCGGCCGGTCGACCACGGCCAAGAGGCCCGTGAAGAGGCCCCGGGCAGCACTGAGCAGGCGGATACACCTGCGGCGCGGTGGCGGTCCCGAACAGCCGCAGTCCCGTAGGCCCCAGCGCTAGCCGCGACTGGTCCCGGCGACCCGTACCCAGGTCGCCGGGACCCTGGTGACGGAGTTCACCACGGACGTTGTGGCAGCGCCGGAGCGTTCCGCGCTGTGGGAGGAGGCCACAGCGCGGTCGCACATGCGCAATCGGCTGCGCAGCAACGACCAGGACGACTTCCGAGCCAAGATTCGCGGCGTCGACTTAGGGGAACTACAGGTATCCGCGCTGGCCTACCCGCATCTGGAGATCGTGCGGACCGCGAAGCATATACGTCAGTCCGACCCGGCGGCTTACCAGATCAACTACCTCCTCCGTAGAGAGGGGGTGCTCTCTCTGAACCGGAATGACACGGCCCTGCGTACCAGTGACCTGGTTGTGTTGGACAGCAGCCGTCCATACCGCGGTGATGTTCGCGCCGGTCCAGGCACCTGGTCCCATGTGACCGTGCAGGTCCCCCGAGGGCTGCTGCCGCTGCCGGAGAAGACGGTGCAGCACCTGCTTGGGGTCCCGATCAGCGGGAGCTGCGGCATGGGGGGTGTTTGCCCACTGGCTGACCGACCTCAACGCGCGCGCCGGTGAGTTCACCCCAGCCGACCTCCCCACTCTCGCCTCGGTCACCCTGGACCTCCTGGCGTAGCCCACCCGTACTCGTTCAAGGCCCCGGTCTCCGCTGCGAAGTAGGGCGGACGTTCTGTCCCACGGCGCGTAGCAGGGTCGCGTTCGACACGACGTTCCGGGTGCCCGCGTCGGCGCCGGGGCGGCGCGTACCGCTCCAGGGAGCGGACGGAGGCGGGGCGGGAGCGGGCCAGCAGCATCGGGGGCGGGCGGGTGGCCGTTGTTCACCCGGCCAGGAATTGTGCTCCTACAGGAAGTTCCGGGTCCGGAGCGCCCGCGCGGTGTCCTCGCACCACTTCCGGTACGAGGGGAGCTGCTCGAGCACCTCGAGGTTCGTGCGCCGTACGAGCAGTTCCGCACTGTCGCTCAGTACTTCGCGGCCGTCCGGCCCGAGGAGGGCCTTCCAGACCTGCTTGGGGTTCCGCTTCTCCTTGCTGCCCTTCATCGTGACGTGGCCCTCCAGCGCGGAGGGCGCGGTGTACGGGTACGCCTTCAGGGGTTCGGCTCCGACGACCTGTTCCAGGGCTTTCCGGTCAGCCAGCATCCAGGACTCGGTCATGAGCACCGGAACTAGAGGTACCGAGACCCCGGCCCGCGCGACCAGTCCCCGCCGCTGCTCCAGCTCGGCGACCAGCTTCAGGCGTTCGTCGCGGGCGTCCTCATCACCGTGGACGAAGACCACGTCGCAGTCCCGGGCGAGTTCCTCGGCCGCGCGCAGTACCCGCTCCGGCTTGTCGTTCGTGCGTACGCCGGACACTTCGCACCGCAGTACCTCCACGGTCTGCGAGCTGTGTTGCTGGATCAGCCGGTCCAGCTGGCGCTTGACGAGGCTCGCCAGGTAAGGCCCGTCGCTGCCTTCGACGAGCAGCCCGGGTTTCAGCGGCCGGTACTTGTACGTCACGACGCCCCCCGGCCCAGGTTCCTCAGCAGCCTCTCCACGTGCTCCGGTGAGACCGTCTCGCCGGGATCCCGCTCCGGATCGAAGGCCCGCAGCGGACGGGCCACGGTCGTGCGGACGACGCTCTGCGTCTGCGGATCCACCCGGTCGGCCTGCTCCATGAAGACGAGGCTGCCGGAGAGGTCGTCGCGGAGCGCTGCCAGCAGGGCCGGGGAGTGCGTGGTGGCGATGAGCTGCCGGTACGGGGCGGCGGGGGCGGCGGCGTCCGGTGTCACTCCGGTGCCTCGCCTGAGCCTACGTACGAGATCGCCGACGTGCTCGGGGTGCATGCCGTTCTCGATCTCCTCCACGTACATCCCGCACGGCCAGACCGGGTCCGCGGCAGCGGCGAGCAGGGCCACCATCCGCAGGGTGCCGTCGGAGAGGGCGGGCGGGCTGATCCAGCCCGTGTTGCTGAACTCCACCTCGAAGTCGTATTCATCCCGGCGCCGGTCGTACAGCGGCCGGATGTCCTGCACTCCGTCGATGAGCGCGGCCAGATCACCGACGAACCGCCTCCAGTTGCCCGGCGACTCGTCCTTGATGCGGTGCAGGACCGCCGCCAGGTTGCCGCCGTCCGGGGTGGTCCTGCCGGTGGCGACAGCAGCCGTCGGCGTCCGCAGCGCCTCCGGATCGAGGACGAAGGGGTGCCAGGAGGCGCACTCACGGGCCACCAGTGCGCGCAGTTCGGCGCCCGGCGCCACCGCGAAGTCCTCGGCGTACCTTTCACCGTCCTCTTCGGCGCCGCCTTCGAAGTCCCCCAGAGCCTGCGGATCCCAGGCGGGGCCGATGTTCCCCTTGAAGGCCAGATAGTCCACGTCGTCCGTGCGGGCAAGGAAGGCAGAGCGCGCCTGCGCGATGGCAGACTGCGCTTCCTCATCCAGCCCCACGTTCGTCATCCACCCGGGTTTGACGAGGCTGCTGACCCAGATGGCGCTCGTCCTGTGCACTCCCACCTTGCCGTTCGGCATGCGGCCCACGCTCAGGCGGATACGGACCGGGAGCGGGCCGTCCTGCGAGGCGATCAGTGTTCCGACGGTGATGGCGAGCGTGTGGCCCGGCTCATCGGCGCCCCGGTGGAACAGACTGCCCGGGGACAGCCGGGAGTCTTCGCGGACCGTTGCCTCGAAGCCGCGGTCGGCGATGCCGGCGACCAGGCGCAGCGCATCGAAGAGGTTCGACTTCCCGGCACCGTTCGGGCCCAACAGGATGAGCGTCGGCGGCACATCGAGGCTGAAGTCGCGGAACGACTTGAAGCCGTCGATCCGAATCTGGGTGATCATCCTCTATTCTGCTCCTCTGGGCCGTCACGTGCCCTGCCACCCTAGCGTCGAAGACATCACCGGCATGCGAACGGGTGCTCTGGCGGCGCCGTCTGACTGCTCGCCAGGCGTACGTGTCCACCACTCAGGCCGCATCCACGACGCCGTCGCGCCCACTACCTGCACGGCAGCGGCACGCCGCTGGAGCTCGACATCGACCGGGCGTTGAGCGAGGACCCCGCGATGCGGGCCGATGTTCACAGGGACATCCAGAAGAATCAGGACGAGTGGAAGCGGGAGGCTCTGGCCGCCTTCGAGAAGTCCGGCGGCGCGCCCGTCTCGATTCCCGTGGAGTACCGGGCACCCGGACCCCCGCTCGAGCCGGGCGCGAGCTTCCAGAACCGGGACTGGTATCTGGGCGTCGGCGGTCATCAGCGGGTGGTCTCCGGCGAGGTGTCCGTCGTTCCGGGCGCGGACGGAGAGCCGAAGATCAGCATGGACTACCAGGTCAACATCTACGACCGGTACAACTGGGACGGCATCAAGTCGACCCCGATCGGTCCGACGGACATCAAGGACTCGGAAATGGCGCGGCTGCACACCGTCGGTCTGGCCCGGGAGTTCGACATGCGGGGCACCAGTTCAGTACAGAAGTACGATTTCGATGCACCCGGTGCGGGCGTGGCGCCGCCGGCGGACGCGGGCCGTGACGGTACGCGCAGTGACCCGTCCCGCGGTGAGGAGAAGAACCGGTGAAGCGCAGAACGGTCGGGGTCGCGGTCGGGGTCGCAGTGGTGGCCATGACGGCCGTGGGGCTGATGGCGATTTCGTCGCCGGGGCGGATGGGCCGCAGGTCGCGGCGCATCCTGGCCTGGTCGGCGATGACATAGGCGTCGCGGGCGTCGGTTTTCCCCTCACCTCTGTAGCCGTCGGAGGCACGGTTCACCAAGCGGCCGGGGATGTAGAGGACTTCCTGGCCATGGTTGATCAGCAGAGCCAGCAACAGCGCGGGCTCCCCGCCCGCCATGTCGATGGCCCAGGTGACCTGGTCGCCGCCCGTGAGGGCGAGGACGTCCCCGATCAGCTTCAGCAGCTCGGGCTCGTCGTTGGCGACCCGCCGCGACAGCAGCGTTTTGCCGTCTGCGTCCATTGCGAGGCCGTGGTGGTGGCCCTTGCCGCTGTCGATCCCTGCCCATATCCGGCTCATCGCGCTCCTGACCTGCTCGTCGTACGCTTCGTACCACGGACGACTTCGCCGGCATTGCTCTACTCAGCGACTTGTTCGCACTTCCTAATCGGCGGCCGAGTCGTCGTGGGGAGCCGGGCGGCCAAGCATGTGGAGCCACAAGCCGGCAGCGAACCGAGAGCCACACCCGCCTCCCCTGGGTGCCGCAACCCTACGAATGGCTGGGGCCTCCCAGGAAGAAGGTAGAGCGAACCGAACTCCGCCGCTTCGCGACGCCGGTCCAAGGACCCATTCCTCCCCGGCCTGAAGGGCGGAGCCTCCTGGGAGAAATCCGGTGAGCGAGCTCGGCCAAGGTCCGCCCGGCAGGCAGGGGACGGTGGGGCGGGCTTGCCGTGGGCGGCTTCAAGCGGGCCGACGACGGCAGCTACTACGGTCGTCCGGGTGAGAGCCGTGAACCCGACCGCCGAGGCGTTGCTCGCGGGCATACCCGCCCTTGCCCCGTACGCCCGCAAGGCCACGCTGCTGCGCCCCAAAGCGGGTGAGCCGTCACCGCACGGCAGTCATGTCGGCGGTCCGCTGGTGTGGCCCGCCGGCGAGAAATGGCCCGTGTGCAAGGGGCCGCACATGGTCGAGGTACGCGAGAAGCTCTCCGATGCGGATCGGGAGACCATGCAACGGATCGGCCGGGACGCGCGGACCCGGCGGGTCCGGAGGTCGCACGCCGCGTACCGGATCACCGAGGAGGAGGCCGCACTCCGTACCCGGATCATGGGAGCCGATGCGCTCGACGCGCTCACGTGGGAGCGGATCCGCCGGGTGCCGGTGTCCAGCGTCCCCGGCGTACCGCTGATCGGGGTCCTGCAGCTCCTCAAGCAGGACGTGCCCGCGGCCGACTGGCCGGAGGGCATGGACGTAATGCAGGTTCTGTGGTGCCCCCGGGAGCATGCCGAACTGCCGGGGCAGGGGTACTACTGGGGACCCGCCGTCGAGATGTATTTCCGTTCGGCCGCTTCGCTCACCGCTGTGCCGGATGTCCCCGTGCCGGTCGACGCCGTGGCCTCGTACGTGCCCCGGCCCTGCCTTCTCGATCCGGTCGAGGTGATAGACCTCCCGGCCCAGGACGAACTGCCCGGGGAACTCTTCGGCGAGGCGGAGTCCTGGGCCGAGCAGCACGGTATCGAGTACCACCGCACTCTGGCCTGCCTGGAGGGATGGAAGGCCGGCGGCTGGCCGAGCTGGCACCTCACGGACCTGGTCCCGATCGACTGTGCCTGCGGTGCGACGGCCCGTCTGTTCCTCACGGTCGACAGCGGCCGTGATCCGGATCTCAATGTCGGCCGGTTCGGTGAACTGCGCATCTTCACGTGTCCCGTGGATGTCTCGCACCCGCTCCGCCTGAACATCCAGTAGCACGCCCCTTCCATGTTGCGGGGGCCTGCTACTGAACGTCTGACGACCGGGCCTGAACGCGCGACAGCCCGATGCGGCGGTTCCCCGGGTCGACGTCGATGATCTTGACGGTGAGGATGTCGCCGACCTGGATCCCCTCCTCGGGCTCGTCCACCGACGTCTCGGCCGGTTCGGTGTGGTGCAGCAGTCCCTCGAAGCCGTCGTCCCGGTCCTCGATGCGGACGAAGGCACCGGAAGGTGTGATCCGGGTGACCGGTCCCGTGACGATCCGGCCGACCTGCTGCGCAAGCGCCGGCATCGGATCTTCCTCCAGCGCCTTGAGCGAAAGCGGCACCCGCTGCCGGACGAGGTCGACGTCGAGGATCTCGGCGGTGACCTCTTGACCCACCGTCAGTATGTCGGAGGGGTAGTCGATGTGGCGCCAGGACACCTCGGGCAGATTGATCATCGCGGTGAAGCCGCCGATGTCGACGAAGGTGACGCCGAAATCGGGCATGGCGACGACGGTGCCGGTGCAGATCCGTCCTCGGTGCAGGGTGGTGAGGAACGCCCAGTCGCGGTCGTCGGCGGTCGGCTCGGTCCTCCAGCGCGCCCGCAGGACGCCGTCCTCGTCGGGCAGGACGGCCGTCATGAGCGGTTGCCTTTCGTCGATGCAGAGGGACAGGGCCGCTGCGGCACGGGCGCCGCAGACATGCGCCGCCAGTTCCGCGAACTGGCTCTCGTCGGCGACGATGCTCGCGATCCGGCCGTCCTCGTGACCCCGCAGCAGCAGAAGGACCTCATGCGGGCCGATCCCGTGACCCTCGCCGATCTCAAGGGCCTGCCGCCCGAGGTCGGCCGCGAGCTCCGCGGCCCCGACGGCAAGATAGACCGGGTCGAGATGGTGCGGTACGCACTCGACCACTGGGACAAGCTGGATGATCTCGACTTCAAGAACAACTGCGCCAACTTCACGTCGTCGGCCCTTGAGGCCGGAGGTATGCAGAAGAAGTTCGACTTCTGGCTGGGGCCCCGCGGGGACAACACCTGGGGCCGGGAGAGCGGCCTGGGGATAGAAAGGATCGACCGACGGGTATACCACTCCCGCTCGTGGGGGCTGGCCAAAGACCTGCACGGCTTCCTTCTGCACAACGGCGGTGAGGAAGTCGCGAGATCGGAAGCACGCCCTGGCGACGTGATCTTCTACGAGCAGGTCGGCCCCCGATCCGGACGAGCCGCCCGGGGAGATCTACCACGCTGCCGTCGTGACGTCGGTGACCCCTGACGGCGACATCAAACTGACCCAGCACACCAGCTCGTTCCAGAACGTGAGTCTGGAGAGCCGCGAACACGTCGCCACCAGGAACCACGGCGAGCAGCGCATCCGCATCGTCCGACCCCACCCGAATTGGTACTGATGGAAACCTCACGCTCCGCCGCGGTGTCGGGCGCCGCGCGGGACCGCACGGTCACGTCCGGCATGGTGCTCACGGCACTGCTCGTCCCGGTCGTGGCCGCCCTCGGTGTGGTCACCTCGTTGCGCGTCGAAAACATCGACATGGACTGGGTACACCGGCAACAGGCGGCCTGCCGGCACATGCCCTTCCCGAAGATGGAATACGTCCTCGCATGGTCGGGACCGCTCGTCGGCCTGTCGGCCATGACCATCTGCGTACTGCTCGGGCGGTGGATCCGTCGATGCTGCGGCCTGCGACTCTGGGACACCTGGCCTGGGCTCTTGGCTTTCGTCTGCTCCATGCTCAACGTTCTGGCAATTCTGCTGGAACTGTTCATGCTGTGGACCACCTACAACCCCGACATGCCGGGGTCGATCCTCGGTGACTGCGGTTAGCCGCCCACATCGCGCCGCGCGCCGGGCGCCCGCCGCGCGGCCACGGGATCAGCGTCGCCGGGTCCGGGTCAGGGACCTGGTTCTCGGCGTGGCTCCTCGTCGGATTGATGAGGGGCACGGGCCCGCCGGACAGGTGCCCTGACGTGTGAGTCATCCGCAGAGCGGGACTTGCTTGCGGAGGAGCCGGCATTCGGCTCCTCCGGGCATCTGCCGTTCGAGCAAGCCGGGGTCAGTCCTCCGCCTCCGCCAGGGGCTCGTCCGGGTCGGTGGCCATGGTCAGCTGGGTGATGCCGCAGCCGTCCGGGGTGCGGACGTCGATGCGGTACAGGCCCGGGGTCGGGGCGGTTGCCGTTGCGGTGGCCACGCCGTCCTCCCAGGTCAGGGTGAGCGGGGTCGGGCGGGTGGGGTTCTCGAGGTCCGTGAGGCGGCAGGTCAGGCCCGAGAGGGTGTCGACGTCGCTGAGGTGGAGCTTCCAGGGCCGGCCCGCCGGGACCAGGTCGGGGGCGCTCAGGCCGCAGCCTGCTTCGCCCTGGGGCGGGCCGGGGTTGATGTCGTCGCGGACGATCTCGGTGACGGCTTCGAGGGCGGTCTGCGCCTTGGCGACGTCGCCGTGCTGGAGCGGCAGGTGGGTGATGATGTCGGTGAGGATCGCCGACTCCTTGTAGACGGTGCCGTCGCCGTGCACCTGGAAGTACCGGACACGGTCGTGCCGGTCGAGGATGAAGGTCCCGTCGGAGTTCTGCCGGGCGCCGTCGAGGTGGGCCTCGACCTTGCCGTCGGTGATCGTCAGGTTCTGCCAGGTGGGCTGGTTGATGCCGACGACCGAGCGGTGGCCGGGCAGGGTGATGCTCTTCTGGCCGTGGTGGAAGCGGGCCGCGTTGCGCGCCAGTTCCGCGTCGCCGCCGATGGCCGCGACGTCGCTCGGCGTGAGGTGGCGTACGTCGTCCCCCGCGCGCAGGCTCCGGTACTGCGGCAGCAGGTCGTGCAGGCCCGGCATCGTGGCGCAGATGGCCCGGAGTTTGCGGTGCGGCAGCCGTACGGGGGTGCCCCGGCCGGTGGCGAGGATGACGGCGGCCTTGACCGAGCCCTGGAAGGGCGTGCCGAGGGTGATGACGCCCCGGGTGTCGGCCTGGAGGTCGCTGTCGTAGCCGGGGTCGAGGGCCGCGCGGGTGACGAGGCCGCCCATGGAGTGGGCGACGAAGACGAGCCGTCCCTCCCGCTGGTCCTGGCGGTGGCGGCGGGCCTGGGTGTGGGCGGGGTGGCGGCGCCAGTCGGTCAGGTGGAGGCGCGCGGCGTCGGCCAGGAGACGGCCGTTGGTGGCGACGGGCAGACGCCAGTCGTAGGCGAACTCCAGGATCGCGGCGTCGTCGGCGACGCTGGAGCGGATCGTGCCGACCAGGTCGGTGTACGGCTCGCTGCCGGCGAGGTACGGGGTCCAGGCGGAGTGCTTGAGGAGGCCGGTCGCCTCGATGCGGCCGTTCTTGCCCGCCAGCTCGTCCTCGGTCATGGCCAGGGACTTCAGACCGGAGGGCGTGGTCCAGGCCTTCAGCAGCCAGGAGACGCCGCCGAGGCCCCAGACGTCCTTGCCGGTGCGCGTGTCGTGGAGGGTGCTGCCCATGATCCCCGGTACGACGACCACTGCGTCCTGGGTGACGTGGTCGGGTAAGTCGTCCGTGCGGTGCCGGTGCTGCTGCTTGTTCATGGCAGTGAAGAATAGGGACCGTGGACGGGCAGCGGGGCGAGATCGGCTTAGCCGATGCGGTGGAGGAGGCTGCGCTGCCGGTGGTGGCGGAGCCGCCTGCCGGCACCTTGTACGTCCTGCCGATGGAGGACGGGACCGAGGCACTGCGGCAGGCCCTCGGCGCGCAGCTGGAGGCGGTGGCGCTGTGGTGGGAGCGGCCGCCTCCGGCCGGGCCCGGATTCGTGAAGGTGGCGCCCGCACAGCCGGTGACCAGCCGTCATGACGTGGAGTGCTTCCTGGAGACGTCGGGGATCCGGGAGGCGGAGCCGGACGTCCCCGTGGTGCTGTACGTGTCGGGCCACGGCCTCACCTCGGGCGCGGCCAAGCACTTCGCGGTCCTGCGGGACACCGATACCCATCGGCTTCTGGCGACGGGGCTGCGTACGACGGAGATCGCGATCGCCGCGCTCGACTCGCACGCCCGGGACGTCCTGGTGATCGTGAACATGTGCGAGTCCGCCGATGTGGGAGGGGAGCTGCTGGAACTCTCACGGAGCCTGGACACCGCGCGCACCACGCGCGCCACGCTGAACGTCCTGACCACCGCCGCGCCCAAGATGCGGGTGATGGGCGGGGAGTTCGCGCTCGTCCTGCGCCGGGCCCACGAGTGGCTGCGTACGGCCGGCGGGATCACCCGCCCGTACCTGACGATGGACGAGTTCAGCCGGGCCCTGTACCAGGCGGCGCAGGCGGTCGGCGCGGAGCTCGGCCGGAGCCTGTCCCTCGACTGCCGCCCGCTGATGGGCGGCAAGCTGCACGTGGCGACGGCCGCGCTGCCGAACCCGGGCTACCGGCCGGAGCGGGCCGCTGTGGAGGAGAGCCGGCAGGAGGTGGCGGCGACCCTGGAGGACCTGGACTACTGGCTGGAGAAGGCCAGCGGCCGCACCGGAGCCGACGACCCCGGCTGGTACTTCTCGGGCCGCAAGCGCCTGAACGCCTCGGTGGTCTCCTTCCTGAAGGGCGCGCCGGGGGTCCTCGTCGTCACGGGTATCACCGCGAGCGGGAAATCGGCGATCCTGGGCCGCGCGGTGACCTTGAGCGACGCGACGTTCAGGACGTCGGCCCTGTTCGCGGCCGCCGTCGGCCACTGCCCGCCGGACACCGTCCCGGACGAGGGCGCGGTGACCATCGCGGTCACCGCGCACAACCGGGAGCCACTGGGGCTGTTGTCGGTCATCGCGAAGAAGCTGGGGGCCGTGGCGGACCCCTCGGGCAGGGATCCGCTGAGCCGCTGGCAGTTGGGGCTGCGGAGGTTCCTCGGCTCGCCCGGCCCCATGGTGACGGTCGTCGTCGACGCCCTGGACGAGGCGACCGACCCGGCGGCGGTGGTGCACCAGGTCCTGGTACCGCTGGCCGGGCACCTGTCCGGCGCCGCGCCGTCGTCGCCCGTACGGCGCGGGTTACGGCTGGTCGTCGCCGTCCGCAGCAGCGACGGCGCCGACCGCCTCGTCCCGGACGGCAGCGGCAGCGGCAGCCAGGAACTGCTGGGCCGGCTGCGGGACGCGTTCCCCGGGGCGGCCGTGCTGCGTACCGACGACGAGGACATGGGCAAGGACGTCGAAGGGTACGTACGGGCTCTCCTGGACGGGGAGGCCAAGTGGGCGGGACACGACCTGACCGAGGTCGCGCGGACGGTGGCCGGGGCGGTGGGGCGGTCCTTCCTCGACGCCCGCGTGGCGGCGCACCAGCTGCGCACCGAGGGGCCGCGGCTGCCGGCCGACGCCGGCTGGCTCGCGCGGCTGGGCGAGGGCACGACGGGACTGCTGAAGGACGATCTGGCGAGGTCGGCCGAGGACGGCCTGGGGGCGGACGAGGCGCTCGCGCTGCTGCGCGCGACGGCGTTCGCGCAGGGACGCGGCATCGCCTGGGGGGAGGTGTGGCCCGCTGTCGCGTCCGCCGTCCACGGGAAGGCCCTCCGGGATGCCGATGCCAAGATCCGGGTGCTGCTGGAAGGCCGCCTCGCTGGGTATCTCACCCGTGACGTGGAAGAGGACCAGCGGGTGTACCGGCCGGCGCACGAACGGCTGGCCGCTGTCCTGCGCGCCTGGCCTGTGGCGGGCGCGGCATCTCGTGGGGGGATGGGAATGACGGATGGTCAGGATGAGCCTGCCGAGCAGCCTGATGAGGCCGGCGGTGCTGATGAGGTGACGGGGCCCGGCGCGACGGGGGACGCGTACGAGGACACGTACGAGGACACGTACAGGGACGACGATGCCGCCGTGCACGCCCGCATCGCGCGGGCGCTCGCCGATCTGGCCGCGCCGCACACCGGCGGCCTCGCCGCCGGAACCGCCCCGCACCCGTACGTACGGCGGTACCTCGCGCGCCACGCCCGCCTGGGCGGGGTCCTGGACGACGAGCACGTGCCGGCCGACGTGCTGCCGTGGCTGACCGGCAGCCCGATCCGCGGACTGCTGGGCCCGGGACGGGGGCGGGAAGGCCGGCTCTGGCTGGAGGCGTGGGCCGCGGTCGAGCCGTACCTGCACCGGGCGGACCGGGAGGACCACCCCTCGCGCCTGGCCAGCCTGCACCTGGCGCACACGGCGCTGCGCCACCCCGGCCTGCCGCGCCCGCGCACCCCCGAAGAGGCGGCGGGGCCGCTGGCGGTGCTCTGGTCCCGGTGGACGCCGCCCGTGAACGTCCTGGCCACCCTCGACGCCACCGTGCGTTCCCTGACGGCGATACCGGGACCCGACGGGCGCCCCGCCCTCGCGGCGGGCGACGACGACGGCGGCATCGAACTGATCGACGCGGTCGAGGGAACGGCGGTCCGCGAACGGATCGGCGCCCACGAGGGATCCGTACGCCACCTGCTCCTCGCGCCGCGCCCCGCGCAGTCGCCGCTGCTCGTGTCCGGCAGTACGGACGGCACCGTCCGCCTCTGGGACCCCGCGACCGGCCGCCTCGTCGACCAGGTCCACCGGCCCGGCGGGATGTGGATCGCCGACGTGTGCGCGTACCGCGACAGCGGGCACGAGCTCGCGGTGCTCTGCGTCAACGGGGACGGCGTGGTGGTCTGGTGGAACGAGCGGATGGGCCCGCTGGACCTGCTGACCCTGCCGGGCGACACACCACGTACGGCGACCACCGCGCTGGCGGCGATGGAGGAGGAGGGGGAGGAGGAGCCGCCCGGCCGGCCGTTGCTGGCGATCGCCGACGGCGCGTCCCTGGCATTCCGGGACACCGCGGCCGAGGTGGAGGTGGCGCGGTTCGAGTTCCCGGCCGACGTACGCGTACTCGCTCCGACCACGCGGCCGGGGACGGTCGCGGCCGGCCACGCGGACGGGAGCGTCACCGTCTGGGGCGTCGGCGGACCGCTCGCCACCCTCACCGGCGCCGGCGGGCCGGTGAGCAGCCTGGCCGCCCTCACCCTGGGCGAACGCCACCTCCTCGCGGCCGGGACGGGCAGCCGCATCGCCGTATGGGACGTCTCCCGATGGGACACCGCCACGAAGGAGCCTGCGGCGCTGCTCGGCGGGCACACCGCCGCCGTGACCGCGCTCAGCCCCGTTGCCTCCCCGGATTCCGGGATCCTCGCGTCGGCCTCCACCGACGGCACGCTGCGCCTGTGGAACCGGGAGGTCCTGGAGCGGGCGCTGGCCACCCCCCGTACGCCGGCCGAGCCTGCGCCGACGGGCGGGGCGCTGCTGCTGCCGGAGCCGGGGGACTTGGGCCTTCGTTCCTGGTTCGCGCTCACCGGAGACCGCCCGCAGATCGACGTGCGGGACATCGGCACGGGGGACGCGGTCGCCCGGATCGACACCGGCCGGCCGCCGTCCGCGATGGCCTGGGCGCGCCGGCGGGAGGGGCGCGTACTGGTGTCGGCCGGATGCGAGGACCACGGCATCCGTCTGTGGGACGCGGGTACCCGGCAGGCGCTGCCGGACGTCCTCGAGGGTCACTTCCTCCCCGTCCGCGCCCTTGCCGGCTGCGCCACCGCCGACGGCCGGCATCTGCTGCTGAGCGGCGGGGACGACGAGACGGTCCGGCTGTGGGACCTGGACCGCCCGGGTCCGCTGCGCGAGTGGACCGGTCACGGCCTGCGGGTCCTGGCGGTGGCGGCGGCCTCGTGCGAGGGGGGCGGGGACTGGTTCGCCTCGGCCAGCTCCGATGGCACCGTACGGCTGTGGGACGCGGAACGCGGTGGTGCGCTGGGCGGGCCCCTGCGCTGCGACCAGGGGCTCCTGCACGCCGTCGCCGTCAATCCCGGCCCGCTGGGCGGCCTTCCGCCGCATCTGGCCAGCGGCGGCGACACGGGCACGGTGCGGCTGTGGGACCTGCGCGAGCGCCGCCCCCTGGGCGAGCCGCTGACCGGCCACACTGCGGCCGTGCACGCCCTGGCCCTGTGGAACGCGGAGGGCCACGGCAGCTTCGTCGCCTCCGGCGCGGCCGACGGGACCATCCGCGTCTGGGACGCCGCCACCGGGCAGTGCCGGCTGCTGCTCGCGGTGGGGAGCCCCGTACGCAGCCTCGCCGCGCACCCGTCGGCGGCCGGCGGGCGCTTCGTGCTCTCCTTCGCCGGGGACGCCGGAGCCGCCGCGGTGGAGATCGACCTCGCCGAATGCCGGGCGGGCGGAGCCTGATCACCCGCATGCGCCCCCTGCGTTCCTTCGTGCGCCCCCGATGACCACCGCAACCCGGTCGCGTTGGTCGTACCAGAGCATGAAAATGATCGTTCGGCATGTGCCACGGATCAATACGCCGTAGGGCGCGCGCCATCCGCTCATGAGCGCCCCTCATGAGCATCACACCGTCACGAGACCGGCTCTCCGGGCGGCCGGACCGCCCGCCGGCCCGGCCGCCCTGCGCGAGCCACGAGCATCACCGGCCCGCGCCTCGCGGAGGGCGGCCGGAGCAAGGAGAGCGGCCGCATGAGCCGGGACACCGTACAGCCGGACGTCGTCCTCGTCCCCGCGCCCGACCACGGCGTCTGGCGCCTGGGGAAGGCCAAGAACCCGGTCACGTACGAAAGGATCAGCCAGGAGGACGCGTCCCGGACGGGCGGAAACCGCTGGAGTCTGGTCAGCTACGACACCCTCTACTGCGCATCCCAGCACGACGGGTGCTTCGCAGAGGCCTTAGCACCCTTCCGTGTGGACCCCAAGATGCGGGAGGTCATCGGGGACGAATGGATGAAGCCGTCCTACATGACCCCCGGCAAGATCCCCCGTGACTGGACCACACGCCACATACTGGTCCGCCTGCAGCCTCCCAAGGAGGTCCGCTTTCTCGACGTGGACGACGAGCGGACCCTGGAAACGCTCTCCCGCGAACTCAAGGACGAGCTGGCGGAACAGGACGTGGACAGGCTCACCACGGAGCACATCCAGGGCTTCAACCGCCGGATCACCCGGCTGATCTCGGCGTGGGCCATCACCCAGCGCACCGGCCCCTCGAGGCAGGAGCGCCTCATCCACGGCATCGCCTACCGCTCCCGCTTCGGGATGCGCCAGTGCTGGGCCGTCTTCAACGACGTGGAGCTCAAGCAGGAGGAGACCAGCCTGATCTTCCCCGAGTCGGAGGCGCTGCGGCGGGTGGCCGAGGAGTACGACCTGACGATGCTGTGACCGGAGTCCCCCAGCCGCCCCTCACCCGCCCCTCACCAGCCCCCCTCAATCCCCTCGCGTTGCCCACCAGAAAAGGGGACTGAAACCAACCTGAAAGCCGCCACATCGCTGTCGTCCAAAAGAGCGAAACAACTCGTTCCCTGCCGCCCCCGCACCGCCGGCCACCCTCCCACCCCAGCAACATATGGACAGGTCAGGACGGAAGTCCGGGTTCAAACCGGTCAGTTGACGCACCGTCGAGAACATGCTGAATTCCGGCTAAGAGGTGGAGTTGGAAGGTGATAATGGGTAACCTAACCAGTACGTAGACCAACTTGGAGCATGGGGGGCATCTCATGAGCAACACCCGTTGCGCCGTCATTGCGTTCTTACCCGTCGGGCTGGCGCCACGCGTCGCGGCACCACCGCCCGCCACGGGCTCTGCACCCTCAGATCACCCCAGTCATCCATGTGCCGGATCCTCGCGGACCGGAATACATCGATGCTGAGCGCCGACCGCTGACCGCTGGTCGGCACGCCCCACCCCACCCGCGCTGGTACACGCTTCCCGGCGGGTCGGGAACACACCACGAAGCGTTCGCAGCTCGCCGAGACCGAGCGTCCCTTCCGTCTGCCCTCGCGGCAGCACGCGACAGCCAGGTCCTGCGGGCACACCCCGACACCCGTCGCCTGAACACGCGACCCGCCACCGGACGGGCGCGCAGTCAGGGCAACGAGGGAGACCTGACCATGCCTTCTGACACCACCACGCCCCCCGTCGCCGTCGCCAAGAGCGTTGCCAGCGCCGAAAGAGCCCATGTCGCCACCGTGCGCATGCACATCAGCGAGATCGCCCGCTTCCTCCAGGAAAACCTGGGGCAGCGCCTGACCGCGCGGATCGCCAACATCAGCGATCCCAAGCAGGTCGGCAAGTGGGCATCGGGCGACACCACGCCCCGACCCGAGTCGGAACAGCGCCTGCGCGCAGCCCTGCAGGTCTTCCAGCTCATCCAGGACGCCGAAAGTCTCTACACGGCTCGCGCGTGGATGATCGGAATGAACCCGCAGCTCGAGGACGAGGCGCCGGCCCAGTGCATCGCCGACGGCAGGATGCGCGACGTGATGGTGGCGGCCCGAGCCTACGTCGACGGCGGCTGACTCCACACCGGGCCCGGTCCCAGACCGAGCGCTTCAGCCGGCCTCTTCGGCCGACCGAAGCGCTCACCGGTCAGGCACCTTGTTCAGCTCTGTTCCCGCTCCACCGGAAGCCACAGCTCGGCATCGGTTCCGGTCCCGTCCGCGGACAGGCGGGTGTGCAGGATCTCGGGGCCGGGGCGGCTGCGGTACGGGTTGGACGGAAACCACTCCGTGAACACGTCCCGCCACAGCTCCTGGATGGCCTGTGGCGCCGGCCCGGACGTGGTGAAGACCGCCCAGACGCCGGCCGGGACAGGGAGAACCGTGGTGCCGTCGGGGGCAGCCGCCGACGTGATCACCCCTTGGTAGTAGTCGAGCTCGGTGCCTTCGGCGCGGCTCGGGTCCAAGTCGTCGCAGACGGCGACGATGCCCTGCGGCCCCTGGTCCGACAGCTTCTCCAGGCGCCCGAGGATCTGCCGGTCGATCCCGCGGACGAAGTCGATGATCGCCTGGTTCGGCCCCGCGTGCACCAATGGCACCCGGGCCTTGAGGCCGACGACGCTGAAGTCCGGCCTGTCCACTACGCGATAGCGCATGCTGCTGCTCCCTTCGACGGTGAGGCGGAAGGTCAACCGGGGCTGGGAGACGAGCGCGGCGCCGATACGCCGGGCCTCACCGGGGCCGACCCCGTGCATGACCCGGAACGCCCGGGCGAACGCCTCGCCCGAGCCGTAGCCGTAACGCACCGCGATCTCCAGCAGAGACTCACGCCCTGCGAGCACCTCGGCACCCGCGACAGTGAGCCGACGGCGCCGTATGTACTCCGACAGCGGCATGCCTGCGAGCGCGGAGAACATCCGGCGCAGGTGATACTCCGATGTGGCCGCGATGCGCGCCAGCTCGGCCGCATCGACCTGCTGGTCGAGTCGGCGCTCGATGTACTCCAGGCTCTGGTTGAGACGCTCCAGCACTCCCGGTCCCCTTCCTCTTTCGCGATCACCACGCTAGGCATCAGGCCCCCTGCCGGACCCGACATCCTGTGCCCGATCAAGTCGGGTACGCGCGGCAGCCCGGCTCCGCCGACTCAGGCGCTCCCAAGTCGCCCGGGAGGCGCGCGTACGCGAACGGGCCTGCGAGTTCGACGACGGCGAACGGCCTGATCCAAGCCCGGGGCTCTACGCTCGAACCATGAGGCATCGCGACCAAGCCCCCGAGGTTCAGGACGTACGGAACGCGGCAGCGGAAGGCACGGCGCGCCGACTCGTGCTCCTGCGACACGCCAAGAGCGCCTGGCCGGACGGGGTTCCCGACCACGACCGTCCGCTCGGGCCCCGCGGGCTGCGCGACGCGCCCGCGGCCGGCCGACTGCTCGCCCGCTCCTTCGACGTGCCGGATCTCGTGCTGTGCTCCCCGGCACGCCGCGCCCGGGAGACCTGGGACCTGGCCGCGGCGGAGCTGGACCGCACGCCGCCTGTCCGGCACGACCCGCGCCTGTACGCGGCGGACGCGCGGGACCTCCTCGACGTCGTCCGCGAAGTCTCTCCCGAGGTGGGCACCTTGCTGCTGGTCGGGCACAACCCGGGCCTGGAGGATCTGGTGCTGCTGGTCGCCGGGGCGGCGGTGGGGGACGTCCTGGAGCGCGTCCGCACCAAGTTCCCGACCTCGGCCGTGGCCGTACTGAGCCGGCAGGGCGCCTGGTCGGACCTCGAGCCGGGCGGCGCACTGCTCACGGACCTGGCCGTCCCCCGGGGGTAGCGGGAGGGCCGGGGTGTCCTGGAGGGCGGGCCGGGGCCCCTCGAACCGAGCGCGGTCGCCGGCGCCGCGCGGCAGCCCGATCCCGCTGGGCAGCAGTCCAGGGTCTACCCGCGCCCCCACTCAACCGGCGGGAGCGGCGGCGGGGGTGGAGCGAGCGGTCGGGGCGGTGCCCTGGGCGGGACCGGCGGCCGGTGCGGCAGCAGGTCGATCGGCTCGCGCAGGCGCAGCGTGGCGGGGAGGTCCAGCCGCCCCTCGCGGGAGGCGACCACGACGTCCCGTACCGCGAGCTTGGCCTCCACTGCGCACTGCCCGCTGCGGACGGCGGCGAGCAGGCCGTCGCGGACGACCCCGACGAGCCCGGTGATCCTGAAGAGCACGGTGAGGTTCACGGCGACGGTGGCGGCCTGGGCACCGTCCACGAGCAAATCCACCGACGGGTGGTGTGCGGAGCTGATGGTGTGGGTGGCCAGGGCGACGACCTCCTCGCTGCCGGGGTACCGGCGCGTGCGGCGCGCCGCCTCCTTGAGGGCCTCGTACTTGGACCAGCCCGAAGCCACCAGGGAGACGAGGTCGAGGTCGAGGAAGCCGTTGACGACGGTGGCCAGCTCGCGCCCCACGGCCCGGTCGGCCGCGGTGGTCAGGCCGTGCACGCCCGGGAGGAGGCCCGTCACCGCGCCATGGGCCTGGAGGGAGTCGGCGAGCGCTTGGGGGGCCTGCCCCTCCGGGCCGAGCAGCAGGGCCCGCACGGTGAGGGGATCGGCGACGGGGGCCGTGGTCATGAGTCCTCCTCCTTCAGCGTCTGGTCACCCGGGTCCGGGTGCGGTTCCAGCCGTACGGAGCGGGTCGGCGGGCCGGTCTCGGAGGGCTCGGCCACGTTGGTCGCCGCGGGGGCGGGGCGCAGCCGGGAGCTGACGTGGTCGTGGACCCAGCGCGGCCCGCGGTGGCCGTGGCTGAGGAACGCGTATCCCGCGAGGGCCAGCAGGGCCGCGCCGAGCAGGATCAAACCGACGACCAGGCCGACGGGGACCTGGGTGGAGGTGGGGCCGGGGGCCGGGGTCGGGACCGGCGTGGGCGGAGTCGGATCCGGAGGCGTCGGGGTGGGCGGGACCGGACCGTTCCCGGTCACCGTGAACGCCGCCGCGGCGCCCACACCGGAGCCATCGGTGCACTCGGCCCGTATGGTGTACGAGGCCTCGCCCGTATCGGGTGTCACGTCCAACCGGGTGCTGAAGGTTCCGTCCTCGGCGGGGGCCACCGTGTCCCACTGTTCGCCCTCCCATGACAGGGCCACCTCTGGGCAGTTGAATCCCGAACCGGATATGGTCACGGACCCGCCACCGAGCTGCATCGAGGGGGGATCGAGCTTCACCTCCGGCTGCGGCCCGGGCACAGCGGTCACCGTGAACTGCTGCTTGGCAGAGACCTGCTCGTACCCGACGCAGGTTGCGGTGACGGTGTGATCCGTGGCCCCTGCGTTGGACGGAACGGCGAACTCGGCGGTGAACGCGCCGCCGTTCACCGTGATGTCCGTCGGCGTGCGAGTCGGGAGCAGGCTGCCGTCCCACGTCAGCGTGACCGTACCGGCCTGGCCGTGGTGCGCGGCACAGCCGGCGAACCCGGAGCCGGTGACGGTGACCGGCGTCTGTACGGGACCCCCGGCCGGGTCCAATGTCAGGGCTGTCGGCCCGGGCTCGGGTATCACTTGGAAGTCGGCGGTGGCCTTGAGCTTCGAATCGGCCGTGCAGAGGGCGGTGACGCGGTAGGTGCCCGGAGTTGCACCGGGCGGAACCGTGACGTCGGTCTCGAACTCACCGTCGGCGCGGGCCGTGATGACGCTCGGGTTGTCGCCGCCCTCCCAGGTGACGTGGATCTCGGCGGCTTCGGCAGGGCGCGGCTCGGGCGCGAGCCTGGCCTTCGTGCAGCTGCCGAATCCGTAGCCGTGGACCCCCACCCTGCTCCCCGGCGGGCCCTCGTACGGATCGAGCGTGATGGACCGCGCTGCCGCGGCCTGGACCGGCGGGGCGGCAGCAGGAGCAGCAATGGGCGCGCCCCACGCGAACACCGTGCTCAACAGCACCGCGGTCAGCGAGCGGCCGGCCCATGGGGCAAGGGGAAACATGACCCTCCGTGAGCTGCTTCCCATTCTCCTCCGGGTTCCACCGGCCCGCCTCCTCGCTGACCTGGCCGTTCGCCGACAGTCCGGGCTGCGCCGGCGCGGTCCCCGGGGCTGGGGAGGCAGGCGTGGTCCGCGCTCAGGTCGGCTGCGGCGTGGCCGTGCTGCCGAGGAGACGGTCCACGAGGAGTTCCGGGTAGCCGGAGGCCGGCGGGTCGATGCCGAAGATCGCCCGCAGGTAGAGCGGCGCGACGAGCTGGTCGAGGATCTGGTCGAGGGGTGGCGGGACCTCGCCGCGGGCGGTGGCGCGGTCGCGGATGCGCTCGATGGCGCCGATGCGGCGCTCGAACTGCTGCGCGCGCTCCCCCTGGGCTGTGGCGCTGCCCGGCATGGACAGGGCGACGGCGCGGATGAGCAGTCGCCCTTCGGGCGTGCGGATGCTCGCGACGCCCGCTTCGGCCCATGCCGTCAGGTCGCCGCGCAGGGTTCCGGTGTCGGCCAGTGGCCAGTCCCGTTCGAGGCGGGTGACGACCACGTCGGCCAGGAGCGCCTCCCGGCTGCCCCAGCGCCGGTAGACGCTGGTGTGGTTCACCCCGGCGCGCTGCGCGACTGCGGGGATGGTGAGGTCCGCGCCTTCGGGGTCGGACAGCAGGTCGATGACGGCCTGGTGGACAGCCGAGCGGACCTGCTCGGGGCTCTTGCGGAGGCGCGGGGCCGGTTGTTTCGAAGTCACCCGCACATCGTAAGCACAATTATTTGCTTATTGGCGCCCCAGGGGTCTACAGTCCTGCCGTACGCACAGATCTGTGCTTAAGGAGAGTGTGATGAAGCCGCTGCTGTTCCCCGACAACACCCAGTTCCGGTACGAGACCCTGCGCTCCATGAGTCACATCGCCTACGGCGGCGCCGACTTCGGCGAGGTCGTCTCCACCAGCGAGCGCATCAAGGAAGGCGACTACGACAGCTGGCACGAGGAGTGGATGGCGACCGCCGACCGGGTCGCCACGGAAGCCCAGCGGGCCCTGGACGCGGGACACACCATCAGCGCCCGGGACGGATTCCTGCGCGCCTCGAACTACTACCGGTCGGCGGAGTTCTTCCAGCACGGTCACCCGTGCGACCCCCGCCACGACTACGCCTACGACCGCAGCGTGACCTGCTTCCAGGCCGCGGCCGCGCTCTACGCCCCCCGCATCGAGCCGGTCCGCATCCCCTACGAGGACACCACCCTGCTCGGCTACCTCTACCGGGCCGACGACACCGGCACGCCCCGCCCGACCCTGATCATGCACAGCGGTTTCGACGGCACCGCCGAAGAACTCCACTTCAGCGGCGCGCTGGCCGCCGTGGAGCGCGGGTACACCGTCCTGACCTTCGACGGCCCGGGGCAGCCCGGCCCCCGCCACCACCAGGGCCTGGTCTTCCGCCCCGACTGGGAGAACGTCATCACCCCGGTCGTCGACTTCGCCGAAACCCTGCCCGAGGTCGACAACAGCCGCATCGCGCTCCTCGGGAGCAGCATGGGCGGCGTACTCGCCCCCAGGGCGGCCGCCTTCGAGCACCGCCTCGCCGCCCTGATCGCCGTCGACGGCGTCTACGACCTCGGCCAGATATCCACCCGCCACATCCCCGGCGACCGTGACGAGGCCGAACGGCTCCTGCGCGCGGATTCCGCCCCCGAACTCGACGCACGCTTCGAGCAGATCATCGCCCAGGACGCCACAGCGCGTTGGGCGATCAACCACGGCATGTACGTGATGGGCGTCGACAGTCCCCGGGCCTTCAGCGCCTCCTACCTCGACTACACCCTGGGCGGCGGTATCGCCGAGCTGATCCAGTGCCCCACCCTCGTGTGCGACGCCGCCGAGGACGAGTTCTTCAAGGGCCAGCCCGAGCAGCTCTACGAGCACCTGACCTGCCCCAAGACCCTGATGGTGTTCACCGCCGAGGAAGGCGCCGGCGCCCACTGCCACCCCGGCGCCATGCGCCTGGCCCTCGCCCGCATCTACGACTGGCTCGACACCACCCTCGACACCGTCGCCTGACGCCCCGGCACACCTCCGGCACACCCCGACCGGGCCCGACCGGACCCGCCCCGACCACACCTGAAGGAAGCCGTCATGAACCGCACCGGTATCGAAGCCGCCCTCAACGACCTGCTCTTCAACCACGACATCACCCTGGAGGAGGCCGCCGAGCGCCACTTCACCCCCGGGTACCGCCAGCGCACGGACGGCGACTGGGCCGACCGCGCCGAGTTCCTCGACCACATCAGCCACCTGCGCGGCATCGTCGCCGGTGGCACGGTCGAGGTCCACGACGAGCTGTACGACGGCAACAAGTACGCCGACCGGCACACCTGCCACATCACCAAGAACGACGGCACCACCGTCACCATGGAGGTCTACGTCTTCGCAGACCTCGCCCCCGACGGCCGCTTCCACCGCATCGAGGAAACCACCCTGATGCTGAGCGGCTCCGACGCCGACCGCAACATCGGCAGCGCCCGCTGACCTGCCGACGGACCCCGGGCCGGTGGCCGCCACGTGCCCGGCGACCGGCCACGGGCACAGGCTGGGGTTCCGGTAGCGTCGGTTCCATGATCGCCCCCGATGCCCCTGATGGCCCCGATGCTCTCGACGCCCTCGTTCGCCTCTGCCCGCCGCCCACTGAACGGCCGCCCGCGGTGGACTGGGCGCAGGCCGAGCGCGCCCTGGGCGCGGCTCTGCCCGCGGACTACAAGCAGCTCGTCGGGACGTACGGCGACGGCATCTTCGACGAGACGATCTGGCTGCTCGTCCCCGACTCCGCCTACAGCGACTGCGACCTGCACGCGCAGACGACGGAACGGGACGAGATCCTGACTGACCTGTGGGAGTTCGAGCCGAAGCCCGCCGGCCTGCTGGAGGCGGGGGCGCGGGTCCTGCCGTGGGCGTTCGAGGAGGGCACGGGGGCGTTCCTGTACTGGCTGGCGCGGCCCGGGCAGCACCCCGACGAGTGGACCGTGCTCTACAACGAGGGGCGCGGCCCGCTGTGGGAGAGCCACGACACGGGGTGCCTCGCCTTCCTGCTTGCGGTGCTCACAGGAACCGCGGGAACGGCGTACTTCGGCCACCTCTACGAAGAGCTGAAGCTGACGGAGCACCGCTTCGCGACGGCCGACCAGACCCTCGGAGCGTCCAGGCGCTGACGCTGCCCGGCTGGACTTGGCGTGCTGTGCGGTGGAGCCGGGTTCCGGCGCGGCGATGAGTCTGCGGGCACCCGCAGGTCTATCTCTTGACGGAGACAACCGACTCATCGGGAGCAAGCCATGGGCCTCATCCACATCGAGATGTTCGCGACCCTCGACCTCGTCGGGCAGGCGCCCGGCGGCCCCGACGAGGACCCGGTGGGGTTCCCGTTCGGCGGCTGGCAGGCGCCCCTGCTGGACGAGGTCGCCGGGGCACAGGTCGGTGCCGCGTACGAGGGCACGGACGCCCTGCTGCTCGGCCGGCGGACGTACGACATCTTCGCCGCCTACTGGCCTCACCAGGAGGGCGGCCAGGACAACGAGATCGCCACGCTCTTCAACAGCGTCCCGAAGTACGTGGCCTCTCGCGGCCGGCCCGACCTCTCGTGGGCCGGGTCCACGCAGCTCGGCCCGGACCTGGCCGGCGCGGTGCGCGAGATCCGTGACCGGCACGAGCACGTGAAGGTCGTCGGGAGCCTCAACCTCGTGCAGACCCTCCTGCGCGAGAAGCTCTTCGACCGTCTCGACCTCTGGGTGCACCCGATCGTGCTCGGCGTCGGGAAGAAGGTGTTCGACGACGGCGCGGTGCCCACCAACGTCACGCTCCTCGAACCCCCGGCAGCCGGCCCGAAGGGCACCGTGTACCTGCGCTACGCGCTCGCCGAAGGCACGCCGGCGACGGGGGACATGAGCGCACCCGATCGCGGTACCGGAAGCGGCGACTGAAGCCGCCCCGCGCCTGGCGTCCGCGCTGCTGCGGTACGGGAACCGGGATACCGGAAGGCGGCCAGGAACCACGTCACCCGCGCCCGAGAGCGGTTAGAAGGTGTCACGCAACCTATTGCCCCTCACCTGAATCGATTATAGCCTCTAACGGTCGCTTGATGCTCTGCCGCTCGGCAACGCCCACCCGCCGAACGCCGCACCCCGAAGGGGAACCCCATGCCCGGCATCCATCGCACCCGCATCCAGGCCCTGTTCGCCATCCCGCTCGCCATCGGCCTCCTCGGCGCCGCCGCGTTACCCGCCGATGCAGCGGCCTTACCCAGCTCCCGCACCGCCAAGTCCCTCACCTGCCGCGGAGCAGGCGTCGACCCCGCCGCACGCGTCCGCCACCGGGCCGAGATCCTCATCAACGCGCCGCTGCGCACCGTCTGGAAGCTGCAGACCGGCATCGAGCGCTGGCCGTCCTGGCAGGCTCCCGTGACAACCGCGGAACGCTTCGACCACGGCCCCCTCCGCCCGGGTTCGGCCTTCCGGTGGACAACCCCGGTACCCCCCAACCCGACTCCGGCCACCAGCCTGGAGATCACCTCGACCGTCGAACAGCTCCGGCGGCACTCCTGCATCCGCTGGACGGGCCCCGCGACCGGCGAGGGACTGCACATCGACGGCGTCCACGTGTGGAACTTCACCGAGATCCCCGGCGGCGTCAGGGTGAGTACCGAGGAGACCCACACCGGCCCCCAGGTCGACGCAGACGTCCCCACCGCAACCGCCATCCTCCGCCAGGGACTCGAAGCATGGCTGAACGACCTGAAGGCCACCGCCGAGGCCCGCACCCGCCACCACCCGAACTGACCCGTGTGTGCTGGCCCGGTCTGTTTGTACCTGCAAGACGTGTGGCACTGAGCCCTGAGCATCAAGCCCGGCGGCCACGCCGTCGGCTTCAGTGACGTGGGCTGGCTCCCCTGGACGCAGGGTTCCGGAACCCAGACGCGGTACGTTCCCTACGGCCTGCTCCCGCTGATCTGCCTGGTCGCGCTGCTGCGCGGCCAACGGTGGATCGCGCTGCCGGCCTCGGCGGCGATGCTCTTGGCCGGATCCCGGATCCCGGATCCTCCCGGATCGCCGGCTCGACGCTCTTCGGTGACGAAGGCGTGGTGGGCGTCGGCTACTACGGGCTCGGCGCTCCGCTGCGAGCCCATGACCTGGTGCTCTCGGGGGCCTTGTTCCTCACCTGCGCAGGACTGGCGGCCTACCGCCCGAGCCCGCTGCGCCGCCGCTCGTACGGCTGGTTCGTCCCGGTGCGGGTGCCCTGTTCATGACCGGCTCCCTGCACATCACCTCGGGTGATCCGTATTTCCAGCGGGGCCAGTTCGCCCTCGAAGTCGCCGCGTTGACCGCCGCGTGGGTGGTGACGGCGGCCACCGGCGACTACCGGTGGCTCATCCCCGTCGCCGCGTTCACGGTCGTCCGCAGCGAGGCGATCGTCACCCAGCCGTACCTCGTGGGATCCCTGCCGAGCAACGTCGTGCTGCTCTGCCTGATCATGCCGATCCCCCTCCTCGCCATCACCGCACAACGCCGCCAGAGCCGCACCACCTGAGCCGCCGGCCCGGCCCCGACCCGCGGTCCGGCTCATCGTGACAGGGTGTCACGGCCCCAAGGGGCCGTGACACCCTCGACGACGCGACCGCGACCTCTTCCCGCCGGTGACGCCGCCGGTCACCCAAACTAGGGTCGCTCGGCGGCTGCACTGGGCCACGGCGCTCCCGTACCTGGTGGCTCAGCTCGCCGCGTCCTCGTCCTCAGCCGCGCCGACCACTACCAGCGCGCCACGCCCTGGTTGGCCCGGCTGACGGTGCGATCGATCGGGTGACCAAGGGGCCGCGCACGGGCCTCAGCCTGTCTCCTCGGGCGGCGTGGACCGCGATGCACGGCGCCCCTGCCACCACACGGTCACACCGGCGAAGCCACCGGCGGCCACGAAGAAGCCCACCTTCACCGCAGCCTTGCCGGACAGCCAGGCCGCGCCAACGCCCAGGTTCAGGCCAAGCCACCAAAAAATCGCGCACACGCCTGCCGCAGCGAGCACTCCCGCCACGACACCCATTGCAGCCCGCAGCCATTGGCGTCCGCCGGTACGGTCCCCCGTGTCACTGGTCATGCGGACCACGCTAGGGGACCCGTGGCGCGGTCTTCGTCCGCACGGAGGATGATCGTACGGGCAACTTTCGTCGCGGAAAGCGGCCGAGGCGCGAGCCGAAAGTACCTGAGCGTGCGCCAGGCTGCCGGGCCGTACGAGTCGACGTCGACCAGTACGGGCGCCGCCATCGTCCTGGTCACGAACACCTCCGCGCAGCCCTGCATGCTGCACGGCTTCCCCACTGTCGCCGGCGCGGGCAACGGCTCGCCGGACAGGAACCGCCCCTGACCGCGCGGCGGGGCACGGTGACCCTGGCCCACCTTCGTCAACGTCCAGGGCGAGGCGGACGGCTGCTGCGTGGCCGGGGGCCATCCCGTCCGGCTTCCCCACGCTGGTGCTGGGCGTTCCCGGTGCGGGATCGCACCAGATCGCCACGGACGACGGGGTGTTCGCCGAGTGCGACGGCAAGGTGACGATCAACCCTCAGCCGATACCCCGGCCCCCTCGACGCATCCGCCGAGATGATCGAGCGCTGGTACGCCAAGCGGAACTGCCTCGGCGACATCGACACCCAGCTCGACCTCGTCAACCTCGTCTTCCGCGACCAGGACGACGACCCCACGTACACCCAGCACGTGTGGGCTTACGACCACGAGAAGCTCGTCCAGCTCTTCACCGAGGCAGGCTTCACGACCGTCGAGCCGTGGACCTTCGACTCCGCCATGGCCAACCCGAAGCGCCGCTGGGGCAGCGTCTACGTGAGCGCGACGAAGTAGCCACAAACCACCTGGGCGGCCCCGGGAGGCGCCCCTCCCACCCCTCGGGGCCATGTCCTGACCGCATTCCACGGCACACCGCACCCCATCCGGCCATGCCGCCGAGAGAGCCAACCGTATGCCCCAGCCCTACCGCCCGTCAGCGATCTCAGGCTCGCAGCCACCCCGAACGCCGTCTCCTGGGCCCGCCGCCACACCGTCGACGTACTCCAGCGCCGGCGGTTTCCCGCCGAGGACACCGAGGTGGCCCGCCTCCTCGTCTCGGAGCTCACCACCAACGCCATCCGGCATGCACAGCCACCGTGGCAGCCACCCGGAGGTGGCGGTGGCTCGCCGGTGTTGCCCCCGGAAGGCGGCGTTGAGCTTCGTCGTGTGGCGTGCCGCGGGGTGGGCAGGCCGGCGGTCGGTGCGACCCGCCCACCCCGTCGGTCAGTGCGCCTCGATCTCGTTCACGATCCACGCACCGAGTTCTGTGGTCATGGTGGTGTGGCCTTCGTTCCGGCTGGCGCACGTGAAGGCGTCGAGCGTGCTCTGGTTCGGCGTGATGGGCTGGTAGAGCGTCTTCGAGTCGTTGATGTCGCCGACCGCGACGGCGCTGACGCTGGGGATGAAGCAGGACGTGGCGATGACCTCGGGGTCCACCACGTTGCCGAGAAGGCCCATGAGGAGGGCTGCGAGGCTGAAACTGCCCACCTCGCCCGCAGGGAACTGCGCGGTGAACAGGCCGCCGGGAGCGCCGTCGACGTCGGGCAGCCCGCTGGTGCGAACCTGTGTCGGCTGCTCGCCCGCCTTCTGGAGCCTGGCGACGATCTGGTCACCCTGCGCCTGGATCTTGAGCCACGTGTCCTGCAGCGTGTCACCGTCGCAGCGCACCGCTGTCGCACCGGGCTGCGCGCCGTTCCCGACGCCGGTGTGCACTCCGTTGGCGACACCGATCCTGCGGATGCCCGATGGCCAGCCCCCGACGTTCTCGAGCTCTTGGACGAACGCTTCCCGCTCCGGTGCCGGCTTCGCTGTGGCGTCGGCCTTCTCGATGTGCCACCGGGCCATCTGCCGTGCGGCGGGGCTGTTGAGCAGCCCGGAGAGCTGCCGCAGGAAGGGGCCCACGTTCGGGTTGTCTCCCCACTTGTCCGTGGCGTAGTGCGTGAAGGCCTGGAGGGAGATGGGGAACCACGCGCCGTGGTGGGGGGTGTCGTAGGAGAAGTAGGTGGAGGTCTCAGGGTCGGGAAGATCGGGGTCGTGCTGCATCTTGGCCAGCGCGTAGCGGGTGACCAGTCCGCCCATGCTGAATCCGCCCACGGCCAGCTTGGCCTTGCCCACGCGCTCGTTGATGGCCCGACGGATGCATTCGATGGCGGTGTCGGCGTTGGCCGTGATCGATGCCGTGCGGTCGTTGTAGCCGAGGATGATCACATCGCGGCCGGTGGCGTGGAGTTCGCTGATGAAGCGGAAGTCGCCGTTCTCCTCCAGCCCGTGCCAGAGCTGGTCGAGATCGCTCGATCCGCCCGAGAAGCCGTCGGAGAGGATGACGGGCCTCATGAGCTGCCGACGGTTCAGCGGGCTGTAGTACACCCAGGCCGTTCCGCCTTCGAGGGGCCATTCGTCATGCGGTTCGGGTGCGGAGGGAAGTGAGCGGGCCTGCGGGGAGACCGTGCCCCAGACGTCTACGACAGAAGTGGACATGCTCTGCTGACTCCTTGCCTACGGGCGGACTGGCCGGGCATCGGACCGCTACGTGCTGTAGCCGCAGACAGCCACCAGCCAGTGTTGGTCACATAGCGCAAGCATATGCCTACTTTGAGTAATTTTGCTGCGGATGGCGGGAGGAGCCTCGTCAAGGCCGGGGCCACCTCGGCTGCTGCCGGCCCCATCATGTGCCCGGCAGCAGCCGACAGCCTGGTCAAGCGGCTTGGAAAGGCGCCGGTGGCCAGTGCCAGTGCCCGTACGCCCGGGACAAGCAGGTCATCACCTCTGGGTGTTGCGGCCCATCACCGTCAGCCGTAGTCGTACCGACTTCTGCGAGGTCGGGTACGACTGGATGCCTCACCGAAACCGGCGTGACCACCCCGCCACCGGCCTCACCCCCGGATAGCTCAGTAGGCAGGACAGATCCATGGACCTCTCCTCGGTGACGACCTGGTGCTTGAGCTGGAAGAGGCAGGTGACTGTCACGCGGTCTTCGTCCAGGGCGAGGTCTTCAAGCCCTCCCCGTGCTTTGGCCATGTCGGAGAGGTAGTAGGGCTGGGTCGGCTGGTCGAGCATGAGGAAGCGGGGTATGCGCACCGGGTGCGCGGTGGCGCGGTTACCGGTGCGTTCCGGGCGCGGAGTGCATCGCGGCCAGCACCAGGTGCTCGTCCTGCATCGTCTCCAGGGTTGTGACGGTGTCCTCGTCGTCGGGGTCCGGGATGACGTTCACGACGAGGAGCCCGCCTGTGGATCGGATTCCTCGCCCACGGCCGCTGCGGGCCAGATGACGTCCTCGGCCACCCGCACCAGCCGGAAGGCCAGCTCTGGGTCGGCGTCCGCGCGGCCCGCGACGGACGGGACTCGCTTCTCAGGCGGCGCCGACCTTCGCGGCCTCCGCGGCCTCTGCGACGTCGGCTGCCTTGGCGGCGGCCGGTCGCGGCTTGCGGACGAGCGGGACTGTCGCGCACGCGGCGAGCAGGGACGCCACGGCGACCGCGTACCAGCTGTACCGGAAGGCGGCGACAGCGTGTCCGGGGGCCGGGGTGCCGAGGATGCCGATCAGGATCGCGACGCCGAGGACCGCGCCGATCTGGCGGCCCATCGAGGTGATGGCCGAGCCGGTGGCGAAGCGGGCCGGCGGCAGGGCGGCCGCCGACGCCCCGGTCAGGACCGGGATTGTCATGCCGACGCCGAGGCCGGTCAGCATCATGCCGGGCAGAAGCGAGGCCGCGTAGGCCGAGCCGGTGTCGAGCGTCGCGGCCCACCACAGGATGCCGGCCGCGAACAGGACAGTTCCCGCCAGCGCGATGCGGCCCGCACCGAATCTGGCGACGGCGGGCCCGATCCGCAACGCGACCGGCGGCACCAGCAGCGGTCCCGGCGCGATGGCGAAGCCGGTGCGCAGAGCCGAGTAGCCCCACACGCCCTGGCACCACAGCACCGCGCCGAGCAGCATTCCGGCGAACGCGACGGTGAACAGCGTCAGGGCGGCCGCGGCGGATGCGAACGCCGGAACCCGGAGCAGCGGCAGCTCGACGATCGGCACGGGGTGGCGGGCCGAGCGCAGGACGAACCAGATGCCGAGCAGCACTGCGGCAGCCAGGCCGCCGAGGGTGCCGGCGCTCGTCCAGCCCCAGTCAGGAGCCTTGACCAGGCCGAGCGAGAGCGTTGCGATCGATCCGGTGAGCAGGGCGGCGCCGAACAGGTCGGGCAGCGGACTCTTCTCTGCCCCAGCGCGTGCGGGCGATGGCAGCACCTTGATACCGAGCGCGAACGCCGCGATCCCCGCTGGCACGTTGACGATGAACACCCAGCGCCATCCGGCCTCGACCAGCAGCCCGCCGGCCACCGGCCCGAGTCCGGCGGCGATCCCGCCGATCGACGCCCAGGCCCGCACCGCCCCGGCGCGCTTCTCGACCGCCGTCGTGTCGAGCAGCAGCGCGAGCGACGTCGGCATCAGCAGCGCAGCGCCGGCGGCCTGCACGAGCCGTGCCGCGACCAGCGTCCCGACGTTGGGAGCGAGTGCGCAGCCGACCGAGGCGAGGGTGAACACCGCCAATCCGGTCAGGAAGACCGGCTTGTGGCCGGATCGGTCGGCGACTCGGCCGGCGACTACGAGGAGCGCCGCGAAGACGATCGCGTAGCCGTTGAGGACCCAGGAGAGGGAGCCGAGGCCGCTGGCGTCGAACGAGCGGCCGATCGCCGGGAGGGCCACGTTGACGATGAAGAGGTCGAGGTTCGACATGAAGACCGCGGCCGCGACCGTCGCGAACACGGCCCGGGACACCCTTTGTGGGTTTGAAATTCCAACTGTCATGGATCGGAGACTAGCCGTGTGAGTTTGAAAACACAACGGACTTGGGGGAGGATGGGGAGGTGACCTCGAACGCGAAGCAGGGCGAGAACTCGGTTCCGCACCCCGAGGTGCCCGGTCGGCCGTGCTCCGCGGCCGCCGCGCTGCAACTCGTCGGCGAACGATGGGCCCTCCTGGCGATCCGCGAGATCTTCTACGGCAACCGGCGCTTCGACCAGATCGTCCGCAACACCGGCGCCCCCCGCGACCGCCTCGCCGCCAGACTGCGCGCACTGGAAGAAGCGGGCGTGGTCGAGCGCCGCGCCTACAACGAGCGCCCATTGCGCTTCGAATACCACCTCACGCAGGCCGGCCGCGATCTCGCACCGGTGATGCACGCGCTGCTGGCCTGGGGCGACCGCTGGGCGGTGGACACTCCGCCGGTCGCCTTCAGACATCGCGGCGGACCCGGCTCCGAGCACGACGCCGAGCACGACCTCGATCTGACATCGACGTGCCGGACCTGCGGCGAGGAGGTCGGGGCGGGAGGCCTCACGATCGACGTGCGGGCACCTGGATGGGACCGGGGCGGGCCGACCGAAGGCCTCTGAACTCAGCAGCGATCAGGAGCGAAGGGGTCGCCTCGATTGGCCGGCCGAGCCGTCTGGGCATGTCCTGCGGCAGAGTTGGAAAGGGACCGTGCATGCCTGTTATCGGCGGTCACCAGCACTGGCGAGGTACGCGACCAGGTGCTCGGCGGGACGATCGCCGAATTGGCCGGGCTCGGCTGAGGCAGGCCCGGCGTGCCCAAGTGCGACCCCGGCAGATTGAGCACTTCAGATGGCGAACCCCGCCAACTGAGGCGCTCGGTCACATCTCGGTACGGCGCCGCGGCGGAGGCGTTCGGCCGCGGCTTCGCTTTCCGGTTTTGCTGCGGGGTGCGCGGCCCGCTTCGGGGCGGTGACCCGGCGGGTTCATGCCAGGCCGGCCGTTCGGCGGCGTGGCGGTGGGCGTCGAACGCGTGAGCCGCAGTCGGAGCGGGACCGGCTGGGGTGGTCGAGGCTGGCTCGAGCAGGCGGGACAGCGAGTGCCGCCCCGGTGTCGGTCCGTGCGGGCCAAGGCGCGGCCGGGTACTCGTGGCCGGCCGGCACCGGGGCGTGGGTGCCGGCGTGCGGGGTGGGGGTGGTGGTGAACGCATCCGGGGGCCGCGCGTAGCGCGGCGAGAAGCAAGGGCAGGGACCAGCGACGCCATGTGGCTCTCTGCGATTCGTCGCTTCGGCACCGGCCTTCGTAAGTGCTCCAGAACTCACCTGGGTACTGCTACTCATGCGTCGCACAACGCAGACGTTTACCGTCACACGCATGCCCAAAACCCCGCTGCGTAGAGCCCGAACCTCCAGGAGATCCGTCCGGTACGCCGTCACAGGGCTCGTGCTGGTCGCCCTGTCAGTCGCTGCGGCGACGGCGGCGAACCGCGTATGGAACGGCGCGCCGTATCCCTCGGCCGACCCCGACGCGGTCGCGCAACGGCTCAAGGACCAGTCCGACGAGCTGTACGACGGCTTCGCGCTACCCGAAAAGCACGCGGTGGACTCGGGCAGGGTCGACACCGGCGCCTGTTACTACCGAGGGCTAAGGAGCATCGCCCACATTGACGAGGCACGCAGCGACGTCCGGAGCTTCGGACTCGATTGGAGCGTGCCCGACATCCCCGAAGCCACCGCACGAGACGCGCAGCGGCGCGTGCGCCAGCAGCTGGTGAAGCAGGGTTGGAAACTCACCCACGAAGGCGACCGCGCAGGGGCAACCCTCCGCGAGCTGGGCTTCCGATTCGAAAACCCGGAAGGCGGCGACCAGGTCGACGTTCAGTGGAACGACTCAACCACGACTCTGTTCATCAGCGTCTACGCCCCCTGCGTGCAGGGGCCCGACGGCTTCGAGGAGTACGACTGGCCCGAGGCGGCCTGGCACCCGAAAGAGCAAACCTCGAGGCTTTGAGGGCCACTCCACCCTTGAGGATGGGAAGCGAGCCGTCACTCGGCGCTGGATTCGTCGGCAGAGCGGCTGACTTCCTTGTCAACGGACTGTCTCGGTGTCCCCTGGCCCACGCAGAATGAGGACCAGCTTTCCCACCGCCCGCGCGCTCTGCACCGTCCGCAGCTGAGGAGCCGTGTCTCGGTGTTGTGGGTACGGACATTGCTGACGCGGTGCGCCACAACGGAGGCAAGCTGGTCTGGAAGGACGACTGCCCATGCGCTGGGCGTAGGGCATGATCTTCGAGCCGCCTGGTGTCGACCACTCCTCTGCCCCGGCTGGGTGCTGTGCCGGTGCTCTCCGCAAGCGACTGCATCCTTTGGCCTACTGTGGTTTCGGCCCTGTGGAGGACGATCTTGCGGCACCGCCGCGAGAGGGTTGATCCGTGCGAACAACCATCGGATACACCGTCGAAAGCATCGGCTACGTCGTAGGAGCCCAGGGGCTTGTCAGCTTCGCTTCGCAGACCTTCTTCGGCACGGAGTGGGGCTGGATGCACAAGGTCGTCGACCTTCCGTCCACCGCTTACCTCGGCGTCGTCGCCATGGGGCTGGCGCTTATCGTCGGTGGGGTGAAGACGCGGAAGGCGCCCGAGCGCCAGGAGGTCGCCTGACCGGCGGGCCTTTCAGCCCGCGACTCCCCTTTCCGTGTCGTAGCGGTCGAAGCCCGCAGGCCGCCCGCCGCGTGACCCGCGCTTAGGGTCTGTTGCGAAAGTGCTGATCACAGCCACTCGTTGATGGCTGCGACCAGCACGGTTGCCTCGTAGCGGACGGCGAGTTTGTCGTATCTCGTAGCCACCGCGCGGTGCCGTTTCAGGCGGTTGATGCCGCACTCGACGGCATGGCGTTGTTTGTAGTCTTCCTTGTCGAACGCCGGGGGCCGACCGCCGCGGGAGCCGAGCTTCTTGCGGTTGCGGATCTGGTCGGCCTTCTCTGGGATCGTGCATACGATCCGGCGTTTACGCAGGTAGGCGCGGTTGGCACCCGTGAACAGATGCGGGAACTCGCAGCCCGCTACAACGGCGGCCCCTGCTACCAAGGCGACGGTGCACAGGCATACGGCCGGCTGTTCGACGCCAGTCTGGACGACGCAGGGAGAGCGTTGCGATGAACGAGACGAAGAACCAAACCCAGCAGCGTCCCAGCCCCGGGTCGAGTCGGGCAGGCACTATGCTGTGCGCCCTCTTCCTCACGCTGGGCAACTTGGTGGCGGCCTATCTCGAACTGCTCGCGTACGCGGTCGAACCGGCCGGCCCCTGGGACAGCGAGGCCGTCGCCCACGCCCACTTCGCAGCAGGCCTGGCTCTGGCCCTGGCTGTCGTGACGGTACTGCTGTCATGGGTGTTCATGAAGGCCGAGTGGCTGCGCAGATGGTGGCTCGCCGTTCCGGCGGCCCTGGCCCTGGCCGCGATTCTGCGCCTGACGCTCCTCGCGCCTGACCTTTGAGACCTCGCGGCGAGCCGGCGTGCTCGTACGCCGGGTGCAGCCCGATAAATCATGCCTGCAGGGCCCGCTTCATCACTCTGACAGATCGGGAACTGTGGAGTGCAGTCCCGTGCTTGAACCCCCATCGAGCGTAGTGGGACGGTCCACATTGCGCACTGCCCGCTTGGCGGGCGGTCGACCGCGGCTGGGACATTCTGTACGAGCCGCAGTTGGTGCTCCAGCACCCGACGACGTCCCCGGCTCGGCACGCGGTCTACTACCGGATGACGGCCCGCAACCGGGTCTTGCTGGCCAAGCGGCACCTGCCCGCCCCGCTGGTGCCGGTCTACCTCGGAGTGTGGGTGGCGCTGACCGTGGCCCGCCCCCGGTCCGTCACGGGGCTGCGGGCTTGGTTCGGCGGGTTCGCCGAGGGCATCCGGACGTCCGGCGGCTCCCGGCGCCCGATGCGCTGGCGGACGGTCTGTCGAATGACCAGGCTGGGCCGGCCCCCGGTCATCTGGGCTGCGGCGGTCTCGCGCCCGCTTCGGCCTCGCCCGCCATGACGAGGACGGCGAGCTCGCCCTGCGCCGGGCCCTCGCGCTCGTCCGCGGCCGGCCCTTCGCGGCGATCGACCCCCAGCGCTACGCCCGGGCCGAGCCGGTCGTCCAGGAGATGGTCTCTGCCATCGCCGACGTCGCCTACGAACTGTCCACCCGCCGCCGGGAGGCCGCCGACTACGCCGGCGCGCTCTGGGCCGTGCACCAGGGACTTCTGGCTGCCGAGGAGAGCGAACTCCTCCACCGGCAGGTCTTCCTGGCCCACCACGCCGCCGGAGACGTGGACGCCCTCCGCGAAGCCGCCCCGCGGCTGGCCCGCATCAACGAAGGTCTCGGCGGGGGAGTGGACATGGAAGCGGAGACGGCCCAGCTGCTGAGCACGCTGCTGCCGAAGCCGGTCATCTTGCGCTGACAGCCGTCTAGGATCCGCGGTTTCGTGAGCACTGTGGGCGGATCATGAGCACTGTCCGAGCAAATTCGGGTGACCATGAGCATCGGTGACGTTCAGTAGCCCTCACTTGTTGGATTCTTCCGGTCTTCCGAGCCTGGGCTGCGAGGGTGGCCATCGTTCCTGCCCCCATACCTACGACTACTACCCTCACGATTCCTTGATGAGGGTTATTCAAAAGCCCTCAAGGTCAGACGGGCGGCATTAGATCGCTCTCGCTGATGGTGTACGTCAACGGGGGATAGACGAAGTCCGTTTCATTGTTCTCACGGCGCCGCAGTTGATAAAACTCGCGCCTCTGCTCATCGCCGGCCGACATGAGGCGCGCACCCTGTGGGAGGTATGCATGTCCGTCGCGAAACCGAACGAAGGTCTTTGATGTTCGAAAGGTTACACCCAACCATTGATTGTCCGCTGTCTGGACGGACGCATCCAATACGATCTTATGTCTGAGTCGCCGATTCGAGTCGACAGAAAATGCGACGACACCATTGTGGGCGAGGGGGATCTCGAACTTCTCACCGCCGGACCCCTTTGATTCGAAGATCAGCTTCCTCGGCGGGCTCGCTTCGGGATGTCGGTAGCAGGAGAAGACCGCGATAAACGACTCGTTGGCCAGGTCGAGGGCTTGGTCGGAATGGCTGCCCATGGTGGTGTAAGCGTTCGTGTAGCTCTCTATGAGAGCGTTGTTGAAGCCGACCGAAAGCGCCGCACGTTCTTGAATCTGTTGCGCCAGCCGTTCGTGCACTGCCCGGAAATGCTGCGTCGGACTGCTGTACCGAGTGGTAGTGCGTACGAGAGGCAAACCACCCGCCTCGTCAATCTTGGTAAGCACGGCGCCTTGCCGCCCTTTTCCTACGTCTTCCAAACGAGCCGATGCGGACAGCTCCGCAAAGAGATTCTCCTCGGTTGGCAAAGCGCACGAGAGGATCTCATCCGAGATCCTAGACTCGGGGGGCAACGTAGTCTCCCATGTTCATACTGAAGAGAAATTTGTCGCCGTAATCAATGAAGGATGAGGTCCTGTTCTCCTCGGCGTACAACCCGCGCAGCTCGTTCAGGCCGGCCGGTGTGGGTGGCCCCAGCTTCACCAAATCTCCGGGCACCTTGAGGAACGTGTGGCCGTTCTTGTGAACGGCTTCGGCATTCGAACAGCGCACCACGTATCCCAGGCGGGTCGGGAGCAACTCGGCGTCCAACGTTGAGGGCCGGATTTCGTGCGTATACAGGCGGTTGGTGGACAACGGCATGAAGAACACGGAGCCAGGGTAGAGGGTCAGGGTGAACTGCGGGGGGAGCGCGACCCCGTCGCGTTCTTCGGTCGGCTCCTTGAGGCGAAAGTGGAGTTTGGTCAGCCCGCTGGTACCCTTCACACCGTAGTCGAAGGCGTCTTCGGCAAGGGGCTGCAGCTTGTCGACCCGGTCATAGAAGGTGCAGAAGGCCATGATGCCATTGACGGGCATGTCTTTGGTCTTGTCGGCATGGGCCGAGATCTTGGCCTTGGACTGCTTGCGCTCGGCCGTGGCAAGGGTGTTGTGGTAGATCTGAGCGAGGACGTGATTTAGCGGTGCCTGGTTCCGGAAGACGGCGGCGGCCTCGCGGTTCAGAGCCTCGACGATGCGCGTGTCGGTCGGGCGAAAGCTCTCGGTCGGCCCAGAGAGATTCGTGGAGCACCGGAGCAGGCGGAAATGCAGTTCGTCACGGTTTCGCGTCACGGGCGTCAGATAAATTCCGCTGCGATGGGCTGTTCCAGGCTTGGTGGACTCCGTCAGGGACTGGAACGCGTGCTCCGCACGGATCCGTCCGAAGTGATCGGTGCCGAGTCCGAAAAAGCGGCGGTAGTACACGCCGACGCCGTGTATGCGGATGGGAACTCGGCCGAGGTCGACGATGGGCCAAGGTTTGTCGACCTCCTCGCAGTAACCGTGCGATAGCTCCCGGATAACGAATACCCGGGCAGCCGCATGCAGTTGTCGGCTGCTGATCCCGGATATATCGCCACACAGGTAGACGGTCTTCTGTGCGAGGTTGGGCGAACCAGAAGCAAGGTCCTCTGGCGTGATTGTGGACCCGAAGAAGTCCCTGATCAAGTCATTATCTTGCAACATCGAAGGCGCAACCAAGATGTTGCTCGCATCCTCGATGCAGGCTTCTGTCAGCTCTGCTGTGTACATCAAACGGTACCTGCCATTCGCCCGCCTTGGTGGATTTCTCAAAATCGTGGACATGGCAACGGCCCGCACTCTTTCATTCGCGTTGCGAAGCGTAAACGAAAGGAGACGGACCATTGAACCTTGATGCTCTCATGGGGCTTGACAGCGGGCAACGGGTTCTGCTGTACGGGCGGTGTGCGGAGCTGCGCGGTGATCTCGTGAGGCCGGGCGGACGGCCCTCGGCGATCGGGCTGTACCCATCGGTGATGCTGGTGGTCTGCCTGATGCGCAAGAACCTCACGCAGGAGGTCGCGGGTGCGGTCTTCGGTGTCAGCCAGTCCACGGTCAGCCGCCGCTGGGACCTGCTGCGCGTGGCGGTCCCTCGCCAGGCCTTCATTTTGTTGATCAGCCGCTCGACGGTGTTCCGCTCCTTGTGAAGATCGGCGTCGTGTCTGACGGGCCGGCCGCCCCTTGCACCCTTCTTCTCCCGGTCGGCGGCCTGGTCCTTTGCCTGCCCGGCTGTCAGGACGAACGCGAGCGGACGGCATGTGCGTTCCGCGGCGAGATGGACCTTGCTGGGGTGTGACCGAGATACGCGCCAAAGGGGCAACGGGATGATCTTGAAGCACTGATCCGCTCGGATTTACCTGTGGCGACGTGCAGCGGGGTCGCGTTCGGCGACGTGCCGGGCGACCGAGTCGACGCCGGGGCGGGCGTAGCGCTCCAGGGAGCGGACGGAGGCGTGGCGGGAGCGGGCCAGCAGCATCGGGGTGGAGGTGCCGTCCTCCGCGTCGTGCGTCAGGGCACTGTGACGTAGCCGGTGAAGCGTCCAGCCGTCCTGGTCCTCGATGTCGTCGGGCGAGGCGAGGGGGTTTGCCAGCAGCCGGGTGTTCTCCTCGAAGATCTCCTCAGCGCGGCGGTAGGAGAGCCGGGCCCGGCCGGTCTCCGGGCACACGTCGAGCGTGGGTGTTCCGGCCGGGGCCTTGCGGTCGGTGAGGAACAGCGGGCCGCGGGTACGGCGGGCGATGAGGCGGGGCAGGAGCTGGGCGGTGCCGGACTGCCAGTGGATCCACTCGGTCGCCCCGCCCTTGGCGGTGATCCTGCCGCGCTTGTCCTGCGGGTAGAGGTCTTCCACGTTCAGACACAGCACCTCGTCGGCCCGTGCGGCGGACTCGTAGAGCATCTTCCACTGCGTCTTCTCCCGCAGCGCGACGTCGAGGCGCCACAGGGCGGCGATCTGGTTCTCCGCGAGAGCCTTGGTGCGGTCCGGCGGCGCCGGCCGCCGCTCGATGCCGATCGTCGGATCGCACTCGATCCAGCCTTGGCGCTGCCACCAGCCGATCGCCTTGCGCGCGATGGACAGCTCCCGGTTGACGGTGTCGGCGTCCATCTCGTCCGCCCGCGCCGCCGCCAGCTCGGCCAAGACCTCCGGCAGCGCCGGGTCGTCGATCGCGGCGACGGGGAAGACGGGCGGTTTCGCGCCTCGGCGGGCGGGTCCGGTCGGCGGCGGTTCGCCGGCGAGCATCCATCCCCACGTCGTGAGGGAGATCCGGTAGATCCGCGCGGAGGACTTCGCGATGCCCGCGCCGGTGAGGTACCGCTCGACCGCCGCGGTGTACGACGACGGCGGGGCGGACAGAGGTACGACCCGAGCGCGCGGCAACCGAAGTGCGCCCCCGCTCCCGAGTTCGGTCACGGGTTCGATCGTCACGCCGTCCCGCCCTTCCGGTACTGCCGCAGTAAATGCGTACACCTCGCCCCGGCGGCCGGATTGGTCCGCCGCAGGTCGCGGTGATCACGGTAGGGGCTCTGCCGCAGTAAATCCGGTATTTACTGCGGTAGTTGTGAATACGTCTCCGCGATCGAGTAACCGCCCGAATGCGTTTCTGCTGTGCTGACTTGAGGGGAGTGGACTGTCAGTGCCCGGGGCCAGCATGCTTACCTGGGTCATGCCCCAGATCCTCCGTCACGGGCAGGCACTCGGCGAGCAGGTCGACGACGTCGCGCCAGGCTCGCTGCGCGTGCCGTGGGTGGTAGCCGACGCCGGGGACCACGGGGTGGCCGACCGGCGGGTGGTGGAAGGCGTGCAAGGCGCCGCCGTAGACCGCGAGGCGCCAGTCGACGCCCGCGGCCTGCATCTCAGCGGTGAACGCGTTCCGTTGCGCGGGCGGCATGATCGGGTCTTCCGACCCGACCCCGGCCCACACCGGGCAGCGAATGCGCGCCGCCTCGCCCGGTCGGCCCGTGGTCAGTGCGTTGACTGTCCCGATCGCGCGCAGGCTGACCCCGCCGCGCCCGAGTTCCAGCCCGACGGCACCCCCCGTGCCATAGCCGACGGCGGCGATCCGGTCGGGGTCGGTCCGCGGTTCGGTGCACAACACATCGAGCGCCGCATGGCCGATGCCTCGCATCCGCTCGGGATCAGCGAGCAGCGGCAGGCAACGGGCCAGCATCTCCTCGGGGTCGCCCAAATAGCGCCCGCCATGAAGGTCGAAGGCCAGCGCTATATATCCCAGCTCGGCGAGAGCATCGGCCCGGCGGCGCTCGACGTCGCTGAGCCCCATGCCCTCTGGTCCGAGCAGCACCGCGGGCCGGCGGTCGACACCGGCCGGGAGCGCGAGGTGCCCGATCATCGTCAAACCGTCGGCCGGATACTCGACCGTACGCGTCGTAATCGTCGTCATGAGACTGGACTGTAGTGATCGTCGAGCCCGGTCCGGCCGGTGTTCTGCCGCTGGCAGAACAGCGCGGGTATCCCTCTGAAATACGGCGAGGGCCCACAAGAACCGTCACAAACCCCGCCCCCACGGCAGCGCTATCGGATCACCTGCCCGGGCCACGGTGTTGGAGGCTGACCCTCGCAGCAGGATTCTGGGGTATACCGGCCCGCTCCCGTGAAGGGCGTCACCAGCTAGTTCCCTCACGGCTCAGGCAGCCTGGCCGAGACCGGCGGCGGTCAGGTCCTGCTCGCGCAGCGGGGTGAAGTCGACGTCGAGTTTCGGGTCGTACGCCTCGGGCTGGATGCCGAGTTCGTGGGTGCTGTACTCGCCGAACCGGTTGATGTGTTCGGTCAGGTACGGCGAGATGTGCGCCAGGTCTTCCGGGTCGGACTCTGTCGGGAATCTTGAGGACGGACAGTCAACGATCGTGACGTTGCGTCAGGCTTGTGGGAGCGTTCTGCCCATGTCCCCCAGGAGCCTGACATGTCCCTCCAGCCCCGTCCCGGAGCCGAGATCCCGGCGCTGACCGTGCGGGTCGCCCGGGCCAGCAACCCCCACGGCACCACTGCGATGTGGATCCGCGACCGCCTCGACGGCCTGTTCAGCGACGAGGACTTCACCGCCTGGTACCCGCGCGACGGCCGCCCCGGGCTCTCGCCCGCGCAGCTGGCCACCGTCTGCGTGCTGCAGTACGCGCTGAACCTGTCGGACCGCCAGGCCGCCGAGGCAGTGCGCTGCCGCATCGACTTCAAGCACGCCCTCGGCCTGGAACTGGAAGACCCCGGCTTCCACCACAGCGTGCTGTCCGACTTTCGCGACCGGCTCGCCGAGGGCGACCGCGCCGACCGGCTGCTGGGCCTGGCACTGACCCGGATCCGGCGGGCCGGCCTGCTCAAGGGGCGCGCCGCCCGCGCCAGTCGACCATTTCCATAAACTATGAATATAAAAATGCTATGCTTCGAGCGTGAGTCGTCAAGACACCGCTCCTGGCGCGTCCGCCGCCATCGGGGCAGCCCTCTACGGCCTGGCCACCAGGGCCGCGAGACGCCTGCCCCGGGACATGAGCCTGACGTCCGCCGCCACCCTGGCCACCCTGGACCGGACCGGCCCGCGGCGCATCACCGATCTGGCCGCGGTCGAGGGCGTCACCCAGCCCGCGATGACCGCCCTGGTCCGGGTGATGGAGGAGTCCGGCCTGGTCGAGCGGCGGGGCGACGCGTCCGACAAGCGGGTCACGCTGGTGTGCCTGACCGAGGCCGGCGCCTCCTATGTCCGGACGCGGCGCCAGGCGGGCGTCCACGCGTTCGAGCGGTTGATCGGCGAGCTCACCGGCGACGAGGTCGAGGCGCTGGTGGCGGCCCTTCCGGCGCTGAAGCATCTGGCAGAGCTCGAAAGCCAGGACCGCGAAGGGCCGAAGCAGTGACCGGGCAGCCGGTCGGCGGGGTCGCGGTGAAGGCGTTCTCGGTGGCGCGTTCCGAGGCGCGGCTGCTGGTCCCCGCCCTGATGTTCATCGCTCTGGTCGTGGCGGCGGTCGCCAGCCTCGGGACGCCGCTCATCACCAGCGTGGCGACCTCGTTCCACGTCTCGCTCGGCAGCGCGCAGTGGACGCTGACCGTCGCGCTGCTCAGCGGCGCCGTCGCCACGCCGGTCCTGGGCCGGCTCGGAGCCGGCCGGCACCGGCGGGCCACGATCCTCGCCACGCTGGCGGTCGTCGTCGCCGGCAGCGCGCTCACCGTGCTGCCGCTGCCGTTCGCGTGGCTGCTGGCCGGCAGGGCGGCCCAGGGCTTCGGGCTCGGGCTGACGGCGCTGATGATGGGCGTGGCCCGGGACCACCTCCCCGAGGAGCGCAGCGCGGCCGTGATCGCCCTGATCTCGGTGGTCTCGATCATCGGGTCCGGCGTCGGCTACCCGCTGGCCGCACTGCTCGCCGAGCTCGGCGGGGTACGGGCCGCCTACGGCCTCGGCCTGGTCGTCACCGCCGCCGCCCTCCTGACCGCTTGGCGCTCCATGCCCGAAGCCCCCGAAGGCCGCTCCGCCCACGTGAACGTGGCCGGTGCGCTCGTCCTGGCGGGTGGACTGCTCCTCGTCCTGTTCCTGGCCGGCGAGAGGAACCTGTGGAGCCGACACCTCGCCGTGGCGGTGACCCTTGCCGTCGCCGCCGTACTCCTGCTCTGCGTCTGGACCGTTTCCGAACTGCGAACCAAGACGCCCCTGGTCGACGTCCGGGCGGTACGGCACCCGGCGGTCGCCGGGGCGAACATCGCCATGTTCGTCGGCGGGAGCGGCATGTACCTCCTGCTCACGCTCATCACCCGCTACGCGCAGACGCCGCACAGCGCCGGCTACGGCTTCGGACTGACCACCTTCGTGGCGGGGCTGGTCCTCATCCCGTTCTCCGTGCTGGGGTTCGTCGCCGGCAAGCTCACGCCGCGGGTCCGGACGCGGATCGACGGCCCCCTGCTCCTGGCCGGCAGCGCCGCCATCGTCGGCGGCGGGTTCGTCCTGTTCGCCGCCGCCCGGTCCAACCTGGCCGAACTGCTCGCGGCCATGGGCGTGCTCGGCTTCGGCGTCGGCAGCTTCTCGGCCGCCATGCCCGGCGTCATCCTGGCCGTCACCCCCAAGAGCGAGACGTCGAGCGCCATGAGCTTCAACTACGTCGTCCGCAGCGTCGGGTACTCCCTGGGCAGCGCCATCGGCGGTCTGGTCCTGGCCGCCGGCACCGCCACGGGCCGCCTCTTCCCGAACGACGACGCCTACACGACCGCGGCGCTGGTGGGCGTCGTCGCGATGGCGATCACGACGATGGCCAGCCTCGCCCTCGCCCGCCGACGCTCACCCGAGACCAATCCGATCACAGCCCCAGTCGGTGTGCCGGGCCTGGGCCGGTCGAGTCGAACCGGAAGCTGAGGATCGAAGCCGTCCGACTTCGACGCCGTCTCCGTCGGCTCGCTGACCCACAGCGCGCCGGCCATGGATCTGAGCATGCTTCTGAGCATCAATTCCGAACACAGGAGGTACCGTGGTCAAGGGCTATTGGGTCAGCGCCTACCGCACCATTGCGGACCCCGAGAAGCAGGCTGCCTACAACAAGCTGGCTGGTCCAGCCGTCGAGGCCGCGGGCGGGCGGCTGCTCGCCCGCGGCAGCCGGGTCGTCGCACACGACGCCGGAATCGCCGAGCGCACCGTCCTGATCGAGTTCGACAGCTTCGAACAGGCGGTCGCCGCACATGCGAGTGCGGCCTACCAGGAGGCGCTGGCCGCACTTGCTGACGGCGTCGAGCGCGACTTCCGCATCATCGAAGGCCTCGCCTGACGATCGAGGCTGCGTCGGCGACGAACACGAAGCCGACTGCGGGGATCACCCCGGCTCGTCAGCGCGCCGCACCGTCGCGAACAGCGTCAGGCCAGTGGCATCGGCGGTGATGTCCAGTCCGGCGACGGTTCCCGGCGGCACGGCGGCATGGACGTCGGCCTCGATGTCGGCGGGGGTGCGTTCGACGAGGTTCCAGCGGCCGATGTGGGTCATCAGGGCGGCGTAGGGGTTCGGGGTCGCGATGTTGGAGAAGTAGAACGTGTCTCCGGGGCGGCACAGGCGGGACGGAGTGGTGCGGATCAGGGCTCGGGCGAAGCGTTCTTCGAGGTAGTCGAAGAGGCCTCCGGCCAGGCCCAGGTCGAAGGGGCCGTGGTCGGCGGCCAGGTGGGCGGCGGTGCGCAGGACGTTGCCGGGGGCCGCGGCGGTCTGGGCGCGGGTCGCGGGCGGCAGGTGTGTGAGGGCGTACTGGAGGGCGTCGGGGTCGACGTCGTTGAGGACCAGGCGGTCGGCGGGGTGCAGGAGAGCCGGGTCGACTCGGCGCAGGTCGGCGGCGCCTCCGGACGCTATCAGCAGGATGCGGCGGCCGGTGGCGCGCGCGGGGGCCGTGCTCGGGACGTCCGCCGGGTCGCTCCCGAGTGCGGACTCGATGAGTGCGGCCTGGTGGGCAATCTTGTTGCGGTGCTGGTCGGTGATGGGAGCGTGCAGGAGGTAGTCGTCGAAGTGGTGGCCCCAGGTGCCGGGCACGCCTCCGGGCTGACCGCGCAGGATGTACTCGATGATCTCGAAGTCGCCGGCCCGGCCGCGAGCCTGCTCACGGCTCAGCTGGACCATGCCGCCGGCGTCGGCGAACATCTCGGCCAGCGGTGCCATGGCCGCCGTGACGGTGTCCTGACGGGCCGTGGCGAGCGCGGCGGCGGAGGGCGAAGTCGTCGAAGTAGCGGTGTGCGGTCGCGCGGTCTGCGCCGGCGATCGCCGGGAGTTCGGCCATGGCTTGCCGGACGAAGTCGGCCAGCGCGGTAGGGCCGACTGTCTGATCCGCCGTGATCGCCTGATTCAGCGGTCCCGGCGGCGTGGGTAAGTCCGACGGTTCGGTCGTCTCGACGTCGATGGTCGTCATCGCGGATCCCCTCGCTGCTCAGCTCCCCTGGTCAGGAGATTAGCGGTGGTGCGGGCCTTTCTCCAGAAATCGGGAAACAGCACGCATATGATCCGGCGTGACGACCGACGTATCACGTGATGGGCGGTTGCCGGTTGGGGAGCGGAATGACGTTCGGCTCGGGTAGTGCGAGCATTCTGCGGAGCTCCTGGTTTTCCAATTCGAGTTGATTGATGGCGCGGACGCGGCTGGGGACGTCGGTGCGGAGCTGGTCGAGTTCTGCGTTCTTGTTCGCGATGGTTTCTTTGAGCTTGACGATGGTTTTGCGGAGGCGGACCTCAACGTCCGGAGTGACCCCACGTTCTTTGACGCGCTCGTAGAACTCGTTTTTCAGATCCAGATGGCGCTGGGTGAGCGCGTTGCGGGGGACCTTGGCTTCTTGGGCGAGGGCGACGATGGTGAGGGCACCGTTGGAATGTTGGGGGGTGCCGCCCAGGATGCGGTCCATCGCGGCGCGGATGCGATCGCGTTCGTCGGGCGCCGGGGTCATCCGGTGACCTCCTGGAGGGTGTTGCGGGTGCGGTCGTGGTGCTCGGCCATGCCACGGAGCTTGTCCGCGTTGGCACGCAGGCGGTCGCCGACCGGCAGGGGGTGTGGGCCGCGCGTTTGTCGAGGACGTCAGCTCGGTCGCGGAGCCGGGCGGCGTGCTCGTCGGTGCGGACGATGTTGCCGCAGCCGGGAACGCACCGGTCCAGGCTTGGGGTTTCCTTGATTCCGTCGCGATGACACAGGGCCTGCTCGCGTTTGTAGTGGCAGAGCAGGAACGCCTGCGGGTTGTCGTAGATCATGGCGTCCTCGTTTGCGAGGAGGCGTCGAGCGGTGGTGCTGGTGATGACGGTGCCGGCGAAGCGCGGGGCGTGGATAGCGGCTGTGATGCCGCGGCGGGCTGCAGGGCCGGAGATGCCGCCGCCAGCTTCAAGATCGTCATGAAGGTCGGAGACGGTGTCGGCGACCGCGAGCACGGTCTCCACGTCAATGAGATCGTGGATCCCGCCGCGGCTGCGCGAGGCGTACCCCTCGGAGACGAGGGCCGTTCGCAGGTGTCCGTACTGGACAGCGAGGGCGACCAGACCGTTCGGTCTGCGGGCGATATGCCAGGCCAGCGACCTGCGGAAGCGGCCTGTTCCCACCTTGCCGTTGGGGTCGGGCGGGATGGTTTCACCTGTGAGCTGGTGGGCGGCAGCCTCCGTGTTCGCCCAGGTGACGAAGTCCTCGATCCTCGGACCCCGTCTGGCCCCTGGCCCCACTCTCCGAGAACCCCAGCGCGAGCAAACCGGCTATCCACTGGCGCCACTGCCCGCCGGCGGGCTCGCTTCGGGATGTCGGTAGCAGGAGAAGACCGCGATGGCGCGCCGTTCTCGCCGACGACGGTCCAGTCCGGTGTCAGGTTCCCCCACCGCCGCTCGAACTCCACACCGAAGCCCCGCCCGCGCAGGGCAGCGCCGGCGGCGAGCTCGATGACATCGGGCCAGAAGTTCTGATCGCGCCACAGGTTCGCGGCGAAGGCGTCCGCGGCCGGTTCCGGGAGGAGGTCGAGCTGCTGGTCCAGCCAGATCCGCCAGGGCTCGTACTCGTCCAGCACCGCCTGGTCGTACGAGAGCATCCGGTTCTCCGGCGCGCTTGCCGTAGCGATCGCGCTGTTCCGCGACGAACCGGGGGCCGAAGCGGCGGAACTGTTCCGTGGTCATGCGCCCGGATTCTCCGGCTCCGCGGCACCTCGCCGCACCCGAGTTGCTAATGGCGTGCGTAGTTCCCGGAGGCCAGGCAGCAGGGATGCGAACACGCGATCATCGTGTCCCAACAGCTTCTGGAGACAGCCAGGACGCGCGGTACCGAACTCCGTCGCGGATATCCCCCCTTGCCCATGCGCGGCATTGCGCGTGCAGTCGTTCGGCCAAGATCATCCCGTGGCGGGTTTCTGGCGCGTCTGGGTCATGCCCCTGGCTGCGTGCCCGCCGGGACGGTGTGTCAGACCACGGCGAGCCGGTCCACCAGCAGCTCCACCCTCGGCGCGGCGTCCTCGGGCAGCAGGCGTCCCGCCCGGGTCAGGGTCGCAAGGCCGTGCAGGGCCGCCCAGAACACCTCGGTGAACAGCCCCGGGTGGACGCCGTCCCCGGCGACCTCGCCCAGGCTCTCCAGCAGCGCGGCGAAGGCGTCCTTCAAGGGCTCCGGGGTGTCCTCGTGTGCGAACGCCAGGCCGCCGTCGAGCTGGAAGATGGCGTCGTAGACCGCCGGGTTGCGTGCGGCGAAGTCGAGGTAGGCGCGGGCGAGGGCGGCGACTCGCTCGCGCGGACCGTCCGCGGCGGCGGTCGCGGCCCGCACCGCCGCGGCCAGCTCGGCGGCGCCCTCGAGGGCGACGGCGCCGATGATCTCCCGTTTGCCGCGGAAGTGGCTGTAGAGGACGGGCTGGCTGTATTCGATGCGCTCGGCGAGCCGGCGGGTGGTGACCGCGTCCCAGCCCTGCTGCTCGGCGAGTTCACGGGCCGTCGCCACGATGAGGCGCTCACGCTCCGCCCGTTCGCGCTGCTTGCGTTCCTGTACCGACATGATTCGATCCTAGCATCGCTAGACAACAGAGCGGCAGTAGTACTAGCGTTGCCTCGTCACCTAGCAACGCTAGATCCCAGGAGCGCATCATGTTCAACGCACTCGAGGTCGTCACCACTGTGATCGTCGGCGTGATGGTGGGGGTGGAGTTCTCCGTCGCCTTCGTCATGAACCGGATCCTCAACGCCCTCCCCGAGGACAGTGGCCAACTCGGCCATGCCCACGGGGGCCGGATGCTCGGCGCCGTGATGCCGGTCTGGTACATCGGCTCGCTCGTCCTCGTCGTGGTCTGGGCCATCGCCGGATGGCACCGCCCCGGCGCCGGCCTCGTCGTCACCGCCGGCGCGCTGCTGATGCTCAGCGTGATCATGTCGATCCTGCTGCTCGTCCCGATCAACAACCTGAACAAGACGTGGACCCCTGACAACCGGCCCGCCGACTGGAAGCAGCAGTTGCACCGCTGGGACCGCTTCCACTACGTCCGCGTCGCCGTCATCATCGCCGCCTTCACCCTGCTCGTCGCCGCCCTCGTCTGAGCCCGCGGGCCAGCCCCGCGCTGGCGGCGCACGATCCCCGCTCCCCGGGCGACAGCGGGCCACCGAACTCCGAACTCCCGACATCGGGGAATGCAGCTGCCGCTCAGATCCCACAACGGCGATTCCGACAAACTACGCCCCTCGATCAGCCGCGTCCGCGCGGCCTGATCAGGCCCCACACGACTCAGCAAGCTCCACGAAGCTCACCAAGCTGACGAAGACTCGCAAGGAGAAGAACAATGTCGCTGAAGAAGATCAACACCGTCCTGGCCGCCGCCTTCATTCTCTTCATCCTCTGGTTCGGGACGGAGTACATCCTGAGCCCGGAGACGACGGCGCCGGGCTACGGCCTGCCGAGCTGGCCGTCCGGCGACGGCGACGGCTTCCTGGTCATCAAGGGAATCCGCGACGTCGTCTTGGCCCTGGTTCTGGGCATCCTGCTGGTGACGGGTCACCGCCGGGCGCTGGGCTGGGCGCTGCTGGTGGAGGCCCTCGCCGCGTACGGCGACATGACCAACGTGCTGGCCCACCACGGCTCCGTGGCCACCGCGCTCGGTGTCCACTGCCTGACCGCGACACTGATGGTGGTCAACGGCCTGCTGATAATGCGCGAGACCCGCAAGGTCGCGGCCGCTCCGGCGACGCCCGCCCCGCAGCCCGCCTAAGGCAGGCGGCGGTCGGCATTTGGACCGCGTCTGCTGGAACACGTCGGGCCCGACCCAGGGGGCGAACCGCTCGTCGACGGTCGGCCGGGCCCGTGTTGCTCGGGAGATCGAGCCACGGTGCGCCGGTCCGAAGTCGCCAGAGGACCCCAGCCATCCCGGCCGTCAGCTCCCGGCCGCGATACCACCGCCTCAATCTGCTCCCACAGCGCCGAAACGCTCTCCACCACCGGTCCCGGGATCCCGCATGTCCGTCTCGGGTCCCGGCGTTCCCCGTCCCGTCACCGCTCGGCTACGGCTCCTCATCGTGCTCGGGTGCGGGGTCACGTAGTGGACGCTGGCCGGTTGCTGGGGGCGGAAGAAGGCGTAGCGTAGGGCCCGAAGCAGTCGGCTGCGAGGGTCGCGATCGGAGCGCCGCAAGGGCAGGCTCGATTGATCCCTTCGTTGCCCGTCGGTCCGCAGCACCCATTGCTGTTCTCCCAGTTGGGCAGTGGCTGAAGGCCGGCGGCGTCGTCGGGATGCACCAGCACTGTCTGTCGGATGCCCGCCGAGATGACGAAGCCTTCTTCGTGGCAGACCAGAGTTCCGCGTGACTGAGCCCGCTTCGGGTCCTCCTGATCGTCCTGCACGACGTAGGGAGGTCCCCAGGGCTCGGGGTCGATTGCGTAGTGGCCCTGCGGAACGGTGGAAGGTGCCCGGCGTGTCTCCTTGTCCCGGTCGCGCTCGTCGTCGGAGACGTCAGGGATGGCGGCAAGCTCGGCCAGCCCCGGCGTGATCGCGGTGCCGCACTTGGAACAGAGGAAGACGGTCATGCCCTCGTTGTAGTCCTCAGGGCTGCGGCTTCGCATCCTGGTTTCGCTGCTCGGAGTCGATGCGCGCGACGATGCCACGGAAGTCGGGCATGCCGAGCTGGACAGTGGGGTGTCGGGCCGCGAGGTCACGCATGGCGGCGAGCTTCTGCTCTGCGGCGGCGAGGCTGGCCTCGATTGCAGCGACTTCCCCGAGCCAACCCTGTTCCTTGGCCTCCTGAAGCCGGTCGAGCAGGTTCGCGCGGATCTCCTCCAACCGGGGCAGCTGCTCAGGGTCGGGCCGCAGGACAGGGCAACGGATGCAGGCGTGCTCGTGGACGCACGGGGTACCGAAGTCACGGGCGCAGACGCCCAGGGCAACCTTCCGGAGCTCGAAGTGGGCCAGGAAGTCCTGCCACTCCTGCGCGGTCGGCTCGCGGTACTCGCTGCTGGGCCGCAGCGACCGGCGCCGGGAGATGAAGGCCCTGTGGTGGTTGATGACGTCCTCGGGATAGATCGCGGCGTATCCGAGCGTGGTGTCGACGGTCTGGTGGCCGCAGATGCGGGCGGCGATGTGTGCGGGCAGGCCGGAGCGCAGGGCGTCGGTGACGAAGATCCTTCGGAAGTTGCTTGGAATGGGCCCTAGGCCAAGGCGCAGCCGATCGGCTGCCATATCCATGTGCATGGCAACTTCGTTTCGGCTGGGGTGGCCTGTGCGGAGACGCGCGAAGGCAGGTGCAGGGTGGGGACGGCGCGGAACCCGAGGGTCGGGCTCTGCTCACCGAACCGCCGGACAGCGTCCCCGTGCACCCCCGGATGAGACACGCCGCATACGTGACCACGCCGGAAAGCCCGGACACCGCCCCGGCCGCGACCCGCAACTCACCCTCTGGTGAATGGCGGATCAGGCTTAGCAGCGGGCGAGTGTGCCGCTCTTCAGGGTGGATTTGTCGCTGAACAGCCAGCCTTCGGTGTTCGTGCCCTCGATACGGGCGTAGATCCACTTGTTGCCTTGGGCATTGGTGACGTAGCAGTGGTAGTAGACCTTCACGCCGGACTTGACCGCGGTCACATAGGAACACTCCGCGTACGGCCCGGTGTAGAGGTGGGTTTCCTGGGCCGCGTAACCGTAGCCGTCGCTGCGGTTCGAGTGGGCCCAGCCGGTGCACGCCGTCGACACCGGGACGGGCTCCTTCACCGGGGCGCTGGCCGTTGCCTTCGGCGAGCCGGACGGGTTAGCGGCCGGCTCGCCGCCGCCGTTGCCGGGGGCCGGCGTGGGACCTGTCTCTCGGCCCCCGTCCTTCTTCGAGGAGGTGCTGGACGGCGACTTGCCGGGGCTTATGGAGGTCAGGTCCCCCGGGGAGGCCGGGCCGCCGGACACGTCACCGTCGGCGGCGGTGCTCGCCTTCGGAAGCGCCGCGTTCGACCCGCCGCCCGCGCTGCCCCGCATGTCCATCAGGGCGTAGGCGACGCTGCAGCAGGTGAGGACGGTGGCGGCTGCCACCGCGACGACGGTACGGGTGCGGCGGCGCCGCGCGCGGACGACCGTGGTGCTGGTCTCGGGACGGCTGCCGTGACCGTCGGGTATGCCGGGGGCCATGCCCGGCTGCGGAAGGGCGCCGTAGGCGTCGGTCGGCGTGTAGGAGACGACGGGCTGGGGGGCGGGCTGGGAGAACGGCGCGGCGGGGGGACCGAAGGCCGGCGGAGTGACGGGCTGGGGAGCCGGCGCCGGCGCGACGTCCGCCGTCCTGCCGCCGGCGACCGCCTCCAGCATTTCGCGCGCCTGCCCGGCGTCGGGCCGCTGCAGCGGGTCCTTGGCCATCAGCGCGCGCAGCACCGGGGTGAGCGGTCCGGCACGCCGGGGCTCCGGCAGCGGTTCGCCGACGATCGCCGCCAGCGTGGACCACACCGACGTACGACGGAAGGGCGAAGAGCCCTCCACGGCCGCGTACAGCGTCATGCCGAGCGCCCAGATGTCCGACGCGGCACCCGGTTCCAGGCCCTGTGCGCGCTCCGGCGGCAGATAGTCGAGGGAGCCGACGATCTGACCGCTCTGGGTCAGCTTGGCCAGGGCCTCGTCGCCAGAAGTCTCCATGCTGGCGATGCCGAAGTCGGTGAGCACGACCCGGCCACTGCGCTCAAGCAGTACGTTGCCGGGCTTGACGTCCCGGTGGAGGACCCCGGCCCGGTGTGCCGCGTCGAGCGCGTCCATCAGCTTGGCGCCGATCGCGGCCGCTTCACGCGGGTCCAGTGAGCCGCGCTCCGCCAGCACGTCGTCGAGGGAGGGCCCGTCGACCAGCTCCATGACGATGACCGGCAGCCCCTGCTCCTCGACCACGTCGTGCACGGTGACCACACCGCTGTGCCGGATACGGGCGGCGGCCTGCGCCTCCCGCTGCATCCGGACCTGCAGATCGGCCAGTTCGGCCGGGGAAGCGTCGGTGTAGGCCCGCAGGACCTTGACGGCCACCTCGCGGTTCAGCAGCTGGTCCACCGCCCGGGCGACCACACCCATGCCACCGCGCCCGATCATCGCGGTCACGCGGTATCGCCCGCCCAGAACCTCGCCGACCAGCTCTGCGCCGTTCGCCCCCGTCACCTGTCACGCTCCGTTCGTCGCACTGTTCAAGATCCGCCACGCGGCGGGCACCAGCGTAGGGGTACACGTGCGGGCGGGTTCGTATGGCCCCCAGCCCCCGGCCCTCGGTGCGCAGGCGCACCTTCCAACAGCCCGTGATCATCCAGACATCTGGCGTGAGATCAGGACACTCGTGCGGTTCCCCGCGTAGCCCGCCCGTTCGACCAGGAGCCGGCCCGCCAGGGCCATGCGGCAGGCAGTGCCGCGGTCGCTCTCCCGCGGCAAGTGTGGACGGACCACCTGGGTCAGGCCCCGGACTACGTCCCGGTCTACCGCACGCCGAAGGGGGGCCCACGCCCAGTACGAACTGGACCACGGCCCGAACCCTGCCAACCACCAGCCGGGGGTGGACATCGGCGGCGGCATCGTCTCCGATGGCAAGATCTACTTCGGCGAACGGGCGGTGGCCGCCGAGTACGCCGGGCCGACCGGAGCGAACTTCGCCAAGGGGATGGTGAAGTATGAAATGCATCCGAAGTTCCTCGAGGAGTTCGTCGACCACGTGAAGGTCCACGACAGGAACGGTCCGGGTGGCGCCGTCCGCCTCGAATTCGAGATACCGGTGGAGAAGCTCGACCGGTTCAACGAGCTGACCCAACGTCGCAGCTGGGTCGACGTCTATGGAGGACCGAGTTGAGATTCCACGATCACCAGGAACTCGATGTGACAGTCGTGGCGGTGGCGCCCGTGGGCGCGAAGGTCGAGGTGGACGGGCACGAGGGCGTGTTCGGCTTCATCGACCAGGTGAAGCATCCGTCCTGGCGGGACGAGAACGTGGCGCCGCCCCGCGCCGGCGACAAACTCCACGTCTGCGTCCTGGACCGCACCCGCGAGCCGTATCCCCGGCTCAGCGCACTCCAGAACGACATCGACCTCGCCCGACGCCTGCGCGGGGAGGCGTAGCCGAGCGAGGGCGGAGCTCGTGTCGTGGCGTGGCGACGGGTTCATCCCCGCGTACGCGGGGAGCGGGCTTCTCAACCTGTGACTTTCGATTGGGCACGGGCGGTTCGGCAGGACTTTCATCGACTCCGGCAATCGAGGCAAATATCTCGGGCCGGAAGCAGGCCCATCGACGACCTCGACCTGCAGCAGAATTGGAGGAGACGCAAGAAGGAGAAGAAGAAGCGGCCCGACTGGGGCATTCTGAAGGGGATCGTCCTGTTGGCGACGCCGGAGGGCTGGCGCACCAACGTCCTCACCATGAAGGCGGAATGCTCTGCGGGCGCCTGGACCTGTCGATCAACACCGACCCACAAGACGCACGGGCTGCGGCAGCGGCAGCGGCAGCGGTGATGGTGACGGAACTCGCTCGCGACTTCCACGACACCGACGTCGGGGTGAACTCAGGGCTTTGACGTCGTCGCGTGACGCCTGGTTCGTGGCGTTCTGTCAGCTCGGCGGTGGCCCCGGAACGTGACAGGCACGGCTTCCAAGATCATGGAGTTCGCCACGCCCCGTGATCCGAGTGGAAGACCGTGCCTGTCGGCGCATCATCGCTGATCCATGGGTAGGTGTGGCGGAACGCTGGAGGGTGCCGCCCTCGGGCGGGCGTTTCACCGCCCTGTCGGCCGCCGCGGCCTCCGGCGCCGCTTCTCGTACGCCTCCCGGATTCCGCCGGCCAGCCCCAGGAGCACCGCCGCCCCGACCGCCACCTCGGCTGCGGTGCGCAGGCCCCGGCCGTGGACGTCCCCGGCAGCCCGCGGGGAGACCTTGCCCTGCGGGTCGTGCACCACCGTCAGGGACTCGCCCTCCTTCGCGAGCCGCGAGGGGGTGTCCAGGTGCTCCGGGCCGCCCGCGGGGCAGTCCAGGCGGTGGTCATACGAGGTCCGGGTCGTGGAGGTCCAGTGGCCCTCGGCGTCCATGGAGGATTCCGTCTCGGTGTGCTCGGTGACCTTCAGCACGATGCAGCTGATCTCGACGCCGCGGTCCTCCAGCGCGCTGTGCCCCACGGACACGAGTGCCAGGATGGCGCCGAGGCCGGCAGGGAGGGCGGACAGCGCGATGAGCGAGGCTCTGCGCCGCGCGGCGAGGGCGGCGTGCCAGCCGAGCAGGACCAGCGGGAGCAGCAGCCCGCCGAGGAAGAACCCCCAGTTGGCCAACGACCCGTATGCCGACTCCCAGGCCACCCCGAACGCCAGGGTCGCGGTCAGCGGCGGCGCGGCCAGCGCCACTGCGGTCCGCCAGAGCCCGCGTGCCCATCCCCCGTGCCAGCCCGCCATGCCCCGCCCCCGTGGCTCGTACTTGTGCGCTCCAGGTAACCGCGACGGCACGGGGCACGTAAAGAGCGCGGCAGCCCGGCCCGACTGAGGAGGGAGGCACCTGGTGACGCTGAGACCGCCGGTTGAGCCGATGCTGGCGCAGGCCGCCGAGGCGCTGCCGGGCCCGGGAGTGCTGGCGGGGGCCGTCGCTCTAACGCGGCGGCGTCCCCGTCACCTCGACGTCGTCGAGGAACTCCAGCATCCGGCTCAACACCTTGACGCAGGCGGCCACCTCGCCGTCGGTGAGGCCGCCGCCGGTCCGCCGCAGCAGGGCGTGCTCGCGGGCGGTCGCGGCGGTGATCGCGGCGAGGCCGCCGTCGGTGAGCCGGATCAGCGAGGACCGCTGGTGTGCCGGGTTGGGGACCGCCTCGGTGAAACCCCGCGCGGCGGCGTGGTTGACCATGCGCTGTACGAACTGTCGGCTCAGCGACTGGGCCTGGCCCATCTGCGGGACCGTCATCGGCCCGTGCTCTCGCAGCAGGTCGAGCACAGCCCGCACGCCGTGGGTGCCCGGCCCCCGCCGCACCCTCGCCGACGTCGACCCCGAAACCGTGCACCACGTACGGGAGATGGCGCCGCGCACCCGTCGGGTGACGGATAGTCAAGATCGAAATCATGGGCCGCCCGGCAGGCTGTCCACCGGCTTTCGTCGCCCAGACCCCCCACCGCCGCACGCCTCTTGTCATGCGCGGCTCGGGAACAGGTGAGGGCTGCCGGGCGCCGAGCAGTATGTGTGAGACTCCCTCTGATTGATCACTCGGGGGGAGTTTCGCGTTGAACGCGCTGTTGAAGAGGGTGTGGATCGGGCTGGCCGCGACCTTGATCGTGAGTCTGGCCGCCGTGGTCCTGCCGGACCATATCCAGGTAGACGACGACGGGCGCATCCACCTGGGCGCGCCCGCGCCCACGCCGTCCCCATCCACGGCGGCGCCCACACCGGAGTCCACGTCACCGCCCCTCACACGGGACGCCGTGGACGAGGTGATCCGGACCGCGGTCAGCGCGGCGGGCCTCGACCCGGCGCAGGGCCGCCCGACCGGCGCGGCCGGCGCCAACTCGAACAGGACGGGCTGGACGGCCGTCCGCGAGAAGACCGCCGCACCGTCGGAGATGAACGCGATCTGCGCCGACCTGGAGCGCCAGGGCTGGACGCTGAACCCGAACGGCGACCGCCCCGACGCCTCCCGCAGCTACAAGCGCGGGGGCTGGTACCTGCTGGTGAGCACGCGCGGGCAGACCCAGGCGCCGTCCACCACCTCCGCCTTGACCGACTCGCAGACCTACCTGACCCTGACCGGGCTCCAGCTGAACCTTTCCGACATACCCCTCCCCGAGATCACCGTCCGCATCGGCTGACCCCTCACAGAGAAGCCCACACCGTCTTCCCGGGACACCCCTGTACGGAGCCGACCCGGGCGCTTGCTTCCCATGTGCGTGAGGGCGGCGCCCGGGCACGCCCTGGTGGGATTAGGGGCGGTTCCCTGCGGCGGTGGGGACGTGGAGCTCGAGGGCTCGGGGGCGTCCAGCAGCGTCTTGCGCCGCTCCTCGCGCTCGCCTGCCCGCAGGGCCTTGCGCTGCTGGTGCACCAACCGCCCGAGGGGAGGTCCTTGGTGACACCGACCCAGGTCTCGGTGTCGTACGGGACGGCGTACAGGCCGGTGATCTGCTTCTCCGCCCGACAGCGGATCAGGGCCTGGTAGCCCTCCAGCCACACCAGGGACTCGGGCCGGTATACCCGCGTGCGGAGGAACGCGGCGATGGTCGCGGCGTCCCTCGGACTGGAGAAGTGGAGCAAGGCTGCTTCGGCGTCGTCCTGCTCCTCGCCACCGGCCCTGACGATCCGCCCGTCCTCGTCGCGCTGGATGTGGACCTTGAGCTGTCCGCTGGTGAGGGCGCGGGAGGCGAGTTGCTCAACGAGTCGTTCGTCAGGACTGCGGAGGCTCTGGAGCACGGCTACAAGCGGCTTGAAGCTCGCGGAGGCGACCATGTCGGTGGGATCCTCCCCGGCCTCCAGGAGGCCGGCACGATGATCCGCGCGACCTTCGTGCTGCCGTCGCGGTTGAGGCGGAGCGCGCGGCCGATGTTCTGCACGATCTCGACTTGGGAGCCGCGGGTGTCGGCGAAGCAGATCGCCTTCACACCGAACCGGCGCGACAGCTGACCCCCTTACCAAACACCATCGGCAGGACAAAACGGTCTTTCAGTGCGATTCCCAACCGTCGGCGGCGAAGCGCGTAAGTCATCGTGGGGGCTGATGCGGCATCTGGTCGCGGTCACCCGTCCTGACTGGGGTGGACTTCCTGTCGTGCCAGGGGGGTGGTGGCCCAGCCGTGTTCCAGCAGGGCGAACAAGTCGCGCATGGTCCGTGCCGGGTCTTTGCTTGCCCGGGCGATGCTGGGGGCTTCCAGGGTGAAGCGTGCCAGGCCGGTGACGGCGGGGTCTTCCGGGGTGAGCCCGGTGGCCTCGGCGAGGGTGACGGCCAGTGTGTTCTCGTGGCGCGACCACATGCGCCGGGCGTAGTCCCGCAGTGCGGGGGTGGATTCGACGAGGACGAAAGTGGGGTCGTCGGTCCGCACGGCAGTACGGGTGTGCACCATGTGGTCGCGCAGGGCGTGCAGCACGGGCTGACCGGGGGCTCGGTCGTGAATGGCAGCGACCAGGGCGCTCTCGACGTCCGCGTCCAGGTCGAAGACGAGAGCTTCCTTGCTGGGGAAGTGCTTGAAGAGCGTGCTCAGCGAGACGTCGGCCGCCTCCGCCACTTCGCGTACACCGACGTTGTCGAAGCCGTGCTCGGTGAACAGCCGCACTGCGGCATCCGCCAGGGCCTGCCTTGTCCGGGCCTTCTTGCGTTCGCGGCGCCCTGTCGTTGTTTCGGCCATGCCCCCACCTTACCTCCCTGTGGCGATTCGATCGAAAATGCTATCCGATAGAAAATCGGAGCAGTTGTACTTTTGGAGCTGCTGTGCTTCGGTGTGCGAGTACACCTCCGGCACCCAGCTGCCGGGACGGGGGCGCGTCCCCACACCGGAACGACTGATCTGCCATGCCGAAACAGGGCGTCACCACAAGGCGCCAGCACTCTCTTCAACCGTCGAACGGAGCGTGAACCTCATGTCCACCACCCCTCGCATCGCGATCGCCGGCGCCGGCCTTGGCGGCCTCGTCTGCGCGCGCGTCCTGCAGCAGCACGGCGTGCCGGTCACGGTCTTCGAGCGTGAGACCGATTCCCACTCCCGCTCGCAGGGCGGCACTCTCGACATCGATGAAGACACCGGCCAGGGAGCCCTGCGCGCAGCCGGACTGTTCGACCAGTTCCTCGCCCTGTCCCGGGCCGAAGGCCAGGAGTGGCGCCTGTACGACCGCCACGCGACCCTGATACGCCACGACCAGGCCGACGAGGACGATCTGAGCAGGCCCGAGATCGACCGCGGCCAGCTGCGCGCGCTTCTGCTGGACTCCCTCGCCCCCGGCACGGTCCGCTGGGGCCACTCCGTAAGGGCCGTCACCCCGCTACCTCACGGCACCGCCCGCCTGCACCATCACGACCGCGCTGGCGAGGACTTCGACCTGGTCATCGGCGCCGATGGCGCCCGGTCCCGAGTACGCCCCGCGCTCTCCGACGCCCAACCCTCCTACGCCGGTGTCACGATGGTGGAAGCCCACTTCGACGACGTCGACCACCGTCACCCCGGCATCGCCCACCTGGTCGGTCGCGGCACCATGTCGGCCAAAGCGGGCCGCCGCAGCCTGGTGCTGCAACGCAACAGCAACGGACACGTCCGCGCCTACATCACCTTCCGCGGCCCCCAGGACTGGCATGCCAGCCTCGACCTCGCCGACACCGAAGCAGTACGCGCGCGCCTGCTCGCCCAGTACCAGGGCTGGCACGAGCGCCTGCTGGACATCCTGCGCGACAACGAGGGCGGTTTCATCAACCGGCCCATGTTCGTCCTTCCCGTTCCCCACTCCTGGCAGCGCGTCCCCGGCATCACCCTGCTCGGCGACGCCGCCCACCTGATGCCGCCCGTCGGGGTCGGTGCCAACCTCGCCCTGCTCGACGGCGCCGAACTCGCCCAAGCCGTCATTGGCCACTCCACCATCGACGAGGCCCTCGACGCCTACGAAAGCGTCATGCTGCCCCGCGCCACCGACAACGCGAAGACCGCCCAGCAGATGCTCACCACCCTCATGCCTGACACCGACTCCGACGACGCCGCCTTCCCCGACACCCTCTGGCCAGCCAGCCCCCTCCCTGACTCGCGCCCCGCTCACACCAACTGAGCCCGGCCTGCGATCTGGGCTTATCCGTCCACCCTGCGGCTCACCGGTCACTCAAGCACTCCGGCAACGACATCGGGGTGGCTCCCGCGAGGAGCCGGTTCGGACTCTCCCGAGTCCGGCGGCTGAGGCGTGTTCACGCGGGATCCTTCTGGCGTGTGTTGTACGTCACATGCAACGCAGTCGTGTGTGCGGACACTACCCGGTGTGGACCACCAACTGTTCGCGGAAATCTATGAGGCACACGCCCGGGCTGTGTATGCGCATGCCGTCCGTATGACCGCCGACCGTGCCGGGGCAGAGGACATCGTCTCCCTCACCTTCCTTGAGGCATGGCGGCTCCGCGAAACGCTCGACAGCGTCAGCAGCCATCGTGCATGGCTGTTCGGGATCGCTACGAACGTCATACCGAATACCCGCAGGGCGGCACGCCGTCACCGGGACGCGATAGCCCGCCTTCCGCCTTCAGACGCCGTCCCCGACCTGGCGGACGATGTCGTCTCCCGCATCACCGACGCGGCTCAGGCCGCTGCCGCCCTTGCCGTTCTGAACCGGCTGCGACGCGCGGACCGCGAGATTCTCCTGCTGCACGTGTGGTCCGGCCTCAGCCACGACGAGGTGGCGCAGGCATGTGGGGTGCCCGTGGGTACCGTGCGCTCGCGTCTCTCCCGCGCCCGCGCCCGCCTGCGCAAACTCGCAGCCGCTTACCTCGCGGAGCCCCCAGCCTCCAGACGCGTCCCCGCGTCGCCAACCGCACGGGAGGGAAACCTGTGAATGCCGCCGACGACGCACGACTCGACCCGTCCGAGGGCGCGGAGACCATCCGGCGCCTGCCCGGCCTTGCCGATACAGACCTGCCATTCCGTGGACATCGCCGGATCAAGGAGCACCTGATGCGCGAAACAGCAAGGGACGCCCGACCTGCCCGTACCCCGATCCGTCGTCCTCTGGCTGTTCCTCGCCGCCGGGGCCGCGACATGTGCCGTAGCGCTGGCCGTCACCTTCGGCGTAAGCAGCTTCGACGAGCGCCCGCCCGTCGCCCGGCCCGAGCCGGCGGCTGTGCAGTTGCTGGACCGTGTGGCTCTAGTGGCGCAGGAGGCGCCCGCTCCGACCGTCCGGGACGGCCAGTTCCTGTACACGAAGACGACCGGACACTCCACGTCCCTGTCCGAGACCGCGGGCGGAGGAATGGAGGCAGCCCGGACAGACGAATCGGCCGAGCGCTGGGTATCTGTGGACGGGACCGCCGGCACACTCACACGTAACGCAAAGGGCAACGCGACGGATCCGGCCCGAGGTAAGGACAATGCCAGTCTCAACGGCCCCACCTACCGCTTTCTCGAATCCCTCCCGACTGACCCCGACCATCTGTTGGAGACGATCTACGCCGACACCCGCCTCAACCACGGAGCCGACTCGGGATCGACCACTGGCCCCGATCAGGAAGCGTTCGTTGCGATTGGTGACCTGTTGCGGACTGTGGAAGCCCCTCCTGGCGTGAGCGCCGCTCTCTACCGGGCTGCCGCGCGCATCCCCGGCGTCATCCTGGTGCCCGAGGCAACTGATGCCGTCGGCCGGACAGGCGTCGCGATTGCCCGTGTCCACAAGGGCGAGCGAACCGAATGGATCTTCGACAAGGGCAGCCTGCGCCTGCTGGGCGAGCGAACCGTGCTTCTTAAAGACAGTGCGTGGGGGAAGGCCGGAACGCCAGTGACATCCGTAGCCATTGTCGGACGGGGGGTCGCGGACAGGGCCGGACAGACACCGAAGCAGTAGCGTGCGTTTTCAGGCCAAAGAATTCGATCGTGTGACCGACTCGCCCGCAGAAGACACTGCTGAGCGATCTCGGTCACGCGCAGCGCCGCGGCCCCTGGTTACTCTTCCGGCTGCATGCGGCTGGGTTTATTCCAACTGCACGCCCATGTCTGGAGTGTGAGCTTCCGTCAGGTAGTTCAAACAGGGGGCGTGGTTCCATGCGTTCCGTACGTATCGGCTTTGCCGTGGCTGCCGCCGTTGGCGCCGTGCTCATCACAGCGTCTTCGGCGGGGGCTGCCACGCCGTCGCCGTCCGCGCCTGCTTCCGGGGCACTCGGCCCGGCTGCAGAGCAGCAGATGAGCAGCGAGATCGCCGCGTCGAAGCCCGTCATCGCGACCTACAAGGGCAAGCAGATCAACCTTGCCCAGGGGTGGCAGGGTGCTCAGGTCTGTGCCGAGGTACTGAGTGGCGAGGTCAAGTGCTTTGACAGCCAGGCCGAGGCTGACTCGTCCCTGGTGAAGGAGAATGCCGCAGTCGCCAAGAAGGCGAACGAGACCCGGAAGGCACTCGGCCAGCAGGCGCCTGCGTCGACGTCCTCGAGTTGGGACTGTGGGAGCGGATGGGTCTGTCTGTGGGAGCACTCCGACTACAGCGGTCGACGCCTCCAGTGGAGCGCAGGCGGCACCAAGAACCTCAGCAACTGGAGCTTCCGCGACCAGGCCAGCTCCATCTGCGTGAACCGGCCGCAGTTCGGCGGGACCCTGATCGACTTCCGGGACTTCCAGCCGGACCCGTCGATGTCCATACCGGCCGGCAGCTGCTACGACCTGACCACGCTCGGGTACGTGCACGGTGGCACATGGAACGACAAGGCTGACGCGCTGAGCATGTAATCAGCCGCCCTCCGGGACTGCCGCGGCGCCACTGGGTGCAGGTCAGGCCTTGAGGCGCGAAGTTCGAAGAACTCATGGCCAGTAGGCCCAGGTCAGCGACCTACCTGGGCCTACTGGCCGTTGAGAGCCTCGAAGGGCTGGCACCTCATTCGAGGTGCCAGCCCTTCGCGCTGTCGGCTCATGAGGATGGTGCTGGGCCGTGGGGTATCGGGCGTGGGGGCGGGGACGGTGACGAGGTCTGCCGGGTGGTTTGGTTTCCGCCGGAGTCGGGGCGTGTGTTCTACCGTCGTGGGGAACGCGTAGCGGCTGTGGGGAGGGTGGAGCGGCAGTGGCCACATTGTTGGGGGAGCAGGAGCTGGATGCGCGGGTGGAGTTCCGGGTTTTCGGCCTGCAGGAGTCGGACGACAGCGTGGTGCCGGTCCCGTTTCCCGATGACTTCAGGTGGGGGGTCTTCCTGCAGGAGCATGTCCGCCGGTTCGACCTTTTCAGCGCTGGCCATACTCACACCGCTTCCGTGGCCGCCAGGGTCTGGGATGGCGAGCCCGACCCGGGTGAGGGGGAGTGGGACGAGCAGGCGGAGATCGACTATGAGTCGGTCACAGGCGACGTTGCTCTCTGGGGTTCAGGGCGTTCCGAAGGCCTGATCCGGCTGGGGAGTGCTGGGCTGTGGAGGGTCCGGGTGGGGTGTGCGGGCAGGGCGGAGGCCGAGCGCGTGACGCGGGACGAGGGAACGGCTTACGGAGTGGAGCGGTACGTGATCGATTTCTGGCCGAAGGCCGGATGAACAGTGGGCCCAGCACGGGACTATGCCGGGCCCACTCCTGAGCGGCGCCGCGTTATCCGAGGAGCGCATCACCGCCGTCTCCTCCTGGCAGGATGCCCCGTACTTCACCGACACCGACACCGAGCGCGCTGCGCTCGCCCTGGTGGAGGCCACCCTCCAGCCCGCCCCGCACGGCAAGGAGCGCGTCTGCGACGAGCTGTACGCCGAGGTGGCGAAGCACTACGACGAGAAGGCGCTGGCCACGGCAAGCCGCAGCCGGTCAGCTCCCCTTGCGGATCAGCAGTGGGACTGATCTGAGCCGTCCGCGGCACTCCGCCAGACACGACCGCTGCTCCCGGTCGAGGTTACTGCGCCAGGACGTGGATGCCTGCATGGACGGGGCCGCTCGGTCTGCCTGAACAGCGTCGGGGGCCAGGGGTCCGTATGGGGCGTTCCACGTCCGGCTTCGCCGGCCGTTGGTGCTGTCCAAGGCCAGAGCCTGGGGACGGGCGTGTGTGTATGGGTACCGCTGCGCAGAGGGAATGTGCTGGGCCGGCCGCTGGCACACGCGGTCGAGTTCGACCGGATGCTGCGCGGTGCCTTGGCAGGCGCCGGCGGTGGTGTTGCTCATGGGCGCGTTCCTCCTGATGGGGCGGGGCCGGACGGCACGCCGGGTTCTCGGCCTGTGGCGACGGCTTCGTCGTACGCGGCGAAGGTGCGATAGAGGGTGGAGCGACCGACGCCGAGGCGCCGGTCGATGGCGGTCGACGGCAGTGTCATTACTACCCGGACGTCCGCCCCTCCGCGGACGTGGAGCTCGTAGCCGACGGCGACTCCGTCAAGGAGACCGTGGTCCTCAAGAGCGCCGCCCCGCCCACCCGGTGGCGTTTCCCGCTGGCCCTTAAGGGCCTGACGGTCACGGTCGACACCAATGGCGGAATCTCGTTCACCGATGCGGCTGGCCGCCAGAAGGCCTGGCTGCCGCCCGGCTGGATGGAGGACTCCAACAAGCCCTCGATGTCTGGCACCACCCTGCCCTCCGGACGGGTCGCCGGCTCGGCCGCCCACGACGCCGACACCGAGCGCGCCACCGAGGCCGCACAGGAGGGCGTTCTGCCGTGGCTACTCGAAGGAGAGGGAGCCCTGGCCGGGCTGGCTGAGGTAGTTCTGCCAGCCGGCGGAGAGGGGGAGGTTGGCGCCGAAGCTGGTGCCGGAGCCGAGGTGGGTGGCGATCGTGCCGG
>NZ_JBFBAH010000010.1:0-98280 GCF_040682115.1 Streptomyces sp. NPDC051364 | reverse complement strand
CGAAGCTGGTGCCGGAGCCGAGGTGGGTGGCGATCGTGCCGTCGGTGCCCTGGATGACGAGGTCGGCCTTGCCGTCTCCGTTGATGTCGGGGAAGGAGAGGCGGCCCTGGCCGGGCTGGCTGAGGTAGTTCTGCCAGCCGGCGGAGAGGGGGAGGTTGGCGCCGAAGCTGGTGCCGGAGCCGAGGTGGGTGGCGATCGTGCCGTCGGTGCCCTGGATGACGAGGTCGGCCTTGCCGTCTCCGTTGATGTCGGGGAAGGAGAGGCGGCCTTGGCCGGCCTGGCCGAGGTAGTTCTGCCAGCCGGCGGAGATCGGTACGTTCGCGCCGAAGCTGGTACCGGATCCGTTGTTGAAGTGGACGCCGATCGCGCCGTCGGTGCCGTGGACGAGCAGGTCCTTCCTGCCGTCTCCGTTGATGTCGGCGTAGTACAGCCGGCCCTGACCGGCCCCGCCGAGGAAGTTCTGCCAGCCAGCGCTGACTGTGGTGCTGGCACCGAAACTTGTCCCCGAACCCGGACGGAGCCCGATCGTGCCGTCGGTGCTCAGCACCATCAGATCGGCCTTGCCGTCACCGGTGATGTCCGCGCGGGTGCTGGTGTCCTGGATGTTGTCGTAGCGGCGGGGGCTGAAGGTGCCGTGGCCGCTGTAATAGGGGTAGGGGATGCTGTGGTGGATGGCACCGCTGCTGCCGGACTCCTCCAACGCGTCGTACGTGGAGTGATCGGAGCTGGTCCATCCGTTGAAGATGACGACATGGCCGCTGGCGCCCGAGTCGGGGTTGAGGAGGATGTCGCCCGGCTTGAGGGACTCCTTGGCTATGGAGGAGGTGTAGTTCAGCAGGGTGCCGGTGGTCTCTCCCCAGTTGTTCCCGCTGGAGGAGCCCAGGTGCCAGGCCATGGAGACGAAGCCGGAGCAGTCCGTCCGGTACTTGCCGTTGGAGTCCGTGCGGTAGCTGGTCATGCTGTACGGCACGCCTGCGTCGACCCACGACTGGGCCCGGTCGATGACCTCCGCCCGGCTGATGCTGCCGCCTGCCGAGGAATCCGCGGCCAGAGTGGCGAACGCGCCGGCCGCCCCGGGTGCTGCGGCCAACTGCGCCGCTGAGGCGGTAGTCGGGTTGGGCACGGTCGGGGTGAAGCGGGTCAGGAAACCCGGGCCCGCCGTGCTGGATGCGGCGGTCGGCGGCGTTGGGGTGTCGGCGATGGCCTGACCGAGGGTCGTAACGGTGACCGCGCCGGCGACCGCGATGGATACGGCCAGACGAGTGATCATGTTCATGACAGGACTCCTTGTGAGGTGAAGCAGCAGAGGTTCTCCGGGTCCGGAGAAACCGCGAAGAGAGCGGGAGGGATCGCCGTCGTGCAGGTGCGGCGATCCGGAGGATCGAGGAGATCCGAGAAGAGGGGCGACGCGCTCTCTGGAACGAGGCGGTGCCCGGGGCATGGCCTTCAACACCAGCCCTGGGAGCGTCAGTCGGCAGTGAGCCCGCCGAAGCATCCGAGACAGGTGATGGGCGTTACCGCGTAGGTCAGGAGGCTGCAGGCCCAGTTCACTGCGACGGCTCAGGTGCCGGCACGCGAGCCCGAAGCGGTGCGGCGCGACGCGGGCGCAGGTCTGCCCGGATGAGGTCCTGGGCGTGGGTGCCCGCACTACCCGCCGCGTCGGGAAGGCGGGCTTGGGCAGTCGCGACAGCCTCAGTCCCAACCGGTGCGGTCGCCGAGGGATGTGCTGGCTGGTGAAACGCCCGACGCCCCGACGCTGTCCCAGTCGATGGCTCTGAGCGGCTGGCCGGTTGCGGAACCGGTTGCGGAACCGGTTGCCGCCATGGTGGACACCGGCTTGCGGCCCTGGTGGATTCCCGTGAGGCCGGTGGCGAGCGCTCCGTTCAATGCGACGGGCACCGTGGGCGCGGACGGGGTCAGCGGAAGGGCGTCAGAAGCGAGCAAGCGAATGGGCCTGGGCATGAGGGTCCCCCGTGATGGCATGCTGCGAGTGGGTGGAGAGCGGCAACTGCGGATCAGGGTCTGGTAGACAGGCAGACGGCCAGGTGGCTCGTACTCCCCGCCGTTTACGGTCCGTCCGTGTCCCAGCCTGCGGTGAGTGTGTACGGCAGGGCCGTCTCGAGAAGTGCCGGGGTGCGGCTGGCGTGCCGGACGAGGTGGGTGTTGGCCGGGCCTGCGGTGAGGTCGCGCCACCCTGGTTGTCGTTGGCGCGGGCCCTGCGGGTGAAGCTGATGGTGCGCGCCCGGCAGTTGCGGTACGAGCGGGCCGGTCCCCTCCAGCCGGACCCCGTGGGCCATGCCGTCGCCAGGGAACGAGTGCCGGCGGGCGGCGGCGGCCGGGTGGGGCCCGTTACGCAGGTACCAGCCGCGCGGCCCGTCCGGGACCTGCCCGGTGGCGGCGAGGTCGTGTGCGGTGATCTCCTCGCCGGGTGGAACGAGTTGTCCGGGAAGTGCCGGGGGTGCTCACCGGGTACGGGCTTTGGCTTTGGCCTGGGCGGCGGCGACGTAGCGGACGGTGAAGAGCATCGGGATGGCGAACCCCGCGGCCTGGACGAGTGTCGCCGCTGTGGAGTGGCCGTACCCGGCGTGGGCGAGGGCCGCGAGTGCGCCCGCCGTTACGGCGAAGGCAGCGGTCCACGCGGCGGTGATGACGACGTTGATCCGGACGAAGGGCTTGAGGCCCCAGACCTCGCGGGGGGTGGTGCGCTTGGCGATGCCCAGGGTGAATGGTTTGCGCACGAGCAGTGAGGCCCCGGCGATGAGGGCCAGGGTGGCCGAGGAGAGGGCCGCCGAGTAGGTGTGCACGGCCGAGTGGGGGTCGGCGTAGGCGATGGCCGTCAAGGCGGCGAAGAAGACCGCTGAGCCGGTCTCCATGATCAACGCGTCGAAGCCGGCCCCGGTACGGCGCTGCTGGACGGTCACCGCCACCGCCACCAGCAGACCGGCGAGCGCGCCCCACTGCCATTGGGCGGACGGGAACACCGCGAAGACGATCCACGGAAGAAAGGTGCGGACGTACGACATCGGGGCCCCCTGGTTGCTTTCATCCCTGCTCTGACATGTCAAAACTAGAAGGTCCACCATCGACATGTCAAGAGTGGAAGGTACAGTGGAGGCATGAGCCTTCGACATGCCCTCCTCGGACTCCTGTCAGAACACCCGGCCAGTGGCTACGACCTGCTGAAACGCTTCGAGACTTCGCTGGCCAACGTCTGGCCCGCCACCCAGAGCCAGATGTACACAGAGCTGTCCAAGCTCGCCGAAGCCGAGTTGATCAGCGTTTCGGCGCAGGGCCCGCGCGGCCGCAAGGAGTACACCCTCACCGACGAGGGGCTGACGGAACTGCGCCACTGGCTGACCGAGACCAAGCCTCAGCGCAACACCCGCAACGACATCCTCCTGCGGGTCTTCTTCCTGAACGTGATCACCCCCGACCAGGCGCGGGGCTACCTTACGGAGCTCATGGAAATGTCGGAGCACGAATACGAGGGCCTGTGCCGGCTGGCCGACTCCATCGACTGGGGCGACGACCCGCTGTCGGTGAACGGCAAGATCGCCCTCGAGTACGGCCGCCGCTTCAACGCGATGCGCCGCGAGTGGGCCGCCTGGGCAGCCGACCAAATCCGCTGAATCAGACACCCCTTCCGCGGGCAACTCGGAGCCGATGCAACAGGCGGCCGGCACGCCCCTGCCCCTGCGACCGGGCGGAGCCCTGAACCACCCCGCTACCCCCTGGGCTACGCCCGGCAGGGACTCACCCGGCCGCCCAGTCGATGCCGAGGTGCGCGAGCGCGTGCTACGCCCGCGCGACATTCTGACGTCTCACGTAGTCATGAGGGGTATGCACGGGGATCGCAGAACAAGAGAACAGGCGGGGACCGAGTGAAATCAGCACAGGAGGGTGAGTACCTGGAGTTCGTGACCGCGAGGGCGAAGGCGCTGTACCGCTCGGCGTACGTACTCGCGGCCGGCGACACGCATCTTGCCGAGGACCTGGTCCAGGAAGTCTTCAGCCGGGTGTACGTGCACTGGAACCGGGTGGCCGGTGCGGACAGCCCGGCGGCCTACGCCCAGACGGTTCTGGTCCGCACCTTCCTCAGCCTGCGGCGTCGGCGAAGCACCGGCGAGCGCCCCATCGCGAACATGCCCGACAGCGCGGCGTCGTCCGGCCCGGACGCCGCACTGCGGCTGACCCTGCTGGACGCGCTCGGCCAACTGCCGCCCCGCGACCGGGCAGTGCTGCTTCTGCGCTACTGGGAGGACCGCAGCATCGAGGAGACCGCCCAGATGCTCAAGCTGAGCAGCAGCGCGGTCCGTTCCCAGGGCACCCGTGCACTCGGCAAGCTGCGCGCGTTGCTCGGCGACAGCCTGTCCGACCTGGTTCCGCACTGAGCGCCGGTGTACGCAAGTCAAAACCGCAGCAAAGCCCTCATCAGCGACAGAAAAGGTGACGCCAGCATGCCGTTCGAAGCAGACCTCGCACATGCCCTGGACCGCACGACCGACTCCCTCGAACCCGATCTCACCGCGCTCCTGAGCGGAGCCGTCGAGCGCGGGCGGAGCCGTCGGCGTCGGCGCAGCGCCGGCGCCATCGCCGGGGTCGGCGCCTGCGCCGTGATCGCGGCAGCCGGCCTGGTGATCCCCGGCGCGCTCGCCGGGACCCGCTCCGCAGGCTCCGACATCGAGCCGGTGGCGCTGGCGATGCCCCGTTCTGCGATCACCGGCACCCAGATGATCCAGGCCCTGGAGATGACGTTCCCCGGGGGCCGGTTCAGCCAGGTGACCGGGCAGAGCAACAACCCCTCGGATCCGTCAGGCGGGTACGTCGCCAACGGTGTACTGGTCGTCGACGACGGGCACGGCGCCGCAAGTGTCGGCGTCTCGGCCGTGCGGCTCAAGCTGCCGCTCAGGGACGGCGACGGGCTGAGCTGCGAGCAGACGCCCGCGCGTGCCGCAGGCGACACCTGCACGCTGAGCGAGCTGCCGAGCAGTGCCTCGATTCCCGGCGGGGCCGTGGTGATGTCGGAGCAGAACGCGGCCAAGCACCCGGCTCGTGCCGACACCGCCCGCCGCTGGACGGTGACGGTGACCCTGAAGTCGACCGGCGCGCAGCTTCAGCTGGTGCAGTGGAACAGCACCGGCGGCGGCAGCGGCTCCGACACACCGAAGCCGACCCGTGCCGCTCCCCCTCTGTCCGAGCAGCAGGCGGTGGCCGCCCTCACCGGTGCCGCCTGGGCGCCTATCCTCAGCGCCGTCGGCTGACCGTTGCCTTGCCGAAAATGGCGGCAGAACAGGCCCTGACCCCGGATTTGGACACCGGGAGAGACTTGGATCTTGATGGTCCAGGAGAACGGAGTCCCCGTGGGGATGATTCCTCATGCTGTTTGTCAAGCCTCGAGAGTCGTTGGCGGCATGAGCTCGTAGCACCGACCGTCGCGCAACAGTGCCCGGAGAGCGTTGACGCGGCGAAGCGCAAGAGCGAGGACAGCCTGGGTATGGCGTTTACCCTCGGCACGTTTGCGATCGTAGAAGCGGACAGATTCGACGAACTCCAAATCGACCACATATGCGGGCAGTTGATGGCTGGACACCTGTCCCCTCGGCTGAGCACTCCCCGCGCTGGAGAACCTGGGCGCAGCGGCTCGGACCGCCCCGGCTTTTGTCCGCGGACAAAAGTCTGTCCCTCGACGTTCCAGGTCATGGCAGCATGTTTCCCATGACGATCATCAGAAAGGTCCATGCCGCGTAGGCGGCCAGGACACCTCCGGGCAGCGTTCCCGCAGCAGCGCCGGCCACATGCTGGAAGGTCTGGCATCGACGGTCTCTCCGGGCGCGCGGTGGCGGAGATCGCCCGCCTCGAATACATCCGGAACTACCTGGAGCCAGGAGACATCATCCTGGCCCTGGACCGGTGGAAGCAGTACGTGCACAGCCCCAAGCGCCGGCTGTGGGACGAATGCGAGTGGGGCAACGTGCACTGGTACTGCTGCGGCAACCCCTTGGAAGGCCGTGCGCTCCTCGACCGCGTGCTCCTGGCCATGACACCTCGGAGCGCCCGCGAACTCCGGGCAGTCCTCACCACGTACGACGCTCTCTGGATCACCCCGTACCCCCATCTCGCGGATCGGGGCTGAGGAGACGCTCCCCCGCGAGGATCCCCGGCTCTTGTCCGCGGACAAAAGCCGGGGCCCTTCCGGTGTCAGCAGCCGGGCTCCTCACGTTGTCGGCAAATGAGCTCGTCCGGCTACCCGCTCGAGGGCGTCGTAGTGTGCGCACGTCAGATGCCTCATGCTGACCGCCAGGCCGAGGCATCGAGGAACGGGATGTCCCCGACTGAGCCCTCCTACCGGGTACTCGCTCACGCTGGCGTGGCAGCGCTGTCGGGTCTTGCCTCGTTGGGTGGGTTCAGCCAGGGTGAGGACTGGTGCGGGGGTTGGCCTTGGTGTACCGGGATTGATCACGGGGGTGTCATGGGTTCCGAAACAGCTCGATCGGGTGGCCGAGTGGTAAAGATGCGGGTGCGCGATGTGGTCCGTGACGTGGTGGCTGAGGTGGCCCCGGAGGAATTGCCGCTGGTGGCGGCGTTGGCCGGATTCGACGATGCCACCGTCGTACGGCGGCTGAGCGGCCGTGGCCGGCGGCGCGAGACGTTGGGCTTTGGCCTCGGTGAGGTCGCAGCGCTGGTGACTCCCGTGGTGTGGCTGGTGGTGGACCAGACGGCGCAGCGGGTTGTGAGCGCCGGGGTGGACAGCGCGGCGAGCGGGGCGAGGTCCGCGATGCGCAGGCTTCTACGCAGGCCGACCGAAGCTGTGACGGTTCCGCCGCTGAACCGTGAGCAGCTGGCCGAGGTACGGAAGGCGGTTCTGGAGACGGCGGTACAGCGTGGCTTGGGAGAGGAGCACGCCTCGATGATCGCGGATGCCGTGGTGGCCAGGCTCGTACTCGCGGGGCCAGAGGAACCCGAGCCGGAGGACCCGGAGCCCGGGCCCGGGGCGGGCAGTCCGGCAGCTGGGCCGGACAGCCCCCCGATAGCAGGGGCTGGTGGCCCTGCCGGGCCGGATGGTCTGGCAGGTCCGGTCGGCGAGACCGGCGGTCCCGCGTGATGGTCGGCTTATCTGACGGGGCGGATCCTGAGGCCGGCGAGCGGCCCGCCGCCGTACGGATGGACGAGCGGGTCCTCGCGGCTGGTACGGGCCTGCGGTTCGTGCTGCTTCTGCTGCTGTTGGCGGGGGCTGGCGCGAGCATGGTCCCCAGGACCGTCCGGCACCTCCTCGCGTCGCCCGAGACGGCGGACAAGGAGGCGGCCTGCTGGCTGGCGGCAGGTATCGATCCTGCCCTGTCCAGGAACGTGAGCTTCATCCAGTACACCCAGAACGCCTCCGCGCTCAAGGCATGTACGGCGCAGTACCGGCAGGATTTCGATGGGGTGTCGCTCGGCGTGGGGGCCGTGGCGGTCGCTGCGGCATTCGCGGTGTACTGGCTGCTGCCGGTGTGGAAGACGCGGCGTTCCAGGGTCACACCCCTGGACGCGATGGATGTGCACGGCGAGCTGCGACCGCTGCTCGACGAGCTCGTGGGTGTTGCCGGGCTCAGCCGGCCACCCCGTTTCGTCGTCGATCCGTCGGCGTGGACGGTCAGCGCGGTCACGTTCGGCCGCTGGCGCGCGCCTACGGTCTGCCTGGACGTCGGTCTGGCTGTCACGAGTGGGACTCACCGGGACCGGTTCCGTGCCGTGGTACTGCACGAGCTCGCACACCTCCACAACCGGGACGTCGGGGTCACCTACGCCACCATCGCCCTGTGGCGGGTGTTCCTGCTGCTGGTCCTGATTCCTTGGGCCGCTGTGGGGGTGGACATCCTCTTCTTCGACGGCACGCCAGAGGCCCGGGACACCTTCGCACCGTTCAACACCCACGAACGGGTCCTCGGTGTTCTGATCGTGCTGGCGGTCTACCTCACCCGCGCGGGGATCCTGCGCAACCGGGAGGTCTACGCCGACCTCATGGCGGCGCGCTGGGGCGCGAGCCGGGCGCCCTGGGAGAGGACCGCCCCGCAGCCCGCCGGTGCGGGCCGGTGGCTGTTCACCGGGTTCGTCGAACTGTGGCGCACGCACCCGTCCTGGGCCCTGCGCCGGACATCGCTCACCGACCCGAGAGCGCTGTTCGCGCTGGAGGGGCTTCCCCTGTTCCTCACCGGCCTCGCGGCTGACATCCTCGTGTGGAACCTGGGGAGCCTGCCGGACCGTGCTCTTGCGGCCAAGGCAGTACTGATCGCGGTACTCGTCGTGGGCATCGGGGGCGTCGCGTTGTGGCGTGCCGTGCTGTACGCGCTCCTTACCGGTCAGCCGACGCCTGCGGGATGGCCCGTCGGGCTATGGCTCGGCTCCGGCATCGTCGCGGGTGAGTTGACCGGTCCGGGAGCTGCCTACAACCGATGGCTGCCGGCGCACCCAGAGGCCTTGTTGATCCTCGTGGCCGCTCTGGTGCTGGTGATGACGTGGACCGGGCAGAACGCCGCGTTATGGCTGCGGACGTGGCGTGGGCGCTCGCTCGCCCCGGCCATGCTCGTGGGTCTGGCGGCGCCCTCACTGGTGTTGGCCTCCGTGCTGTACTGGTGGTACGTGCAAGGCGAGGTCCTGACCGAGGGCTGGCCGTTCACCACGGCCGGACTTCTGGGCTCGTACGGTATGCCCGGCCTGCCACCAGCGCGCATCGGCCCGCTGCTGGAAGTCGTGGCGGTGGTAGGTGTCCTTCCAGGTACCTTTGCCTCGGCTGAGAGCCTGTGGTGGGCCGGGGTGCTGTTCTGGGTACTCCCACTACTTGTTCTTGCAATCCGCCCGACGGCGCGCCGCCCGAAGTGGCTTGCCGGAGCGCTGCCCGAGCAGGCCATGGTGCTCTCTCCGCACCCGTCCGGGCCGGGCCGGATCCTGGCCGCCGGGATGGGCGGCGGCCTCGTCTGCTGGGCCGGCCTGGCCATCGCACTGGCGCACATGCACACACCGGATCCGGCCGCGGTCCGTATGACGGGCCCATTCCAGCTCGCGCACCTGATGTGGCCCGTCCTGGTGATCTGCGGCGCGATGGCTCTCATCGCAGCCCTCGTCGCAGCCGTGACAGATTCGGGATGGCTGCTGGCCGGGCTGATCGCGGCGGGTGTCACCGCGCTGCTGGGTGCCAGTGCCACCTACCTCCTCATGAGGGTCGACGGTTGTCTTGGTCCGCTCAACACGATGACCGACACGTGCAGATGGTGGCCCGACTCGGTGTGGCCCCTGGTGAGGATTGAACTGGCTTACGTACTGACGCTGGGTACGCTGCTGGCAGGCTTGGCCGCCTTCGCGGGCCGGGGTGCCGGGCTGCTCTGGCGACTGCGCCGAAGCAAGCAGCAAGCAGCAACGCTACCCACCACGGACCGGCCGCTTCGCCCGCAGCAGCGCGGCGCCCGGGTGGCGGCCATCGCGGTCGCCGCCGTTACGGTCGCCGCGACCCTGCTCAGCGTCCAGGCTTCCGGTCCGGCCGCTCATGCCTCCCGCCCGCCGGAGCAGATGCTGGATCAGTCGACGCCTGCGCCCTCGGCGTCGATGGCCCGGCTCCAGGGCCAGGCGTGGGCGGCCGTCGGAGGCCTGGATCGCGTCAACGCACTTCGGGCAGCGGAGCGTGACTACACCACCGCGTTCAAGGCCGGAGCGAGCTCCACCTCCGATGCGGAGTTCCTCATGGCGATGGGGAAGCTGAACACCACTTGCACTGGCCTGGACCGGGCGGCGACGAGAGCCGGCACCTTCTTCTCCGTACCCGCCGTGACCGGGCAGCAGATGTGGGCCGAGATGCTGGACCGCTACCAGCAGTTGACCACCGCCTGCCGGGACCTCGCCACGAAGCCGAGCGCCGCGACCGCCCAAGCCGCCATAAATGCGCACCAGGAAGCTGTCGGATCGTCGGACGCGATGATCTACTGGCTCGCCGAATCCGGAGCAATCCGGCAAAAGTCCCCATGAACGTCCCCCACAGACGGCCGCCGAACCGTGGCGATCACGCGAAACTTCTGCCCTTCTCGCTCTCGTAGATGGCCGCTACCCTCGCCCCATGGCAAAGGGTGAAGGAAATCATGCCGGCAGGAATCGGCGCCGATTACGAGGCAGGGGCGGGCATGTGGCTGCTCTCGTGCTGAGCGGTGCACTCGCGCTGACCGCGTGTGGCAGCGACAAGAGCGGGAGCACCGAGAGCAAGGAACCGGTAGAGCGCCACACCGTCGTACTGGAGGCCATCTCCGACTACGGCCGGCCTATGGAAATCCACTACTTCGGTCACGCACAAGGCCCCAAAGGCATGGTCTTGATCGGAGAGAAGGACAAAGGACAACTGTCAGCGGAATCACCGTGGAAAGTCACGCTCACGGTGGACGGCAAGGAACCGTGGGTCAGCCTGATGGTCAACGGAACCGGCTGCATTGGCCGCGCGATCGGGGGCGATTCCTGCGAGACCGGATCCATACCTCGGCCCGGAGACTTCTCTGGGACCGGCACTTCCACCTGCCGCATCACCATCGATGGCAAAGTCGTCAAGGAAAAATCCTACACCTACCCCACGATCGTCCCCGTCAACTGCCTCGCCAGCACTGCGGACACGCCCGGTGAGGGCCAATGACCGACGACCTGACCCGGCCCATCCCACCAGAATCATCACCTCCGGCCGCAGGCGCGGACAGTGAAGGCCACGAGGAGAATGTCACCGAGCCCCCACCGCGCCGCCGTTCACGGCGGCGCGCCGTGCTCATCGCGCTGGGCGTCCTCGCCCTCATCGTCGCCCTCCTCGTGTGGTTCCTCAAGTTCATCGATACCGGGCCGGACAACCCCGCCTCCTCCGTGCGCACCGACCTGGCCCGCTCCGCAGCCCTGCTGCGCGGCGCCCCGGCCCTCCACTACAGGGGCACCATCCGTGTCAAGGACCGCGGCGATGCGCAGCTGGACCTGGTCGTCAGCAACCCAGGCGACGCACTGGGCACGTTGACGATGGCGGGGAGCCCTCCGATCGACTACGCGGCCATCGACGGCAAGTCGTTCCTGCGCGGGAACACCGAAGCGTGGCAGTCCCTCGGCATGGCCGAAAAGTCCTCGGTGGCTGCGGAGCACCCTGCGCTGGTGGCGCCCGGCCTGTTCTTCTCTCAGGACCTCGCCACGAGCTTGGCCCCGCCGGCACTGGCGAAGACCCTCCTGCTGGAGCAGGTTCCCGACGACAAGATCACCGTCGGCGCCCCGATCACCGTGGGTGATCACTCCTGCACCCCCATCCACGCCGACGACATGATCATCTGCCTGGGCAGGAAAATGGTGGGCGGCGCGCGCTTCGTCGACCGCGTCAGCTTCTCCGGCGGGTCGACCGTGATCAACATCGAGGCCATGTCTCGGGAGGAAGTGAACCGGTTCTCCGCCGACTTCCAGTCGAAGCTCACCATGACGCAGGAAGCGGTCAACCATCAGATCCGGGTGACCAATCAGATCCTGCGCGACTACACAGGTAACTGCGCGCCGACTGCCTGCACCTTCACCGCCCGGGTGAGCGTCACGTTCCTGGGCCCCACCTCGGCGGCCCAAGCCTCCGAAGCCGTCCAGGTGAAGTACGCGTGGGTCATGGACCGGGACGGAGCGCCGGTGAAAGCCAATGGGGACTGCTCGGGCACCATCCTGATCAAGCCGGGCCAGTCGACGAACCTGTCCTGCACCGCCACCGGCCCATCCGTACCGGTCGGGGGTCCCAGCAACGGCCAATACCGCGGCGAGATCCATACCTCCGATGTCGCACTCACCCAAGCCGAGTACGAACGTCTGATCCGCTTGGCAGCCGACAACAGCAAGAAGATCGCCGCCCTCCCCGATCTGCCACCGCCCAGCTGACCAAGCCTGCGCCGCTGATGCCGTCTGCCTGCAGGCAGACGGCATCACGAGCTGCAAGAGGTACTGAGTCACTCTGACTCGCACCACCGTGGCCTATTGAATCGTGCCCAGCTGGGGCTCCGGTCCGGCACTGCTCATGCGACCCGGGTGTAGCCGTGATGAGCCAGTCCTCGGCCGCCTTCTCGGCGTAGGGCCTGGAGGCCGCCCGCGCCCGGGGCCGCACCGGCGGTCAGAAGCCCAAGCTCGGCCCGCGCCAGATCCAGTTGGCACGGGAGATGTACGACTCCGGCGACTACACCGTCCAGCAGATCGCCGACGAGTTCGGCGTCACCCGCCCCACCATCTACCGGCACCTGGACAAAGCCCTGCCCCAGCAGGCCGCAGACACCCCGTAGCTCCAGGATCGCCGCAGCTCAGGGGCTGTTCCGTTGTTTTTTCGGCGAGAACTACTGGGACCCCTCCGGGGCGGGATGACGACCAGCGCACCTGGCCCCACGGTCTCCATCTCACCGTCCAGGGAAAACTGGACCGTGCCGTCCAGTACGTAGAACAGCTCCGACGACCGTGCGTGATAGTGCGGCCTGGCACCGTCGGCACCCTCGCCGAGGGCCAGGCGGTTCGCGCCCAGGGCGCCGCCGGTCGCGCCGGCGTCGGCCAGCAACCGAAAGCCACCGTCATGCGGCAAGGGGACGTACTCGGCCTCCTCGGACCGAACGATCAGTGCCCCTGCGCTCTCACCGCTGTCCCGCATCATCTTCTGGCTCCCGTCTCCCGAGTCTCTGAGGTCGGGCTCCATTCCAGCCGGGGAAGAATCCGCGCACCACAAGCAGTTGTCGCCCACAGAAATCACCAGTCGTGATCAATCGAGGGAAGAGGCGTATGGAACTGCGGCAGCTGCAGTACTTCGTGGCCGTCGCCGAGGAGGGCGGTTTCGGCCGCGCCGCAGGGAGGCTCGGCATCGTCCCCTCGGCGGTGAGCCAGCAGATCCGCCGCCTGGAGCGGGAGCTCGGGGTAACCCTGTTCGAACGCTCCACCCGCCATGTGCACCTGTCCGGTGCCGGCGAGCAGCTGCTGCCCCAAGCGCACGCCGTCCTCGCGGCGGTGAACCGCACACGGCAGGTGGCCGCCGACATCGACTCCGGGCACGAGGGCCTCCTGCGGCTGGGCACCGTGCACGGTCCCGGCGACCGGATCTACCGCCTCCTGGACACGCTTGCCGGCTCGGCCCCTCGGCTCCACGTCCGACTACGGCGCCTGCCCGTCGCCGAGCGGCTGACCGCCGTACGTTCCGGCGACCTGGATGCCGCCCTCGTACGGGCCCTTCCCGCCGCGCCGGAGCTGGAACTCCTGCCGGTGTGGACTGACCCGCTGTACGTGGCTCTGCCCGATGGCCATCCGCTGGCAACCGAGTCGGCCCTGCACCTGGAACAGCTGGCGCACCTCCCGCTGCGGCTCGCGCCGCGGGAGAACAATTCCCCGTTCCACGACCTGGTCACCGACGGCCTCCGTGCCACCGGAAGCGAACCCCTCCTGGGGCCGCCGTTTACCAACTTCCAGGAGACCCTCACCGCGATCGGGAGCAGCCCGCCCTCCTGGACGGTCTTCTACGAAGTGGCCGGCCTACCCCCAGTCCCCCGGGTAGCCCTGCGACCACTGACCGGCCTCGCGCTCACCACATCCCTGGCCGTACTCCCCGGACCACCCGCTCCGCCACTGCGTCACCTGCTCCACGCACTCGCCCATACCGACCCCGGCCGCCTCACGCACGCCGCCGGGTCAACCGGGCCTTGATCCGGGGTTTGGGTCTTACCTGATCGAGAGCTGCACCTCTGGCAGGTGCCTGCTCGGAGACCGGGCGGGCACCAGGCTCACTCCGGCGTGCGGGCCCGGTTCCAGGGCTGCCAGCACTTCGGCGGCCGGGTACCCGAACAGGTCGACGTCGTGCCGGACGACCGGTACGGCGGACGGCACGGTCGGCCTCGGCTCGCACCGGCGCAGGTGTACGGCTGCGAAACCATGCCTGTCACGATCGGTCCGGCCGAGGGGGCGGCAGCGCCGACTCGTACCGCCGCGCCGTATCGCTTCAAGCCGTACCTGCACCAGCGGTGGAACGAGGGCTGCACGAACGGCACCAAGCTCCATCGCGAGCTTCAGACGCTGGGCTGGCTCGGCAGTTCCCGCACCGTCCTCCGGTACGTGCGTGAACTCCGCGCCTCGAAGGCCCCGCCGAGCCCCGCGCCCGTACCGCCAAAACCCCGTCGGGTGGCAGGGTGGATCATGTCCAACCCGGACCACCTGCCATCAGGTGCCGCGGTGCAGCTGAAGAACATTCTCGCTCGCTGCCCGGAGCTGGAGGCCATGCACGGCCACGTGCGGAGCTTCGCCGACATGATCCAGAACCTGGGCGGAGCCCGACTGCCGCAGTGGCTCCAACAGGTCCGGGCCGATGATCTGCCGTCCCTTCACGGCTTCGCAGGCAGCCTCCAACGCGACCAAGCAGCCGTCACCGCTGGACTCACCCTGCCCTGGAGCAACGGGCCCACGGAAGGGGCCGTAAACCGGATCAAGATGTTGAAGCGCCAGATGTACGGCCGGGCCAAGCTGGATCTTCTGCGCCGTCGGATCCTATACACGTCATGAAGTCTTCACCGTCTGTCGTGAGCAGAGTAGATGTCAGTGCTGCGCTCAGTAGGTGTCAGTGACCTTTCGGCGCGCGAGGCGTTGGTCCTCGCGACAGTTACTGAGCTTTTCGGGTTGTCGTCGGGTGGTGACGGTTCATGATCCCTGCGGTATGCCGGTGGTATGCGCTATCCGGAGGGTGGGGGCCTGACCGCTGAGCGTCGGGCGTTTCGTGAGGGGATCCGGCTTGAGGCCGGCGTGCGGTTCGTGGCGGGTGAGAAGACCGCGGTGATCGCGAAGGATCTGCGGGTGAGTGTGCGGTCGGTGGAACGCTGGCGTCGTGCCTGGCGCGAGGGCGGCATGGAGGCCCTGCGTTCCACGGGCCCGGCGAACGCCCCGACCGTCACCGATGCCGAGTTCACGGTGCTCGAGGAGGAACTCGGCAGGGGTCCGTCGGCGCACGGTTTCGAGGACGAGCGCTGGACTCTGGCCCGGGTTCAGAAGGTGATCCGCCGCCGGTTGCGGGTGAGCCTGTCGGTGGCGACGGTGTGGCGGCTGCTGAAACGGCACGGCTGGTCCTGGCACCCGCCCGCAGAGCCCTCGAGCGTGACGAGCACGCGGTGGAGCTGTGGAAGAAGGAGGTGTGGCCGCGGGTAAAAACCTCGCGGCGGCCCACGGGGGCTGGATCGTCTTCGAAGACGAGGCCGGATTCTCCATGACGCCGCCCCGCGCCCGCACTTGGGGCAGGCGCGGACACACACCCGCCATCCGCGTTCGCGGCCGCTCCCGCCGCCGGACCTCAGTCGCCGCGCTGTGCTGCTACAAACCTGGCGAGCCGAGCCGTCTCATCCACCGGCCCCGCAGCCATCTCCTGCTCAAGGGCGCCCGCAAGAGCTTCTCCTGGCAGGACTACCGCGACCTGCTGGTGCGGGCCCACATCCAGCTCGGGGGTCCGATCGTCGTGGTCTGGGACAATCTCAACACCCATTTGGCCGCCGGACTCAAGCGGTATGAGGCCGAGCACGACTGGCTCACCACCGTCCGGCTTCCGCCGTATGCGCCCGATCTGAATCCCGTCGAGGCTGTCTGGTCGCTCGTGCGCAGAGCGATGGCCAACACCGCCTTCGGAACACCGACGACCTTGACCGCAAACTCCGCCGCGAGTTACGCAGGATCCAACTCCGGCCCCACCTTATCGACGGCTGCCTCACCGCCACCCGCCTGACCCACACCCCACCGACCCCACCCTGAAAACCTCAGTACACGGTCCTGACGCCCCACGCAGCCCGGGGCATCGCACGGTCCCCGGCCCCGCCGCCGCCGCAGGCCGCCGCCTTCCCGGCATGGGCGGCCCCGCTGCTGGGCCGCGTCAGATGACTGACCACCAGGACGGCGGTCGGCCGTGGAAGCAGGCGGCGGGGGCCGTGTGGGTCGTTGCCGACGTGGTGGCGACGGAGAGCGTCCGGTCTGGTCGGCGGGTCGCGGAAGACGGCCCAGTGCCGCGGCGGATCGGTGGCGCACGTGCATGCAGTCGGCCGGTGTCCCGGCAGGAGAGCTCCACGGCCTGGGTGAGGAACCCCTCGGGTTCCCGCCTTACGGGATCCGGATCCTGGTGCAGGTGGGCCCACGCTGGCTGCGTGATTCACACGCTTGATCGGTTCCGTCGCCCGCGTTGAGGGCGACGACGCTGATGCCCCCCGCCTGTGGTGGCAGTGCCATCGGCATGCTGACGCGTTGCTCGACCGCGCCTTCGTCGTCAGGTCTGAGCTCACTTGAGTAGTCGTCGACCGAGTCTCGGACGGGCGTACTCAGGTCAGCCCGCACGGCGGTCACGAACACCTGGAGAGTGGCCCACGTCTCCACGCCGTCGGCATGAACGTCGAAACTTAGTCGCAGATGGGACCGTGGGCCTTCGATCTTGACGTTGGTGATGGTGGGCCGTCCGTTCCCGCCGGCGGCCTTGGCCGCGCCGATCACTGCCACGCTGAGAGCCACCATGTAGAAGATGACTCCGAGGACGAGAACGCCGGTCTCCCACAGATTGCCCCGCCGAGTGGGGTGGACGAGCAGGGCGACGATGCTGCAGACGATGGCGAGGATGGCGCAGAGCGAGGCCACGTAGATCGGCCATGACTCGTTGTTGAGGGCGACGAACACGATGTCGCTGGACAGCCCGAGAGTTGTCATGATCCCGGCAACGGTGATCAGCGCACCGGCCAGGATCTTGGCGACGTCGTCCAGGCGCTTTCCGAGCTTGGCTTGGATTTCGTCGGGTGTCGGCGGAGCCTGTTGCTCGTCGCCCATGTTCGGCAGCCTCATTGTGGCCCTCCGCGGCGTAGGCCCACGCAGCCGAGGTCATACATGGCCGGGCGTCCCTGATGGATACGGCTCCCTCGGGAATGTACCGGGACGTTTCCCGCGGACAGCGAGGTTGGGCCGCTTGGTGGCGAGCCGTGGTTCGCTCAGGTGCCGGTGTGCAACTTGAGGGTGTGGTTGATGAAGCGGCGGCTGTGGTCGGGGCGGTTCTGTCAGCGCTCGTTGCTCAGCCGACGTCTGTGTGGTGCGCCGGGGCGCAATGCCCGGGCGGGAGCAGCCCGTGTAGCCGTCGACGTGACGGAACTGGGCCACGGATTCCCTGAAGCGGCCCTGGCGGAGCAGGAGTACCGGAGCGTGTGGCGAGCCCACGGCAGTTCCGGGTGGCCCACAGCCGCAGCGGCGTTCTCCAGCCGCGGCGTCGACCAGGGGAACAGATCGATCTCGAAGAACTCCCCGACCTCCCCGTCCGCGTCCTGCCCGAACTCGCCCAGTGCCTCGACATCAACCCCGCCGATCTGATGCCCGGCTCCGACGAACTCTTCGAGCGCCCCTGCCACCGCCAGGTCGTCGACCGCCGGCCGGTCGGCGCCGACCACCGCACGACACCGTCAGTCACCGCTTCACGCTTCCCGTGCCAGAGCCCGAGAACGTCAGTGGTGGGCGACATTGGAAATGTCGGTAGCTCGGACAATGTGAGGACAGGGGCGCTGCCGACTCAGACGGATTCCGCCCGCATGTAAGCGAAGACCCTGCCCAGCGCGGCGTCCTGATCCCTGGGCGCCCTGTCGGAGAATGCCGCCCGGGCCCGGTCGAGGTCGTCGCGCCGGAAGGGGCGGGGCACTTGGGGGGTCAGCCTGATGACCATCGGAGGGACCCCCGCCTGCTCGTACGCGGCGAGCTTGTGGTGCCCGTCGAGGAGGTAACCCACCCAGCTTTCGGCGGTAGGGAACAGCACGACCAGCGCCGGCAGGTCGCCCCCGGCGCGGATGCGGTCGCGGTAGCGGCGCACCGCCCTGTGGTCGTGGGGCGGCCACGCGTCGGTGGTCACCAGCGCGAGCTCCTCGTCGGCGTACCAGCCGTGGACCTGGAGGGCGCGCGGATGGACCACCCGCAGGTGGTGCGGAGCGACCGCGGCCGTCATCACGTACCGTCCGGAGGCGAGCAGCGACAGCAGCGGGCGCAGGCATTCCGGATCCGGTGGCTCGGCCTGGCCGGTGCGCGGATCGGGCACGAGGCCGGGGGCGCTGAGCCACTCGGTGAGGTACTTGACCTCGGAGAGCCCGGGGCCGTCCGTGCCCGCGCGGGCTGCCAGCCAGCCCACGCTGCCGCAACCGTCGTTGGCTTCCAGAAACACCGGATCGCCGGCCAGCAGGAGCAGGCTGCCACCCTCGTCGCCTGTCACTTCGATGACGCCGTGTCCGTCGGGCACGTCGAAGGACACGGAGGGGGGAGGCGGCGGTGGTCGTCTGATCATTTGCCGATCCTATGAGCGGCTGCCCGTGCCGCACCGGACAGAGAGAACGCCGGCCTTATCACCGTCACCGCCGACGGCAACACCGTCCTGGCCGACGACGTCCAGTACAGCCTCCGCGCCATCGACACCGATGACGTCAATCCCTACTGACATCCCTCGTGTCGCCGACCACTGCTGGCGGTCGAGGCAACCGACGACGATCGGCCCGACGGCTGGTACTCGTATCCATTGGTCGGTGAGCATCGACAGGTCGAGGTTCGGCTTGTCCGCGCTGTCGGCGGCGATGAGCTCATGGTGGCCGTGAAGGGAGCCTTGACGCCCGAACTGGAAGTCCGGGCGGACACCCTGCTGGCCGCATTCGCCGCTGGATGACCAAGGTCAACTTGACCCGTTACTGTAAGAGATCGCCCTTGGCTGTAACTGGCGCAGGGCCGGGCGGTTTCTAGGGTTCGCCTGGCGTTGCCGGTGACGGACTGCAACGTCTTCATTTGTGGTCGCGCAGAAAGGTAGGGACCTCGTCGCGGGTCGGGTAGTTCGGCAGGGGTGCTGGTTTGTCCTGAAGAAACGCAGTGATGACGGAGGCGGCTCGGTCGTCGTTGTCGTCCAGGCTGTTCCACATGTGATGTCCGACTCCGGGCATGTACTGCGTGCGCTGGATGGCGGGGTCATTGGCAAGGATGGCGGTCGCCCATTGACGGACCTGGGAGGAGCACTCGGCGATCATCAGCATCGCGGGGGTCCGGGACTGCCTCAGTTGCGGTGCGATGGCGGGTGAGTCCTTGACCGTCTGCTGGATGCGGAGGCTGGCGGCGGGGCTGAAGGAGAAGTTCTGTGCGGTGTCCTCGGCGGGGATGCGGTGTGCGTCGCGCGCACAGTAGGCGGATGCGGTGTCGCTGCCGAGGTCTGCGGCGGTGAAGGCGTTGTCGCCTTCGGCCTGTCCGATCAGTCCGGTGTCGGGGGTGAGGAGTCCCAGCCGCATGAGGCCGAATGCCACGGCGTACCGGGGGACGTGCGTCGATCGCGGTCCGGTCATGGCTGGGGCGAGGCCCCGTGCGGATTTTCGGCCCTTGTGCCCGGTGATGTGCGCGGTGGGGCCGTCCATGGGGCCGGGCTCGGCGATGATCGCCCGGTGCAAGCGTGCGGCGATGCTCGGGTCGGCCAGGGCTCGGGTGAGCACGACCCCGCCTGAGGAGAATCCGAGGATGTCGACCTTGCCCATGTTCAGGCGGTCGACGAAGGCGGCGAGGTCGCGGACTGACCTGGAGATCGTGTACTGGTCCATGGGGAGCAGGTCGCTTCGTCCGCCACCGGCCTGTTCGTAGGCGTAGACGTCGTAGCCCTGGCGTGCCAGGAGTTGCAGGAACCGGTGGTCGAGCACCGAGATGCCACGGACCGGTCCGCCGTTTAGGTACACGAACGGGATGGGATGCCGGGCGCCGGAGTTCGCGGGCGGGTAGTGATGCACCGCTACCCGGCTGCCTGTGGCCAGGCTCCAGTGCTGCGTGGCCACGAACGGCAGGGCGGGCGGGTACCGCCGGGCCGTCGGCACGGTCGGGATGCAGACCGCCGCCGTCAATGCTGCCGCGACAACCACCGGCAGGAACGGCACGAGCCGCGCCGGCCAAGTGCGGCGCCGACCCCGCCACATCGCGAGGACGGCCCCGGCTCCAAGGGTCGTCAACCATGCGGCGAGCCCCGAGCCTGCCCCGTCCGTGAGGGCGATCAGTGCGAGAAAGACGACGACCAGCGTCGCGACGGCGGCAAGGGCCAGCAGTAAGCGTCCGGTGAAGCGGGCGAGACGTATGGCGGACGTGGGCACGGCGAACCTCCGATAGTTTCAGAACGCTGTTTCAAAACGACGTTATCAGAGGGGGTAGGCTGCTGGTCGTGGGTAGACCGAGAACAAACGACGAGGCCGTCAAAGAGCGGCTTGTGGTGTGCGCGACCGAGATGCTCGCCACCCGTCCGCGGGAGTCGGTCACGGTCCGCGCCGTGGCCACTGCTGCCGAGGCGTCGACGGCGGCGGTGTACTCCTTGTTCGGTGGTAAGGACGGGCTGATCGGTGCGGTGCGTGACAGAGCCGTCGCTGGCCTGTTCCAGCACGTGTCGGCGGTGCAGACCTCCGCGGATCCTCTCGCCGACCTCCACGCGCTGGCCGTCGCCTACCGTCGTTGGGGGTGCGGGCACAGCCACCTGTACACGGTGCTGTTCGGTGGTGTGCAGTCCTTCGACCCGTCGGGGGAGGTCGGTGCCAGTGACCCGATCCGTCCCCTCCTCGCGGCGATCGATCGCGCCTTGACGGCGTCCGTCCTCGCCGGCGACGCAACGTCGATTGCCCTGTCGATCTGGGGAACCTTGCACGGGCTCGTGACTCTCGAACTGGCCGGGGCCCTCGACGCCACCACGGCCGAGGCCGCATTCCGCTCGACGATTCACGCCACGCTGCGCGGATGGACGACCCCGGCGGTGTTCTGCGGCCTTCGCCAAGCCGAACTCGCTCCTTGACAGGATCAGGGCCGGTATCCGGGCTCTCCCGGTCCTGGCTGGGGCGGTGGTGCGTGGTCGGTGAAGATCGGCATGCCAAGGTCAACCAGCTGCGGCGACGCGGGGGTTGAGGCCGTCGAGGTCGAGGATGTCGCGGGCGGCGGCCGGGGCGTGGAGCCGGTCGCGGACGTCCTCGATGCGGTCGGCGGCGGGCGGTACGGGGGAGCCGTCCGGGCCGGTGGGCAGGTGCAGGTAGCCGAACGAGATCAAGCGAATGGGATGCACGAGGACCTCCGGGTCACTGGCGAGAGAGCGGGAATGGGGGAGCGCCGCGCCCGGCCGGGATGGTCGGGCGCGGCGCTCCGGCGCCTGGTGGTGGTTCAGGGGGTGGGGGTTACGGCTGCGGCGAGGATGTCGGCGTGGTCGAACGCCAACTGTTCGGGCAGGTTGTCCAGGGGCCACCATCGGGCGGTGCGGGCGTCGTCTCCGGCGGTGATCGGGGTGCCGTCAGGGACGATGACCATGTACGCGAAGGTGGCGTACCGGCCACGCGGGTCGCGGTGGGGCTGGTCCCAGACGCCGATCTGGTGAAGCTCGCCGACGGCCACGTGGACACCGGTCTCTTCGGCCAGCTCGCGGGCAGCAGCCACGTGGGGCGCTTCCCCAACGTCAACATGACCGCCCGGAAGAGCCCATGCCCCTTCGAAGGGCGGCCAGCCGCGCTCAATCAGCAGGACGTCGCCGCTGCGGGTCAGGGCCACCACGTCGGCGGTGTATCGGATGATCTCGGACATCTCAGTGTCGGTCATGTTCGCCTCTCGGTCGGGCGGGGCCAGTGAGTGGTGGGGGAGTCGGGCGCGGGAAGTGCGGGCCGATCAGGGTCGTGCCCACATCCACTGGTCGAGCCCGTAGTCGGCGAGCTGGGTGACGGCGATGATGGACCGCTCGCCCCACTCGTCCTCGATGGTCAGGCGGCCGTGGTCGCCGCGCAGCCGGCGGACGACGTAGAGCATGCCGGGCCGCTCCTCGTGGTCTCGTGGACCGTCCGAGCCGTTGTCGTCGTGGGTGCTGGGGCGCAGGGCCCAGACCTGGCCTGTCTCGGCCAGGACGAACGGGTCGCTCTCGAGGACCGAGCGGCATACCGCGTCGTACGCGGCCGGCTCGGGAATGCAGTCCTCGGTGATGAGTTCGGTGACGCAGTCCGTGATGAACTGCGCGGCCCTGTGGGGGCCGATGAGCAGGTCGATAGGCAGGGCGGCATGCATGGCGATCCTCCGCTTTGGTCGGGCATGGGTGTGAGAGGTCCCCGCGTCCGCCTCGGCCCCGCAGGTGCGGGACCGAGGCAGCACGGAGATCCATCACTCGCTACGCCGTGGGCAGGGCCTTTTGCCGCTGCCCCGGCAGGGCATCGGGTCGGGGGCCGGAGTGCAGGTTCTGGGCGGAACGAGGGGAGCGGGTGCGGGGGGCGCGCAGGGCCCGGAGCAGCCGCTCGGCGTGGTGCTCGCAGAGCGCGCAGGGGCGGTCCTGCCAGCGGTCGAAGTGCTGGCTGTCACGCCAGTCGAGAAGGCCGCCGGGGGCCGGATCAGGCCCGGCTCCCACGACGGCTTCTTGCCTCGCATACGGGTCACGACCGCAAGTCGGGCAGCTGCAGGAGCACCTGCTCGACCAGGTCCTCGGTGGGCCGCCAGGGCCCGAGCTGTCCGCGTGCGGGGATCGGCAAGGCGAGAGCCTGGCCGTCGGTGAGCAGCAGATGCCAGGCGCTGGCCCCCTGCGCCCACGGTGTGCAGGGCGGGGACCCTTCGGGGTCCTGGTGGCAGTCGACCAGGCGGGCGACGCCGATCACGGCGCCGGTGGTCAGCTGCTGGACGGTGATGCCCCGGATCCAGTCGCCTTCGGGGAGGGCGGCGGTGGTCATGCTGCCCGCCCCCACGCTGCCGTGCCCGGCCAGCCCACCCGGCGGCCGTTGCTGGACGGCACCGTGGTGTGCGCGGCGGTGGCCTGGACCGCGCGGCCGGTGTGCTTGCCGTCGTACAGGGCAGCATCGGCCGCCCGCTGGAGCTTGGACAGGTCAGGGACGCCAATCGCGTCCAGAGTCGCGGCGCCGACCGAGGCGGCGACATCGATCGTGCGGCCGTCGTCCAGGACCACCGGCTTGCGCAGCAGCCGGACCAGCTGCTCCAGGCGCCACTCGCGCCGGTCGGCGGGCAGCCTCAGGACGACGGCGAACTCGTCGCCCCCGAGGCGGCCGACGGCGGCGCGAGGGCCCGCCCAGATGGTGAGCCGGTCACCGAACGCGGCGAGGACGGCGTCTCCGGCCGAGTGCCCGAAGCGGTCGTTGATCTGCTTGAAGTGGTCGGCGTCGGAAGCGCGCGGGTTCCCGGAATCCTGAACGTTGGTAAGCCGGAACCTGCGCGCCAGCTGATGGCTGCGGCGGTCCCACGCGCGGGTTCCGGCTTAGCTGACGGGACATGGTGAGCGAAGCCCGGTTCTGCCAGGAGGAATGGGAAGACCACGGCTGATCTGAAAGACACATCCCGCCTGGGACTTCCGACTTCGACAATGGCGACGAACTCACCTGGCGACTGCCATGACTGGCCGCTCTGTACGATCACCGAATACTGGGCACTGATCCGCCTGTCCTGTGCGGAGATCAGCAAGTGGTGTCCTGTCCGGATAGTTGAGGGAGCTGGCGGGTGTCCGCTTTGGACTTCTACGCTCACGTCGCCGTTTGCGGTGAGGTCCTGGGAGTTGGCCTCGATGCCGACCCGGAAGCCTGGGAGGCCGCCCTGGGGGCGACATGCCTCGATGTTCCCGGCGGTGGCCTACTGCGGCGGGACTACGGGCTCGTGGAAATCAACTTCTCGCCGGACCAGCCAGGACGGCAAGGGCAGATGTCGTGCTTCGGCTTCGGCGTGAAGATCCAACGACTGCTGTACGACCAGTCCCCGAACACCGTGCCGTCCCCGCTCTCGCGGGAGTACGGGGAATTCGCACCCAGAGTCCCCTTCAAGGAACTGCAGGCCGCCATCCTGGCCCTGGGCCACACGATCGAACTCGACAAGCACAACACGTCGAGTGACATGGACTGCTACCGCGTATCCGCGTCCGCCGCCCGCATCCACGTCGTCGCTGACCCTGACCCGTACGGGTCAGGCGACCCAGATCCAGACGGACATCAGAGGGGCGACGTCTGGTCCGTCGACGTGTGGTGACCGGCCGGCGCCCTCTCGGTAGCGTCCGCGATATCTCTTCGCTACGAGGAGCGCCGGGCAACGATCACCTGCGCGGCGGGCAACGATCTGAAGAGCGCGCGCCACCCCGCTAATCAGCCACACTCAAGCCCCCCGCGCCGCATCCAACCGGCTAGCCCGCAGGCCAATGTGGGTTCGGCATGCCGTCATCGCTCATGTGCGCCCGCTGCCAGATCCCTTTCCAGTTGAACGGGGTCTCCGGGACGAACCGGTGCCGCTGCCCGCACGGACATGGCGCCAGCACCCATGCGCATCCACGGCACAACTCCACCCAGCCGTGCCCGGTCGAGTTCAACCCCAGCGGTCTCTCGTCCCCGCAGGCGGGGCAGCCGGGGAGATCGGCGCCGTCCAGAATCACGTTCTGTCGTCGGACGTACTCGGGCAGCCGCAGCGACGGATGGCGAAACGGGTCTTCGTACCAGGCGCGGTTCGGGCCCTCCCACCAGCTCCGCAGCCACCACGGTCGCGGGTTCACTACAGCCCGCCGCCCGGTCCGCTTCTCTGCCCGGCGTTGCGCGGCGTACTCCTCCGCCCGCGCGAGCCACAGCACCCGCGCCTCATGCAGTTCCTCCACCGCCCGCACCAGGGCGTCCGGGTCCGCCTCCAGCTGCCGGGGGATCGCGGCGCTGAGCGTGAGGTGGTGGTACGTCGCCCGGAAGCCGTACGGCGCAAAGAGAGTGATACAGGTCCGCAGCGCGCTGTGCCGACGGCGAAGGGAGAGGCGGGCGTCGTGCACGCGCGTTCGATGGGTCAGGAAGCTGGTCATTGTGCAGGCCTCAGGTCCAGTGCCCGTGCCAGAGCGGCGATGACGGCGGCGGCGTGTGTCGGCAGGTGTTGTTCGGCCCAGGTTCCGGCGAGGCTAAGGAAGTCCTGCAAGTCCTGCTGGGCACCGGCCACGAGCGCGCGTACCTCGTCTACTGGCAGCTCGATCACCGGACTGCCGTCCTTTGCGTGGGCGTCGAGAGTCAGCCGGACGGTGTCGCCGACGCGTTCGGCCACCGAGGAGGGATCGTGGCCGAAGTAGGAGCAGCCGGTGCCATCGAGCGCCTCCAGCCAGTCCCGCCAGGTTTCCAAGCCGCTGCAGCAACCCGGCTCGACGAAGACGGTGTCGGTGGTGTTGTCGGTCACCCGGAACCCGCCGGCGGCGAACAGGTCGGGCATGGTGAGCAGCCCGTGCAGGAATGTGCCGAGCGGGTCGGTCGGGCACGGCCCGTGCTCCTCCTCCGGCTCGAAGTCGTTGCAGTCGGCGATCCGCATAACCGCCGTGCCGACCTGCGCCAGAGTCAGCTCCCCGTTCAGCACGAGGTAGCCATATGACTCGCGCTCGCCAACAGGCCAGAGCGCGAAGTCGTCGGCAGCGAAGATCTCCAGAACGGGTTGCATCACAATCACATGGGGATGATGCCGGACCCACTGCTACAACGCCACGGGCTTTCAGCTGCGGCATCGGGCTCGGAGCGGGCCCGCTACCTGGGCAGTTTCGCGGTGCCCTCCGGGCAGGCGGCGCCGACATAGCGCATGGCGGTCTGCGCGGTGATCCCGAAAAGCCGCATCAGCTTGAGGGGATCACCGGTGGCAAACGCCTCGTTGAGCATGCGGTCCTGCCGCAGGCCGACGAGCGTGACGTTCTTGGGGAGGGTCCTGCGAAGCAATGTTCTGCTGACCACCGGATGATCCGGGTCGAGGGCCGTCTTCTGACTGACGAGAAGATAGGGGTTCGTCGATGCTGGCCAGCGGTGGTAGCGGTAGGCGAGCCACTCGCTGGCGAGTCGGTGGCTGAATTCCTCCAGGTAGAGGGTGTGCCGCAGCAAGCCGCGGCGGACTTCGAGGGTGCCGCGGGCAAGGTCGAGATCGGTTGTCCGAACCGTGCGGAGTTCTTCACCAGGCAGAGCGTGAACGGCCACCAAGGGGATGACCAGGCGGCTTAGCGGAGACCGCGCGAGCGTCGACTTGCCTGCGCCACTGGCTCCAATAAGGACGACGAGGCAGCTGTCGGGAAGGTGAGGGTAGGTCAGCGAGGTCATGCGCGGGCTCCTTGGACATCGACGGCGGACCAGTTGAGGCGTGTGCGGGAGCGGCTGGTCACCGGGTGGTCGCCCGGGTGGTGGCGATGAGCGCGGCAACGGTCTCGCAGCCGTGATGCCACGCGCCGTCGAGGTGGAAGGCCCCGTTGAGGCCGAAGTCGGCCAGGCGGTAGAAGCCGCCCTTGCCGGTCTTGTCGGCGAGCTTCTCCAGCAGGCCCTCGCCGGGGACGCGGCGGTCCGCGGCGTAGTGGGTGCCGAAGGAAACCGCGAGCGCGGCCGCGGCCGCAGCGGGGTGGACCCGGATGCCGAGCGCGCGGGCGCCGAGCCCGGCGACGATCGCCTGCGTGGCCACATAGGTCAGGCAGTGGTGCAGGCACGCCTTGCGGCCGTCGGCGGTGCCGTGGGTGGTCTCCTTCTCGGTGAAGGGGTCCTGGTAAGTGACCGGGTGGTTGTCGGAGGCACCCTTCACGCGGGCGCAGCAGTCGTTCTGGACCCAGAAGTCGCCGATCGCGCTTCCGGCGCGGGTCAGTCCGAGCAGGGCGGCGAAGACGGCGGGGCGATGCGTCATGCTGGGGGTTCTCCTGATCTCGAATGGGTGAAGGAACGGGGCGCCGGCCTCTTGCCGATGCTGCGGTGCCCCTGATCTCGCCCCGGCCGATCCGGCCGGGGCGAGGTGCGTTCAGGCAGCCAGCCGGTGTACGGCCGGGCCCGGGGGAGCGATGTAGCTGGCGGGGTCTGCGGGCGTGCCGTCGTGGCACTCCAGGCAGCTCTTCAGGGAGGTCGGGAGCACGAAGAAGTAGCGCCGGCGGCAGGTGCCACATGTCTGCCGAGCAGCCATCGCCTTGTCGAGCGCGTACTCCTTGGCGAGGGTTCATCGGCCGCACCGGCCGGGCTTTCGCGATCTCGTACAGCAGCCCGTTCTTCGGGCCGCGGGTCTCGACTTCGGCAACCGGCTCCTGGCCGCCGGGGCGCAGCCCCATTGCCCTGAGTTGGCGCTTGGTCGCGCATCCCGAGGGCGCGCACAGGCGCTTGAACACCGAAACCAGCGGGTTCGCAGAATCTGGTGGTAGCCGTGGCAGGAACTCGCTGGTGGGTTGTGGGTTCTGTAGTGAGAGGCGCTCGGGTTCGTGCCCGACGCGTCAGGCAAGATGAGGGCTCCAATCGGTTGGGGAGGGGCCTGGGGTGGGATACGTACTGCAGGCGGTAATCGCAGGGGAGGAGCTGCTGAGTGCCGCGGCACGGGACGTTCCGGGAGCCCGAGTGGCGCCCCTTCGGCAGGGCCTGTCGCTGATGCCGATGACGGATGAGGTCTTCGACGGCGTCGCGGACGGCAGCGCCGCAGGGGATCTGGGTTTTGGGCGGCTGCCAGGTGGCTTCGAGAGACTGCTCGCTCAGTGGTCGGTCTCAGGGCCGGTTGCCTATGTGGAGGCTGAGTACTTTGGTGGCGTCGGCGAGCAACGAGCCGCCGTCTGGGCTGACGGGGCACTGGTGCTGGGGCCGCTGGATGTGCCAACGAAGAAGCGGTTCTCCCGAACGGTCAGCCCGATCTCCCAGTCGCTGGGGCGGCTGGGCGCGCGAAGGGGCCTGGGTGAGGACGAGTTCGAATCCGTGGGGCTGGACCACCACCGTGACGACGAAGGCTGGATCTCGTCCAGCGCCTGCTAGGCCGTCTCTTTCGGATCACCGACCGGCATACTGGGCGTCATCCAACGGTTGGAAGCAGACAGCGTGCAATTCGACATATTTCGCATCGGCGCAAGCCTTGCGACTGCCACCGTGATGGCATTCGCCCCGTCCGCTTGCGGGACAGCCAAACCCGCCCCCACTCCGAAGGCCGTCACTCATGCCGAATTGGTCGGCCGGTGGGACGGGGAGGGGGAATGCGGATCGCCGATCGTCCGGCTACGCGACGACTACACCTTCTCCAGCAAGGACTTTCCGGTCCAGTGGGACGGCCCCGGGCCGGACTCGCAGGTGACACGCCGTTCAAGCGACGGGAAATGGCATGGGGTCAACAACGACCCCGGCCTGACGCCTTATCTGGTGCTTAGTTTCAAGAATCACAACGACCACCAGTTTCTGTCGTTCTATCTGGAGCACGGAAAGCTGTGGATGGACGGGACTGTCTACGCGGACGGCGGGGACCCCTATCCCTACACATGTCACTACAAACGCACTTCCGCCGACCCTGAGGCCTAGTACTCCAGCCGTAGATCGTGATCTTCATGCCTGAGTGGCTTGTCGACGGTAGTGGCTGGCCTGGGATCGGGCCTGGTGGCGGCGCCGCCAGTCGGACCAACCGAGCCGGTGGGCGGCATCGTGGACGGGTCGGACAACGAGTGTGATGAACAGGCGCTGGATCTCGTTGCAGGTGAGCGGAATGAGGGCATCGGGTGTGGGGCGGGTGTGCTCGTCTGCGCGTACGACGGCGAGGAAGGCGTGCGCGAGCATGGCGAGGGTGACCCAGCGGGACCAGGAGGCATAGCGGCGGACCTGGTGCTCGTCGAGTGCGGCCAGGCCCTTGCCCGACTGGAAGAACTCCTCCACCCGCCATCTTGATCCAGCGACTCTGACCAGCACGGTCAGCGGCACGGGTGCGGGCGAGTAGCAGCGGTAGTAGGCGAGTTCGCCGGTGCTGCGGTTACGGCGGATCAGCAGCTGACGACTCCCGGGTCGGGGGTCGGCGAGGTCGATGACTGCCCAGTCGTAGAGACGGTGGCCCTTGGCCCCGGCCCCTGCGGAGAGCTTCTGCCAGGCCCGCTTGGGCACCTTCTCGGTCAGGGTGTCCAAACCTCCCCGCCCCGGTGGTGACTTCGTGCGAGCAGGCCACCGCGAGGAGGTAGCCGGTGCCGCGTTCCTCCAGTGCGGTTCGCAGCTTGGGGTTGCCGCCGTAGACCTCGTCGCCGGCGACCCATGCGGCCTGGTGGCCGGCGTCCAGGAACCGGGCAACCATACGAGTGGCCAGTTCCGGCTTGGTGGCGAAGGCGGTGTCCTGGTCGAGTCCGGCATCCCGGCAGCGGTCAGGGTCGGAGGTCCATGAACGCGGGACGTACAGTTCCCGGTCCACTGCCGCGTGCCCGCGCCGACCGGCGTAGACCAGGTAGACGGCGACCTGGGCATTTTCGATCCTGCCCGCGGTACCGGTGTACTGGCGCTGGACGCCGACCGTGTCGGTGCCTTTCTTCACGTCCCCGGTCTCGTCGACCACCAGTACCGCCTGGTCGTCGTGCAGGTGGTCCACCACGTAGTCACACACATCGTCGCGGACCCGGTCGGCGTCCCACTTGGCCCGCCCGAGCAGGTGCTGCATGCCGTCCGGGGTCCTCTCCCCGGCCCATTCGGCGATGGTCCAGCAGTTCTTGCGCGGCAGGTCCGACAGCAGTCCGAGCACCAACTTCCTGACTCGGAACCGGGGTTCGACCCGTGTGAACCGTCCCGCTATCCGGCTCATCAGGCCCTCGAACGCCTCCTGCCAGCGGGCAGGGTCTACGCTGTGACCTGCGGCCACCGCGTGATCGTTTGTCTTCACACACCGATGATCAACGGGTGGCCGCACCCGTCTCCACAGCGCGTCGGGGTCGCGCAGCGTCCGCCCGCCGTTCCTGTGTCAGGAGGACATGTGCAACGTGGCGAAGTCTGGTGGGTGGAGTTCGACGAGCGGCGGCCAGTCGTGCTGCTGTCGGGAGACGACGCGTCCGGGATCCGGGTGATGCAGGTCGTCGCTCGGGCGGGTGTCGACATCACCGGTCTGGGCGTCGAAGTGGCAGTAGGCGCCGTGGAAGGACTGCCCTTTGAAGGCGTGCTGCGGTTCGCGTTGCCGCGTCCGGGCTTTACCCCTTGCACGTGGCTGACCACCGTGTCCCGGGACGACCTGATCGAGCGAGCGGGCGTTCTGTCCTCCGCGAAACTCAGCGAGATTGAGAACGCCCTCCGTCTCGGTGAGCAGGCGAAGGAGTGGACCCCGGCGACGACCGCGAAGCTCAGCGAGATAAGGAACGCCCTCCGTCTCGGTGGACTCGGGTAGGCGGAGAAGGAACGGACGCCCGCGACGGCGTGGTCGGTCTCGTCCAGATGATCGACGCTGCCAGCTGCCTCCTCGGCGCCCCTCACGATCGAGATCACGAACTACGGCTGGAGTACTAGGCCGTGTTTTAGGAAGCGCGGGCGGCCAGCCACTTGGTGAGGTCGCCCGCGATGCGGTCGGTGCTGGTCTCGACGGTGACGTCGTGTTCGCGGCGGGTGGTGTCGCGGCGTACGACCTCGTATCCGCCCTCGTCCAGGACTGCGACGGAGGCAAACCAGGCGGGGTCGTCTTGGTCGGGCTGGATGACGATGAAGGTGTTGTCGGAGTCGTTCAGGTCGCCGATCAGCATGAACAGGGCGTCCTCGGACGGGTCGTCGACGTGGTCGCCGTTCTCGCTGTCGGCGCAGTAGTACCTGGCGGCCACTGAACCCTCCCCATGCGTGTGCTGCCCAATGCCGTGATCAGGATGGCACGGCTGTGCGGGCGACCGCTGGTTCACAGCCACGAGTGGATCGCCGCTATCTGCACGGTCGCCTCAAAGCGGCAGGCGAGCTTGTCATACCGGGTCGCGACCGCCCGGTGCTGCTTGAGGCGGCTGATCCCGCACTCAACTGCGTGGCGGGCCTTGTGGTCCTCCCGGTCGAAAGCCGGCGGTCGGCCACCGGCGCGGCCACGGCGCTTGCGGTTGCGGACCTGGTCGGCCGGCTCGGCGATGGTGCAGCGGATCCCGCGTCTGCGCAGGTAAGCACGGTTGGCACGCGAAGAGTACGCCTTGTCACCACGCACCCGCAGCGGCTTGCGCCTCGGACGACCACCGCCGACCCTGGGCACCCCGATCGCTTCGAGGACCGGCTCGAACTGCGGGCTGTCACCCCGCTGACCTGCCGTGACCAGCAACGACAGCGGCTTCTGACCCTGCTCGCACGCCAGGTGAATCTTTGTGGAGAACCCGCCCCGCGACCGGCCCAGCCCGTGATCCTCCGGCTCGGTCCCGACCCCTCCCGGGGGCTCCTTCTGCCCAGCCCCGTCCCGGCGGGCACCAGCAGCATGCTGATGGGCCCGGCAGACCGTGGAGTCGACGTTCACCTCCCACGTGATCAGCCCGGCCGCATCAGCCCTCGCCTGCAACAAGGTCAGGAGCCGGGCCCAGACGCCCTCGCGCTGCCAGCGACGAAAGAGCCCGTACACGGTCTGCCAGGGACCGTACTCGCGCGGCAGATCACGCCACGGAACACCCGTCCGCACCCGCCACCGAACTCCATTGATCAACCGCCGCCGGTTCCCGGACCTGCGGCTCACACCTGCCGCAGGCAGCAACGACTCCAGCACCGACCACTGCTCATCAGAAAGATCCCCACGCCCCACACCGTGATCATCACGGTGTGGGGCGTGGGGACGGAACCCCGATCTAAAACACGGCCTAGTCATCGCCGCCCGCCAGCCCTCGGCACGGCCCTGTCCGGCGCCGCCCCGGAGGAGCAGCGTTACCGGCCGAGGGTGGGCATCCAAGCCGGGTGACACCGTCGTACAGGCCGAGTCGCCGAGTCCGGAGCGGCCCCCGGCCCGTCGATCACATGGCCGTCATCCAGTTCTGGTGCCCCAGTATGTCAACTGCTGCCTCGGCTGTTGGCTGCCTAGAGACCGTTCGTGCCGGGGGCAGCGAGGCCGGGCAGGTAGCCCGTCTTCAAGTCCCCCATGACGGCACCCCGAGTGCGTGGCCCTGTCCCTTCCGCCTCCCGCAGGTATCGGGCGGTCTTCATGTCGGGCCCCGGCAACGCTCTCCTTGGTCGGAGCTCACCGTGCTGCAGATAACAGGGCGGATATCTGCAGCAAGGCCTATTGCCCGCCCGCAGCCGGGCCACCCCCGTCGGCGATTGCATCCAACATGGCGAGGTTGGCCCGGGTGGTGAGGGTGTGTGGCTGTTCGGGGCCCAGCAACCGCTCACGGTCGGCCAACACCTGAGCCAGCAGGACAGTGGTCCGTTACATAGGCGCGTACGCGGGAACCGAGGTCCGCCTGGCCGACATCGACCGCGATGCCACCAAGCACGTCGAGGCCAACCGGCTGGCCAAGACCCGCGACGGGTACGCCAACGACTGGCGCGTGTGGGAACGCTTCTGCGCCGAGACCGCCCTGCCCCCGCTCGCAGTCCGCTCCGGCACCCTGGTCCTCTTCGTGGAGTGGTGCTGGCTCCAGCCCGCCCGGCCCCCGCGGCCCGGCCAGCCCGCCGGGAAGCTGACCGCGCCGTCCACCATCGCCCGCCGACTCGCCGGAGTGTCGTCACCGCCCGCCGCGAGCACTGGCTGCAGCTGGCCGCCGACGTCGCCGAGGAGGCCCGCGCCCCGCGCAAGGCCAAGAACGGCCTTGGGGCACAGCGGTACAGCGGTTACCAAACCGGCCGTCACCACCCGCAGCGAGACCATCGCGCAGTGGACCGCAAAACCCTTCTGGCAACTCAACTACACCTCGCCCGACACCGGGAAACTCGATCCCGCCAACACCCAGGTCGTCACCGGGATGATCACCCTGGACATGCGGGTGTCCTCACCCACCGCAGTGCCCTGGACGGATCCCGTCATGGCCTACTCCAGCGTCCGCTTCGACTACGCCGGGCCGACCGCGGGCAAACACAAGGGCACCGTCTTCGCCGAAGCACGCGTCGAACTCGTGATGAGCCTGAAAGACCCTGCCGTCGACCAGAGCGCCCGGCACATCCTCGACGCCCAGCAGCTCCCCGAGCGAACCTTCCCCTCCTGGGCCGGCAAGACCGTGCCCGGAGCGGAATCGCGAGAACGCGATCGCCACATGCAACGATGTCTGGGGCGACTACAGCGGGACGAAGCTCCAATGCGACGAGTACCCCTTCGCCTCAACGAAGGAAGGCGCCGCCGCCCCGGGTAACCGATTCTCCGCCCGACTCATCGAGGGAACCGACAACGAGACAGGCGGCCGCCGCCTCAACGACATGTTCACCCTGAACCGCATCCTCAACGGAGACGCGTTCTACGTGAAGATCACTCCCTGAGAATCAACGGAGACCATGCATGCCGCTCCTTGCCGAGTACGCCACCCTCGCCCAGCCGGACCGAGGGATCGTGGAGGTCTATGACGCCGACGCCTACCTCGGTGACGGCGAGGCACTGAAGCGGTCGAGGGCGCAGGTTGTTGCCGGCAACGGCTACCACCTCTACCTGCACAGTCTCCAGTCCGACATCGAGGTGCAGGTCGCCATCCGGATCTGGGACGCCCCTCAGCCGCCCCCGACAGCGGCTGAGGGCACCGTCGCGCTATCGCTGGAGTCCGAGACAGGACTGCTCGTGGTCAACCAGCTCACGTACGGGCCAGCAGGGGAGATAACCCTGCCCCGCCCAGGTGTCTACGAAGGCCACGCCGCGTGGACAGGGCGAGAGGCGGCTGCCACCTACTACAACACGTGCATTCAGCGTGCTGCTGAGGAGCAATGGAGCCCGGAGCGGATCGGCGCATCGTGGCGACAGTGCCCCGCTGCCGAGGAGTACACCCTCGACCTCTGGTTCGTCAGGGAATCCGAACCCGACGACGATGACGACTAACCTGCGGGAACCCTGCGCAGCATGACCAGCTGGTCCCGTGCCCCCGCCGCAGCGTCAGGGGCACGGGATACCAGGGCGCCATCCAGTGCGCGGGGTCCGCTGAAGTGGGCTCTCGGCCACCGCGCTCAGCACGTCCAGCTCACGGGCCGTCAGCACCACCGGGGCGGGCTGCCGCATCCTGGCCACCAGCCGCCGCGCCACCCGCGGGGCGAGGACCGTCTCGCCGAGCGCCGCCGAGCGGATGGCTCTCACAAGCTGATCGCGGGTGGTGCCCTTCACCAGGTAGCCGGTCGCGCCGCCCTCCACGGCCCGTTCGATCCCCACGTCCGTGTCGTACGTGGTGAGGACGAGCCCCCTTTGTCCCGCTCGGCCCGCCGACGATCTCGGCGGTGGCCGAGCCCCCGTCCATGACCGGCGTCCGAAGGTCGATCAGAGCCACGTCGGGGCGCCGACGGCCGCGACCTCGGGGAGCCCGGCCATCCGGTCGCCGACCTCGCGGGCGGTGGTGCTCGCGCCGACAGGCTCGACGGGTTGAACCCCGCTTCCACCGACCGGTGGACGCGGCCGGGCCGAGCGGGAGGAGTTGACAGGCGACCCACCCTTGCACCACCCTTTCACTACTTACCTAGTGAAAGGGTGGTGTTGGCGTGCTGGAATACCGCATCGACCGGCGTAGCGGCATCGCCACGTACCTGCAGATCGTCCAGCAGACCAAACAGGCCCTGCGCCTGGGCCTGTTGGAGCCTGGCGACAAACTGCCGACCGCACGCGAGGTCGTGGAGGCCACCGCCATCAACCCGAACACCGTCCTCAAGGCCTATCGCGAGCTGGAACGCGAAGGGCTCGTCGAGGCGAAGCGGGGCCTGGGCACCTTCATCCGGAAGTCGCTGGGCAGCGCCCCGGCCGACTCCCCGCTGCGCGACGAACTCGCCGACTGGGCACAGCGGGCCCGGGACGCCGGGCTGGAACGGGACGACGTGGCCGCGCTCTTCACATCCGTACTGGAACGACACTTCAAGGGGGACGGCGACGCATGACGCAAACCGTGATAGAGGCGGAAGGCCTCGGCCTGCGCTACGGACGCCGGGGAGGCTGGGCGCTGCGCGACTGCTCCTTCCGGCTGCCCGAAGGCCGGGTGTGCGCCCTCGTCGGCCCCAACGGTGCCGGAAAATCGACCCTGCTGATGCTCGCGGCCGGGCTCGTGCTCCCCACGGAGGGCACCCTGCGCACGGCGGCGTCGCGCGAGACGCTGGCCTACGTGGGCCAGGACAAGGCCCTCTACCCGCAGCTCACCATCGGCGAGACCCTGCGCATGGGCCAGGAGCTCAACCCCGGCCGCTGGGACGCCGAGGCGGCGCAGCGGATCGTCGACGCCGGGGCACTCGACCCGCACGCGAGGGTCCGTACGCTCTCCGGCGGCCAGCGCACCCGCGTCGCCCTGGCCCTGGCCCTCGGCAAGCGCCCCGACGTGCTCCTTCTCGACGAGCCGATGGCCGATCTCGACCCGCTCGCCCGGCACCAGCTCATGGGCACGCTGATGGCCGACGCCGCCGAGAACGGCACCTCGGTGGTGATGTCCTCGCACATCCTCACCGAGCTGGAGGGCGCCTGCGACCACCTCCTCCTCGCCGACGGCGGCCGGATCCGCCTCTCCGGCCCCATCGACGAGGTCAGTGCGGCCCACCGGCTGCTCACCGGCCCCGTCACCGCCTCCGCCGAACTTGCCGCGCACACCGTCGTCGAGTCCCGTACGACGGGCCGCCAGCTCACCGCACTCGTGCGGCTGCGGGGCCCCGTCGACAGCGGGACCTGGCAGACGATGCACCCCTCCCTGGAGGAGCTCTTGCTCGCCCATCTGCGTTCCCCCGACGCCCCGCCGTTCGACGCCGAGGGCTCCCCGGCCACCGCGGAGGTGCGGGCATGAGCGCGCTCACCCTGAAGGGCCCGTGCTGGGTCACCGTCCGCCAGCACCGGCTCGCACTGTGGACCGTGCCCGCCCTCGTGGTGGCCGGCCTCGCCGCGGTGCTCGCCCTGCGCGCCTGGGCCTCCGACCCCCACGACGGCGCTCTGTACTCGAACCACGCCTACAGAGCCCTGCGCCTGTTCATGGAGTTCGCAGGCAAGGGCCTGGTGTTCCTGCCGCTGCTGGTCGGGGCTTTCGTGGCCGGCCCGATGACCGCCCGGGAGCTGGAGAGCGGCACCTGGCGGGTCGCCCTCACCCAGTCGTTCACCCCGAAGGCCTGGCTCGGCGCGAAGGTCCTCGTGGCCGCGACGGCGGTGGTGCTCGGCTCGGCTGCGCTGGTCGGCGTCTACCGCCTCGGCTGGGTCCGGGTGTCCATGACCTACCAGTTCCACTGGGCCGACCGCGGAGCGTACGAGGCCACCGGCCCCGTCCTCGTCGGATACTGCCTGCTCGGCGTGGCCCTCGGAGTCCTCGTCGGCCAGCTGGTACGGCGTACCCTCGCCGCCATGGCGGTCACCGGTCTCCTCACCGGCCTGACCCTGCTGGCCCTGGGCGCCCTGCGGTGGTCGTTCCTCCCCACGGAGACCGGCACCGCGCCCTACCCCGGAAGTCCCGTGCACCTGATGCCGAACTCCGCCCTACTGATGGACACGGGATACCTCACCGCCTCGGGCGAGCGCCTGCCCTATGACGCCTGTTTCGGGCGGGCCCAGAGCGGCGGCGACTGCCCGGCGGACATGAACATCATCGCCCGGTACACGGATTTCCACCCGGCCTCGCACTACTGGCCGACGCAGCTCATCGAGACCTCTATCGTCCTGGCCCTGGCCGCCGCCGCCCTCTACGCCGCCTTCCGGCTCGTACGGGTCCGCCGCGGCTGACACCCACCGGCACCGCGGACACAGCCGAGGCCGGCACCCTCTCCGGGTGCCGGCCTCGCGCCGTGGAACAGTGTGTGGAGATGTCGCCCGGATGCTCTTACGGATGTCAAGCAGCGATAGTTGACGGGTGGCTGTGCGCTGCTGCGTGGGTGTTTTGCCTGGTGAGGTGTTGGCATTCGCTGAGCTCCCGAGGGGTGAGCCGGTACGTCGGTGCCTGGTCAGGCGAGGGGCCGGGCCTGGGTTTTGATGAGCTGGAAGGCGATGAATCCGGGCTGTCGGCTCAGTTTCTCGTACGTGGCCGGGTGCTGGTGGGGCATTGAGGCGGCGGGTCGGTGTTCGACGAGGCGGTCGATGGCGAGGCCGGCTGCGGAGAACTCGGTCACCCATGCAGGGCCTCCTGGGACTGTTCGGTTGTTCCTGTATCCCCGAACTACCAGGAGGCCCTGCCCTCATGCGCGCGCCATTGGAAGATTGCCCGGCCAGGATCCCTGTTCGACCCACACGTTCCGTGAGCGGTCGAGATACGACTGACCGGCGTTCGTGTGCTGGCTGGGACTGGCGACGGCCGACACCTATTCGCCAACGCCGGAGCCCTCAAGGCTTGCGCGGGGAGCCTTCGGTCACCAAGGCCGGCGGCAGAAGCTGCATGGCTATGAGTCGGAAGGTCAAGAACCGGCGACGTGCCTGCGTCGTTGCAGGATCCACCGGCAGGGCTGATTCAAAGTCACCGGCCAGCCGCATCGTCGCAGGTCAAGGCGTTGAGCCCAGGCACACCATCGACGCTGAGCTGATGCCAAGTCAGGTGATGTCATGCAGCGAGGCAACGTTGAACTGCATAGACGGCGACTTGGCACATGTCCGGCCCAGCGAGACGAGTCGGCTCGCCGCGACTTTGAATCAGCCCTGGATCCACCGGTGTACGGGCGGTGTCAGGCTGGCGCCCACGAGGAATCCGAGCACGACGCTCTGGCTCGCGAACGCGATAAGCCCGATTACTGCGCACAGAACCAAGCCGGTCACAACCAGGCCCGTGGCCTTAACGCGCGGGGTTAGCTGGTTCAGCCATTTCACCGTCGAGAGAGTCGTGAGATATGCGGTGGAGCCGAAAGTGGCCGACGCCAGAGCGGTTAGAGTATTCATTCCGCAGCCTTTCAGAATCGGAAGCCGAGATGTGTCTCTTCGGCCGCCAGGGTCAGCTGTGTTCCCTATTCGGGATCACTTGGCTGCCGGTCTGTTTACCTGCAGTATCCGTAGTTTTACGTGATGTTCCCTGATCTGCATAGTGTCGTGTTGGTGGAGCAGAATGAACACTAGCGATCCTGACGGGGTGATCAACAGAATTTGAGCAGTTGCTGAGGTTTCCCTGCCCAAGCGCCCGCCAGGCGAGGGTGAAAAGGTGAGCGATTTCAGGCCGTTGTGGCGTAATGAATACCGCTGCACCCGCCATAATTCGGCGGATCCTGGCCTGATTTGCTCCAGCGGCCCGGTCGACCTGCCCCCGAGTCGGCGTTTCAAGTCATTTCGAGAATCGTTTCAGCCCCGGTGAACGACGTGATTGTGCCGCCGACTCGACGGCTTCCAGAGAGAACCGCGATCCCTGTCATGGTTTGACCACATAACAGGAGCGCGCCGGCTCGGGCGGTTCGTCGAGGCCGCGCAGCTGCCTCGTCACGATCGGCCATCGCTGTTCCAGACCTGATGTGCAAGCACCTCGGCAGGAAGGCTCTCGTCCACGACCATGCTGCAGTCGTCGCGTAGGGTTCGATGTGCTGGTCGTGAGCAGCACGCCGGTGGTCGAGGTAGTTCCGAAGGAGGGCTTCAAGAGGGAAGCCGTCCCGTAGGCACTTGCGCTCGATCTTCCGGGCGAGGCGGAAGTCGGCGGGCAAGCCGACGAAGACATCGAAACGCATGGTCGCCGTCCGCGTGCGACGTGGCGGGCGAACAGCCCGTCAACGATGACGACGGGCGAGTCGGCCTGCGCCGCGCCAGTGTCCTGGACGAGACGTTCGAGGTCCAGTGAGCGCGGGTCGCCGACGCGAACGGCTGCTCCCGGGCCTCGTCGAAGCTGACAGAGCCGCCACCAGCCTGCAGGACTTCGCCGAGCACGGCTGGCCCACGAGGTTCCTCGCCGGCCAGCTGCGCACCAGCACGCAGACTCTCGCTGCGATCCGAAACCGGGACCGCCGGCGCCTGGCCCTCGCTCTGGACCGCAAGATTCAGCGCCTCGCCACGCTGTTGTTCGCCAGCGATCCAGTCGACCACGGTATCGCCGCCAACCGGAGCCGCCGCGCCGCCGCCCGCCACCGAGCCTTGTTGATGACCTCCGCGGTCACGGTTTCCCGGCAGATGCCCTGACCGTTCGTCCGACGTTTCGGTCAGCGTGCGGTGCAGCCGCGTAGCTACTACCTCCCAGTCTGTCCCCTGCCTGATGGCAAGGGAACCGGCGGCGCTACTTGCCGCAGTTCGGCGCGATGACCTCGGCAGGAACGCGTGCACGAATCGTTCCAGCCTGCCGCTGGCCGGTCGCGCCCTGTCCGCTGTAGGCGCTGAGCCCGATGCCGCACCCGTCGGGATCGCCCAGCTCCACGGCGTCCGCGAGGATCAGCGCGGCGGCCCGGCTGGTGCCGCCCCCGTTGTAGCCCCACCCAAATCCTCCGTCGTCCGGCTCGGGCAGCTCGCGGAGCAGCTGCGATCCTGCCTTCCACGTGTTCGACAGCCGCTTCACTCGTGCCCGTCTCCGCAGCCGCGACTGGTGGTGGAAGCGCCGGCGGAACCGTTTGTCGGGCGCGGTGGAGGCGCTCCTGCAGTTGAAGGAGGTCGTTGGGGCGGATGGGACGACCTCGCCTCCGCCGGCCTGACCTGAGCGAGGCAGCTGAGAAGACACAGATCAGCCGGGGTCGGACATGCAGGACAGCAGGTACAGCCAGTTCATCAAGGCAGCCGACCCGCGGACCGGGCAGATGACGACGGACGCTCTTATCTTTCACTTAGAACGTTCCCCTAGCGTCTCGTTCATGATGATGCAACGTGGTGCAGTCGGATCTGTTGTCCTCACGGCCGTGGTCTTGACGGCCACCGTCGGGGTGGCCGTCGCGGCTTCCGCCCCAGACAAGGCCGCCTCGGTGTCCCACGGCAAGGTGACGGACAATCTGTACATGTCGCTCGGTGCATTCGAGGATGCCGCGTCCGGCGAGGACCCTAAGGTCAAGGCCATGATTGACCGTGCGGACATCGGCGGCGTACAGGTGGTGGTGCCCTGGAAGGCCCTTGAGGGGAAGAAGGGGGAGTACAAGTGGTCGCGGCTGGACAATGCCCTGAAGTATCTCCAGGAACGCCACAAGAAATTGTTCGTCCAGGTTCAGGATCGGTTCTTCGATGTAGCCATGACGGACGCCAACGTTCCCCAATATGTGAAGGACGCGGGCGGGGTCGCGCCGACGGTCGATGAGAACCCTGACAACCCCACCACCCATGGGGCCATGGCCGCGCAGTGGAACAAAGAGGTGCGAGCAGACTTCCAGGCCATGCTGAAGGCGATGGCGGAGAAGTTCGACGGCAAGCTCGCCGGGGTGAACCTTCCGGAGACCGCGGTCGAGGTGGACACCAAAAAAGATCAGACCAAGTACTCCTCGAAGTCCTACATCGATGCCGAGATCGACAACATGCGCTACGGCAAGAAGGTATTCACCAAGACGCAGTTCATCCAGTACATCAACTTCCTGCCGGATGACGACGACCACAAGCGCATGAAGGAGATGTTCGACCTCGCCAGGGACAAGAAGATCGGCATCGGAGGACCGGACACCCTGCCGGACCGAAAGTACCAGATGGAGAACTCCTACAAGTTCCTCCACGAATACAAGGATGCCCTTCCCCTCGTCGCGATGGCCGTCCAGGAACCCGACATCAACGCCAAGGACCTCAAGACCGGTAAGCCGTACACCCGCGAACGGTTCACGGACTTCGCCCACGACTACCTCGGTGCGCGCCAAATGTTCTGGACTACCGAAGCGGACTGGCTGCAGAAGCCCCCGGCATGACACGTGCACGAGTGCGGCCACTCAGACCCGTGTGAGTGACCGAGCGCTCCCTGGGGGCACCTCGCGATGTGATCAGCACATGACCTACGGGAATTGCGCAGCAGAGTCTGAACGCCCTCAAAACAACCCCAGGGCCGGCTCCGCACGTCTGTCGTCAAACGATCGTTTGCCGACACGGCCTTCGGGGATGGAGCACTCGTCGTCGGGGCCCGCGTCGCAATTAGGGCACGCGATCTTGGTACAACTGCGACGGGTTCTGCGACCGCTGCTAGCCTGCCGTCCATGATCAAGAGCGGACTGGCAGGCCGAATAGGCAGCATGGCGGGGGACAGCAGGCCGGAGCGCGTGCTGATCGCCGCCAGTTTCGTCAACCGGGTCGGCAACGGTCTGTTCAACGCGGCGTCGGCGCTCTATTTCACCTTGGTCGTGGGCCTGCCCGCGGTGCAGGTCGGCGCCGCACTCACCATCGCCGGAGTGATCGGCTTGTGCGCGGGGATACCCGGAGGGCACCTCGCCGACCGGCGCGGGGCGCGCACGATCATGATGGTGGCCCTCGCGGTCCAGGCGCTGTCGATGGCGGCCCTCGTCCTCGTCGAGAGCTGGGCCGCGCTCACGATCATCGCGACGGTCGACCAGATCGCCGCGGCGGCCGGTGGGGCGGCCTGGGCCGCTCTGGTGGTCCGGGTCGGGGGTGATCGCCCGGCCCTGTTCCGGGCGAAGTTGCGCACCTTCGTCAATCTGGGCGTCATTCTCGGAACGGTGGGTGCCGGGCTGGCCTTGGCCGCGGACACCCGTGGCGCCTATGTCGCGCTGATCCTCGGCAACGCGGCGAGCTTCGCCCTGTGCGCAGTGCTTCTGCTCCTGCTGCCCCGCTATCCGGTGCTGGCAGCACCGCCGCAGCAGCGTCGCTGGCTCGCTTTCGCGGACCGCCCGTTCCTGACGTTCACCGCCCTCTACGGGGCCATGGGACTGCAATACCCGGTGGTCTCCCTGCTCCTGCCGATCTGGATCTCCGAACACACCGAAGCGCCGCGCTGGACGGTGGCCGCACTGTTCGCCGTCAATGCCGCCTTCTGCGTGCTGATGCAGACCAGGATCGGCTCCCGGATCGAAACCCCGTACGACGGCGGCAGGGCCTTTCGCACCGCGGGGCTGCTCTTCCTCGTCAGCTGTCCGATGATGGCGCTGGCGGCGTACACCCCTGTCTGGGCGGCAGCAGGACTGGTCCTGGCAGCGATCTTCGTCCATAGCCTGGCAGAGGTCTGGGAGTCCTCGGCGTGCTTCGCCCTAGGCTTCGGTCTCGCCCCCGACCATGCCCAGGGCCAGTACCAAGGTCTCCTCGGCCTCGGCTTCAACGCGGGCCAGGCTCTTGCCCCCGCGATCCTCACCACGGTGGTGCTAGGCCTCGGCACGGCGGGCTGGCTGCTGCTGGCGTTGTTCTTCGCGGCGCTGGGCGCTGCCGGCCCCTCTCTTGCCCGCTGGGGCATGCGGACCCGGCCGCAGCCGGGCGTTGCTGCGGAAGCCACGGGATGACCACGGAGTAGGTGTGTCAGGCCGCTTGGCCGTAGCCGTCCACGCCGGGGACATCGCCGCGCAGCGGACTGAAGTCGACGTCCAGGTGCGGTCGTACTCCTCGGGCTGTATGCCGAGTTCGTGGGTGGAGTACTCGCCGAAAGCGGCGGCCGGAGGTGCGGGCGAGCTGCCGGGCCTGGCGCTCGGGCCGCCCGCACCCTGGACCGGCTCGCGCGTGCCCTCGTTGACAGCCCGGAGTTCACCCGGACCGCCCTGGACGCGGACGCCTGGCCCCACAGCGGGCCCTCCGCTCTTCTGTTCGCGAGCCTGCTGCACCTGTCCGGCCGGATGGAGGGCGCCCAGTTCTGGTTCCAGTACGCCGCTGGTGCCGGTTCGACTACCGCAGCCCGCGCCCTCTACCTCCTCCATCTGTCCCGGGCCGAGGTCGCCATCGCCCACCATTGGCAGGCGCAGACCACCAGCCCCACCAACGACGACGAGGCCGGCCTGCCGGTCTTGCCGGCCGTCCCCAATGACCTGGAGGTCGCTCGGGGTGCCTCTGTCATCTGGTCCTCGCCCCCCATCTCCACCACCGACCTGGCCACCAACCCGCCGACCAACCCCAAAGCCGTGCGTCAATTCCCACCGCCGCTGCACCGCGCGATGACCGCTCTCGTCCCCCGTGAGGACATCGAGTTCGGCGAGGTCTACAGGACCACCAGCCAGCTCGCCTCGGCCTTGGCCCGGTGCGCCCGCCTCACCCCCGCCGGACTCACCGCCGACGCCAAGCAGGGAGCCCGAATCGCCCGCCGAGCCCCCCAGCGGCCAGCCTGCTCCAGCCTGGCCGCCGCCCACCGGGCCCTGCGCGTGCTCGAGGTCGTCCACCGCCACGGTGGCGGGGTCCGCCTCACTCAGATCGCCCGGGAGACAGGACTGGGCCAGCTCCACATCAACCAGGCTCTGCAGCAACTCGTCCGCGCCCAGCTCGCCGCCCCGATCACTCCGGACGTCTACACCGCCGGCTCCGCCCTGCAGCTCGCGGCCGCCGACCGCGACCGGATGGGCGAGCTCCGCGACACCCTCGGATACCTGCGCGACGCGGTGGGAGCGGCCGTCTACATCGCCAGCTACACCGAGGGAGAGGTCTCCATCACCCAGTACGCCGACGGCCCGCGCACCCCGGTCGTGCACGAATGGGTCGACTTCCGTGAAGCTGCCCACGCATCCGCCGTCGGCAAGGCCCTCCTGGCCCAACTCGGCCCCGACGAACGCCACGACCACCTCAACCGATACCGCATGGAGCAGTTCACCCCCCACACGATCACCAGCCCGGAGGTACTCTTCGACGAACTCGACGACCGCTGGCCCGGCCAGCCCCTGCTCGATCTGCAGGAGTACACCCTCGGCACCGTCTGCGCCGCCGTCCCCATCGGTACCGGCACCGAACCCCAGTGCGTGGCCCTGTCCCTGCCCACCCCCGACCCGGACCGGCTCCAGCAGGCCGCCCGAGTCCTGCGCAACGAAGCCGTCGCGGTCGTCCTCGCACTCCTCGTCGCCGGCGACGACCTCCGCACTCCCCCCACACCACCTGCCACCCCGCACGTCACGGCCCCCCGCGGCCACTGACACACCATGCACCTGCCCCGCGGCCTGTTCGGCCGCGGGGCGCGCTGTACCGCGGCAGGGGCCTGAGCCCCGCTTCGGCCAGTCGGAGGTGCGAGTCGTGTGACCCGTTCTTTGCGGAATTCTGGGCGAGGACAGCTGCGCTGGGCGGCCGCAGTGTCGGTGTACTTCAGTGCCAGGGCCTGCGGACCGCCGACGCGGAGGGCGTCGGCGCCGAGTCGGGCGCGTTCCTGTTTGGCGGTGCAGCCGGCTACGGCCTCGGAGAGGGAGTCCGGCTGGGCAGCGGCGTGGCCATGTGGCCTTCCGGTGCGCTGCAGGTGCCGGGTGAGCGCGGCCGCGACGAGCTCCCACTGCATCTGGCGGTTCGCGAACGGCTCCCCGGCCTGAAGGCCACCGTCGTTCGTGCTGAACAGCGCCCTGAGATCCCGACCAAAACGAAGATCGCCGTGGGCCCAACCTACGCCCGCGTGGGCCCCATTGGGGTAAGCATGCCCGGATCCCGCGCCGCCCGCCTCGCGATGCTGGCGTATTGCGGCGCTGTTCTACGGAAATCGACCGGAGACAACAACCTCTCCCATGCTCCTGGCGGACCGGCCCGGATCGTCGTCTGGGGCGCTGTCCGCCGTCCCGCCGCGCAGCCGATCCGCGAAGGCATACGGCGTGTCCGGCCGGTTCATGCCGCCACAGTCGTCGGCGGGCCAAAAAGGGAGGGTGAGCTGCAGCTGTCCAGAAGTGCCATCGCGCTCACGGTTTCGGCCGAACCTCTGGGGATACTCGCCTGGCCGGGCAATTGGACGAGCGCGAGTCGCTGAGTGTCACGACCGGCTGACGCCGCAGGTCCGCGGCGTGCCCGCCGCCGCTGTTCGCCGCAGGGTGACCGCCCAAGGCGCCGTCAACTATTAGCCATTAACCAGAATCCAAGGCATTAGCCGCTAAGAATTCCCCAAATTGCGGTTCTGGTCTGAAGTTTTCCTGTGATCCGACTCACTACGGAAACCCTTTGGGCGGGATCCGTCAAGCGGGATACGTTCGGGGCACACGCAGCTCGCCGGCTCTGACCAGGCCAACTGGGCTCGTAGACATGGCAATTCGCACGGGGGGCGGAGCCAGGATCGGTTCGGGGCCGAAAGTGTCCAAGCCGCCGGCTCCACGAACAGGTTCCTGATCTCCGCACCCCTTTGTGCGTGACACAAAGGAAGAATACGTGAATCGCAACACGGTACGCATCGGGGGCGTCGCTGTACTCGCGGCCCTGGCCCTGGGTCTCGGCGGCACCGCCGCGCAGGCGAGCACCGCTCCTCCTGTTCCCCACGCCATCACCGCGACGACGCAGGACCAGCAGCAGGCGATCCGTTTGCTCGCCAACGGCCTTCTGAACTCTCCCATCGAGTACAGCGCAGCCGAGCGCGCTGAGCTTCAGGAGATCGCGAACGGCGAGAGCTCCACCGCCGGACGGCTCGACCCCCTCATCAAGCTGCTCAAGAAGGTTCCGGGCTTCGCCGCGGCGGTCGCCGGGAAGTACAGCGACTTCAAGGCGTGGTACGACGGCCTGTCCTGGTACTGGAAGGCTCCGCTGTCTGCCGCTGGCGTGGCTGGCGACCTCTACACCATCTGGGAGTTCTTCCACTAACCGGCAAGCCGAGCTCTGACTGAAAGGGGGTGCGCCGCAGCCACAGCTGCGGCGCACCCCCTGCATCGTCGCCCGTCACAACCCGAGAGGTCATGAGTCATGAGTAACCACTCGTACTCCATGCAGGAGGAGAAGCAGAAGCCGGGATGGTCACTGACCGTGCTGCTCTTCGGCGCGGTCAACGCCGTACTCAACTTCGGCGGCATCTGGTCATGGTGGACCTTGCTCTGGGGGCCGCTGTTCGCCATCGGTGTCGGGGCCATGATGTACGAGTGGCGGCTGCTGGCCCATAGCCGGTGGCGCATGAGCAGCCTGGAGTGGATATTTCTCGCTGTTGCCCACGTCGGCCTCGCCGCCTCGCTCGCAGCCGTCTTCGGCATCCTTCGCCCCTGACCCACTGGCGGCCAGCTTCAGCACAGCGCGAGCTGGGCGAAAGAGCTGCAAGGGCCACCCGGTGTCCCACAGCCGTCCGATCGGCCACCGACTACGGCGAGGCCCCCCAAAGCGGACGGCCGCCAGGCTTCGACCACGAGACCTACAAACAGCGGAACACCTCGAGCGGTGCATCAACCGCCTCAAACAGTGGCGCGGCCTGGCCACACGAACCGACAAACTCGCCATCGCCTACCAGGCCGCACTCCACCTCGCCGGCATCCTCTTTTTTTGCGGTCAACGGCATCACCTCGCCGCGATGGGTGACGGCGAGCACCTCGCAGGCCGCCGTGCTCACGGCGGCCTGGCGAAAGGGAGAAGTCAGCATTGACGCCGTGGACCACGCGGGCCTGTTCGATGAAGTCGTTCATCGCTTCCTGATGCTCTTGCCTGTGGCGGTTCAGCAGCGGCCGCAGGTCTTCCGCCCAGCAGTCCACGAGGAGAACGATCCGCTCCCGCGAGGTAAGCAGAGGTACCTGGCGGAGCGCCTCTTCCGCCGCGTCATGGAGGTCCAACATGCCGAAGGCGTCCACAAGCAGGTCGGGGCGCGGCACCGAGGCCAGGGTGCGGGAGGTGGACGGGCCGTTCCACAGTTTGCCGCCCTCGGTGCCGGCTTCGGCGCAGACGACGCGGAGCCAGTGCGGGTCGGCGGCTTCGGACAGGGTCCGGCCCCGGTACCCCCACACCCGGCGGCCGGTGGCTCGCAGGCCGAACTGGTCGGCGGCGTGCTGCTGGGCGGCCAGCATCCGGTCGACGGTGGTGGTGGCGGGGGCGTCGACGACTCCGTCGAGCGCCATGAACAGCTGCGCGCTGATCTTCCTCATGCCGGTTCTCCGCACACGATCGCGGCCATGGCACGACCAAAGTAGACGACGCGGGCACGTTGAACCCGGTACGCCGCCGCTCCGCCGTTCCGCGCGCCCCTACTTCACGAACTTCAAGACGGCGCGGCCGACTTTCCACGCTCCGCGGGCTGCCGCGCCACCCTCCACTGCTTTCTGACCGAGTGCGCGCATGCGAGCCCGGTCTTCCGTGGATGCCGACTGGTACGCCTCCTCGGCTTTCACTCCCGCATAGACGCCGCCCGCAGCGCCCGCGGTGACACCGACGACCATGCCCGTCGGGCCGGCGATCAGGAACCCCGCGATGCCCCCGCCGGCAGTTAGCGCCGCTGTCACGGCGGGGCCGACGACGTAGCCCACGGCCACGTCCGGTGCCGCTTCCACGAGGGTTTCGACATAGTCGAGGTACTGTTTGTCCGCACGCGCCTTGCGCAGATTGCGCAGGTATTCTTCCTTGTCTTCCTCGAAATTTCCCACCGTTGATCCTCTGCTGCGGCGATGAAGGTCTTGACGAAGACCTTGAGGAGGAACGAACTTGATGATGCCGGCGGCCCCAGCCTCGCGGGAGGCGCCCACACGACCGCGCCCACGGCAATACGGCGCCGTCACCTTTTGAGCCTGCCGCATGGATCCGAACAAAGGCAATCCCCTTCCTGATACGAATGCGCATCATGGAAGAAGAAAGGATTCTCTAACGGAATATCAATGTGTCTGCCGTGACAGGTGGAGACGGCAGGCAACGCGCGGGGCAGGGGCTACCGGTCTGCCGCGGGGCGCCTCGTCAGGAATTCCGCGAAGCGCTCCCCCCAGGTACGGGACGAGGAACTCTTGCAGCTGCTTGACGCCTGCGCGACAGACCTGGACATCGCACGCCCGGCGACGGCCCTCACGGACGCGCTCACGGCGTGCGGACTCTCAGGGGCGCGGGTCGAGTCGATCGGCCCGCAGGTCTGGCCGGCTCGACCAGCCCGGTGGCCAGCGGGGAGATGCTGTCTCCGAACCTTCGGCGCAGCACGCCGAGTTTCTGCGCGAGGCGGGCGCGAGTGGACCGCGCCGGTCCCGGTGCAGTTGCCGGTGATGTTCCGTCTCGGCCGCGACGCCGTGCCGGGCATCTGGGGGCAAGTGCCGGTGTGGCGGTCAGAGGTTGATCAAGTCGCGGACGGCGTCGGTCAGCGTACGCGCCTGGTCGGGGTGGTCGAAGTAGTACTCGCGGATGCGGTCCGCGAGTTCACAGTCGACCGTGAACGGCTGCGGGGTAGCCGGCAGGCATAGTGCCGCACGCGCCGCATCGTCCAGGTGCTCGGCCAGCGGCTGGTAGACCCTCGCGTCGGCTTGGCCCATCAGCTACTCAAACGAGGGGCGCGGGCCGACCTGCGTGAGCGGCCTGGTCGAAGTCCTCCACGACCTCGTCAGCCGCCCCCGGATCCGGCACTTCCATTCCTACGGCAGCTGTGGCTGGCACCACTCGAAGTTCCACAACGGGCCGGCCCGCATCCTGTACCGGGCGAAAGTCAACGAGCTGCTGCGCGAGGCCGGCACGGGCTACGAGCTGGCCGCAGAGGGCGAGGACCTGGGGCGATTGGTCGCCGTCATGGACGACGCCCGCAGCGACCTCGTGCACCAGGCGCTCAACGACAGCCCGCCCGACATCACCGCCGGCGTCCGGCACGCCATCGCGCTCTTCCGTAGCCGTGACGCGTCGCCTGAGAGCAAGCGGTCGGCGATCTTCAACCTCGGCCGCATCCTCGAGGAACGCCGCGCCCTGATCAAGGAGCAGCTCGGGAAGGACGAAGGCGCCCTCTTCGAGATCGCCAACCGGTTTGCAGCGTGACCGCCGGACTTCCCGGTTCCGGGTTTGGAGCACCGGCCGGGCAGGAACCATGGCCCGCGTGAGACGTCGCGGCTCTTGCGACGCCCCACAGCTGCACGGATGCACGGCGCCAAGGAACTGGCTCCCTCTAGCTCGGAGTGCCGATGGACTGCACCAATTCGCCCCTCGATTTCACCCAGGTCGCGAACCTCTACGCGCAATTGTCCGGCACACTCGCGGGGTTCGCCCTTGCGGCCGTGTTCATCGTGGTCTCGCACCTGCTCGGCGGCGCCCCGCCCGTAGGTCGCCGGGAAGAGGCGCTGGACAAGGCGGTGCCCGTCCTGCTCTCGGCGCTCCTGGGTCTCATCTTGACCTCGCTCGCGTACTGCATCATCGCGTCCGACGGCCAGAACACCGGCCGGGCGATAGTCGAGCACGACGTCGCGGGCGTCGCGTTCTCTGTCTCCGGAGCGATGCTGATCTTCGCGGCCATCCTCCTCCTGGAGAGCGTGCTGCCGCACACGGCGGCCGACCACGGGCGCCGCCTGCTCGGCCAGTGCGCGCCTCTGCCGATGTTCACGCTCCTGTGCAACGGGGTGTACGAGTACGGCAGGGCGTACTACACAACGGTGCCCGGTTGGCTAGGCCTCCTCATCGCAGGCCTGCTCGTCCTGCTGCTCGGAGTCTCCGTGGTCGGCTACATCGCGTACGGCCGTCCCGGCTTGGACGGAGTCCGTCTGGCGGGGGACGGGGCGACGCGGGGGATCGCCGGGGGCGGGCTGGCGGTCGTCACCGTGTGTGTCCTGCTGGTGAGCTGCACGGTCGCGCTCGGCGGGAGCGGCTGCCCGGTGCCGATGGCCGGCGTGGTGGCGGTCATGGTGGCCGGTTTCCTGGCGGCGGTCGGCCTCGCCGTCTGGCTGTTCCTGACCCGCCCACCACGTCCCGTGATTCCGGTACCCGCACCGGTACCCGCGCCGGCCTCGGCCCCCGCCCCTCCGGCAGCTCCGGCAGATTAGTCGCGGCCGCCTGCCGCGTGCTGCCCCGCAGGCGGCGCAGGGGACTCCCATGCCTACGCGGAGGCCCCGGCCGCGACGTTCCCGACCCGATGAGCCAGGAAGAGAACACGTTCAACGACTGCGCCGTGATGATCGAGGCCGGCACAGCCCTGCACATCGGACGACGCCGCCCGTAACGCGGATGATCAGCCGGCTGCGGCGGACAGCACCACATCCACGAGCCTGTCCGCTGCATCCGGCCGCCCATGCGCCCGAGCCCGCTCCGCCATCGCCGCCCGCAGGGCGGGGTCGGTCAGGAGCGGGCCGACCGCGCTCTCCAGGGCCTGCCCGGTGACCTCGCCGAGCAGAGCGAGTGCCGCACCCGCGTCGGCCAGATGACGGGCATTGTGCGCCTGCTCATTCCCGGCCGACGTGGCGAGCGGGACGAACACCGCCGCCTTACCGAGTGCGGTCAGCTCAGCCAGAGTGCCGGCCCCGCTCCGGGACACCACGATGTCGGCCAGCGCCAGCACGTCAGGCAGCTCCGGCCCGACGAACCCGGTCAGGTGATACCGGCCGGCGAGAACCGGGTCCAGTCCGGCAGCGGCCACCCGCAGCTCATCGACGTTCGCCGGACCACACTGGTGGATCACGTTCGCGTGACTCAGCAGCCAAGGCAGCACGTCCCGGATCACAGCGTTGATCTGCTGGGCGCCCTGCGCCCCACCGGTGACATAGACCGTCGGCAAACGCCGGTCGAACCCGTACAGGTTCAGTGCCTCGACCGCCTTGTCCGCCTGACCGCCCAGCACTTCCGGCCGCACCGGGTTCCCGGTGACGACTGCACGCTCGCGCACGTTGGCAGGCAACAGCGGCAGCGAGGACTCCGAGGACACCGCGATACGCGTTGCTGAACTCGCGAGCTTGCGGTTGGCCAGGCCAAGCCGGACGGTCTGCTCGTGCAAGACCAGCGGACGGCGGCACAGCCGCGCGGCCAGCCCGGCCGGGACCGCGACGTACCCACCCGTCGCGAGGACGACGTCCGGCTGGAATCCGGACACGATCGTCCGAGCCTGGGCCACACCGAGCGGCACCCGCGCCATGTCCTTGACATTCGAGGCGGACATCATCTTGAGCGGGTTCGCCGAACGACGGATCTTCCCCGTGGCCACCGTCCTGAACGCGATCCCCTCCGCCGGAGCGACACGCGCCTCAAGACCCTCCGCGGTCCCGATCCACAAGACGTCCAGCGTGCTGCCCGCGTCCGCGAGGCGGCCCTGCAAAGTCCGGATCGCCGTAAGAGCCGGGTAGGTGTGACCGCCAGTCCCACCGCCCGTCACGAGCAGACGGAACGAACGCGGGAGCGCGGAGGAAGTGTTCACCCCACGCACCCTACTGGCTTCCCAGCCCCGCACAGTGACGTATCCAAAGCGGCCCGGGAGGTGCACCTCCGGTCAGAGTCAGACTTCCGACCTCGCGTTCGGCAGCTGCGGGCATGCCCGCAGTACGCCCCGACGCGGGCCAGCCGGAGTGGCTGCTCAATCGGCTCGAGGAAGGAGGCCGTCCGTGTCGCCGGGGAGCCGCCATGGTGCTCCCCGCCGACGCGGGTGGTCCGGCTCCAGACCCGGTTCCATGGGATACGGGGCCGTGGTCATGCGTCCTGCCCGACCGCCCATGACGGCTTGATCACTACGACAGTCTGTAAGGCCAACTTCATGGATGGCAGTGAGTTGGGAGGGCAAGGTGGGGGTTGATGCGGGGTGACAGGCGGCAGGCGGTACAGCGCCGTGGTCTGGCCGGGAGGTCACCCAGGCGGCCGCAAGCCGCCAGGCCTGGCCTGACCGACCCAACCCGGCCGGCTCCCTGAGCCTCTCGAACATTTTCCCGATCGCCTCGGGAGACGCCGGAGCTGGCCAGAAGGCTCCGTGAGGTCAGGCTCCGGAGTGGGCTGGCTTCTGCTGCGCCTCCCGCAGCTGAGTGCGGCACGCGTGGCATAGGGAGTTCGCCCCGACGCCGTAGCGGCAGCAGGGTTGGCGGCACTTCGCGCAGGGGCCGATCTGGGAGGGGGCGCAGCTCAGTGCGGGCGGTCTCGTGGACGGCTGGGGTGTGCTCACTGGTGAGGGCCTTTCGACGGGTGACGGTCAGAGCAAGAACGCTGTAGGAATCCGAGATGCTGAGCGTTTCCACCTGGAATAATTGCGATGGTTGAGCACAACTCAACGGCCCTGTGGAGCGGATAATTGAGCAGGGCACGGGCCCGATCGGGGCCCGTGTCCAGGTGCTGCTTCTGCATCGCTACCGGCAGGCAATAATCGGGATCCGTACTGGTCACCTATGCTGCCCGGATGACCGCACCGTCGCCCCCGCCACTGACTCTGGAAGCCGCCAGGGACCTTCAGAACATGCTCGGAGCCGAGATCGGCCCCGGCCTCAGCGAGTGGGAACTCGACGCGGTCGAAGCTCGGTTCGGCTTCACTTTCTCGGCGGACCACAGGGTCTTTCTTGCCGCCGGGCTCCTGCATGGGTCGCGAAGCTGGCCCGACTGGCGGAACGGCGACGCCGAGGACCTGGCCGAGCGGCTTGCCGGACCGGTCGAGGGCGTGCTCTTCGATGTGGAGCACAACGGCTTCTGGTACCCCGGCTGGAGTCCGAGGCCCGCAGGGACATCCGACGCGGTGCAGATCGCACGGTCCGAGTTGGCGGCCGTTCCGCAGTTGGTCCCCGTCTACAGCCACCGCTACCTACCTGGCACAGCAGGCGAATGCGGCCACCCCGTGCTGTCCGTCCACCAGACCGACATCATCATCTACGGGAACGACCTCGCCGACTACATACGGAACGAGTTCATCGGCCGGGCGAGCAGCCTTCCCGGCCACTCAACCGTTGGCTTCTGGTCGTACTTCGTCCACGGCGGTCCCGGCACCGACGTCGCCACGCCCATCCCGTACACCCCCTATGCCGTCAGCGCGCAGGAGGCTGTCGAGTGCCTCCGGATGCTGGCACTGGAGCGCCTGATCGGCAGACAGCACTACCCGCACCAGCTGATCGAGGCAGCCCTTACGGCGTTGGTCCTCGAAGTCGAAACGGAGTCGCTTCCGCTGCTCGCCGACCTGCCGCGCACCGAGCATGAGAGCGCCGATGCGCTCTTCGACCAGGTACTGGCTGAGCTGGGCCTGACCGAGGGCCTTCCCGTCGATGGCACCGGTATCCCCTGGGAGGCGGCACGCTGGGAACTCGTGCGCTGGTGGCTTCGGCTGATCGTGAACGGGAGTCTGGCCCCGGGGGCCGGCGGTGACGTGATCACGTACGAGGGCTGGGGCGCACTGGCCCGGCCTCAGTCGCTTCGGCCGCTGGTCGACCAGGTCGGTGCGTACAACGACTGGGAGGCGATCCGGCGCGGCACACGCGAGCAGTTGGCCGGAGCGATCGTCGCGGAGGCCGAGCGCCTGCTCGACGGTCCCTGGCCACCGCTGGACTGATCTTCCGGAGGTCCGTTTCGGACTGCTGAACTATCCAACATTGCTGATGTACCGCTGAGATACGAGCTCGATAGCTGAACTACATCGGGCCCCTACAAACGCTTTTCCGCTGGTTATCCGCGTGGGGCTCGGGTTCTGGTGGTGGCGAGGGTGGCCGGGCGGAGGGCGCCGGGGCCGTAGCGGGCTCGAGCGCGGTCGGTGATGGCCTCGATGGCGAGGGCGCGGTCGTCGCCGGGGTCGAGGGTGAGTTGCTGGGAGGCCTCTGCCGCAGGGCGGAGGTCTTGTGCCCGCAGGCTGATGGCGCGGACGCGGGCCCTTTGAAGGCCGAGCAGGTCGTAGAGCTCCCACGCGCTGGTGGCGAGGGGGCGGGTGTGGGCTGTGGGTTCGGTCAGGGTACGGCTGCGGGTGCTGCTGGTCCGGTCGGCGTAGCGGACCAGCAGGGTGAGGTTTCCGGCGGCCTGCTGGTCGTCGCGGAGCCGTGCGCCGAGCTCTTCGGTCAGGTCCAGCAGGGTCTTGCGGTGCTCGGCGGGGTCGAGGACGTCGTGGTCGAAGGTCCGTTCGGCGCTCATGGATTTTGCGATCGGCACGGGCTGGACGGTGCGCAGGTCCTGGCCGTTGGCGTGGGCGTGGAGGGAGCGGCCGGTGGCGGCGCCGAAGAGACGGACGAGAGTGGGCACGGGGGCGTCCGCGATGTCGCCGATGGTGTGCAGGCCGTAGGTGCGCAGTTTCGTCGCGGTCGCGGGGCCGACCTGGTGGAGTGCTGCGGCGGGCCGCGGCCGCAGCCACGCCTGCACATCCCGGGCCTCGATGACCGTGGTGGCGCCCGGCGGGGTCGCGGCGGCCGCCATCGCGGCGAGCATCCGGTTGGGGGCGATCGCGCAAGTGGTCTGCACGCCGTGCAGGGCCGTCGTGCGCAGCCGCAGGAGAGCGGCCACCTGTTCCGGAGTGCGGTTCCAGTAGCGGAGCGCGCCGGTGATGTCGAGGTGCGCGGCGTCCGGGGGGATGGCCTGGACCCGCGGGGTGATGCCTTCGGCGAGGGCGAGGAGCTGCCCGTACAGGTCCGGGTGGGCGCCGTAGGGGAGGTGGAAGTGGGCGTGGAGGATGCGGCGTTCGTTCATGGCGGTCACCCGGCGCTTCCGGGGCTGGTGTAGCCGAGGCTCTTGAGGTCGGCTGAGCGGGTGCCGGCGGGCTGGAGGTCGGCGTAGGGGTGCAGGCGCGCGCCGGTGGCGCCGTTGGCGAGAGTCCGCTGCCGCGCCGGGCCTTGGGCGGGCGTGGGGGCGAGTTCACTCTGGCCGAGGAGGGAGAGGACGGCTTCAGGTCCGTGGTCGCGGCGCGCGGCTGCGAGTTCCTCCAGGTCCCACACCATCTGCCCGACCACCGTGCGGCGCGGGCCGCGGGCCTCCACGGTGCCGCGTACGAGCAGAAGGGCGGAGTGGAAGACCGTGTGGGCGACGGCGTCGTGGCTGTCCTCGAAGAACGCGATGTCGACCAGGCCGAATCCGTCCTCCAGGGTGACGAAGATGACGCGCTTGCCGGAGGGGATGGGCGGGGTCTGGGTGGAGGCGCGCACCCCGGCGACCAGGACCTTCTGTCCGGGGTGCATGGTCGTGAGGTGGGCGGCGTCGGTGGCGCCGACTTCGCGCAGCAGCCGGTGGTGGTGGGTCATCAGGTGCTGGGACACGTCGATCTTCAGCACGCCGATCTCGGCGCTGAGGGCTTCGCGGCTGGTCATCTCCGGCAGGCCGGAGGGTTCGGCGGTGACGAGTTCGCCGCCGAGGGGGAGCTGGCCGTCGGCGGGCCGGGCGCGGGTGTGGGCGTGGAGCTCGGCGGTCTGGAGGAGGAGGTCGCGGCGGGTGAGCGAGCCGCGTAGCGCGTCGAGGGCGCCGATCTGGATGAGGCGTTCGGCGATCGGCAGTGCGGGGCGGGCGCGCTGCCAGAAGTCCTGGAGGCTGTTGTAGGGCTGGCCGGCCGCGATCCGGGCGACCTGGTCTTCGCTGATGCCTTTGACCGAGGACAGAGACAGCCGCACGCCCCACACGCCGGGCTCGGTCTGCTCGATGCGGTAGTCAGGCTGGGAGTGGTTGATGTCGACGTTCAGGACGGGGACGTGGTGGCGGCGGGCGTCGGAGACGATCACGCGCGGCGGCCACATGCCCGGGTCGTGCTCCAGCAGACCGGCATACAGGGCGGCCGGGTGGTGGGCCTTGAGCCACGCCGACTGCAGGGCGGGCACGGCGAACGCGACGGCGTGCGCGCGGCAGAAGCCGTACGCGCCGAAGCCCTTGATGATCTCCCAGACCTCGTCGAGGACGGCGGGCGAGTAGCCGCGGCGGCCCGCCTCGCGGCGGAACCAGGCCTCCACTTGCGGCAGGCGTTCCTTGTCGGCGAGCGCGCGGCGGGCGACCTCGGCGAGCGCGCGGTCGCAGCCGGTCAGGACGGAGAACATGTCGATGATCTGCTCGTGCCAGATCGTCACCCCGTAGGTCGAGGACAGGACCGGGATCAGGTCGGGGTGCGGGTATTGGGGTGTGGCGCCGTGGCGGGCGGCGATGTAGAGGGCGGGCATGCCGCCCTTGACCGGTCCCGGGCGGAAGAGGCTGATGTCGGCGATGACGTCCTGGACATCGCGCGGCTGGAGCCGGCCCACCAGGTCCTGCTGACCGGGCGATTCCAGCTGGAACATCCCGACGGTGTCGCTCCGGCGGATCAGGTCGAAGGCGCCAGGGTCGCCGAGGGGGACATGGTCGGGATTGTCGAGGTCGATCTGCCGGCCTGAGGTCCGGCGGATCTCCTTGACGGCGTGCGCCATCGCGGACTGCATCCGCACCCCGAGTACGTCCAGCTTGAGCAGGCCGAGGTCTTCGACGTCCTCCTTGTCGGCCTGGACCATCGGGTACTGGCCGCCCGGGGTCGGCTGCACCGGCAGCCGGTCCAGCAGCGAGGAGTCGGACAGGATCACCCCGCACGGGTGCATGGCGATCCCCCGCGGTAGGGCGTCGAGGCCTTCGGCGAGCTCCCACAGCGGCCCGAACGAGTCGGCCTCGGCGGCGAGCTGCTTCAGCTCCGGGAGCGTGGTCAGCGCGTCGCGGATGTCGCAGGCCCGGATGTGCGGGAACGACTTCGCGATCCGGTCGACCGTCTGCGGCGCGATGCCGAGGGCGAGGCCGGTGTCACGCAGGGCATGCCGGGCCCGGTAGGTCTCCGGCATCCCTGTTACCGCGACCCGCTCGAGCCCGAACCGTTCGATGATCCGGTCGTAGACCTCCAGCCGGCGCGCGGACTCCACATCGACGTCGATGTCCGGCAGCGACGACCTGCGCACCGACAGGAAGCGTTCGAAGAGCAGGTCGTGGTCCAGCGGATTCGCCGTCGCCACGAACAGCGCGTGGTTGACCATCGAGCCGGCGCCCGACCCCCGGGCCGCGACCCGGATGCCCATCGCACGGACGGCGGCGACGACCTGGGCGACCGCCAGGAAGTACGCCTCGTACTCCAGCTTCCCGATCACCCCGAGTTCGTACTCCAGCTGCTCGACCGCCCGCCGCTCTCCGTCCAGGCCGCGCGCGAACATTCCTGCCTCGCAGCGCTGGCGCAGCAGCCGCAACGCACCGCCCGGCCCCGGCTCGGCTCCCACCACTTCCGGCTCGGGGAAGTGCGGCCGGCCCAGCCCCAGGTCGGCGACCGGATCGACGACACACTCCTCACCGGACCGCGTGGTCTCCGCGAGCAGCGCGGCCGCGCGGCCCGGGCCACCGCCGGACGCCTCCGCAATCCGCTCCGCGGCCGCCGCCATGGAGGCGGGGTCCTTCAGCCAGCGCTCGCCGCAGTCCAGCTGACGGCGGTCGATCGGCCGCAGCAGCCGGGCCGCATCGAGCACGTCGGCGATGCGGTGCTGGGCAGGGTCGGCGTAGCGGACCGCGTTGGCCAGCACCGCGCGGATGCCCAGCTGGTCGGCAAGACCGAGCGTGCGCGCGGCCAGCCGCAGCGAGCCCGGACCCGTACCGGGCACGCCCCACCACACCGTCTCCAGCCGCAGGTTCCCGCCGGCCACCTCACGCCACGGCGCGAGCAGCCGCTCGGCCAGGTCCGGGCGCCCGGCCGACAGAGCACGCACCGGCTCCGACACCGGCCCCAGCAAAACGAGCAGGCCCTCGTCCGCGTACCGGCCGAGCGTCTCCCACGACACCACCGGCGGCCCGCCCGCAGCACCAGCGTGCGCGGCCGACACCAGACGGCACAGCCGCCCCCACCCCGCGGCGCTCCGCGCCAGCAGCGTCACCCGCAGCGGCGGCTCCACCACATGCACGCCACCGCGCACCGGCGTGCGGGGGCGGACCGCGGAGCCGGGGGGAGCCGGTGAGCGGGGGGCGACGGCGACATCGACGCCGAAGAGGGGGCGGATCCCGGCGTCCGTGGCCGCCTTCGCGAACCGGACGGCCCCGGTCACGGTGTCGCGGTCGGTCAGCGCGAGCGTTTCGATCCCGCGCTCGGCAGCCCTTCGCACCAGGTCGCGGGGATGGGAGGCGCCGTAGCGGGCGGAGTAGCCGCTCGCTACGTGGAGGTGGCAGCCGTTGGTCATGACCCACCTCCCGCGAACGAATAGTTTCAGCCGGTATGGCCGGAATCTCTCCCTCCAAGATGTCGAACTAAAATCGAACAACGCGAATCGGTTACTCCGAAGTAGGAATGCGATCACCGCTGTGACTGAGTACTACATCTGTCCAATGAGCACCGGACTTGTCGTGCTGTGCATTCGAGTTGGCGGGCAGGGAGCCCTCGCGGATCGTCGTGGTCAGGGCTGTTTCTGTGATGCCGCACGATCAAGGTTCGGCGGCACAGGACATGTCTGGTCGGTTCACCAACGGCTGAGGCCCTTGCCAGTTCGGATGCTGTTGGTCAATTCCGGGCCTGGCGTGACGTCGGCCTTCAAGACCTGTTGTGGTCTTGAAGGCCGACGTTGTCGCATGGGGTGGGTACGGATGTCGATGGAGCCGAAGAGGCCTGAGAAGATCCCGGCCGGGCGGTGCGAGTGGCGAGAGCCTCGTTCCCACACGGAAGCCTGGCGATCCGGGTGAGGGACGAGCTAGAACCGCTGTTCATAGATGAGGAGTTCGCGGACCTGTTTCCGTCGCGAAGGCGGCCTGCCTGGTCACCGAGATGCCTGGTGCTGGTGCTGCAGTTCGTGGAGGGCCTGACCGACCGCCAGGCGGCAGAAGCAGCGGGGCACAGATCGACTTCAAATACGTCCTGGGCTCCGGCTGGACGATCGATTCTGGCTGCCAGGCCGGGACCCTACTGCGCGCCTCTGACAGGCCACGATGCATGCCCTGGCCTCCTCCGATGGGGGGCAAGGAGCTGATCGCCGCAAACGATTCGGGCGATGGCCGGCGAGATCACCTCATTGCCTTCAGCGTCGCGCTGCAAACCCTTCCTGAGCGCCTTCCGTAACGCCGCCTCGTTAAGGTCGATCTCATAGGACTTGCCGTCCAGGCCAGACTGCGCGTCCGCCGAACCATCCAAGTCGTCAGAGACGGTGACCGTTGTCTTATTCGCGTAACCCGGATGATGCCCGCCCCGGAGACAGCCAAGTAAACCGGCCCATCTCGTTCGGCTAGCTTTACAGCTCGTGGCTGGCGCGACGGCTGGACGCGAAGAACCCCCGAAGTCGAAACCCGGGGGTTCTTATCTAGCTGATCACGGAAGGTAAAGCGCTGACGAAAGCCGCCGCTCGCCCTCACCGCCAGTCAGCCGCAGGCCATCCGGCTTGCAGAAGATCGAGGAAGGCTAGGGAAGTTGGAATAGAGGTTCGAGCTTGGATCCCCACGTGTAGACACCATCCCCACCCGTCAGGGGAAAACCGCTCCTGTCGCTGAGTGGAGCACCGGATGAGGCCCCGGACTGTTTCAGGTACGAAAATTGGTTGTATCCGCCACCCATCCCTGCCAGGCAGTCTTCCCACGTGTAGTTGCCTGCCGCGAGATATAAGGTTCGGGATGGGTCGGTGGCGCCTCCCATGATCTGCGACCATCGATAATTCCCCGCAGCCAGATATATGTCCCGATGGTGACACCCTATGGATTCAATTCCAGGGGAGGCGTCCAGATATTCGGTTTTCGTATTATAGGCGGCATTGGCTGCTGCACTTGCGGGCGCGGCGCCGATGATGCCGAATGCGAAGGTGGCCGCAGTGGCCCCCAAGGTTGCGATTATCTTGAACCTAGCCATACCGCCCCTTACCCACGCGAAATAAAGCAGTGCCGTTCGATTAATTCGAACAAAAATGTAACCTACTGTGGTTTCCTGTTTGCTGCAAGAGTCAACCGGCAGTTCGGCAAGGTGTGTGCTGTCAGGCGGCAACCTGACCAGGCAGTTCGTCAAACCGACACGAAAGATCGGCCGAAGGGCCGGGATGTCTCATGAGACATAGAGAAGTCTGGAGAAATCAGGCTGGTCGCGGTCGCCGATCCGGACTGGTCCCGGTACTACGCCACCCGTGCCGAGGACTCACGCTTCCCCAAGACCCTCGCCAAACGAGACGAGACCGGCCGACGGATCGGCGCCGACGGGATGCGGCTGCTCCAGGCCGTCACCGCGCGTGAAGCACCGAGGGCATTGCGGCGGTGCCGGAGGTGGAGATCTTGCGGCAGGTGTGGGTGCAGCAGTTCCACCTGGTCGAAGGCGAGGCGCGGCGCCGCGACCCAAAAGACCGGCCGCCGGACGCGAAGCGCCTGGTCATCCCCTATGACATCGAGGCGCCGGGCAGCGTGAAGCGCGACGCTTTCTGGGACGGATACGAAGTCCACCTCACCGAGACCTGCGGTGGGGTGGACACACCGGACCTGACCACGAACGTCGTCGCCGCCGATGCCACGGTCAGCGCCTTCGACCTGGTCCCGGCTGTCCACGCCGCTCTCGCCGAACGCCGGCTGCTCCCTGATGAGCACCTGGTCGACAGCTGCTACGTCTCCGCTCGCCAGGTCGTGGCCGCCCGGCGTGACCACGACGTGGAGTTGGTGGGGCGATTCCCGCACGCGGGTGGCAGAACCAGGCCAGTGCCTCTGGGACCAGCTAGCTGGTGCACCGAAGGAACGAACCTCCGCCAGGAGCCCAAGAACGGTGGCCGCGACAGCCTGACAGTCGATTCTACCGACGGTAGAATCGGGAGTATGAGCAGCAGCAAGCCCACGAGCATCAAGGCGACCGAGGCAACCCGCGACCGCCTGCGCCTCCTCGCGCAAGAGCGCGGCACGACCATCACCGAGCTCCTGGAGGAGCTCGCCCAGAGCCGGCTGACCCAGTCTGAGCAGGAGCAGCGGGCCCACCTGGCCGCGGCGGAACTCGGGCTTGAGTACACCGAGGACCTCCAGCAGGCCGGGCAGTCCGCCTGGGACAAGATCCGCACCCATCAGGACGGCGCCGCCGCGTGAGCCTGACGGCCGTCTTCGACCACACCGCCCTGGTCGCCCTCTACCGGGCCGACCCCTTCTTTACCGGTCTCTACATCGAATCCTCCCGGGGTACCGGCCGCGTCCTGATCCCAGCGCTGTCCGTCCTCGCCGCCGAACGCGCGACTCCCGGCGCCGGCGCCCACGCCGCCCGACTGCGCTTCGCCGAAGCCGTGCCCTTCACGACCGCCCACGCATTGGATGCAGGCTCCTGGCCCGCCACCGACTGGGCGGTCACCCACCCCGCGGCCATCGCCTGGCAGGCCGCGAAGACCGGTGAGCCCGTCACCGTCCTCTCGCTGACCCCCAAGGCGTACGAGGGCACCGGTATCTACCCCCTTGACCCCACCTAGCGAGGACGGCCGCAATGTCGGAAGTCACGGAAGAGTCCGACCGCGACTTCCGGATCATCAAGTCCGGCCTGACAGCAGTAAACCTGCAGATCGGCAGCCTCGACCAGAAGGTCGAAGCCCTCGACCTGAAGATCGACCGCAACCAGGCCCAGATCATCGAGCTGCTCACGCAGCTGGTCGGCCAGCGCCCCGACGTCGGCTGACCTCCCCCGGCCCGCCTTGGCCAGGCGCAGGCGTCCGGTCTCGGTCAGGGGTGCATTACGGCGGGGCACGAAAGCCTTTCTGGTCGGCGTAGACGTCGCAATCCACACCGAACCCGGAAGGCGCTCACCCGTTCAAGACGCCTCAGCCGAGACCTCCATCACCCGTCCACGGCAATACACCTGGTCCGACAGGGCCTGGACGCCTCTCAGGAGCTGGGGGTCGGGGGCGGTGGTGCGGACGGCTCCGGGACAGTGTTGGGCTGGGCCGCCGCCGGGAGCGCCCAGACGTGATCCGGGGTCACGATCTTGGTGACCGTGTTGGCTATGAGGGAGCTCAGACTGCCGAACTTCCCGTCGATGTCGGAGTTCACCACGATCACCATGGTGGCGCGGGCCTGCGGGAGCCGGACGGCGATGGTCTCGTAGCCCGGCAGCTCGCCGTTGTGGCCGATCCAGCCGTCGAGCTCGGCGATGCCGAGCCCGTAGCCCACGTCGGGGTGCCCGGTGGGCAGCATGCGCAGCCGCTGGGCCTGGGTGGCCGGCTCCAGCAGGCGGTCGCCGTCGGGCAGCTTCCCGGTGACCAGGGTCGGGACCCAGGAGTGCAGGTCGTCCATGGTGGAGATCATCGCGCCGGCCGCCCAGCCCCAGGACGGGTTCCAGGTGGAGGCGTCGACGGTCGCGCCGTCCGGGGTGAAGTTCGTGTAGCCGTGCACGTACGGGGCGGCGATCTCCGCGGCGGTCGGCAGCGAGGTCGCGTCCAGGCCGGCCGGTTCGAAGACGTTCTGCTCCAGGTACGTGTGCAACGGCTGCCCGCTGACCTTCTCGACGAGCAGGCCGAGCAGCACGGTGTTGGTGTTGGAGTACTCCCAGCGCGCGCCCGGCGCGAAGTTGGCGGGGTGCCCGAATGCGATGTTCAGCAGCTCCTGCGGGGTCCAGGCGCGGTGCGGGTCGGCCTTGAAGGTGGCCATCCAGCGCGGGTCCTCGGTGTAGTTGTAGAGGCCGCTGCGCATGTCGGCGAGCTGCCGGACGGTGATCTTCTCGCCGCCGGGCACGCCGTCGAGGTACGTCGAGATCGGCGCGTCGAGCCGGACCTTGCCGTCGTCGACGAGCTGGAGGGCGGCGGTGATGGCGAAGGTCTTGGTGACGCTGCCGATGCGGGTGTGCATGTCGGTCTTGATGGGGGTGCCGGTGGCCTTGTCGGCGGTGCCGAAGGCGCGCACGTAGGAGTCTTCGCCGTCGATCCACAGGCCGACGCCCACACCGGGGATGGCGGCCTTGCGCATGGCCGCCGTGATCGCGTCGTCGAGCTGCTCGGCGACCGCGGGGTCGATGTCGACCCGGCCCGGCGGGGCGGCCGCGGGGGCCTGGCCCGCGCACAGCGCGGTCAACAGCAGCGAGGCGGCTGCCAGGACGGTGGGCGTCCGGTAACGGCCCATGGAGGATCACCTCTGATGCACGTCCCCGAGCGGTCCCGGATCCCTGAGCGGACCTTCTCATCGTAGGAAGCCGCGTCCGGGGCGGCGACCGGTACCGCGGTCAGGCACGGGCGGGCCCTCTCCGGGTTCTGGCGCTGAGCCCCCGCCCCCGGCCGGGGCGTTGTCGGTGGCGCCGGGCATGCTCGGCGCCATGAACTCACCCGTGCCGCCGGTCCGCTCGTCCTGGGACCGCACCGACGGCTGGCTGTGCGAGCACGCCCCGACCTCGTACGGGAACCTCGCGCGGCCCGCCGGTCCCGGCGCGGTCGAGGCGGCGCAGGCGGAGCTGGGCCTGCGCTTTCCGGCCGACCTGACCGACTCGCTGCTCTGCCATGACGGCCTCCTGAGCTGGGACAACGTCCTGCCAGGCCCGCCGCCGCAGTCGGTGGCGCAGATCGTGGGGCACTGGCGGATGTGCATGGAGATCGCCGGTGACGACGAGGACCTCGTCGCGCCGTCCGAGTCGGGAGGCGAGCCCTGGTGGCACCCCCGATGGATCCCCTGGGCCCAGAGCGACGGGAACGCGCAGGTGATCGACATGCGAGAGGGGCCGCAGCAGGGTCGGCTGGGTACGGCGTGCCACGACGACACCGGCCCACTTCGAGGACGGGTGGCCCTCGCTGGCCGCGTACCTCGCGGAGGTGGCCGACGCACTGGACCACGGCGGCATGGTCGACGGCTGCGCGCCGTACCTGACCTGCGACGGGGAGCTGTGGTGGGACCTGGAGGGGGAAGACGGAGCTGAACGGCGACCCCCTCACCCCGGCTCCCGCCCCCGCACATGCCGGCGCACTCGCGGCCCGGACCTCCAAGAGCCTGACGGCACTGCTCGGGGAGCCGGTCCGTCCGGTGGGCGAGGACGCGCCCGTCATCGAGGCCCTGGCGCGCGACTGGTCTGTCGTCCTCCCGCCCGACTACGTGACCGTGGAGAGCGGCGAGGTGCGGCGCCAGGCGGCGCGGGTCAGGCAAGATCCGAAAGAGACGGCCCAGGGGCGCACCAGGTGCGGTGCGAGGGCCCGGTGGCGCGCACCGGGATGCGCGCGGTGCGGTGCATCCGTCCGGCGGTGGTGCGCACCCGATGCACACCACCAGCATCGACGCTGCGCACTACACGGCTGTGATGCGCACTGGGCGCGCACCGGCCGGTGCGGGGTGCGCCTGCATCGCCTGGCCCATGGCGATGGCCTGCAGGAGGTGCAGGTTGTCGACGATGTCCTCCTAATCCTCGGTGAGGACCTCAGTGATGAAGCCGATGACTGCCTGGGCGATGCCCTGCGCCGCGCCCGGTCCGGCCTGCTGCCAGGCGTGCAGGGCGGCCGTGAAGACGTGACCGAGGGCCTCCAGGGCGAAGGTGTCAGCGCACGGCTCGTCGTCGTCCTGGCCGGGCAGCGCAGTGACCGGGACGACGATCTGCTCGGCGACGTCCACGAGCAGCATGGGCATCCGCGGTTCGGCGGCGACGAACGCGGAGGTGGCCTCGGCGTCGCCGGCCTGGACCGCCCGGAGGTAACTGAAGGCGCTCATCACCGCGGCCGGGGTCATGGCGGCGAGCGGCGAAGCGACGGTGGTCTGGGACATGGACGGCTCCTCGAGTACGGGCCGCCTCGCTGATCGCGGCGGCCTGACTGGGAGCCTGCGCGGATGACCGCTGAGCAGTTGCCGTTCCCGGTGCCGGACCAGCGCGCCCACCTCTTCGTGACGCACTACGCGGACATGCACGAGCTCGTGGAGGACCTGGTCGATTCCGACGGCGTCCCCGAGGCCGCGGCGACGGTGCTGCGCACAACCCGCGAGCTGCTGCGCCACTCGTACCACTGCTACGAGTTCTCCACCGCGGCCGTGCTGCACTCCCTGATCGCGGTGGAGACCGTCCTGCGCGCCCAGACCGCGGACGCGGGCAAGAAGCCGCTGCACCAGCTCATCGAGCAGGGCGCCGCCTCCGGGCTCCTGACGGCCCGGCAGGCCGAGTTCCTTCACGATGGACGCAAGCTCCCCACGGCATGGCTCACGGGCAGAGCAGTCACATGGCGATGCCGCCGGCCATGGCGGCCGGGATGGTGCGTACCGCGTTCACCTCGTCACTGAGCTGCGTGCGGCCCGGCCCCGCCCCGCCTGATGATCACGAACTGGTAACGGCGCTCAGTGGAGTGTCACACCGTCGACTTTCGCCACACCTCTAACAAGTGACGGCGGGATTCCGTTCGGAGTCCCGCGCCATCTGCGTGAGGAGCATCGTTATGACGTACACCAGCAGTGCCCGGCAGCCCGAGCAGGAGCCGCGCTCAACCTGGTCAAGGGGTGCTGAGCGCCCTTCGGATGGCCCGGAAGGCAGTGCCGCGTCCAGTGCCGTGAACGAATTCAACGTCGTGCCCATCACCGCAGCTGACACCGCCCGCCAGGGGGTCTCCCGGGAAGCTGACACCTCTCTCCCTTCCCCTGGGGAATCAGCGCAGGGGAAGGGGTCTACTCCCACGGCGGCGAAGGTTCGGGCTGACGCGCTGCGGATGCTGGGGTGTGTGCGGATAGCGACGGTGCGGCAGATGGCTCAGGTGATCACGGCGGAGGAGTCGGACGGCCGGTCGTACGTGCGCAGGGCGATGAAGGAGCTGGCGGAGCTGGGGCTGGCGGAGACGAACGGCAAGGACGGCAAGGACCAGATCTGGAACCTGACGGTGGCGGGGCAGAAGGCTCTGGCCGAGGGCAACGAGCTGCCGCTGCGCCCGAAGGCCGGCACCGGTGCGAAGGCGGTCAGGGCCGGGTTCGGTGCGCACGGCGTCGCGGTGACGGACATGATCCTCGCGTACGGCGGCCGTAGGTATCTGACCGACTGGCAGGTGGAGGTCAACCACGCGATCCGGGAGACCAGCCTGAGCTTCAACGCTGATGCCGTCCTGGCCCTGCCGACGAAGACCAGCGAGGTCCGGATCTTCGAGCTCGACAACGGGTCGATGAGCCAGGCCCGCCTCACCAAGGAGGTCTGGGACTACGAGCGGTACGCCGGGCACCGGATCTGGGAGGGAGCGCGCGGCACCATCGGTGGCACGTTCCCGTTCTGGCAGCGCCACCGCTACACGCGCTCCGAGCGCTTCCCGACGCTGTACGTCGTCCTGGCGGGGAAGGAGGAGCATCTGCTCGACAACCGCCTGAAGGCGCTCGCCAAGGACGTACACGGCATCACCGTCGCCGTCCTGGCGACAACCCTGCCGGCGCTGCAGCGCGGCGAGTCCTGGTACGAGATCGGCATGGACAGCCCGGACAAGCGCCGCCGTCGCTACCCCGCGCCCGTCGGCCGCTGAGCCTGCGCACGATGCCGGGCAAACCTCCCGCACGGGGGGCTTGCCCGGCGCGGCTCGCCGCCGGGCCCGCCGGGCGGGACCGTCCCCGAAGTTGTCGCCTCACCGTCTGGGACGTGGCAGCCCGACGGAGGTACGCCCCACCGAGGAGGGCGTAGACCGGAGTCATGAGACGAAGCAAGCAGGAGAGTGTTCGACATTGAGGGTGCCCTGTTCGCGGCGGCGGTCGTCTGTGCCGAGCGGGTGCGGATTCTGTCCAAAGGGCAGCGCGGGTATCTCGTGTGCGAGAACCTGGTTGTGCGCGGGGCCTCACGCCGGCACCTGGACTGGCCACACTGGGCCCTGAAGAACCTCTATAGCGGCGTGGGGCTGATGTTCGGCAAGTTCTGGGAGGGCGAGGAGGACACCAGCCGCCACGGCGGCGACCTCCCGGTCCCTCCGGTGACGTTCCTGTCGATCCGGCCCGCCGTGCGTCCGCGCGACCCGCAGTTCCTGCACAACACGCCCGTGCTGGCCGACACCATCCGCGACGCCCAGGACGACGGCCGCAACGTCTTCAACGGCCTCGAGCGCGACTGGGCCACGGTACGGTCCTGGGCCGCCCGCCTGCCGAAGCCTTCGAAGGAGAGCACCCCTTGAGCACTCCCTCCCCGATCCCGGCCACCGCCCATGCCGCCGCCACCGAATACTGCGGCCACGACCTGGTCCTCACCGAAGTCACCGACCGGCGCGGCTCCGCAGTCTGGAAGGCCACCGGCCACAAGGGCGCCGCCGCCCTGAAAGTCGGCGGCGGCGCCGGCGCCGAGATCACCGCCCGCGAGGCCGCCGCTCTCGCCGCCCTCAAGGTGGACTACTTCGCGGGCGCCGGCGTCACCCACGGCTCCGCCTGGCTGCTGACCCACTGGCTCGAAGGCCCCTCCACGTGGGATGTCTTTGGCCCCGTCCGGGCCGGCGGGGCTGGCCGGGAGCAGGCTCTGGCCGCGGCCGCCGACTTGTGCTCTGCCGTCGCTGGCCTTCACATGGCGGGCTGGGTGCATGCCGACCTCCAGCCCTCCCACGGCATCCACACCGACACCGGCGTCAGGCTCATCGATCTTGCTTGGGCCTGGCGTCCCGGCTGGGACCAGGGCACCGCCTTCAACGGCGGTATGACACACCTGCTCTCGCCCGAGCTCGCGGCCGCGATCATCACCGGGGACAAGCCCGTTGCCGTGACCCCGGCCGCTGACGTCTACGCCCTCGCCGGGACCATCTGGACCTGCACCACCGGAAGGTGGCCGCTGGACTACCAGGCCGCCGGGATCAACCCGAAGGCCTGCACCCCGCACGAGCTCCGCCAGCACATCGCCACCGGCCACGTCCCCGTCACGGCCGAGCGGCCCTGGCCCGAGCTGCAGGACGTGCTGCTGCCCGTGCTCCTGGACGATCCGGCCAACCAGCCCACCGCCGGCGAACTCGGCAAAACGCTGGGCCCGTAGAATATTTCGCTCCACGAGGGCATCGCGTCCGGTCTGGCCACGGTTCGTCAGCAACTCACAGGACTGGAGCAGAAGACGGATGGGCTCGAGGGCCGTTTTGAGGCCCTCGACCAGAAGATCGAGCGGAACCAGGCCCAGATCATGGAACTGCCCACCCAGGTGGTCAGCCAGCGCCCCGACGCCGGCTGCCCATCCCGGCTGGGTCCCGTCCCTTTGGGTGTCAGCCGACCGGGGAGGGGCTGCGGGGATCGGTTGGGCGGGGGACGAAGACCGGGGAGTCCGACTGGTAGAAGAGGTCGATGTCTGCTTCCTCGCCGCCGACGATGAGGGTGTCCCAGGCGCCGCTCTCCCGCAGGGTGCGGAGGGTGGCCGGGGCGATCGAGGCGAGGTGGGAGCGGAGTTCCCCGTCGCTGGGCAGGCCGGGCATCCGGGGCGCCAGCCGTTCGCGGATCCCGGCCATACGGTCCAGTAGTGCGTCCAGGTCGCTCCCGTCCGCGGCACCGGAACTGGCCTCCGCGCTGCGCGCGATGATGTCCTTGATGGCGCGGGTGACGCCCTGTTCGTCGGTGGTCACCATGGCGTTCCAGGCGCGGCTCTTGTGCCGGTACTGGAGCATGGACATCGCCGCCTCGTGCCGGATGAAGTCGGCGTCCCGCAGGGGCTTGCCACGCCATGCGCGGCTGAGCGAGCGGGCCAGCGAAGTAGCCGAGGCCAGGCCGCTGTTGAGGCCACGGCCCGGCCAGAAGTGGATGGCGTTGGCCGCGTCGCCCAGCAGGAAGCCGTAGGTGCCGGGGGTGGTCGCGGTCGGCCGGTGCAGCTGTGCGGTGAATCGCGGGCGCTGCACCATCTCCAGCCGGAACGAGGTGATCGCGGACAGGTCCTCCTCGGCCACCCCGAACAGACTGAGACCCTGCCGGATCTCCTTCCACAGCGGGGAACCGCGCAGCAGGGCGGGCAGGAAGAGGGTGCCGTGGGTGGGGCAGCGGAACTCGTTGTCCTCCTCCTGCCGGCTCATCAGGCAGGGGCGGGTGGCGATGCATTCCTCGAAGACGTGGCGGACCGGGTCGATGCCGATGACGCTCTTGGTCTCCTCCCGGGTGAGCCGCATGTTCAGGAAGCCCTCGCCGCGCAGCGAGTTGAGTAGGAACCGGTTCTGCGACACGGTGAGCAGCACGCTCATCGGGTCCGGAAGCTTCGATTTGACGCGTAGCCCCAGCACGATGTCCTGGAGGTGCTCGCCGTCGAGGGAGTAGATAGAGGCGTCGGCCGCGCCGAAGCGGTCTGCGTAGTGGTCCCGGGTGCGGGAGCGGCCGCCCTCGGCGACCACCAGGACGTGTTCCCGGGTGATCCGGTTCTGCTCCTCCGCCACGTCGAAACGCTTGGGAACCAGGCGGATCGACGGCCTCCGGTTGGCCAGGTCCAGCAGCCGGTCCTCGATGTGGGCGATCCGGATGTTGCGGGGCGGGCGGCCGTCTACCGAGTCGGGGCCGACGGGCCACATCTCGGAGTAGGCGGCGCCGTCGTCGAAGAGGGCGGAGAGCGCCTCCTCGGACAGCGCAAGGTACTGCCGGCTCTGGACGGTCACCACCTGCTGGCGGCGGAAGTTCCCCTGGGTCTCGTCCTTCCAGACAACCGAGGAGCCCTTCCTGGTCCAGCGCCCGTCGTAGAGGGTGATGGCGGTCCGCCCGGGCAGCATCTCTTCGAGCGCCAGGGCGAAGGCGAGGCCCACCGGGCCGCCGCCGGTGATGGTGACCCGCAGCGTGCCGGGGTCCGCGGCGCTCGGCCGGGGCACATCCAGGAGGGAGAGATCCATGACCGTCTCCATGGCGTCCTGGGCCTCGTAGAGGAACGTTTCATCGCCGATCCGGATGCAGTCGTTCGGAACCAGCACATGCCGCGTGACGCGCTGGTCGTTGACGAATGTGCCGTTCCGGCTGTCCCGGTCGTAGAGGACGAAACCGGCGTCCTCCGTGAGGATCTCGGCGTGCAGCCGGGAGGCGCTGGGGCTGACGATCACGACGCCGTTGTCGCTCTTGCGCCCGAAGCTGAGGGGCTCGCTGCCCAGAACCACGCTCTGCCCGGTGAAGGGACCCGTGCGTCCAACGATGACCGAAGGCACGCCACACTCCTTGAAAAAGACGCCTGCTGACTCCTCGTACGACAGCAACACGCCATCGCGAACGTGTTCGGTTCAATCATTTTCGAAAAATTTCGGTCACCCCGTTGAACCGGAGATCCCAGTCCGTACGTGATGTTGGCGTCGGTAGGCGATCAGAGGAGAACCGCCCCCATGCACAACGAGGAATCCGAGACCGTGACGGAGAGCACGCTCACGGCCACCACCGCGGCCGCGGTGGGTGCACCGGGCGGGGAACGGCTGATCGCCGGCCGCTACCGGCTGCTGTCCCGGCTCGGCGAGGGCGGTATGGGCACCGTGTGGCGGGCCCGCGACGAGACGCTGCACCGCGAGGTCGCCGTCAAAGAGGTCCGGGCCCCGGCCCATCTGCGGGCCTACGACATCGCGCGGATGTACAGCAGGCTGGAGCGGGAGGCGTGGGCGGCGGCCCGGATACCCGACCGCAACGTGGTGATGGTCCACGACGTGGCCATGGAGGACGACCGGCCCTGGATCGTCATGGAGCTGATCCGCGGGCAGTCGCTGGCCGATCTGCTGCGTGCCGAGGGGCCGCTCGCACCCCGGCACGCCGCGCACATCGGCGCGGAGGTGCTGAGCGCGCTGCGCGCCGCGCACGCCGTCGGGGTGGAGCATCGCGACGTGAAGCCGGCGAACGTGCTGCTCGCCGAGGACGGGCGGGTGGTGCTCAGCGACTTTGGCATCGCGATGGTCGAGGGCAGCACCGCGCTGACCATGACCGGCGAGGTTGTCGGCTCCCCCGAGTACCTGCCGCCGGAGCGGGCGTTGGGCCGCCCCTCGGGCCCCGAGTCTGACCTGTGGTCCCTCGGCGTGATGCTGTACGCAGCCGTGGAGGGGATCACCCCGTTCCGGCAGGACACCGTGCTGAGCACCCTGCGGGCCGTCGTGGATGAGGAACCGCCGGTGCCGACCCGGGCCGGCCCGCTCGCCCCGGTCATCGCCGGGCTGCTCCGCAAGGAACCGGCCGAGCGGACCCCTGCCGCCGATGTCGTCGAGGCCCTGCGGGGCATCGCCTACGAACCAGACGCCACCAAGACCGCAGCCCGCGTCCTGCCGGCCCCATCGGAACCCGCCACGGCAGCCACGGCAGCGGCAACAGTCCCCACGGCGCTGGCGCCTACCACCACCTCGGAGCCCGCCCCGCCCGCGCACCCGACAACCGCAGCGCCCGCCGGCCCGCCCCGCAAGCGCCGTACGGCGGCCTTTGTCGCGGCCGGCGCGGCCGCCTGCGTACTGACCGGCGCCGGGCTGGTCTATGCCCTCAACGGCAACGACGAGGACTCCGCCCCCGGTTCGGGCGGCGTACGGATGTCGGTGGCGGGCGCGAACACCACCTACACCGGCAGCTGCCCGACCCGCGAGAGCCAGGCCCCGGAGTTCACCGCGACCTTCACCGCCTCCGAGCCGACCCTGATCTCCTACCGCTGGGTGTCCGGCGACGGCTCGGTGGTGGATCCGCACTGGCGCACCATGTCCATCGGGGACAAGGCCAACCCCACCGGGCATGACACCGTGCGGCTGACGACCTATGCGAAGGCCGGCACCCTGACCACAGGGATGGCCGTGGAACTCCAGAGCCCCACCCGCGCCACCTCCAACCCAGTCCCCTTCTCGATCACCTGCACCGGCTGATCGCGGCCGGTCAGCCGGTGGCCGCCGGGATGACGCGCTGTCCGTAGGCGTCGATGGTCGCGGAGGGTACGGAGCTTCTCGATGTGGGCCTCGGCCGGGCCCAGCAGGCAGAAGCGGTCGACGATCTCGTCGGGGACGAAGTCCGGCGTCGACGGCTCGGGGGAGTTGGCTGGCGTAGTCGTCGAGCAGCGGCTTCAGCTGCTGGTGGAAGGTCATGCTGTTCTGCCTGAGCCAGTGCCTGGTTGTGCACCGGGCAGGCTCCATGCCGCTTTGCGCTCGGAGTTCCTCGCCCCAGTGGAACACCGGCGACCCGGAGGGTGAAGACCTCCGCGCCGCTCCGTCGGGCAGCTCTCCCTCGTCTAGGTGATCAACCGGCTCACACGGCACCTGTCCGTTCCGGACGTTGTCTGGCTCGGCTGACCGCCAGCGGCGGTGCGTCCGGGGTGAGGCAGGCGCAGCATTCGCACGGCCCCAGCGACATATGGCCAGCTCGTCTGGTGACTGCCGCCGCAGTGGTCGTCCTGCCAGTACGGCACTGCACGAATACGGTGTTCCACTCGCGGGTTCAACACCGGGGCGCAGTCGCAGGAGCATCCCCGGCCTCGGTTCGGGCGGTAAGCCCAGTCGTGCGGGCCGGCTCTGCCCGGCACGGGTTCGGCGGTTGCCGTGGCCCGTCAGACGGGCAGCGCGGGATCCGGCTCTGGCGTGCGTCGGACGTGCACAAATTCCTGATGGTTTTCGCAGGTCAGAGCCGTGGTGGTGGTGCGGCTGAGAAAAGTCGGGGTCCAGTATCCGGTTTTGGGGCTCGTGTGGCGTGTAGGGGGTGAGGGGCTTTCGGGTTCCTCATTCAACGAGTCGTCATGATGGGAGGCCGGTCTGTGACTTGGCTTGAGTGGTTGGGGGCGGGTGGGGTTTCGGTTCCGCTCATGCGTCTTCTGTTGTACGCGGCGCGCCGTACCAAGGGCGTGCTCGAGGTGTATCTGAAGGCGTTCCTGGAGGTCCGCAGCGAGCGCGAGCAGCGCGCGACGATGGTCGCGATGGCGCAGGCGCTGCCCGAGGGCGGTTCGGTGGCCCGTTTCGAGGAGGGGCAGCCGGCCTGGCTGTTCCACAAGCACGCCGACCCGGGCAAGCGGGCGCTGGCCGCGCGGAGGCTGCGTGAGCGAGTCCGACCGGGCCATGGACTTCGAGGCGTTCGTCCTTGAGACCAGCGCGGTCTTCTCCCGCGTGGCCCGGGCCGAGGCGGGCGACCTGCACAGCGCGGAAGACGCTGTGCAGGTCGCCTACCTCCGGAGCAGGAATCCGTCACCGGCATCCCCGACGCACACGGTCCGCCAGCGGTAGACAGCACGGCCGGCGCGCTTACGGCCTCCACAATCACGGCCGGGGTGTGATGTTGAAGCTGAGATGGGACGGTTCGTCGGGGCCTCCGCTCTCGCGGTGACGGTGATCTCGACGGGCGGGTGCAGCACTGGGGGTATGACTGTGTGCCAGCTTGCCCCGCTCTTTGGGGTGTCCAAGTCGGCAGCGGACTGCATCATCGACCACGTGGCCGGGCCGTCCGGCACCAGGACGGCCCGGCCACGGACCGTTCATGCGACCGCGAAGTCCGCGACCACCCAGGTGGCGATCTCCCGCCACAGTTCGACGCCCCGCACGTGGTCGGGGTGGTTCAGGTAGCGGTCGATTGCCTCCCGGTCGGCGAACGTTCCGATCAGAGCGAAGTCGTAGGCGACTGCCCGCTCGGTCATGTTGCGCCCGAACTCCCACCCCAGGATCTCCTCGATCTGCTCCGGGTGGCCCGCCGCGGCCGCTTCGGCGGCCTGCGCCCGGGTGTCGGACCAGTCGACTCCGGGCCTGAAACGAAAGAGGACGGTATGGCGGATCATCGGTTCCTCCTCAGAGATGGACGGGGGCCTCGTGGACCTGCGTCAGCCAGCCGTGGTCGCGGATTTCCCGGCCGCGGACGGACTGTTCGTAGGCGCGCATGACCGTCTTGGTGACGGGGCCCGGTGCGCCGGCGCCCACGGGCCGGCCGTCCAGGGCGACCACGGGGACGATCTCGCAGCCGGTTCCGGTCAGGAAGATCTCGTCCGCCGTGCAGAGCTCCGACCGCAGGACCGTGCGCTGCTCGACCTCGATGTCCTCGTCCCGCCGCAGCAGCGAGATCACCGAATCCCTGGTGATGCCCTCCAGGATGTCGGAGTCCTGCGCCGGGGTCGCCACCCGCCCGTCCCGCACCAGGAAGAGGTTGGCCGTGCTGGCCTCGGCCACGTGTCCGGCCTGGTTGAGGAAGATCGCGTCGTCGTATCCGGCCTGCGTCGCCTCATCGGTGGCCAGCGCGTTGTTGGCGTACGCGCCGGTGATCTTGGCGCGGGCGGGCAGCGAGCTGTCAGGGATGCGCCGCCACGAGGAGACCCCGCATGTGATCCCCTCCTTCGGCACGTAACTGCCCATTGGCAGACTGACCATGGTCAGGGAGGAAGACACGCCCTGCAGTCGGACACCGAACGGGACCCCCGGCTCCAGGGCCGTCTTGTAGGCGAGCGGCCGGACGTAGGCGTCGCCCGTGTGGCCGTTGCGCCGCAGCAGCTCGGTCGTGATCTCGACCAGCTCGTCGGCGCTGCGGTCGATCGCGATGCGCAGGATGCGGGCCGAGGCGATCATCCTGGTGAAGTGGTCGCGGGCCCGGTAGAGGTGGGCGGTGTCCGGGCCGGCTGCGTAGGAGCGGATGCCCTCGAACACGCCGGTGCCGTACTGGAGGGCCTGGAGGCTGGGCCCCAGCCGCACGTCGGCCGCGGGGACGAAATCGCCGTTGTGGAAGACCCACTGGCCGCTGGCTGGAGCGGCGGTGCGCCCGGCGCTCATCGCGCGTCCCGCTTGCGGGCGATGGCCATGGCTGCCTCGTGCTCGGCGTCCACCGCGGTGCGCAGGTCCCGTACCCGTGCCGCCTTCCAGCTGACCATGGCTCCGGTCGTGGTGATCGCGCCCAGCTGCGTGGTGCGGACGCTTACCGGGCAGCCCCAGTTGTCTGCAGTCGCTGCGATGAGCGCCTCATGGATCTCCTTGTGGATTTCCTCGTCCGGGGCGGGCATTTCGAGATCGACGGCGAGCACGTCGACGCCGGACACTCGGTCGATGGTGATGTGGTAGTCGCGGCAGCCCTGCACGCGGGAGAGGACGAAGTCCTCCAGCTCGTAGGCGGTCACCGCCCTGCCGTTGAGGTCGATGCGGTCGCGTACCCGGCCGAGCGGCGTCAGGATTTCCGAGGGGTAGCTCTCCGCGGGGCCGGTCGGCTCCAGCCGGACCAGGTCGCCGGTCCGGTAGCGCACGAGGGGCTTGGCGCCCTGGTACAAGTGGGTGATGACCAGCTCGCCTTCGCGCACCTGCTGCGCGTCCGGGTCCACGACCGCCCCGGTGTCCGGGTCGATGACCTCGTAGTACACGTTTAGCGGGACGGTGCGCAGCCGGCCGTCGGCGTGCGCGACGCCGAGGATGGAGGCCTCTTGCGAGGCGTACATGCAGCTGTACGCCTCTGCGTTCCAGACGGCTCCGAGGTTGTCCAGTAGCTTCGGGGTGACTAGCTCACCCACGAACATCAGCAGCCGCAGGTCGAAGTCGGTGGCCGGGTCGAGGCCTGCTTTCCGGGCCTCCTTGGCCAGCGTCATCGCCATCCCGGGCGTGCAGAAGATCGCCGTCACGTGGAGTTCGCGCAGCATCTGGAGGGCGCGGTCGAATCCCACGACGGGGGAGTGCGGCCACATCTTGACGACCGCGTGGCCGAGGTTGCGGCAGACGTCGCCGAAGGTGTCGCCTGTCGAGTGCAGTTCGGTCGGCCCCAGCACGGCGACGACGTGATCGTCGCCGTGCTTGTCGAATATCTCCTGGTAGGCCACGGTGAGGGCGGCGTTGTTGACGATGGAGTCCGTGTTGTCACGGGGACACGGGGTGGTCGGGCCGGTGGTGCCGGTGGTCTCGTAGAACACCCAGGACTCGCTCACCGGCTTGGAGAGGAGGTCGTGGCGGCGGTCCCGTAGGTCCTGCTTGGTGGTGAAGGGCACGGCACGGGCGAAATCGGCGGCTTCCAGCCGGTCGATCCGGGACTCGGCGAGCCCGGCCAGCCTCTCGGCGTAGAAGGGGGATCGGCTGCGCACGTATCGCAGGCCCTCCCGCAGGTTTTGCAACTGGTGGGCCGGAAGGCGTTCCCTGCTCCATTGCCCGCCGTGGAATTCGCGCTGCTGGGTGACCGAGCGCCGCGCGAGGGCGTCGAGCTCGTCGTCGAAGATGGTGAACACGTGAAGCGAATGCCTTCCTGGAACGTTGCGTGGACAAACCGGTCGACGGTGCCCTTGGTCAGTCGGCGCTCTCGAGCAGGACGAGCTCGGTCTGCACGCCTCCCCTGAGCACCAAGACCTCCTGGTATTCGGGGGACACGAGCCACTCACGGGCGCTCGCGCCGTCCGGAAACTCGATCAGCGTCAGGTGGACCGGGGACCAGTCGCCCTCGAAGACCTCCACCCTCCCTCCCCTGATCACGAAACGCCCGCCGTACGGCTCCACCGTGGCGCCCACCCGGCGCCGGTACTCGGCCAGTTCGTCGCTGGTGTCCAGCGTGGTCACGTTCCCCAGGACGTACGCGGGCATGGCGTCCTCCGTTCCCTTCCGTTGCTTCACTGGATCGACGTACCGGCCGTGATCGTCACCGCGGTGCCGCCCAGCAGTACGTGGTCGTCCGCGACGGCGACGCGGACCGTTCCGCCGCGGCGGGACATCTGGTAGCCCCGCAGCTCGTCGCGGCCCAGCCGCTCGGCCCAGTACGGGCCCAGGCAGCAGTGGGCCGACCCGGTGACCGGGTCCTCGTCGACGCCGTACGCCGGTGCGAAGAACCGCGAGACGAAGTCGAACTCCGTGTGGGAGCCGGCGCGGGCGGTCACGATGACGCCGCGCGTCGGTACTGCGGCCAGGGCCGCGAAGTCGGGTTTGAGGTCGGCCACCACCTCGGCGTCGGCGACCTCGACGAGGTAGTCGAACCTGTTCCGGCCGATCCACACAGGGTCCACGCCCAGGGCCTCGCACAGCCCGGCCGGCGGCTCGGCCTCGACGGCGAGTTCCGCCGGGAAGCGCATGACGATCCCGTGGTTGTCGCGGCTGACGTTCAGGACGCCGCTGCGGGTGTGGAAGTCGATCTGACGGTCCTTGAAGCCGCGCTGCCACAGCACATGGGCGCTGGCGAGCGTCGCGTGGCCGCAGAGGTCGACTTCCTTGACCGGGGTGAACCAGCGCAGTTCGTAGCCGTCGCTGCGAGCACTGACGAACGCCGTCTCGGACAGGTTCATCTCCCGGGCCAGGGACTGCATCCAGTCCTCGTCCCTTGGCTCCTCCAGCAGGCACACTGCGGCCGGGTTGCCGGTGAACGGACGTTTGGCGAACGCGTCGACGACGAAGAGCTTCGTGGCCCTCAGACTCGACGGCCGCGTCTCAGACATCAACACCGATGCCGCCCTTCCGCGCACGGGACGCGATGGAGAAACCGGAGGCGACGTCCTCGACGGCCAGCCCCAGGGACTTGAACAAGGTGATCTCCTCCGCGCCGCTGCGTCCTTCGGCCGTGCCGAGGAGGACCTCCCCGATCTCGCCTCTGATGGCCTTCTCGGTGATCAGGCCCTCGGCGATCGGGTCGCAAATGTCGCTGGACTCGTTCAGAGCCGATTCCCTGCTGTCCACGTAGATCGCGCAGCGGGCGACCGCGGCGGGGGCCAGCTCCCTGGCTCCGCGCACCGACGCTCCGACCGCGTTCACATGGGCGCCCGGACTCAAGTCGCCCGGCAGCACCACCGGTTCGATTGCCGAGGTCGTGGTGCACACCAGGTCCGCACCGCGCAGTGCGTCCTGCGGGGTGGCGGCGACCTCTACGGCCACTCCTCGGTTGTCGGCCCAGTCCCGAAAGGCCCTCGCCCGGTCTGGGGTACGTGACCACACGCGGACCCGGTGGATGTCACGCACCAGCCGCATGGCTTCGAGGTGCGCCCGTGCCTGGGTTCCCGAGCCGAGAATTGCGAGATCGCCGGCGTCCTCCCGTGCCAGCGCCCGGGTTGCCGCGGCAGATACCGCGGCCGTGCGGATTTCCGTCACCGCGCTCCCGTCGAGAATAGCCGACAATTCACCGGTGACGGGGTCGAAGACGGAAACCGATCCGATGTGCGTGCTGAGTCCGCGTGCCCGGTTCCCCGGATTGTGCATGATGGCCTTGAAACCGTACCCAAGGCCTTCCACATGGCACGTCATCATCGCGAAGACGCCCCCCTCGGAAGGCGGTGCGAGGATCGATCGGAGCGGCTGTGTGACTTTTCCGGAGGAGAAGCTACGCAATGCCTGATCCATGACAGAAATTGCCTCGGCCATGGGGTAGGCAGCGTGGACCTCCTCCCCGTTAAGCATGAGCATGGTTGGTCCTCCGTACGTCGGCCGTGTCGGTGGGGAGCGGGGCGAACGCGTCGTTGCTCGACATGAACACGGACCAGAGCATCCTGATCACGCGTTGTCTGGAAATGAATTCCAGGCCGTGGGCCTCGGCGGCCGGCACGGTGGTGAGAGCCAGGTCTGTGATGCCGTCCTGCACCGCCTGGGCAGCCGCGCTCGTGGACGTCACCTGGAGGATCTCGCGGTCGGTGAAGCTGCTGGGCAAGAGCTCGTCCACGAGCGGGCGTGGCGCCGGGTGCGTGGCGACCACCGGCCTCGCCGGGATGGACCGGCCGGGCAGCCGCACGATCCCGTAATTCGGCGTGTCCATCACGAATACGCCGGCGAGAGCCAGCCGGGTGTCCATATAGAACTCGCTGATGCCACTGTAGGCATTCGCCACGACCAAATAGTTCACGTCGTGATTAAGTAGTGCCTCGGCAGCATCCTCGTACGTCCGATGCAGCTCGATACCAGGGGTGCTAGGGAAGTCGCCGTCCAGGCTTTGCCAGACGACGTCTGCGGCGACCTCGCTGCTGGTACCCGCAGGTCCCAGCGTGGCTATTCCCGGACTGCCGCGATGGGTGGCGAAGGAAGGCGTCAGCCAATTTACCATCTGCATCATGCGGGCGGTTCCTCCGAAAGATTCCGGTAGGTGGCGCAAACGAAAAGCGGCCATGCAGGGCACCGCTGGGCGGATGCGCCGCAGGGTGGTTGGGATGTGACGACGCTAACCCCCTCGATAAGCCGAAGCCATGAATCTTTGAATGTCGCCGTCAAAGTGCCGATCGAAGATGCCCCTTGACGGCGGCCCCTGCGCACACCTGCAGTGGACGGCTGTTGGGGACGGCCGGGAGCAGGCCGGGAGGAGAACGGGACCGGTTGGAGGCAGCGTTTCTTCCCCATCGGTCATCTGCAGAGGAGCATCACGTGACACATCCCCCGGACCACCCGACGGCTGCGGGCCACCTGCGCCGTCCCCTGCAGGACCTGTCCGCCATCGAGCGGTGGGCCGGGCATATCGGTGCCCACTGCCCGCCGGACGGTACGAGCGAGGACGGGACCTGCGAGGGAGCAGAGTTCGATGTCGACACCATGACCAGGACCGGAATGCACCAGGTCACCGGCATCACCCCTCGCCGGCAGGGCGGATCGGACCCGGCACGCGAACCCGCCGAGGCGGAACGGGCCGTGTTGCGCTCATCCGTCAGGGCCCTGCTCGACATGGCGGGGCACGAGTCCGGGCCCGCGCGCACCGTGGTCGCACTGACGCCCCAGGGTGCGTGCGTGCTGTCCTGTCGGCTCCGCGGGGATGTGACTGTCTCCGAGCCGCAGGAGGATCCCCCCACTCAATCCCCTGGTCAGGGCCCGGTGCCGCTCGGTCCCAGCAGGCGGTAACGGAGCGGGAACCTTTGGGGAATGGCCTCGGCCATATTCGAGGTGTCGGACAGAGCAGACACACAACAGGGGGCGGGAAACATGGCACGCAAGCTGACCAAGTCCATCGGGATCATCGTGGCGGCGCTGGCGCTGGCGCTCGGCGCGGCGGCCGGGATCGATGATGCGGCAGGGCAGCAGGGCGGCCACCACACGTACGCCGAGGACAAGGGGCCGACCATCGTCCCTCCCGTCACCCCCCAGAGCTGACAGCCCGGCAGACGCGACGGCGGCCCGCGAGACACCTCGCGGGCCGCCGTCGTTGCAGCGCTCAGCTGCGCCGGACCTCCCGGGCCACGCCCATCGCAGCGAACAGCTCCTCGGCGGCGGCCGCATGCTCGGCCGCCTCTCGCTCTGCACCCAGAGCCGCGGCTGCCTCGGCCATCCCGGCCAGGGCATAGGCCTCCTCGGTGCGGTAGCCGACCCCGGAGGCGAGCTCGTACGCGCTGCTGTGCAGGTCCAGCGCCGACGCGTACTCCTGCCTCCGCTGCAGGACGCGGCCGACCACGTTCTCGACTTTCGCCTGGCGCAGCGGCGACGAACCCGCCTGCACGAGGGCCAAGGCCCGCTCCGCGAAACCGGACGACTGCTCGAGCTGCTCCAGCCGCTGAGCCACGTCGGCCGACAGCGCGAGGGCCATCGCCACATGGCCCTGGTCCATGGACTCGTCGTACAGCCCGCGCGCGAGGGCCAGGGCCTGGTCGGCCGCCGCATACTCGCCCAGGTCGATGTGTGCGAAGGCCAGGTCGGTGTGCGCGACCAGCTCGATACCCCGCCGGTCCAGCTGCCGGGCGAGCTCCACCGCCTGCCGGGCCGCCTCGGCGGCCTCGTGGTGCCTGCCCCACTGCTCGTACAAGGCGCTGAGGGCGGTGAGGCTCTCGGCCTCCGCACGGGGCGAGGCGAGTTCTCGTTCACAGGCGATCGCCCGCTGGAGGTGGGCGAGTGCTTCGGGAAAGCGCCCCAGCAGGCTTTTGTACAGGCCGAGCGTGCTCTCGCTGTGCGCCTCCGTATGCCGGTCGCCCATGCGCGCGGCGACGTCACGGCCCTCCTCGACCACCGTGACGCCTTCGTCGAGCCGGCCGAGCTTCCAGCAGGCGACGCCCAGGTTCGACAGGCTCACCCCCAGCAGGGCGAGGTCGCCGAGCCGCCGGGAGGCCGTGACCGCGAGGCGGCACAGGTCCGCGAACTCGCGCAGGTGTCCACGCGCGTTGAGCTGGAAGACGATGTTGCGCGTCAGGCACACCGCGTGGCGGTCGTAGCCAAGCCGCTCGGCCAGGGCGACGACGGAGAGCAGTGCCGCGTGCTCCCTGGTGAACCAGGCCTGGGTGTGCCCGACGTCCTTGAAGTCGGGCAGCTCTGCCGTCGACTCCAGGATTCCGGTGGGCCGGTGGCGACGGCCGGGGAACAGGATTTCGCAGGCCGCCTCGGTGGCCGTCAGGTAGTAGTCGAGCAACTGTTCCAGTGCGCCCTCGTCAGCCCGCGCGGTCGGCTCGCCGCGCAGGCTCTGGGCGAAGCTGCGGACCAGGTCGTGCAGGGTGTACAGGCCGATCTCGGGCTGCTGCACCAGATGCACGTCGAGGAGCCGCTCCAGAATGTCCTCGGCGTCGCGGGGGCCCAGGCCCAGCAGGGCGGCCGCCGAATGGACGTCGATGTCCCCGCCGGGGTGCAGCGCGAGGATCCGGAACGCGGTCCGGGACTCCTCGTCCAGGGCCTGGTAGGAGAGCCGGAGTGTGGCGGCGACGCTCCGCTCGCCCGAACTGAGCTCGTCGAGTCTGCGGGTCTCGTCCCTCAGGCGGTCGACCAGGTACGCCAGCGTCCAGCGCGGGCGGTTGCGCAGCCGCGCGGTAGCGATGCGCAGGGCGAGCGGGAGATGACCGCACAGGCGGGCCAGCTCGGCGGCAGCCTCGGGTTCCGCGGCCACCCGCCGCATGCCGACGGTGTCCGCGACCAGGGCCGCGCTCTCCTCGGGCGCCATGATGTCGATGGAAATCCACTCGGCCCCGTCCAGATCCACCAGGCGGGCCCGGCTGGTGACAAGGACCAGGCAGCCCGGCGAGGTGGGCAGCAGGGGACGGATCGAGGCGGTGTCCGCGGCGTTGTCGACGAGGAGCAGCAGCCGCTTGCCGATGAGGGTGGCGCGCCACAGGGCCGCCCGGCCGATGACGTCTTCGGGGATGCGATGTCCGGGGACGCCCAGCGCCTGCAGCAGGGTGTCGAGGGCGGCGCCGGTGGTGATCGGCTGCTCGCCGGGGGTGTATCCGCGGAGGTCGATGTGGATCTGGCCGTCGGGGTAGGCGGCGGCGAGCCGGTGTGCGGCGCGTACCGCCAGCGAGGTCTTCCCGCTGCCGCCCATTCCGTCGAGCGCCACGATCCGGGTGGCTTGCCCGTCCTCCCCGCGCGCGTAGTGCAGCAGCTCCTGCAGTTCCCGGCTTCGCCCGGTGAAGTCCGCGAGGTCGTGCGGGAGCATGGCGGGAGCCTTGAACTCCTCGGGTTCGGGTAGGGGCAACGGCACAGCGCCCGAGGGCTGTTCGACGCCCGCCATCTCGGGACTCTCCTGCAGGATTCCCTCGTACATCTTGGCGAGTTGCGGACCCGGATCGATGCCGAGCTCCTCGGCGAGCAGCTTGCGGACCTCGGCATACTCCTCCAGCGCAGCGGCTTGGCGGCCCGACCGGTACAGGGCGAGCATCAGCTGGCCGCGCAGCGTCTCCCGCAGCGGATCCTGCTGGACGAACCCGCGCAGGTCCCCGACGAGCTCCGCCGCTTCACCGCGGCCCAGGCGGAGATCGAAGAGCTGCTCCGCGGCGGCCAGCCGACGCTCTTCGAGCACCGTGGAGGCAGTGTTGAGGACTGGGCCGCCCTCACCGGAGAGGAGCGGACCGCGCCAGAGGGCTAACGCGGTCTGCAGCGCTTCGACTGCCTGCGCGGAGCGCCCAGCGGCCACCGCTTCCTTCGCAGTGCGCAGCCGCGTGTCAAATTCGGTCAGGTCGAGCTGGGTGTCGGTGACCAGGACGTGGTAACCGGGGCCCTCGGTGACCACGATCTCTCTGCCACCGGGAATGCGCCGGCGTATGTCGGCCACGGCTTTGCGTATCTGATGGGCGGCCGTCGCGGGGGGCTCTTCCTCCCAGGAGGCCGTGACGAGCCGCGATACGGGCAGCATCTTGCCGGGTTCCAGCAGCAGTGCGACGAGTACGCGTTCCTGGATCGTCCCGCCCAGGCGGAGTTTGGCTCCGTCCGCCCATCCCTCCAACGGCCCGAGGATGTTGAACCGCAGTGGCCCCCCTGCACCTGCCACCCTGATGCCCCCCCGGACTCAGATCTCATGATCGTGGTGATCATATGTCGAGGGAGTGGAACTGTCGTGCGGAAGCGGGACACTGCCGCAGATCTGCCCTTCGCGCTGCCCGCACCATGCGCGACCGGCTCCTAGTGTGAAGCCCGAAATGCAGGCCGGTCGATTGCGTCATCGCTTCAGCAAAGGTGGAAATCGTGGCAACCAACCCTTTTGAGGATCCGGAAGGCCGCTACGTCGTACTGGCTAACGAGGAAGGACAGCACTCCCTCTGGTCGGCCCGGATCCAGCAGCCGTCGGGCTGGGAACAGGTGAGGGGCGAAGGGACCAAGCAGGAGTGCGCCGAGTACATCGAGGCCCACTGGACGGATCTTCGGCCGAAGTCAGCGATCGCGGCCATGAGCGGCTGAGCCCGCCCGAACACCGCAAGCGGTGGTGGCAGTGCCCGTCCGGGCGCCGCCGCCACCGCTTTCGTGCTGCCGGAGAACCGGGGGTGTCGGACAGGGGGGACGGCGTGCGCGACCGCTGCTGGATTCGCGGTCGCGACACACGGTCCCGGATCAGGAGGCCGCCTGGGCGTCCGCGCCGACGACGCACCACTCCAGAACCGCCATGGCGGCCGTCATCTTGTGGTGTGCCTGGCGCCAGGCGAGGCTGCGCTCGCCATCCAGGATCTCGTCGGTGACCTCCTGGCCGCGCACAGCGGGCAGGTCGTGCAGGAAGACCGCGCCCGGCCCGCTGAACCGGTCGAAGAACGCGCGGTCGATCCGGAACCCTTCGAAGTCGGCGAGCCAGTCGGGGTTCGCCTTGGGAACGCCCATCGTCTGCCAGCGGCTCGTGTAGACCGCGTCCACGGGGCCGGCCACATCGTCGGGCGAGGTGACCTGGGTGACCAGGGCCTGGCCGTTGCTGAGCTTGTCGACGAGGTCGAGGGTGGCCTGCGGCACCTCGTACCCGTTGGGGCACAGCAGCGTCAGCCGCAGTCCGGGCGTGAGCGCCGCGGCCAGCGCGAGGGCGGCACCCGAGCTGTTCCCCTCACCCACACACAGAACATGCAGGCCCGCCAGATCGCCGAACTCCTCAGCGAGCGTGGCCAGGTCGGCGATGGCCTGCGTCGGGTGCTCGTCCAGGCTCAGGGCGTTGACCACGGCGAGGTCCGGGCTGTTGCCCAGCCGCCGCATCTCCTCCACGTCCCCGTTGGTGCGCACGACGAGCGCGTCAAGGTACTCGCCCAGCACCCGGGAGGTGTCCTCGACGGTCTCCCCCGTGCTGAGCTGGAGCTCGTCCGGGCCGAAGGTGATGACGTCGGCGCCGAGGCGGGTGGCGCCGCTCCAGAACGAGGTGCGCGTACGGGTGGAGGACTTGCGGAAGAAGATACCGACCTGGCGGCCGGCCAGCGGCCGATCTTCGACCTCCTTCCGGCCGAAGGCGACCGCGCGCCGGACGATGAGAGCGAGTTCCTCGGAGGTCAGATCGGACAGCGAGATGAGATTGCGCATGACGGGTGCCGTCACCTTTCTTCTTGGGGGAGCAGCTTCGAAACGGGAACGGGGAGCGCGGAGCGGCCCGCCGACTACGCGGCGCCGCCGGCCAAAAGATGCGCGGCGAAGGGCGCGGCGCTCTCGTCGGCCGCGCGCCCGCCGGTGACGAGTCCGCGTACGAGGTGGAGCACCGCGAAGCGGCTGGGGCGGGCGGCACCGCCCGGCTCGGCGGGAAGCTGACGGATCAGACCGCGCAGGAGCAGGGCGTGCACGCCCTGGGCGGCCTCGGGCGCAGGGATGCCCAGCGCCCGGGCCGCATCGTCGACCGTCCAGGGGGAGTCCAGCGACATCGCCCCGGTCAGCAGGGCTTGCTGGGGCGGCCGGAGTTCGTCGACGGCCGCGGCCAGCAGGCTGCCCAGGGTGGCGGCACTGTCGGAGGAGAACGGAGAGGGTCCGTCGACCAGAGCCATCGGCCTGGCCCTGGCCGTCGCCAGCAATTGGTCGAGCGAGTAGAGCAGCAGCCATGAGGCAGCCGCTTCGAGGGCCTGCGGTAAGCCGTCCAGCGCCTCGCAGACCTCGGCCACGGTGGCCGTGACGGAGTCGGTGAGGAGCAGGTCGGGCCGCATGTGGCTGACGTACGACAGCATCAGCTCGACGGCGGGCCGGTTTGCCGTGAGCGAGTCGCCCGGCAGTGGAGGCAGTGCCGCCGCCCCGGGCTCGCACGTCGTCGGCAGCGGCGCGAGGGGAAGCACCCGGCCGCCGGGAACGTGGTTCGAGCGCCGGGATGTCACCAGGACCTTGAGCCGCTTGCAGGAGTGCAGCAGGTGCAGCAGGGCGGGGCTCGCGGCGGGCGATACCTCGTGGCCGTCCAGGACCAGCAGGGTCGCCTTGTCCCCGATCAGCGAAGCCAGTTCATCGGCGTCGCCGCCCTCCGATATGAGTGATCGGACCCAGCTCACCAGTGCCGCCTGCGGTCTGCCCGGTGCGTGCGCCGGCGCGTCCTCCAGGCGGTCCATGGCCAGCCACAGCACGGGAGTCCCGCTTTGGGCGTGCACCTGCAGGGCAGCCTCCTGGGCGAGGCGGGACTTCCCCACGCCGGGCAGCCCCACGATGGTCACCAGGCGCTCCCGCTCGCTGCCGAGCAGGTCTCCCAGCGCGCGCAGTTCGGATTCGCGGCCGAACAGGCTCCCCAGCGGTGTGGGCGGGGAGGCGAATTCGGCACTGTATACATCGCGGAGTGCCGTGCTCGTCGAAGCGCCCTCGACGGCAAGTTCCAGCGTGGCGCGGCGCGTGTCGCTGAGACGCATGGCATCGGCCAGGAGCCGGACGGTGTCCTTGCGCGGACGTCCCACCTGCCCCCGCTCCAAATTGCGGATCGCTCGGACGCTGACCGTTGAAAGCCCGGAAAGCTGTTCCTGGGTGAGCCCGGCCGTCCCGCGGGCTCTTTGCAGTACGGCGCCGAACTCAGCCGACGGAGCCTGACGGTTCGTCATCGCTGTCTCCCTGGTCTGGGTGCTTACAGGAGAAGACTCCGACGCCTGCTTCCTGATCCCTTCCCGAAGCGATACCGATTCGCCGGGAAGGGAAAGAACGTCGGTCCCGCCCGGGGCGGCAACTGCCGCTGCGCTGCCGCCGCCGACGCCGGTGGGTCACCCGCCTGGCTCCTAGGCTCGTGGGCGTAGGGAGCTCCCAATTGGCGAGAACCTCCTTCTCCCGCTGGCATCAATGATGTGGACGAAGCGAAGAATGAAGCCTGCAGAATTGGCGACCTGTGACCGCTCGGTGCCACTCGACGTGGTTGTCACTGGATTGCCGTCCGATGCGCACACGTGGAATCTCGTATTCATTCAGCTGTTGCTCGAGGACCTCGGACACGAGGTCATCAACTTGGGGTCCTGTGTTCCCCATGACGAAATCGTCGAGTCCTGCGTGAAACACCAGCCCGACCTGCTGGTCGTCAGCAGCGTCAACGGTCACGGATTCAACGACGCCAAGCCGTTGATCGCTGGCCTCCGGTCCCGTCCGGAACTGGACGCCTTGCCGGCCGTCATCGGCGGCAAGCTCGGCGTCTCGGGCGACCGGCAGGAGGAACAGGCACGCGACCTCATGGCGGCCGGTTTCAACGCCGTCTTCCAGGAAGGCGTGGAACTCGCCTCCTTCGAAGCCTTCGTCGGCTCACTGCACCGGGAGGTGGCACGTTGACCGCCCGGTTCGGACGTACGCCGACGACAGCGGCGCTGCGGCCGGCCTCATCCCGTGGCACGGCCACCCTGCACACGCCGCGGATGTCCTTCGCGCGGTACGTGGCGGACGCCCACGCCCGCGGTGCCCTCGTGGTGCAACCGCGGATGGGATTCTCGGACCCCACCCTTATGCGTTCAGGACTACAGGCCACCAAGGAGGCAGCCGAGGCCGTCGTCGGAACCGTCACCATTGACAGTTACACCCGCGTGGGCGACGAGCAGTCAGCAGTGCGCGCGCTCAACGACAACTTCCCCCTCAACGGATACCCGATCACCTCGTTCAGCCCGTCCACCTCGCGCTGGGTTCTGGACGGGGTGCGCGACGCGTCGTTCCCCGTACAGATCCGGCACGGGTCCGGGCGCCCCCAGCGCATCATCGCCGCAATGGCAGCTCTCGGCCTGGACGCCACCGAGGGCGGACCCGTCTCCTACTGCCTTCCTTACGGGCGCACCCCGCTGGCCGACTCCGTGCGCAACTGGCAGCAGAGCTGCGAGTTCCTCGCCTCGCTGCGCTCCACAGGAGCAGAGCCCCACCTGGAGACGTTCGGCGGCTGCATGATGGGCCAGCTCTGCCCGCCCGGCCTCCTGGTGGCGATCAGCGCGCTCGAAGCGCTCTTCTTCCACCGGGCGGGCCTGCGGTCCATCTCGCTCAGCTACGCCCAGCAGACCAGCCCCGAGCAGGACCGCCAGGCGATCCACGCCCTGCGCCGGCTGGCAGCCGAGCTGCTGCCCGACACCGAGTCGCACATCGTTCTCTACACCTACATGGGGCTGTACCCGCGCTCCCGGGAGGGGGCGCTGGAACTGCTCGAGCGTTCGGCCGAACTCGCCGTCGAGACCGGCGCGGCCCGGCTGATCGTCAAGACGGTCGCGGAAGCACACCGCATCCCCACCGTCGCGGAGAACGTCGAGGCGCTGCGCACTGCCTCGGCGGCCGCCGCCCGGACATCCCGGACCGCCGCCGGCGCCGTCGAACTGGCCGCGGCTGCCGACAATCCGGTCTACGCAGAGGCCCGGGCCCTGGTGGACGCGGTGCTCAACCTCGACGCCGATCTCGGCCAGGGCCTGCTGAAGGCTTTCGAACGCGGCTACCTGGACGTCCCCTATTGCCTGCACCCCGACAACGCAGGCCGGACGCGCAGCCACATCGACGAGTCTGGCCGGCTGACCTGGTCCAAGATCGGGTCGATGCCCATCGGCCGGGTCACCGAGAGCAGCGGCCGGCTCACCGCCCGCGGGCTCTACACCGCCCTGTCGTACGTCCAGAGTCGGCACGACAACCCCTCGCTCACCCCGACCGCTTCGCCGACCCGGCCCCGTCCTCTCGCCGGCCTGTCCGGCGGTACTTCCAGGAGCTAACACCCATGACCGCGGTATCCGCCGAATTCTCCGGGCCGGCTTCATCCGCCATCCCCGCCTCGCCCGCGATCCCCGCCTCGCCCGATGCGCACCTGGCCTCCGAGGAGACCCGCGCCACCCTGCGCGTCCAGAGCCAGATGCTGGCCGCCACCCGCGCCTTCCTGACCCGCCAGGGCTTCCAGGAGCTGCTGCCGCCCATCATCGGCCCGGTAACCGACCCCGGCACCCGGGGGTCCAAGCAGGTGGACGTCGACTACTACGGCCACAAGTACAAGCTGATGACCAGCGCGATCCTCTACAAGCAGGCCACGCTGACAGCCTTCGACAAGATCTTCTACATCGCCCCCAACGTGCGGCTGGAACCCCTGGAGACCGCCGTCACCCACCGCCACCTCGCCGAGTTCCACCAGATCGACGTGGAGATACGAGACGCCCGCCGCGAGGACGCGATGGCAGTCGCCGAAGCCCTGGTCTCCCACGTGGTGGCGGACGCCGTCCAGGAGATGCCCGGCGAGCTGGAGCTGCTCGGCCGCGACACGGACGCCCTCCGCGAGGTCGTCACGCAGGCCTTCGGCCGTATGAGCCACCAGGAGGCCACTGACGACCTGATCGCCGCCGGCCACCCGCAGAACCCGGGTGCCGAGATCGACTGGGAGGGCGAGGAGATGATCTCCGCCAAGTCGACCCGCCCGTTCTTCGTCGTCGACTACCCCAAGGGCTCGCGCGGCTTCTACGACCGCGAGCGCACCGACGCCCCAGGTGTCCTGCGCAACTTCGACCTGATCGCCCCCGAGGGCTACGGCGAACTCGCCAGCGGCAGCGAGCGCGAGTACGACTACGCCACCCTGGTCACCCGCATCCGGGAGACGGGGGAGAACCCCGCCAAGTACGGCTGGTACCTGGACCTGGCCCGCCGCGGCCTCCCCGCGAGCTCCGGATTCGGCATCGGGCTGGAGCGCTTCACCCGGTACGTCACCGGCCGCCCCAGCGTCTGGCAGGCCAGCGCCTACCCGAAGCTCCCGGGCGTGGTCTCCGCATGAACTCCGCGCTCACCGCCGCGGGCTTCCCCGAGGAGCAGGTCCGCTACCGCGCCCGGCACGGTGCCGAGGCGGCGTTCCCCGAACTCGCGGGCTACGGGAGCGGACTGCTGGGCTCCGTACCGGCCGGCCACGACCCGCACGACCTGCTCGAGAACTGCCGCATCGTGCCGCCCGTCTTCATGCCCGAGCGGCTGAAAAAACTCATCGACCTGGCCCGCGAACCCCTCTACACGGATGTCGACCTCACCACCCGGATCGGCGGTTTCACCTCCCGCCTGCCGCTGTACGTCTCGGCCTTCGGCTCCACCCAGGTCGCCAGCCGCGACCTCGGCGAGGCCGCCGGCAGACAGGCCGGTGCCCTCGGCATCCCCATGGTGATCGGCGAGAACGTCGTCCCCGTGAACGGCTACCGCGCCTCCTCCGACGCCCAGGCCTCTCCGCTCCTCGGCCGGATCGCCGCCTACACGGCGGCCGCGGACGACACGCACGGCGGGGTGGCGGTCCAGCAGTCCACGGAGGACGCGGACGCCGAGGTGTGGAACCTGCTCTACAGCGATCCGGTCGCCGAGCCTCTCCTCGCGACCGGACGCCTCGCCTTCGAGCTCAAGGTGGGCCAAGGCGCGAAGCCCGGTCTCGGCGGCCTCACCGTGCTGGACCGGAACACGGCGCGCAGGGTCGACGAGCAGTACGCCATCGACGAGGTCTTCGGCGGTGACAGCGAGCGGATCCTGCGGGTCAGCAGCCCAGGCACCTTCACCGAGGAGATCCTGCGCCGACAGGTGATGCTGATGCGCAACAACTTCCCCCGCGCGAAGGTGTGGGTCAAGCTGCACCCGGGCCGGGACGTCGCCGAGGCCGCACGGGTCGCGTGGGCGGCCGGAGCGGACTCCGTCACCGTCGACGGAGCGGAAGGCGGCACCGCCTGGGCCCCCACCGGCTTCCTCGGCCATGTCGGCCTGCCGCTCGGCGAAGCCCTGCTGCGCATCGGCCGCACCGACGACTGCCTGCTCGCCAGCGGCCGGATGTGGGAGGGCACCCGCGCGGCCAAGGCCATCGCCCTCGGGGCCAGGGCGGTCGGGCTCGGCAGAGCGGCGCTGCTGGCCGTCGACGAGGACAACGAAGCCGGACTTTCCCGGCTGGTCGAGAGCATCGCGCTGGAACTGCGCATGCTGATCAGCGCCGTCGGCAAGTACCGGACCAGGGACCTGTCGCCGGAGGACCTCCTGCTCCCCGTCGGCACCCCCTCCCCACTCGCGGGCTAGTCCCGCGTCCCCTGCCCCACCCCCGGCGCCGGTCACGGCCGCAGCGGCTCCCTGTACGCCGCGCACCCCAGTGCAGCCCCGAACTTTCGAGAATGGTGTGTCGAGATGTCCCAGCAGCAGGCCGGTCAGGCCCACCCGGTCGACACCGACGGGTACAACAGCACGGCGGTGGCCCTTCCGGAGCTCCCGCTGCACGAGTTGTTCACCGCCCAGGTGGCCAGGTCACCGCAGGCCGTCGCGCTGGTCTGCGGAGAGCAGGAGCTGACCTACCGGCAGCTGGACGGGGCATCCGACGCACTCGCCCGACGGCTCGTAGAAGCCGGCGCACGCCCTGGGGACAAGGTCGCCCTTCTCCAGGACCGCTCCCTCACCTACGTGGTGGCCGCGCTCGCCGTACTCAAGGCGGGCGGCACGTTCGTCCCGCTGGATGCGCGCCAGCCGCAGGAGCGCCTTGCCTGGGTCCTGCGGGACACGGAGGCGGCGCTGCTGCTGACCGACCGCCTGTCAGGAGTGACGGAGTTCGCCGGAGAGCTGCCCGTCATCAAGGTGGGAGCGGAGACCGCCACGGAGTACGAGGAGACCGCGCCGCTGGGGCTGCCGGTCTCGCCCGACCAGGCGGCGTACGTGATGTACACGTCCGGGTCGAGCGGGACGCCGAAGGGCGTCGTCAATACGCACCGCAATGTGGTCGAGTTGGCGCTGGACCCCTGGTGGGCCAGCGGGCGGCACCGCCGTGTCCTGGCGTACTCGCCGCTCGCGTTCGACTCGTCCACGTACGAGCTGTGGGTTCCGCTGCTGAGCGGGGGGCTCGCGGTGATCCTTCCGGCTGCCAAGATCGACCTCGGGGAGGTGGGCGAGGCCATCGTCCGCCACCGCGTGACCGCCGCCTACTTCACCACCGCGCTCTTCGACGCCATGGCCCAAGAGGAAATGGACAGCCTCGGCCGCCTCGAGGAGATCTGGACCGGAGGCGACGTCCTCCCCGAGACCGCGCTCCGGGCGGTCCTGGAGCACTGCCCCGACACGACCGTCGTCCACGCTTACGGACCCACCGAGGCGACTGTCTTCTGCAGCTACCAGGCCTTCACCCCTGACACCCGGACCTTCGACCGCCTCCACCTGGGCGTTCCCATGGCCAACACCGCCATGTACATCCTGAATGATCAGCTGCGCCCCACCGTGCCGGGGGTCGCGGGCGAGCTCTACGTCTCCGGAACGCACCTCGCCGAGGGGTACCTGGGCCGCCCGGCCCTCACTGCCGAGCGGTTCACGGCCAACCCGTACGGTCCGGCGGGCAGCCGGATGTACCGCACCGGTGACCTCGCCCGCTGGAACCACCACGGGGAGATCGAGTTCCTGGGCCGCGCCGACCAGCAGATCAAACTCCGCGGCTTCCGCATCGAACCCGGCGAGATCGAGACCGTCCTGTGTCGGCATGCGTCGGTGGCGCAGGCCGCAGTCGTCGTCCGCGAGGACCGCCCCGGCGACAAGCGGCTCATCGCCTACCTCGTCCCCGTCGGCAGCGGTCCCATCGACACCGACGACATACGCCGCCACGCCGAAGCCGCACTCCCCGAATACATGCTGCCGTCCGGCTACGTCGCACTGGATGCCCTGCCGCTGACAGCCAACGGCAAACTGGACCGGCGGGCACTGCCCCAGCCGGCGCAGCAGAGCAGCGCGGAGGGAAGCCGAGCCGCGCGGACACCCGCCGAGGCGGTCCTCTGCACCCTGTTCGCCGAGGCCCTCGGCCTGCCCTCCGTCTCGGTCGACGACGACTTCTTCCGGCTTGGCGGTCACTCCCTGCTCGCCACCCGACTGGTCGGCCGAATCCGCAAGGCTCTCGACACGCAGCTGTCGCTGCGGGACTTCTTCCAGTACCCGACGGCCGCCCTGCTCGCAGGCCAGCTCACCCCGGGTGCCGCCGAGGACCGTCCCGCGCTGCTTGCCGCAGCACGGCCGGAGCATCTTCCGCTGTCCGCAGCCCAGCAGCGGCTGTGGTTCCTGGACCAGATGGAGGGCCCGTCGGCGACGTACAACATCCCGATGGCCATCCGGCTGACCGGGCCCCTGGACCGCGGAGCACTGCGCGCAGCTCTGACGGATGTCGTGGGCAGGCACGAGGTACTCCGCACCAGGTATCCCGTCCCGGACGGCGAGCCCGGCCAGCACGTCATACCGGCCGAGGAGGCGCAGGTCCCGTTCACCGTCGTCAGCGCCACCGAGGACACCCTGGCAGCCGGGATCACCGAGCACGCCGGCCTGCCGTTCGCACTGGACACCGAACTACCCGTGCGCAGCGTCCTCTTCGAACTGGCGGCGGACGAACACGTCCTCCTCCTCGTCGTGCACCACATCGCCTCGGACGGCTGGTCGAACACCCCGCTGATGCGGGACCTCAGCACTGCGTACGCCGCCCGCGCCGAGGGCACCGCGCCCGGCTGGGAGCCGCTGCCAGTCCAGTACGCCGACTACACCCTCTGGCAGCAGGAACTCCTCACGCAGGACGGGGAGCGGCAGATCGGGTTCTGGCGCGAGGCACTGGCAGATCTCCCGGACGAGGTGTCGCTGCCCGCGGACCGGCCGCGCCCGGTGGTCGCCTCGTACCACGGCGCGACCCACTCGGTGTCCTGCCCGGCCGAGGTGCACGACGCGCTCACCGCTCTTGCCCACGAGACCGGGACCACGTTCTTCATGGTGGCCCAGGCGGCGGTGGCCGTGCTCCTGACCCGTTCAGGGGCGGGCACGGACATCGCCATCGGATCCACCGTCGCTGGACGGGCCGACGAAGCCCTCGACGATCTCGTCGGTTTCTTCGTCAACACGCTCGTGCTGCGCACCGACACCGGCGGTGATCCGACGTTCCGGGAGCTCCTCCAGCGCGTCCGGGAGACCGACCTGGCCGCCTGGGCCCACCAGGACGTGCCCTTCGACCGCCTCGTGGAGGCCCTCAACCCCGAACGCTCCGCCTCCCGCCACCCGCTCTTCCAGGTCATGCTCACCGTGGCCGACGCCGTGAATCCGGCGCCCGCCCTGCCCGGTGTGCAGGCCCGGATGGACCAGCTCCCGCTGGGCACCGCCAAGTTCGACCTCACGGTGAACTTCCACGAGCACCGGACCCGCGACGGCCGGCCCGGCGGGCTCGACATCACCGTCGAGTACGCCACCGACCTCTACGACGCCCGCACCATGCAGGCCGCCGCAGAGCGCCTCGCCCGGATCCTCGGCGCGGCCGTCACCGACCCCGAGTCCCCCGTGGGCCGGATCGACCTGCTGGGAGAGGCCGAGCGCGCGGAACTCCTCGTCGCGTACAACAGCACGGAGGCGGCCCTGCCCGTCGACTCCCTGCCGGACGCGTTCGCCGCGCAGGTGGCGCGCACCCCCGACGCCGTCGCACTGGTCTGCGGTGACACCCAGCTGACGTACCGCGAGCTGGACGCGGCGTCCCACTCCCTGGCGCACCGGCTGGCCGGCCTGGGGCTCACATCAGGCGACGCGGTCGGCCTGTTCCTGAACCGGTCCCCGGAGTACGTCATCGCCATGCTGGCGGTCCTGAAGGCGGGCGGCGCCTACGTCCCGCTGGATGCGCGCCAGCCGCAGGAGCGGCTCGCCTGGATCCTGCGGGACACAAAGGCAGCACTGCTGCTCACAGACCCGACCACCGAGGAGCCGGTCGCCTTCGCGACAGGACTGCACGTCCTGCCCGTCCCGCCGGTGGCGGAGCTGCTGGAGAGCACCGCCCACGAGGACTTGGCCGCACCTTCGCCCGACCAGGCGGCGTACGTGATGTACACGTCCGGGTCGAGCGGGACGCCGAAGGGCGTCGTCAATACGCACCGCAATGTGGTCGAGTTGGCGCTGGACCCCTGGTGGGCCAGCGGGCGGCACCGCCGTGTCCTGGCGTACTCGCCGCTCGCGTTCGACTCGTCCACGTACGAGCTGTGGGTTCCGCTGCTGAGCGGGGGGCTCGCGGTGATCCTTCCGGCTGCCAAGATCGACCTCGGGGAGGTGGGCGAGGCCATCGTCCGCCACCGCGTGACCGCCGCCTACTTCACCACCGCGCTCTTCGACGCGATGGCCCAGGAAGCCATGGACAGCCTCGGCCATCTCGAGGAGATCTGGACCGGAGGCGACGTACTCTCCCCGACCGCCCTGCAAGCCGTTCTGCAGCACTGCCCCGACACGACCGTCGTCCACGCCTACGGACCCACCGAGGCGACTGTCTTCTGCAGCTACCAGGCCTTCACCCCTGACACCCGGACCTTCGACCGCCTCCACCTGGGCGTTCCCATGGCCAACACCGCCATGTACATCCTGAATGATCAGCTGCGCCCCACCGTGCCGGGGGTCGCGGGCGAGCTCTACGTCTCCGGAACGCACCTCGCCGAGGGGTACCTGGGCCGCCCGGCCCTCACTGCCGAGCGGTTCACGGCCAACCCGTACGGTCCGGCGGGCAGCCGGATGTACCGCACCGGTGACCTCGCCCGCTGGAACCACCACGGGGAGATCGAGTTCCTGGGCCGCGCCGACCAGCAGATCAAACTCCGCGGCTTCCGCATCGAACCCGGCGAGATCGAGACCGTACTCCTCAAGGAGCCGTCCGTCGCGCAGGCTGCGGTCGTCGTCCGCGAGGACCGGCCTGGTGACAAGCGGCTCGTCGCCTACGTCGTCCCGGCCGACGGAAGCGGGATCGACCCGGGCGCGCTGCGCCGCCACGCCGAGTCGGCACTGGCCGAGTACATGGTGCCGGCGGCCTACGTCGAGCTGGACACCCTGCCGCTGACGGCCAACGGCAAGCTGGACCGGCGGGCGCTGCCCCAGCCGGCCCCGCTGCGCAGCGGTACGGGAGGCCGCTCTGCACGCACCCCCGCCGAGGAGATCCTGTCCACCCTGTTCGCCGAGGCCCTCGGCCTGCCCTCCGTCTCGGTCGACGACGACTTCTTCCGGCTCGGCGGTCACTCCCTGCTCGCCACCCGGCTGGTTGCCAAGGTGCGGGACGCTTTCGGGGTGCAGGTGCTGGTACGGGACCTGTTCCAGCATCCGACAGTGACCGCGCTCGCCGAGCGCATCGCGGCCGGGCACGGCGCAGGCAGCCGTCCCGCCCTGGTGGCCGCGGCACGGCCGGAGCGCCTGCCGCTGTCCGCGGCCCAGCAGCGGCTGTGGTTCCTGGACCAGATGGAGGGCCCGTCAGCGACGTACAACATCCCGATAGCCATCCGGCTGACCGGCGAACTCGACGAGGACGCCCTGCGCCGCGCCTTGGCCGACGTGGTGGACCGGCACGAGACCCTGCGGACGGTGCTCCCCGCCGTGGACGGCACCCCGTACCAGCGCATCTTGGCGGCGGAGGAGACCGACCTTGCGCTGCCCGTGATTCCGGCGAGGGAGGAAACCCTCCAGTCCACCCTTCGCGAGCTGGCCGGGGCAACCTTTGACCTCGCCGGCGAGCTGCCGGTTCGGGCCACCCTGCTCGCCCTCGCCCCGGACGAACACGTCCTCCTCCTCGTCGTGCACCACATCGCGTCAGACGGCGGATCGAACGCTCCGCTGATGCGGGATCTGGGCACTGCGTACGCCGCCCGCGCCGAGGGGACCGCACCTGGTTGGGACCCGCTGCCCGTCCAGTACGCCGACTACACGCTGTGGCAGCAGGAGGTTCTGGGCGATGTGGACGATCCCGGCAGTGTGATCGCTTCGCAGCTCGAGTACTGGAAGTCTGCGCTGGCGGATCTGCCGGATGAGGTGTCGCTGCCGACGGACCGGTCGCGTCCGGTGGTTGCTTCGTTCCGGGGGGCCACGCATTCGGTGTCTGTCCCGGCCGAGGTGCACGAGGCGCTCGCCGCTCTGGCGCGTGAGTCCGGGACCACGTTCTTCATGGTGGCCCAGGCGGCGGTGGCCGTGCTTTTGTCCCGTTCGGGGGCTGGGACGGACATCGCGATCGGATCTCCTGTCGCGGGACGCGGGGATGAGGCCCTGGACGACCTGATCGGTTTCTTCGTCAACACGCTCGTGCTGCGGACCGACACCGGCGGTGATCCGACGTTCCGGGAGCTCCTCCAGCGCGTCCGGGAGACCGACCTGGCCGCCTGGGCCCACCAGGACGTGCCCTTCGACCGCCTTGTGGAGACCCTCAACCCCGAACGCTCCGCCTCCCGCCACCCCCTCGCCCAGGTCATGCTCTCGGTCACGGACGCGGGCGTGCCCGTTCCGGACCTGCCGGGTGTGACGGCCGACTCGGAGTTCACGCCCCTGGAGATCGCCAAGTTCGACCTCACCTTCACCTTCCAGGAACACCACGGCCAAGCCGGCTTCGACGTACACGTGGAGTACGCCACCGACCTCTACGACGCCCGAACCGTGCAGACCGCCGTCGCCCGACTGGTCCGGCTCCTCGGCACGGCGGCCGACGCCCCGGACCTGCCGACCGGCGAACTCGACATGCTGGGCGACGAGGAACGCCACCGCTTGCTCGTCACGTGGAACGGCGCCTCGATGCCCCGAACCGGAACTTCTCTGCCAGAAGCGTTCGCCACGCAAGTCGGTCGTACACCGGACGCCCAGGCCGTCGTGGCGGGCGAACGGAGCCTCACCTATGCCGAGTTGGACGAGCGAGCCGACCGGCTGGCCCATCGGCTCATCGACGAGGGCATCCGCCCCGGGGACCCCGCCATCCTCTACAACGAGCGGTCGCTGGAGGCGGTGGTCGCGACGCTCGCCGTGGTGAAGGCCGGAGCCGTCTACGTCCCGCTGGACATCCGCTACCCCACCGACCGGATCAATCTGATCATCCGGGAGTCGAAGGCCACCGTCTTCCTCACCGACCGCCCCCTCGGGGACCTGGACCTTCCCGAGGACGCCCGTACTATCCCGGTCGCCGGCGTGGCTGACCGTACGGACGGCACGGCCGACCGGCCCGGACGGACGCCCGCGGTCCACCCCGACCAGGCTGCCTACGCGATGTTCACCTCCGGCTCGACCGGCGTCCCCAAGGGCGTCGCGGTCACCCACCGCAACATCACCGATCTGGCCGCCGACGCACCTTTCCCCCTCGCATCGCGCGCCCGCATGCTGCTGCACTCGCCGATGGCCTTCGACGCGTCGACGTTCGAGATATGGATGCCGCTGCTGGCGGGCGGCACGCTGGTGATCGCACCGCCCGGACTGCTCGACGCGGCCGCTATGAGCCGCGTGCTGTCGGAAGGACGGATCACCGGGCTCATCCTCGCGGCCGGACTGTTCCAGATGGTGGCCGAGGAGGAGCCGGCAGCCTTCGCCGGTGTACAGACCGTGGTGACCGGCGGTGACGTGGTGCCGGTGGAGGCAGTACGGCGCATACAGGAGCACTGCCCCGACACCACCGTGCTCAACGCGTACGGCCCGACCGAGGCCACCGTCATGGCCGCTGCACACCCGGTCCGCAGGCCCTTCGACTACCCGGGGGCACTGCCGATCGGCACTGCGCTGGACAACACCCAGGTGTACGTCCTGGACAGCGCCATGCGCCTGGTACCGCCCCTGACCCCGGGCGAGCTCTACCTGGCGGGCGCCGGCCTCGCCGCCGGCTACCTCAACCGCCCCGCGCTCACCGCAGAGCGGTTCACCGCCGATCCGTACGGCCCGGCGGGCAGCCGGATGTACCGCACCGGTGACCTCGCCCGCTGGAACCACCACGGGGAGATCGAGTTCCTGGGCCGCGCCGACCAGCAAGTCAAACTCCGCGGTTTCCGCATCGAACCCGGTGAGGTCGAGACGGTCCTGTGCCGGCATGCGTCGGTGGCGCAGGCGGCCGTGATCCTGGGGGAGACCGCGCCGGGCAACAAGTGCCTCATCGGATATGTGACAGCGGTCGAAGGGGCCCGCATCGACGTCGCCGAGCTGCGCGCGCACGCCTCCGCGGTCCTGCCCGACTACATGGTCCCGACGGCATTCGTCATGCTGGATGCCCTGCCGTTGACCGCCAACGGCAAGCTCGACCGCCGGGCACTTCCCGTGCCGGAACCGGCCGATGACACCACCCAAGGTCGGCCTCCTCGTACACCCAAGGAAGCGATGCTCTGCGACCTGTTCGCGGAGATACTCAGCCGCCCGTCGGTGTCCATCGACGACAACTTCTTCCACCTGGGCGGGCACTCCCTGCTCGCCACCCGGCTCGTACGCCGGATCAGCAGCGTCATGGGCGCCGACCTCACGGTCGGAACACTCTTCGAAAACCCGATCGTGGCCACGCTGGTCGAACAGCTCGACGGCGCCAACAGTGCCCGGCCCAAGCTTCGGCCGATGCGCCGGATGGGAGCAGTGAAGTGATCCCCTTGTCCTATGCCCAGCAGCGGCTCTGGTTCCTGGACCAGATGGAGGGCCCGTCGGCGACATACAACATTTCCCTGGCGATCCGGCTGACCGGTCGCCTCGACCACGAAGCACTGCATGCAGCCTTGGCCGACGTGGTGGGCCGGCACGAGGCCCTGCGGACGGTGTTCCCCGCCGTGGACGGCACCCCGTACCAGCGCATCTTGGCGGCGGAGGAGATCTCCCTTGCGCTGCCCGTGATTCCGGCGAGGGAGGAAACCCTCCAGTCCACCCTTGGTGAGCTGGCAGGGGCAACCTTTGACCTCGCCGGCGAGTTGCCGGTTCGGGCCACCCTGCTGGCGCTCGGCCCGGACGAACACGTCCTCCTCCTGGTCATGCACCACATCGCCTCGGACGGCGGATCGAACGCTCCGCTGATGCGGGATCTGGGCACTGCGTACGCCGCCCGCGCCGAGGGGACCGCACCTGGTTGGGACCCGCTGCCCGTCCAGTACGCCGACTA
>NZ_JBFBAH010000009.1:0-323503 GCF_040682115.1 Streptomyces sp. NPDC051364 | reverse complement strand
ACCCTGGTACGTCCAGTACAAGCGTGCCGCTCCGCCTTGCGATGCACCGCACCGGACGACGCGAAAACGCACCCCACTTCCCCGAGGCCGCTTAGCGCCGCGTCCCGACGCCGTCAGGGGAGCCGGCCGGCCGGTCTCAGAGGCGTCCGACCCCGCCCCACTCCACCCAGTCCCGCGGCCGGTTCCCCGGGGGCGGCGGCGGGGTGTCGGGCCGCCAGTCGACCACGTCGACGAGCCCGGGCCCGAGGACGTCCAGCCCGTCGAAGTACCGGCGCACCTCGTGGGTCTCCCGTACCCGGCCCCAGGTGCCGTGGGTGGCCACGTCCATGAGTCGCGTCACGTCGCTGCGGACGACCGGATCGTCGCTGACGAGCTGGCAGATCACCATGAAACTGCCCGGCGGCAACTGCGCGGCGGTGTTCCGTACGACCGCTGCCGGATCGTTCTCGTCGTCCGTGTCCCGCAGGCAGTGCAGCACGGAGACGAACAGGGCCGCGATGGGCCGGTCCCAGTCCAGGAAGCGGTCGGTGTCCCGCCGGATCTGCCGGGTCAGCCGCAGGTCCTTGGCCAGGACGAGCGTGCGGCCGTCCTCGTGCAGGGTGGTCTGGGCGTGCGCCAGGACCATGGGGTCATTGTCGATGTACGCGACCTTGCAGCCGGGATCGGCCCGCTGCGCCACCTCGTGCACGTTGTCCTGCGTGGGCAGACCGGAGCCGTGGTCGAGGAACTGCCGGATCCCGTACTCCTCGACCAGGATGCGCACGACGCGCCGCAGGAACGCCCGGTTGTTGCGGGCCAGGAGCTGGGTGCTGGGGGCGATCTCCAGCAGCCGGGCGCAGGCCTCGCGGTCGCTCGCGTAGTTCTCCACCCCGCCCAGCAGCCAGTCGTACATCCGGGCGACGCTCGGGGTGTGCATGTCGATGAGGGGGGTCTGCGGGTGTGCGGGCGGGTGTCCCGACGGGTTCTGCGGCGACTCCATGGGCGCTGTCCCTCCGGCTGAGGTGACCGCCCATGGTAGGCAGTCGGCCGCGGGCCGGCCACCACCCGTACAGATGTACGCGGGGCCGTGCCCGCCCCCGAACGGGCACGGCCGCGCGGCGGGGCCCCAGAGGGCAGGGCCCGTGCCGGCTTGGTCCGGCTCAGGGAAATCTACGCGCGGGGTCCGCCGGGCTCGCCCATCCACAGGGTGAAATCCGTCTACCCCATTGGGGGGTCACCCTGTACAACCAAGGGTGTACTCAGGGGGGTTGACGTGCAGGTGTCCGCACATCCGGCGATGGCCCGGCTCCGGGCCGCGCTGCCGGCCGTCGGCGAGATCGTGTACGCCATCGGCTCGCTCTGGATCTCGGCCACCATGCTCCGCAACTGGCCCGACCCCAACGGCTACTGGCGGGACACCGACGCACAGGCCTACGCCCTGCTCGCCACGATCTACCTGCCGCTCGTGCTCCGCCGCCGCTTCCCGGTCGCCGTCCTGATCAGCACCGCGCTCTGCACCGGCTGCTACTTCACCCGCGGCTACTACCACGCCGTCGCCGTGTGCGGCCTCGCGCTCGCGCTGTACACCGTCGCCTCGCTCCGCGAGCGGCGAGTTTCGGCCAGATGTGCGGTCGGTGCACTGTTCGTCCTGCTCTGGGGGACCCGGCTCGCCGAACCGGGCATCGGCCCGCTCAGCGTCGGCTTCGTCACCGTCACCACGATCGTCTGCTGGGTGACCGGCGACGGCGCCCGGCGGCTGCGCGAGCTCACCCTGCAACTGCGCCGGGAACAGGAGGAGAAGGCCCGGCGGGCCGTCATGGAGGAGCGCATCCAGATCGCCCGCGAGCTGCACGACGTCATCGCCCACCACGTCTCGGTGATCTCCGTCCAGACCGGCCTCGCCGGGTACGTGTTCGCCTCCGACCCGCCGACCGCCCGCCGGGCCCTGGACACCATCGGGGACAGCGCCCACGAGGCCCTGGCGGAGATGCGCCGGATGCTCCTCGTACTCCGCGAGGACGGCCGCGCGCCCGCCGAGCAGGATCCACCCCGGGTGTCCGGGCTCGGGCGCCTCGACGAACTGGTCAAGCGGGTCGCCGAGGCCGGCGTGCCCGTAGACGTCCGGATCACGGGGACGGCGTACGCGCTGCCGCCCGGGATCGACCTGTGCGCGTACCGCGTCGTACAGGAGGCGCTCACCAATGTGATCAAGCACGCCCCGGCCGCACACACCACCGTCCATGTGCACTACGCGCAGGACGACTACCCCGGTTCCCGACGGCCGGAAGGGGCCCCTCCGGATGCGCGGGCCCGGGCCCGCCGCCACAGTGGGTCCCATGGGTATCGATGACTACAGCGGCGGCCCGGGGGCCCAGCAGACCGGCGTCCTGGTCGTGACGACGAACGACGTCCCCGGCTATCGGGTCGAGCAGGTCATCGGTGAGGTCTTCGGCCTCACCGTCCGCTCCCGCCACCTCGGCAGCCAGATCGGCGCAGGCCTGAAGTCGATGATCGGCGGTGAGCTCAAGGGCCTGACCAAGACCCTGGTGGAGACCCGCAACCAGGCCATGGAGCGGCTCATCGAGGCAGCGAAGGCCCGCGGCGCGAACGCGGTCCTGATGATGCGCTTCGACGTGACCGACGCCTCCGACGTCGGGACCGAGGTGTGTGCGTACGGGACGGCCGTCGTGATCACCCCCGCCTCCACCTGATCCCCTCATCCGCCACGTAAGTCCAGGACGGGGCTCTGCTTTGTCCATGGGCCTGTGGCGGTGCGGTCCGCAAGCTGACAGGTCAGTGAGCGGACCGCGGGCCTCCGGGCCGTGCGGTCTTCCGCCAAGGAAGCGCCGACTCCCGGAGGCCCGATGCGTACCCCCTTCCGGCCGACCGCAGCAGCCGCGGTCGCCGGTCTCCTCGCCACCCTGGTCGTCTCCGTGCCCGGGCCCGCCGCCGCGGCGGCCGCCGCCCCCCTGACGATCAGCTCGAGCGAGCTGTCCGTCGCCGTGGACAGCGGCTTCCCCCGGGTCGTCAGCTACACCCGGCGGGCCACCGGGGACGTGCTGAACGGCAACGAGGACGCGCTCTCCGCGATCGTCGTCAACGGGACCGCGTACACCCCCGCCGTGACCTCCACCCCGTCCGCCTCCGCCGTGGACTACGCGCTGTCCTTCTCCGGGGTGACCATCAGATCCCGGCTCTCGGTGACCGGTTCGGTCGTCGAGTTCAAGGTCACCGCGATCGAGGACACCCCCGCCCTGCGCGTCCGCAGCTTCGCGATCCCCGACCACAACCTCGTCAGCGTCCGCAGCGACCAGCCCGGCGCCGCGCTGGCCACGGCGAACATGCACACCGCCACCACCGGCACCGGGGACACCTTCACCCCCGTCACCGCGAGCACCCCCGTGGACCCCGCCGCGACGACCGTGATGTACGGGCTCGCCAACACCGCCGAGCTCGCCGCGGCCATCGACTCCAACTCCCTCTACGACACCCCCTCCGGCGGCACCGCCCGGGAGAACGGCCGGATCAGCAAGCGGGTCACAGACAAGGGCGCCTACCGCCGCGCCGGCCTGTGGAGCGGCGCCTGGCTCTACCGGGCCGCGGGCGCCGCCGACACCGACACCGAGCCGCTCCCGTACGCGCGGATCGCGATCACCGGGGACCGCAACGGTGACGCGACCGTCGACTGGCAGGACGCCGCCGTCGCCTACCGCGACATCTGGACCCCGCCCACCGGATGGCAGCAGACCGCCGACCGGGTCGTGCAGCGCATCCCCTTCAACTTCGCCTCCCAGGCCACGCACCCCTTCGCCGAGACCCTCGACGAGACCAAGCGCGTCAGCCTCGCCACCGACGGCCTCGGCCAGTTCGTCCTCCTCAAGGGGTACGCCTCCGAGGGCCACGACTCCGCACACATGGACTACAAGAACATCGGCTCCAAGCTGGGCGGCGCCACCGACCTGAACGCCCTCACCACCGCCGGCCACGCCTACAACGCAGACTTCGGCGTCCACATCAACGCCACCGAGGAGTACCCGGTCTCCGCGACCTTCGACCCGGCCCACCAGAGCGGCGGACTCGGCTGGGACTGGCTCGACCAGTCGTACTACGTGGACACGCGGAAGGACGGCCAGTCCGGCGAGCGGCTGAAGCGGCTCCAGGACCTCAAGACGGCCGCGCCCGGGCTCGACTTCCTCTACGTGGACGTCTGGTACGGGGACGGGTACGTCTCGCGCAAACTCCAGCGCGAGATCGGCGGCCTCGGCTTCCAGCTCGCCACCGAGTTCCCCAACACCCTGACCGAGCAGTCCCTCTGGCACCACTGGGCGGCCGACGTCAACTACGGCGGCAGCGATCTCAAGGGCATCAACTCCACCATCGCCCGGTTCGTCGCCAACCACGCCAAGGACGACTGGATCGCCGGAAACCCGCTGCTCGGCGGCGCCGAACTCACCGCGTACGAGGGCTGGCAGGGCAAGAAGGACCACACCGCCTTCCTGAACACCACCTTCGCCGTCAACCTGCCGACCAAGTACCTCCAGGAATCCCCGATCGTGAAGTGGACCGCCAACTCGGTCACCCTCGCGAACGGCACCACCGCCACCACCACGGGCAACACCCGGAAGATCACCACCGGCGGGCGCACCGTGCTCAGCGGCGGCAGCTACCTGCTCCCGCGCGACGGAAAGCTCTACCACTGGAACGACAAGGGCGGCTCCACGACCTGGACCCTGCCCGCAGGCTGGTCCGCGCCCAAGCTCTACCAGCTGACCGACACCGGCCGTCGGCTGGTCGGCGACCTCCCCGTCACCGGCGGCCGGATCACGGTCAACGCCACCGCGAAGACCGCCTACGTCGTCACCAACGGCGCCGCGCCCGCCCAGGCCGACCCGAAGTGGGGCGAGGGCACCCCGGTCGAGGACCCCTCCTTCTACGCGGGCAACCTCGACGCCTGGACCGTCACCGGGACCGGCGCCGCCGTCGCACGCAACGCCCAGGGCCAGAACGAGCTCACCTTCGCCGCCGGGACCGCCCCCGCCGTCTCCCAGCAGCTCACGGGCCTGACGCCCGGCACCTACGCCGCCTCCGTCTGGGTCTCCACACCGGCCGGCCGGGCCGCCACCCTCGACGTCACGCCCGCAGGGGGCAGTGCGGCCTCCGTGTACGCCGACTCCTCGCCCCTGACGAACAACCTGGGCGGCAGCGAGAAGAACGGCACCAGGATGCAGCGCATGAAGGTGCTCTTCGACGTCCCGGCAGGCCAGTCCGCCGCCACCCTGAAGCTCTCCGCCGCGGCCGGATCCGGCACCGTCTACCTGGACGACGTACGTGTGGTCCGCTCCGCCCGCACCCCGCTCGGCGGCCACACCTTCGCGGAGGACTTCGAGAACGCCGACGCCGGCTGGGGCCCCTTCGCCTTCGGCGGCGCAGGCGGCTCCGCCACCGACCCGCGCACCCACCTGGCCCAGCGCAACGCCCCGTACACGCAGGCCGGCTGGAACGGGAAGCTCGTCGACGACGTGATCGGCGGGCAGAACTCCCTCAAGTCGCACGAGGAGCGCAGCGGGCTCGTCTACCGAACCCTGCCCCAGACGCTGCGGCTGACCCCCGGGCACGCGTACAAGGCCGCCTTCCGCTACGAGAGCGGCTTCAGCGGGGACTACCGGTTCATCACCGGCTCCGGCAGCACCGAGACCGCCACCGCGCTGGACCAGGCCCGTACGCCCACCGCCTTCAGCACCACCTTCACCGCCGGGGCCGACGCCTGGATCGGCGTACGGAAGGTGACCCCGGAGGACTCGCACAACGAGGCCGACCTGATCCTCGACGACCTGACCGTGGACGACCTCGGGCCGGCGGGCGGCGGTGAACTCCTCGTACCGCAAGGGCAGATGGGCGTGCAGGCCGTCGACAGCCAGGAGACCGCAGGCGAGAACGGCGCCGCCGCCAACGTCCTGGACGGCGAGGCCTCCACCATCTGGCACACGCAGTGGTACGCGGCCACGGCGCCGATGCCCCACGAGATCACCCTGGACCTCGGGGCCTCGTACGACGTCTCGGCGCTGCACTGCCTGCCCCGGCAGACGCAGAGCAACGGCCGCATCGCCGGCTACCAGGTGTTCACCTCCACCGACGGGGTCACCTGGGGGACGGCGGCCGCCGCCGGGACCTTCCCGAACACGACGGCCCAGCAGGACGTCACCTTCACGCCCCGCACCGCGCGCTACGTGAGGCTCAAGGCCACGAGTGAGGTGGCCGGCAATCCGTGGAGCTCGGTCGCGGAACTCAACGTCGGTTACCGGCCCCCGTCGGCTACCGCTTCCAGAGGGTCACTTCGGTGAGGTACGTCGGGACCTTGTACTGCGTGTCGGTCGAGTCTTCGACAGTGACGATCTTGACCATGGCGAGGTTGCCCTTGGAGGTGACGGTGCACAGCAGGTCGCCCGCGACGATGGCGCGGTCCGCGCCGATGAGGTCCGACTCCGGCAGCTTGTCGGGGATCGGATCGGTGGCGGCCCCGGTCTCGCACTGTTCGGGGGTGGGGCCCTTGCTCTTACCGAACGAGGTTCCGCTTTGGACGTTCGACCAGCCCATCTCCAGCTCCCGGTCCTTCCAGCTGATCTCTCCGGACAGGGAGCCGGCCACCTTGGGGAAGTCGAGGTCGACGTCGTTGGCCTTGCCGAACTCCCTGGGCGCCAGGAGCTTCAACGGCTTGTCCTTGTACACCACGGTGTAGGCGCGGCCGGAGGGCGATGCCGAGGCGGAGGCCGAGGGGCTCGGGCTGCCGGACTGCGCCGCCGCCGGCGCCGCCGCCTCCTTCGGGGCGTCCGCGGTCTTCCCCTTGTCCTCGCCCGCGGTCTGCCGGGTGCCGCCGTCCTCGCTGCGCGTGAGGTACCAGGTGCCGCCGGCGACGAGGGCGAGTGCCAGGACTCCCGCGCCGACGACCAGCGGCATCCGGCTGCGCGCGGGGGTGGGGGCGGGTGCCGCCGAGGGTGCGCCGTAGGCGGGGCTGGGGCCGGGGGCGGTCGGCGCGCCGTACACCGGGGGCTGCGGGCTGCCCGTCGGGCCCTGGGTCGGCGCGTACGCCACCGGGACCGGTCCGGACGCCTGCGTCGTGGGCGCGTACGCTGGCTGCGCGGGCTCGGGGGTCCGGGTCGGCGCGTACGCCGGCGGGGGCGGGGACTGCGCCGGAGTCTGCACCGGGGCCGACGCCTGTGCCCGCGCCGACTGCTCGCGCCGCGCGATCTCCGCGGTCAGCGGCGCGGGCAGCCAGCCGTCGAAGTCGCGAAGGTCCCGACCCGCCGTCTGGCTGCACCACTCGGCGAGCTCGGTCGGCTGGGGCCGCTTGTCGGGGTCGGAGTGCAGGCAGCGCTCCAGCAGCTGGCGCAGCGGGTCAGGGTAGCCGCTGAGATCCGGCGCCTGCTGGGGGGTGTTGGCTATCGCGGCGGCGATCGAGAGTCCCGCGCCGTCGCCGTACGGGTGGCGGCCGGTGGCCACGACCGCGGCGATCAGCCCCAGCGCGAACACGTCGGTCGCCGAGGTGACCGTCCGGCCGAGGGCGTGCTCGGGGGACATGTACTGCGGCGTCCCGATGAACCCGCCGCTGCGCGTGAGTTGGGTGGCGTCGGTGGCCCGCGCGATGCCGAAGTCGATGACCCAGGGGCCGTTCGAGCCGAGCAGGATGTTGCTCGGCTTGAGGTCGCGGTGCACCACCGAGGCGGCGTGGATGGAGTGCAGGGCCTGCGCCGTGCAGCCGATCAGCTGGAAGACAGCTGGCAGGGGCAGCGGTCCGTGGGTCGCGAGGGCGTCGTCGAGCGCCAGGCCCGGCACGAACGCGGTGGCCAGCCACGGCTGTTCACCGCTGGTGTCGTGGTCGAGAACCGGCACGATGTGGTAGCCCTGCACGCGGCGGGCCGCCTGCACCTCGCGCTCGAAGCGGACTCGGAAGTCCTGCTCCTGGGCGAACTCGCGGCGGATGACTTTCAGGGCGACCGGCTGGTTCCCGCGGGTCCGGGAGAGATAAACGGAACCCATGCCGCCCTCGCCGATCTTCGCGAGCAGCCGGTAACCGGCTATCTCCTGCGGTTCGTCCGGCCCGAGCGGTCGCAGTTCGGCTTGGTCGGTGTTGGACATGTGGAATCCCCCTTGATGATCACAGGGTTGAGATCCTAACGGGGGGTGCCGCCCACGATCGCACCGTGTCAGCGGACCGGGCCCCGTACCGACTGCTGGGCGCGGAAGCGGACCGGAGCCATGCCCACCCGGCGGCTGAACAGCCTGCTGAAATACGCCGGATCCTCGTAACCGACCCGCCGGGCGACCCCGGCGACCGGCAGATCGGTCCGGGCCAGAAGCTCCTTCGCCCGGCTCAGCCTGATCCCCAGGAGGTACTCCTTGACCCCCTCCCCGGTGCTGCGCCGTACGGCCCCGCGCAGTTCGGGCAGCGGTATCCCGAGCCGGGCCGCGTGCTCGGCCACCGAGATGGGCAGCAGCGCGTCCCGGGCCAGGGCGTCCATCACCGCGTCCCCGTGCCGGGACACCTCGGCGCGGGCGTAGCGCAGCGCCACGAGCAGTCCGTGCACGGCCGCGGCGGCCTCCACCTCCAGCAGCGGGCCGCCGCGCCGGGCCGCCCGGACGATCCCGTCGACCACGTGCCGCACCCCCTCCGTGCCGCTCAGCGGCACCAGCGGGCGATCGGGGGTGACGTAGCCGAGGTCGGTGTACGCCTCCACACTGCGGCCCGCGAAGTCCACGAAGCACTCGTCCCAGCCGGTCTGCGGATCGGGCCCGTAGTGGTGCTCCACCCCCGGCACCAGCCAGAGCAGCGCGGGCGCGGACACCGGCTGCGGCGGGCGCCCACCGTGGCTGAACCAGCCCCGTCCCCGGGTGACGACCACGGCGACGTGGTGGTCCAGGGCCCGCGGTCCGACCACCGGCAGCAGACCCTGCTGGATCCCGACGCCGAGACAGACCAGGCCGAGCCGCCGGTGGTTGGCGGTGGGGGAGAAGTACCGCATCCAACTGCTGTACGGGGGGCTGCTGGAGGGGACACTGGGGTGCGGGGGCGTCGGCATGTGCGGATTGTGATCCACCGGGCCCGGGGCTCTCAAGGGGAGGTGGGCGCCCTCAAGGGGACGCGGGCGCCCGGTCCTTCGGCTGCCGAGGCTCCTTCCGCCGTAGCGGCTCCTTCCGTACGGGCGGCCCCGGCTGCGGGCTCCGGAGCCCGACCGCCAGTCCGGCGACCACCACGACCAGGCCGATCCACACCGGCAGGCCCGGCATCCCGCCGCCCGAGAATGCGCCGATGGCGGCTGCGGCGAGGGGCGCGACCCCGGTCAGCAGCCCGGCCCGGCCGGCGCCGACGGCGGCCACCGTGCGGTACCAGAGGAGGAACGCCACCGCGGTCACCATGACGGCGAGGTACCCGGCGGCCGCCCACTGGGCCGGACCGATGGCCGACAGATCGGCCGGGTGCTCGGTGAGCAGCGTCAGCACCCCTGGGCACGCCCGCCCTCCGGGCGGCGGTCACCGGCTGGCTGGCCCGCAACCGCGGGATCCGCGCCGACCCCGACGAGGTCGTCGTCGTCGCGGGCGTCGCCCAGGCGCTGGGCCTGCTGGCGCACGTGTTGCGCGAGGACGGCGTACGGCGGGTCGCGGTGGAGGACCCCGGCTCGCTCGGAGCACGGCAGCAGCTGGAGTACGGGCGGCTGGAGACGGTGCCCGTGCCGGTGGACGGGAGCGGGCTCGACACCGCCGCGCTCCGGGCGAGCGGAGCCGGGGCGGTGCTGCTGACCCCGGCGCACCAGTTCCCGACCGGGGTCGTGCTCGACGGGGAGCGCCGCCGGGAGCTGCTCGGCTGGGCGGCGGCCGGGGGACTGGTCATCGAGGACGACTACGACGCCGAGCACCGCTACGACCGCGCACCGGTCCCCGCCCTGCGCGCCCTGCTCCCCGAGGGGGTCTGCTACGCCGGGAGCGTGTCCAAACTGCTCGCCCCCGCGCTGCGCCTCGGCTGGCTGCTGGTCCCGCCGCGCCTGCGTGACGCGGTGGTCGCCGCGAAACGCTATGCCGACCTCGGCAATCCGGTCCTCGCCCAGCTGGTGCTGGCCCGGCTGATGGATTCGGGCGAGCTGGAGCGACACCTGCGCTTCGTCCGGCGCCGCCACCGCCGCCGGCGCGACGCATGCTCCGGGCGATCGCCGCGCACCTGCCGGGCGCCCGGGTCCACGGAGCGGCGGCGGGCCTGCACCTGATGGTCACCTTCGACGGCGCGGCCTTCGAGGACACCGCCCTCGCGGCGGCGGCCCTGGCCCTCGGGGTCAAGGCGCACCCGCTGTCCTGGCACCGCATCCGGCCGGGCTCCCCGGGGCTGGTCCTCGGCTACGCGGCGGGCCCGCCGGGCGAACTGGAAGAAGGCATCGGCCTGCTCGGCCGTGCCCTGCACCGACTCCGCTGACCCGCCCCGTCCCGCCTGCGGGGCACCCCCTCCGGAGTCGGAGAAGCGGAACTTTATGCTCAGGTGCATGCACCACGCGTCCGTCCCCGACATCACCGTGATCATCGCCGTCTACAACGCGATGCCCTACCTGAACGAGTGCCTCGACTCCGCGCTCGGCCAGAGTCTGGGGGCCGAGCGCCTGGAGGTCGTCGCGGTCGACGACGGTTCCACCGACGGCAGCGGCGCCGAACTCGACCGCTACGCCGCCCGGTACCCGCAGCTGCGCGTCCTGCACCAGCCGAACTCCGGCGGCCCCGGCGGGCCCCGCAACCGGGCCCTGGACCTGGCCCGCGGCCGGTACGTCTTCGTCCTCGACGCCGATGACTACCTCGGCCCCGAGACACTCGAGCGGCTGCTGGACATGGCCGAGTCCCAGGGCAGCGACGTCGTGCTCGCCAAGCAGGTCGGACTCGGCCGGACGGTGTCGGACAAGGCCCACCGGCACGCCGAGGAGGCCGACCTCTACACCTCGGAGGTCTACCGCTCGCTCCACTCGGCCAAGCTGATACGCCGCCAGGTCATCGAGGACGCGCACCTGCGCTACCCGGACGACCTCTGGTACGGCGAGGACCAGGTCTTCGTGACGGGAGTGTTCCTGGCCGCCGGGAAGATCTCGGTCGTCGGCGACTACGACTGCTACTTCCTGCGGCTGCGCGACGACGGGCAGAACATCACCGCCCGCGCCCGCACCGCGGGCGAGACGGTGGTGCACATCGAGCGCGTCATGGCCCTGGTGGCCGAGCGGGTGCAGGACCCGGTGGGACGGCGCCGCATGCTCGGCCGGCACTTCCGCAGCCTGCTGCGCACGGCGCTGCGGCCGGCCGTCGAGGCCCGCCACGAGAACCCCGGCTTCACGGCCGAGGTGTACGAGCGGGCCCGGGTGCTGGTGCAGACGTACTGGCGGCCGGACATGGGCGGCGAACTGCCGCCGATCGACTGGATCCGGCTGTACGCGTTCGCCTGCGGCCCGCTGCCCGCCTTCGAGCAGCTGATGGGGTACGACCCGGCGAAGGAGCCGGCGCCGCAGGAGATCGTCGACAACGGCCGCGTGTACCGCTGCTACCCGCTGTTCCGCGACCCGGCGGCGGGACTGCCGGACGTGCTCTTCGACGTGACCGACAAGCTCAAGACGCAGCACCGGCTCACGTCGCTGACCTGGCAGGGCGGCCGCGTGCTGCTGACCGGCCACGCGTACATCCAGTCGCTCGGGACCGGCCGCATGGAGAGCGAGCTGCTGCTGAGGGCGCGGGAAACGGGAGACGAGCACCTCGTACCCGCCCAGGCCCGGCCGGCGCCCGAGCTCACCGAGCAGAACCCGGAGCTGATGATGGCCGGCTTCCTGGCGGAGGTCGACCTGGCCAAGCTGGCCGGCGGGGATCCGATACCGCCGGGCACCTGGGACTGCTTCCTGAACGTACGGGCGGACGGGGTCACGCGTACGGTCCGGCTGGGCCGCCGGCACGCCCCGGAGCTGGACCGCACGGCCCGCCGGGCCAAGGTCCTGGCCCGCGACCCGGGCAGTGCCACGGAACTCACCGCCGCCGCCTTCTTCACCTCGTACGGGAATCTGAGCTTCGAGGTGGTCCGCAGGATCCCGCTGCCCACCGCCTGAAGAAAATTCTTCCGGCCTGAGAAAAATTCTTCGGAATCGGCGGCAACCTCGCGGGGGGTCGCGCGTCGTGCGGGGGTGAAGGGCGGCATTCCGAGCCCTGCACCGACCGTGACCCGACCGTGGAGAACCACTGTGATGAACCTGAAGCGCGTCCCCTCGACCGTCCGCCGTGCGGCCGTCACCGCTGCCGCCGCCGGGGCGGTCCTCGCGCTCGCCGGGCCCGCCTTCGCCGCACAGGGGGCCTCGGCCACCCCGTCGCCCGTCCCCAGCGCCCCGTCGAGCGCGACGCCCACCCCCTCGCGCAGCCTCCCGCCGACCGCGGCTCCGAGCGTCCAGCCCACCCCCTCGCGCAGCCTCCCGCCGACCGCGGCTCCGAGCGTCCAGCCCACCCCCTCGCGCAGCCTTCCGCCGACGGCGGCGCCGAGCGTCCAGCCGACGGGCCGGCCGACTGCGGTGCCCAGCGCGGCCCCTTCGCAGGCCGGTGACGAGCTCGCGAAGACCGGCTCCTCCGCCACCACCGCCGCCATCGGAGGCGGGGCCGCCGCGCTCATCGCCGCCGGCGCCGGCACCCTCTACGCCGTCCGGCGCCGCGCCAACGGCTAGGCACCCAGGAACCCGGGAATCCAGTGGTCCACCTCGTACCGCCCGCACCTTCCGCACGCCCCCTCACGCTCGGCTTCGGCCGGGCGTGGCGGGGCTCGTGGTCGTGGTCGTGGCGGGGCTTGTGGTCGCCGGTGCTGCGCCGCGAGCGCGCCACCCCGCCGCCGCCCGCCCTGCCGTACGGGCACGCCTACGGTCAGGGGGCCGCGTACGGGGCGGGGGCCGCGTACGCCGGCGACGCGTATGCCGGCGGCCCGCGCGCCGACGCGCCGCAGCCCACCGTCACCGAGCTCTACCACGCGCACCGGCTGCGCATGGTCCGGCTGGCGGTGCTGCTCGTCGACGACCTCGCCACCGCCGAGGACGTGGTCCAGGACGCCTTCACGGCCCTGTACCGGCGCCACGGGGAGCAGATCAGCGAGGTCGACAACGCGCTCGGCTACCTGCGCACCGCCGTCGTCAACACCTCCCGGTCCGTGCTGCGCCGCCGCCGCACGGCCCGCGCCTGGACCCCGCCTGCGGCGGCCGACATCCCGTCCGCGGAGGACCACGTCGTCCTCGACGAGGCACACCGCGAGGTCCTCGCCGCACTCGGCCGGCTGACCCCGCGCCGCCGCCAGGTCCTCGTACTGCGCTACTGGGCCGAACTCAGCGAGGCGGAGATAGCGACCACCCTCGGAATCAGCCGGGGCGCGGTGAAGTCGAACGCGAGCCGCGCCCTGGACGCGCTGGAACGGATTCTGGAGGGACGGATATGACGCACGGCGAACGCCCCGTCGAACGCAGGCTGCGCCAGGCCCTCGACGCCCGCGCGGCCGGGATCACCGTCCGCGAGCTGCGCCCCGCGGATCCGCCGGCTCTGCACGTCCGGCGGCTGCCCGCCGCGCGGCTGCGGCTGAACCTGCGCCGGTTCGCGCTGCCCCTGGCGGGGCTGGCCACGGCTGCCGCCGCCGTGGCCGGGTACCTCGTACTGGCCCCGGACTCCGCCCCGCCCCGCCCGGTGCCGCCGGCCTCGCCGCCCGAGATCACCGGACCGGGGCCGACACCGGATTCCCGTACGGGCACCGGTGCTCCGCACCCCTCGGTGGCGCCGTCCCTGCTGCCCTCCAGGGCCCCCGGGACCCGCTCGGCGCAGCCGCCCGAGCCGACGCCGACCCCGTCGGGTGCGCGTTCGGCGACGCCGTCGAGGTCCGTTCCCCCGTCCGCCGTGCCGTCGTCCACGCCCGTGTCCTCCTCACCGCCCCCGAGCGCGGGACCGTCCAAGAGCTGAGCGGTCTCGGGGAAGTGGGGCACGCCCCCGCGCCGCCCGGCACGGCACCTCGCCGCGTTGTCGCGGCACCCGAGTACGCCCAGTACGGGGCGCCGCTCCGCCTTGCGATCCACCGCACCGCACGACGCGAAAACGCACCCCACTTCACCGCGGCACTAGGGGGTGTTCTTCACCGCCGCGACGAGCGGGGCGAGTTCCGGGTTGCGCGCGGCCTCGTCCAGGGCCTCGCGCAGCGCCGTGTCGTTGGTCGGCCGGGCGGCGGCCAGCAGGGTCAGGCCGGCCTCGCTCACGTCGGTGTAGATGCCCCGCCGGTCCGTGTCGCAGATGTAGCGGTTCAGCAGCCCGCGGTCCTCGAGCCGGGTGACCAGCCGGGTCGTCGCGCTCTGGCTGAGCACCACCGAGTCGGCCACCTGGTACATCCGCAGGTGGCCGCCCGGGCCGCTGTGCTGTCGGCTCAGTACGTCCAGCAGCGAGTACTCGCGCACGCTCAGGCCGTGGCCGGCCTGCAGGGCCCGCTCGATGTGCGCCTCGATCCGCCCGTGCAGGAGGGAGAGTGCGCACCAGCCCTGGGCGAGGCCGGTCAGTGCGCTGTCGGTGGCCGTCATGGGCTGCTCCTTCGAACCGTGTCCCCGTTGCCCGGTTTCCCTGTGTCCCCACAGGTGCCCTTGCCCTCCCAGGATAGGTCACTGCCGCAATAGCCCGCGCTTGCAAATATCCAGCGTCTGCAATTAATGTGGACGCATGTAAGCGGCGACGGCAAGTTACGCGACAGCGCCACCGCACCACCGCTCCACCACCTCCCCCCTTGAAGGGCACCCCCTCATGCCTCTCGCACTCCTCGCCCTGGCCATCGGGGCCTTCGGGATCGGCACCACCGAATTCGTGATCATGGGCCTGCTCCCCGAGGTCGCCGCCGGCTACGGCGTCTCGATCCCCACCGCAGGCTTCCTGGTCACCGGATACGCGCTCGGCGTCGTCCTCGGCGCCCCGCTCATGACCGTCCTCGGCACCCGCATCCCCCGCAAGCGCATGCTGATGCTGCTCATGGGCCTGTTCATCGCGGGCAACGTGCTCTCCGCGCTCGCCCCCGCCTTCGGCGTCATGCTCGCCGGCCGCATCGTCGCCTCCCTCGCCCACGGCGCCTTCTTCGGCATCGGCTCGGTGGTCGCCGCAGGGCTCGTCGCCCCCGAGAAGAAGGCCGGCGCGATCGCCATGATGTTCACCGGCCTGACCGTGGCCAACGTCGTCGGCGTCCCGCTCGGCACCCTCGTCGGCCAGACCCTCGGCTGGCGCGTCACCTTCCTGATCGTCGCCGCCCTCGGCGTCCTCGGCCTGCTCGGCATCGCCAGGCTGGTCCCCGAACTGCCCCGGCCCGAGGACGTCCGGATCCGCCACGAGCTGGCCGCCTTCCGCAACGTCCAGGTGCTGCTCGCCATGGCGATGACCGTCCTCGGCTTCGGCGGCGTCTTCGCCGCGATCACCTACATCTCGCCGATGATGACCGACGTCGCCGGCTTCGCCGACACCTCCGTGACCTGGCTCCTCGTCCTGTTCGGCCTCGGCATGGTCGCCGGCAACCTCATCGGCGGCCGGTTCGCCGACCGCGCGCTGATGCCGATGCTCTACGTGTCCCTGGGCGCCCTGGCCGTCGTCCTGGCCGTCTTCACCCTCACCGCCCACACCAAGATCGGCGCCGCCGCCACCATCGTGCTGATCGGTGCGCTGGGCTTCGCGACCGTGCCGCCGCTGCAGAAGCGGGTCCTCGACCAGGCCGCCGGCGCCCCCACCCTGGCCTCCGCCGTCAACATCGGCGCCTTCAACCTCGGCAACGCGCTCGCCGCCTGGCTCGGCGGGCTCGTCATCGCCGCCGGGCTCGGCTGGACCGCCCCGAACTGGGTCGGCGCCGCCCTGGCCACCTCCGCCCTGGTCCTCGCCCTCGTCTCCGGCGCGCTGGAGCGGCGTACGGCCTCCCGCCCGGGCGGCGGCCGGGTCGTCGCGGCCGGAGCCCCGGCCGCCGTACCCCTCCCCGCCCACCACTGATCCACGACACCTCGTTACGACGCGTACCACTCGTACGATCGCACCACGATTCAGGAGCACCCCGCATGTCCAGCGCCACCACCCCCGCCCGTACCGCCGTCGCCCCGCTGACCACCGAGGACGCCGAACTCCTCGTCTCCGCCGCCCGCAGCGCCGCCGAGCAGGCCGGGGCCACGGTCAGCGTCACCGTCCTCGACGCCGGCGGCCACCTGCTCGCCTTCCGCCGCGACGACCGCGCCGTACTGATCTCCGGCGAGACCAGCACCCGCAAGGCCTTCACCGCCCTCCAGCTCGACGCCCCGACCGCCGACCTCGTCGACGCCGTCCAGCCGGGCGGGCTGTTCCACACCCTGCCCACCGCCCTCGACCGGCCGCTGCTGTTCATCGCGGGTGGGCTGCCCGTCCACCGTGACGGCCGGCTCATCGGCGCCATCGGTGTGGGCGGCGGCGCCCCCGACCAGGACCACGCCTTCGCCGCGGCCGCCCTCGACGCGCTGGTCTGACGCCCCCGCCCCGGCTTCCGGGCCGCGCGCCCGGGTCGCGCGCCCGTGTCCCCCGTGCCACGTTGGTACGGGGGACAGGGGTGCATGATGCGACAGTCCAGGCAGGTCCGGTCCAGGCGGCTCAGGAGAGGCCACGTCATCGCGACGGCAGCCGTCGCCGCGCTGGTCTCCCTTGCCGTGCCCGGCTGCACGGCCGCCTCCGACGAGGCCCGCAGCCCCGGCGGCGCCAGCACCACGGGCTCCGCCGCCACCGCCACCACCTCCGCGCCGGCCACCTCGGCCCCCGCCCCCTCGCCGACGCCCTCGTACGCCCTGTCCACCGCCCCGCGCACCATCCCGGCCGTGCGGGAGCACACACCGGCCCGCGGTCCCGGATGGAAACCGGCCGCCGCTGCGCGGGTCGTCGTACCGCCGGGGAACGCCGCCGCCCTCACCGACGAGGGCAAACTGCTCGCCGGTGAACTGCACATGGGCTTCGCCGAGACCGCAGATGCGCGCCCCGGCGACGTGGAACTCACCCTCGGCGCCAAGAACTCCGGACCGCCCGAGTCGTACACGCTCACCGTCCAGGGCGGCCGGGTCCGGGTCACCGGCCCGGACGAGGCGGGGGTCTTCTACGGCACCCGCACCCTCAAACAGGCGGTGAAGTCCGCCGGTTCGGCCCCCGAGGGCACCGTGCGCGACGGCCCGGCCAAGCCCCAGCGCGGCCTGAACCTCGACATAGCCCGCAAGAACTTCACCGTGGGCTGGATCGAGGACCAACTGCGCCGGATGGCCGACCTCAAGCTCAACCAGCTCGGCCTGCACTTCTCCGACGACCAGGCCTTCCGGATCCAGTCCGACACCCACCCCGAGATCGTCTCCACGCCCCACCTCACCAAGGCCGAGGTCCGGCAGATCATCGCCCTCGCCGCCCGCCTCCACATCAAGGTCGTGCCCGAGCTCGACTCGCCCGGCCATCTCGGCGCCGTGCTGCGCGCCCACCCCGCCCTCCAACTGCGGGACGTACAAGGCAGAGCCGTCAAGGGCGCCGTGGACATATCCGACCCGGCCTCGGCCAAGCTGATCGACGAACTGCTCCGCGAATACCTGCCGCTGTTCCCCGGCGGACTCTGGCACCTGGGCGCCGACGAGTACCAGGCACTGGTCTACCGCAACCCGCAGGCCTCCTTCCCGCAGCTCGCGCGGGCGGCGCAGCAGCGGTACGGGCCTTCGGCGCGGGTCCAGGACCTGGCCGAGGGCTGGCTGAACGACCGTGCGGACGTGGTGCGTCCGGCGGGCAAGGTGCCCAAGGCGTGGAACGACGGCTTCTTCACCGGAGGCGTGGTCCAGGCGGCCAAGGACATCCAGGTCGAGTACTGGACGGGCAAGGAGCTCGGGGCCCGGCCGCCGCTGGAGTACCTGCGCGAGGGCCGCAAGCTGGTCAACCTGAACGACGAGTACCTCTACTACGTGCTCGGCCAGCCGAACCAGTTCACCTACCCCACCGGTAAGCGGATCTACGAGCAGTGGACCCCGCTCGTGCTGCGCGGCACGACCCCGGTGCCCGCCCGGTACGCGGCGCAGATACTCGGCGCACGGCTCGCCGTGTGGTCCGACCTGGCCGGCGCCCAGACCCAGGCCCAGGTCGCCGAGGGGATCCGGCTGCCCCTGGCGGCCCTGTCCCAGAAGGTCTGGGACGCCCGCCCGCCGCAGCCGGCCTGGGCCGACTTCAAGGCACTCGCCGACCGGCTCCAGCCGCCGGGGTGAGCCGTGCATCCGCCCATATTCGCTGGCCCGACCGCCGTACGCCTTGGTTGGATGCCGGGATGAACAGTGAGCTGCCGGACGGCTACGAGATGTCCACCGATCCCGCCCGACTCGACGCCGCGCTGATCCACCGCTGGCTGTCGCAAGACGCCTACTGGGCCCTCGGCCGGAGCAGGGAGAAGCAGGACCAGGCCATCGCGGGCTCCCTGAACTTCGGCGTCTACGACACCGCCTCGGGCGCCCAGCTCGGCTACGCCCGCGTCGTCACCGACCGGGCCACCTTCGCCTGGCTGCGCGACGTCTACATCGACCCCGCCGTACGGGGCAAGGGGCTGGGTACGGGCCTGGCCGCCGCGGTCCGCGACCACCTGGCCCCGTACGGTCTGCGCCGGGTGCTGCTCGCCACCGCGGACGCCCACGCCGTCTACGCCAAGGCGGGGTTCGCGTCCATGGCACAGCCGGGGAAGTGGATGGTCTTCGGCGAGCAGTGAGCCGCCGGGCACAGGAGCCGCTACGGGCGGCCTGTGCGCTGCCAGCGGCGGCGGATCCACTGGCCGACCAAGGGCAGGGCCAAGACCGCGGTCAGGGTCCAGGCCGCGGCGAAACACCAGATCAGCGGTAGTGAGACGGTGATCGAGGCCGCGACCAGCAGGGCCAGCGTCACCGCACCGAGAAGGCAGGCGGCCAGGGTGCGGTGACGCAGGCGTGTGTGCGCGGAGCGCAGGATCCGGACGAGGGAGCGGTCACCTTTGAGGTCGGCTTCGATCGCGGAGAGGGCGCGCCGCTCGCGGTCGGACAGTCCGGCTCCGTCCATGACGACCTCCATCGGCTGGCGTCGCCGGGCGGCGCGCGCCGCAGCCTCTGGCCTGCGCATACCCGACGTGGCGCGGCCCAACCCTCGGAGGCCGCCACCCGGCCGGGCGGCGGCCTCCGGGCCGGGGTTCAGGGCGGGGTCACCAGATGGAGTTGACCCACTCCGGGTGGTCGATGAACGGGTTCCGGTTGTGCTGGAAGGTGTCGAATATGACCTGGTTGCGGCGCTGCTCGAAGGCGTCCGGCGGGTCCTGCTGGTTCCACTGCTTCAGCAGGCTGATACGGCCGAAGAGCGGGGCGGTGCCGTTGTTGACCTTGTCGTTCATCTCGAGGTCCGCGAAGCCGTCGCCGCCGTCGTAGCGGACGGCCATGTAGAGCAGCATGCGTGCGACATCGCCCTTGACCGCGTCGCGCGGCTCGAAGGAGTCGGAATCGGTGAAGCTGCCGGGGGCCTCCGAGACCGGGCTGCCGCCCATGTCGAAGTCCTTGTTGCCGCGCGTGCTGTTGACCGTGACGTCCTCGGGGCGCAGGTGGTGCAGGTCGGTGCCCGGGCCGGTCGCGGTGCCGAAGTCGCCGTGGCTCTTGGCCCAGACGTGCTCGCGGTTCCAGTCGTTGGCCCCGCCGCCGTTGGTGGACTTGGACTGGGAGCGGCCCGAGTAGACGAGGATGACGTTGTTCGGGTTCGCCGGGTCCTGGTCGGTCACCTTCAGGGCGTTCCACACGCCGTCGTAGGTCACCTTGGACTGGGTCTTGATGATGTCGTGGAGCGCGGTCTTCAGTGCGGCTCCGGTCTTGCCCTCGGCGGCCGCGTAGTACGAGTCGACCGAGGTCGCGGTGGTGGTGGCGGTGGTGGCAGCCGCGTCGGCGTGGGGAGCCGCCGTCCGCTGCGGGCCGGCCGACGCAGTGGCCGGAATGAGGGCCAGGGCCGCTACGGCGAGCCCGGCGACCCAGGGGGTGCGTGGGGAGATTCTCATGGTGTGGGGGATACCTCTTCGCAGGCACCGCCCCCGCCATGGCAGTTGGCGGGGCATCAGGTGGCAGAGCAGAGGCTCACATTGTCATGTGCCTTACAGGTAAAATCCATGTGTCGGAAGGCTGGATTCTGCCTCTGGCGGCCGCTGAGCCGAACGGGTGAGGACCTCTTGGCAGGACGCGCCGGTGCGGGCACGGTGGCGGAGGCCCCGGCCGGGGCCGCGCGGACCGTGCACACCCCTACCGGGAGCAGCCCATGACAGCGAAGATCCTCATCGTGACCGGCGACGCGGCGGAGTCGCTCGAGGTCCTCTACCCGTACCAGCGCCTGCGCGAGGAGGGGTACGAGGTGCACATCGCGGCGCCGGCGGTCAAGAAACTGCGCTTCGTGGTGCACGACTTCGAGGAGGGCTTCGACACGTACACCGAGAAGCCCGGCTACACCTGGCCCGCCGACGTGGCGTTCGCCGACGTGGTTCCCGAGGAGTACGCGGCCGTGGTCGTCCCGGGCGGCCGGGCGCCGGAATACTTGCGCAACGATCCCGAGGTACGGCGGATCCTGGCCGCCTTCACCGGCTCCGACAAGCCCATCGCCCAGATCTGCCACGGCCCGCTGATCACGGCCGCGAGCGGCGGGCTGGACGGCCGCCGGGTGACCGCGTACCCGGCGCTGGAACTCGACATGAAGGCCGCGGGGGCGGCGTACGAGGATTCCGAGGCCGTGGTCGACGGCACCCTGGTCTCCGCGCGCGCCTGGCCCGACCACTCCGCCTGGATGCGGGAGTTCCTGAAGGTGCTCCGCGCCAAGGCGCCGTTGGCCTGACGTGCGCAGCGGGGTGGTGAAGGGGAGGCTCCCCATTCCCTTGTGAAAGGTCCGGGCCCGGGGCTGACGGGGTGGCTGTGCTGTGCTGAGGTGGCAGGGTCAACCGATGTTGTTCAACTTGTGCTGATCGCACGGCAGTTTGGTGCGGCAGTTGAAAGGACACCACCGTGACTGGACCCTTGGGCCGGCGCAGCTTCCTCGGCGCGGCCGCAGCCCTCGGCGGCGCCGCGCTCGTGGGGCCGCTCGCACCGCTCGCCCAGGCCCGGCCCACCGCGTCCCGGCCGGACACCCTTCCCACCCCGCCCGGATTCCAGCCCGAGGGCATCGCCGTCTCGCCGGGCGGGCTCGCGTACACGGGGTCGCTGACCGACGGTGCGATCTACCGCGTGGACCTCGCGACCGGGGCCGGGCGGATCCTGACCGGGGGGCAGGGTCCGGGCGCGATGTCGGTCGGGCTCAAGCTCGACGGGCACGGCCGGCTGCTCGTCGCGGGGGGTGGGGACGGCCGGATCCGCGTCGTGCACGCCGGGGACGGCCGGGTGCTGGCCACCCACCAGGCGGCCACCGGGACCACCTTCGTCAACGACGTCGTCGTCGGCTGCGGCGGAGCCTGGTTCACCGACTCCTTCAACGACGTGCTGTACTTCCTGCCCGCCGGCTCAGGCTCAGGCCAGGCCCCGCGAGCCGTGGCGCTCACCGGTGACTGGGTCCCCACCCCGCCCGGCGGCCAGGTTTGGGGCTCCAACGGCATCGAGCGGACCCCGGACGGCCGGGCGCTGCTGGTGGTCAACGACAACGCGCAGGCACTGTTCCGCGTCGACCCGCGCACCGGCGCCGCCGCCAAGGTTCCGCTCGACGGGGGATCGGTGGCCAACGGCGACGGGCTCGTGGTGCACGGCCGCACGCTGTACGTCGTCCGCAACTGGGACTACGCCGTCGACGTGTTCACGCTCAGCGCGGACGGCCGCCGGGGCCGGTTCGTCAAGCGGATCACCGATCCGCGCTTCGACGAGCCCACGACGGCGGCGGTCCACGGCGGACGCCTCTACGTGGTGAACGCCGCCTTCGACTCCGACTGGTCGAATCCGGCCACCGCGTCGACGATCGTCAGCTGCCCGTCGTGATCACGGGGGCGGGCTCGTTCCGGTAGTTGGCCGGGCCGAAGTTCTTCTTCACGGCCGCTTCCCAGGACCCGTCCTGGACCATCTTCTTCAGGGCGGCGTTGATCTTGCCCTGGAGCGCCTTGTCGCCCTTCTTGACACCGATGCCGTAGTTCTCGTTGCTCAGGGTCAGCCCGACCAGCTTGAACTTGCCCGTGTTGGCCTTCTGCGCGGCGTACCCGGCCAGGATGGAGTTGTCCGTGGTCATGGCGTCGACGAGACCGTCCTGGAGCGCGATGACGCACTCCGAGTAGTCGTCGAGCTCCAGGAGGCTCGCCTTGGGGGCCAGCTTCTCCTTGACGTTCTGCGCGGAGGTGGAGCCGATGACCGAGCAGAGCTTCTTGTTGTTGAGGTCCTCGGCCTTGGTGATCGTGGCGTCGTCGGCACGGACCAGCAGGTCCTGGTGCGCGAGGAAGTAGGGGCCGGCGAAGTCGACCTTCTCCTTGCGCTTGTCGTTGATCGAGTAGCTGGCCGCGACGAACTTGACCTCGTTGTACTGGAGCAGCAGCTCGCGGTCGGAGCTGTCGACCTTCTTGAACTCGATCCGGTCGGGCTTGTAGCCCAGCTCCTTGGCGATGTACGTCGAGACGTCCACGTCGAAACCGGAGAAGGTCCCGCCCGGCTCGCGCAGCCCGATGCCCGGCTGGTCGAACTTGATGCCGATGGAGAGGTTCCCCTTGGGGCCGCTGTCACCGCCGCACGCCGTGGCGGTCAGGGCGAGGCCGATCACTGCGGCCAAAGCACCGGCCTGGGGAACCTTCATGCTGCACTCTTTCCTCGGGTACGCGGGACGCGCTGCGGGATCGCCGGCAGCGGGTGGAACCGCGGGTTCGTAAGAAGCGTCAAGACGCGTGTACGAGGAAGCTAGGAAGACGGTGGGCGCTCTGTCACTGGAATTGAGCAAAGCTTGAGGTAACGATCCGGCGTGACCGGCGTTTCTGTGGTGCATTGCACTTCGAACGGGATAAACGGGGCCGGGCGCGATGCGGCGATCGGAGCTGATCGGTCGCGGAGGGTGACCGGCCCGGCGGCAGGTCTGTTCGAACAGGTGGTCGATTTAGGGTCTGTGTGTGATCTCCCGAGCCGATCGGGACCTGCGCGTGGACGGCCGCGTCGACGGCGCTGAGCGAACCGGCCCAACTGGCCGGGAACGTACGCTCGTCCGGACCGCCAGGGCCGCGGCATGACAGCATGGCCGGGCAACGCCCGGCAAGCGGAGGGGGAGTTCGGTGAGCACGTCGACGGCGAGCGGAGTACGCAAGAGCCTGGCCAAGGTGGAGATCGCCCTGCGGTGGGATCCGAGCCCCTCGGGCACACCCGCCCACGACCTGGACATCATCGCGGCGGTGTACGGCGCCGCGGACCCCCACGGGGAGCCGGTCCACCTCGTGCACTTCGGCAGCCGTTCCCCCGACGGCACCATCACGCTGAACCGCGACAGCCACACCGGTCAGGGCTTCGGGTTCGACGAGGTCATGACCCTCGAGCTGAACCGGATGGCGCCCGCGCTGGGGCGGGTGGTGGTGGGCGTGGTCATCCAGGAGACCGGCCCGCGCGGTGCCCGTACGAAGACCTTCGCGGCCATAGGCGGTACGGGGGTCCGGATCCGGGAGGGCTACACCGATCTCGCGGTGACCGATTTCGCAGGGGTCCCGGCCGCCACCGCGGCCACGGTCGCGGAGTTCAACCGCGACGCCTCGGGGGTCTGGTCGCTGGACGCCGCCGTACGGGGCTTCGACGCCGATCCGGAGGAGTTCGCCCGGGTCATGGGCGCCCTGCGGTCCTGATGCAACGCGTTGCCGCGAGGCCTTGACGCGGGCCCCTGCGCGGGCCCCTGCGCGGGGCCGCACAGACCGGGCGGTGGTCACTCCCTCGAGTGAGTGGCCACCGCCCCGTCCGGGTGGCGCGCTGCCGCCGTCCCCACGAGGCAGCGCGGGCGGGTCGCCGTCAGGTCATCGTGACGGCGGCCCACCGGTTCAGGGGGCCGGAGCCCGGTTCCGGTCCGGGAGGGGGATCGGGGCCAGGCCCAGGGCGGGCAACAGGGCCCCGTCGACGAACCGGACCAGGTAGTCGGCGTCGGCGTACCGCCCCTCCAGCACCGGCCGGATCCGCAGCACGCCCATGAGCTGGGCCGGCAGGAACTCCAGGGCCGGGTGGTCCGCCGCGATCTCGCCGCGCGCCACGGCCCGCGCCACCATCGCGTCGAACGCGGCCAGCTCCGGCTCGACCAGCGCCTCGCGCAGGGCCGCCTGCAGCTCCTCGTCGCTGAGCACGGCATGTCCGAGGGCCTGGGTGAGGCGGGTGTCGCGGCCCGAGTTGCCGGCCGCGATCCGGGCCGCCTCGCGCAGGTCGCCGGCGAGCGTGCCCGTGTCGACCGCGACCAGCGTGCCCTGCCGGTTCGCGCGCAGGGCGGCCGCGACCAGCTGGGGCTTGGTCTTCCATTGCCGGTAGAGCGTCGACTTCCCGCAGCAGGCCCGGGCGGCGACGCCCTCCATGGTCAGGGCCTCGTACCCGTGCTCGCGCAGCTGGTCCAGGACGGCGTCGTAGAACTCCTGCACCCGCTCCGGGGTGATCTTGGAGCGGCGCGCGGCGGGCGGCGTCGACGTCATGGTGAGCAGCTCTCCTCGGGGGCTCCGCGGCGGTTGGTTCCGTAAGGAAAGTGTACGGGAACGCGAGCGTATCGGTACACCAGCGTATCGATACGCGAATGTATCGATACACTGGCGTGTCGATGTGCACGCGGCCGGCTTCGGCCGCAGTACACCGGCGCACCCAGCGCGCGACCATCCGCACCATCCGTGTTCAAGCGGCGCGCGAGTACAGGAAGAGAGAGTTGGGGGAATGAGCTCCCACACGACACCTGGCGGGCCGGCCGACGGCCCGGGAACCGGGCAGCGGCGACGCCTCATACGTGAGCTGTTGCTCGTCGCGGGCCTGTTCGCCGTCTACAAGGCGGGCCGGATGCTCTCCACGGACCGTACCGACGAGGCCTTCCGCAACGCCGGCCGGATCTGGGACATCGAGCGCACCCTGCACCTGCCCGGCGAGGGCACGATCCAGCGGCTGCTCCTCCACGGGGACGCCCTCGTGCACACCGCGAACACGTACTACGCGGCCGTGCACTTCCCGGCGACCGCCGTCTTCCTGATCTGGCTGTACCTGCGCAGACCCGGCCACTACCTGTGGGCCCGGCGCGTACTCGCCGTCCTGACCGGCGCCGCCCTCGCGCTGCACCTCGCCTTCCCGCTCGCACCGCCGCGGATGCTCGACGCCGCGCACCTGGTGGACACCGGGCTGGTCTACGGGCCCTCCGTCTACCGGGCCGCGCCCGCCGCCGACACCATGGCCAACCAGTTCGCCGCGATGCCCTCGCTGCACTTCGGGTGGGCGCTGATGCTGGCGCTCGGCGTGATCGCCGCCACCCGGTCCCGCTGGCGAGTGCTGTGGCTGCTGCACCCGCTGCTGACGCTGCTCGTGGTCGTCGGCACCGCCAACCACTACTGGCTCGACGCGATCGTCGCCACCGTGCTGCTCGGCGGGGCGCTGCTGGTCGTCCCGCGCCCACAGGTGCGTACCGGCTCGCTGCCCGTCGTACGGCACCTGCCGCGCCCACGGAACGCCGTGGGAGCGGCCGATACGGCCGGGGCAGGGACGGCACAGGAGGCCAAGAAGGCCGAGGAAGCACAGCCGGACCGGCATGCCCAGGAGGCCTCGGCCGAGGTCGTGGCGGCTGGTCCCGCGGTCGTTGCGGCGGGTCCCGCGGTCGTGGGGGCCGGTCCCGAGGTCGTGGGGGTCGGCCGATGAACGCCACCGTCCTCGCCGTCGCACTCTGCCTCGCCTCCGCCGTGGCCTACGCCTCCGCCGCCGTGGCCCAGGAGCGGCTCGCCCGGGCCGCCGTCGCGCGCAGCGCCGGTGCCCTGTTCGGGAACGGGGCCTGGTGGTGGTCGGCCGGGCTGAACGCCGGCGCCGCGCTGCTGCACGCGGCCGCCCTGCGCTACGGCCCGCTCACCCTGGTCCAGCCGCTCGGCGCGCTCACCCTCGTCGCCGCCGTCCCGCTCGGCGCCCGCGGAGCCGGCCGCCGGGTCGCGGCCACCGAATGGCGGGGCACCCTGGCCACCGTCGTCGGGCTCGGTCTGCTGCTGCTCCCGGCCTCCGGACCGGCCCCCGACGACACCCTCACCCTGGCCGAGGCGCTCGCCGTGTCCGGGGCGACCGCCTTCGCGATCGTGGTGCTGACCGCACGCCGGGACGTGAGCTCGGGGCTGCGGCACGCGACGGCGTCCGGGCTGGCCTCTGCCGTGGCCTCCGCCCTGACCCAGACGGTGGCCGTCGCGGGCGGCCGCGGCGGGGCCCTGCTCAGCGTGCGGGTCGTCTCCGTGGCCCTGCTCGTCGTGGTGTTCGCGGTCGGGGGGATGCTGCTGTCGCAGCGGGCCTACCGGGGCGGGCTCGGGGCGCCGCTGGCCGTCGTGAACCTGGCCAACCCCCTCGCCGCGGCCGCCATCGGCATGGTCCTGCTCGGCGAACGCCTCCAGGGCGGCGCAATGGGGCTCCTGCTCGCCACGGCCGGCGCGCTCGCTGCGGCGCGCGGGGTACTGCTGCTGACGCGGACGGCCCCGAGCGCGGCGCCCGTTCCCGCACCCGCACCTGCACCCGTATCGGCCTCGGCCGCCGCCGTGTCGATCACGCGTGTGCCAGCATGACGGGTATGGCTGACGGATCGTTCCTCTCGCTCTGGTCCAAGAACTCGGTGCTGTCCATCGGTTCGGCCGGCTCGGTGCTCTCCATCGGCTCCGCCGGCAGCGTGCTGTCCATCGGGTCCGTCGGCTCCGCGCTCTCGATCGGCTCCGCGGGGTCCTGGCTGAGCTCGGGATCCGTGCTCTGCGCGCGGTCGAACCGCTCCGTGCTCTCGTTCCGGTCGACCCGGGCGGTGCTCGGGCGGGGCCCGCGCACCGGCCTCGCGGCCGCCGCGGTGGCGTCGGCGGCGGTCGCCGGGGTCGCGCTCGTACGGACCCGCCGCAGCTGAGAACCGTTTCGCCGGTGTTCGCGTCCTCCCCCGTGAACGCGAACACGCACGGAACACGCACGCACGACGAAGCGGAGTGAACACACATGGGGATCGTCAGCTGGATCGTCCTGGGACTGCTGGCCGGCGTCATAGCCAAGGTCCTGCTGCCCGGCCGTGACCCCGGCGGCCTGATCGGGACCACCCTCATCGGCATCGCCGGAGCCTTCGTCGGAGGCTGGCTCTCCGCGAAGTTCCTGGACAAGCCGATCGCCAACGAGTTCTACGACCCGGCCACCTGGGGCTCCGCGATCGCGGGCTCGCTGGTCCTGCTCATCGGCTACCGGATCCTGTTCGGCAACTCCCGCGACTGAGCGGCGCCGGGAGCACTGCCTAGGCTGGGGGCGCACGGCGCGACGTACGAGCTGCGAGGAGCCCCGAGTCACATGAGCGTCACTCCCGACACCCCCATCACGCCCGTCCCCACGAGCGATCTGTACGACGAGCACGGCGAGGGCCTGGCCATCTGCACCACGCCGTTCCGCCAGTTCGGCGGGCGCCGGCTCTTCGCGGGCCCGGTGCGGACCGTCACCTGCCACGAGGACAACGCGCTGCTGCGCGAGCTGGTCAACTCCCCGGGCGAGGGCGCGGTCCTCGTCGTGGACGGCGGCGGATCCCTGCGCACGGCCCTCACCGGAGACCTCATCGCCGGAGCGGCGCAGCACAACGGCTGGGCGGGCCTGATCATCAACGGCGCGGTCCGCGACAGCGTGGCCCTGGGAGGACTCGACCTCGGCATCAAGGCACTGGGCACGGTCCCCCGCAAGAGCGGCAAGACGGGCGCGGGCACGGTGGACGAGCCGGTCACGATCGGCGAAGTCACCTTCCGCCCGGGGGACACGGTCCACGCGGACGACGACGGCACGGTCATCCTCCGCACCTCGTAAGCCGGCGCCGCCGTACGCGGGACCCAGGGGCGAGATTCGGCCAGGAGCGGGGCGGGAGCCCTGGTGTCCACCCGGTCGGGCGGGATTCACTGCGGGGCCATGAGACGACACAGGATCATGGGCCTGCTCGGCGCGCTCGCGCTCGCCGCGGGCACCCTGGCCGCCGCCGCGGGACCCGCGGCCGCGGCCGACACCACCGCGCGCGCGGGCGGGGCCCACCGCGCCACCGAAGCGGTCCCGGGTGACCCGGCGGTCCAGGCGGCCGGATCGGCCGCGCCCCGGCCCGGCGCCGGCGCCGAGCCGCCCCCCGAGTTCGGGACCGACTGGCACGACCCCCTCACCGCCGCCCCGCCCGTCGCCCGCCCCGCGACCCGGTCCTGCGAGGTGACCGTCGCCGAGGCACAGTTCCGCGACTACACGCCCTACCTGGGGAACTACACACCCCCGGCCGCATGCGGCAGCGGGGCCTGGGCCAAAGTCGTCCTGCGCCTCGATGGCAAGGTCAAGGGCCGCCAGTACGACCGCCTCGGCCACCTTTCCCTCGGCGGCGTCGAAATCCTGCGCACCTCCACCCCCGAGCCCTCGCCCGACGGCATCACCTGGTCCGTCGAGAAGGACGTCACCCGCTACCGCGACACCCTCAGCCGGCCGCAGCCCGTCGAGATGCTGATCGGCAACGTCGTCAACGACACCTACACCGGCGTCATCGACGTCAAGGTCACCCTCACCTTCTACGCCGCCGACCACGACCGGCACACGCCCGCCCCCGACACCCCCGACCGCGTCCTCCCGCTCACCACCCCCTCCGTCACCACCCCGCGCAACACCGAGCGGCTCCTCGCCGAGGTGTACGCCACCGGCTCCGGCGGCGGCTGTGAGGAGTACTGGTACATGACCACCCCCGACGCCGCCCCGTACTCCTGCAAGGCCGCAGACGGCCCGTACCGCGAGGTCCGGATCTCCGTCGACGGGCAGCTCGCCGGCATCGCGGCCCCCTTCCCGACCGTGTGGACCGGCGGCTGGTCCAACCCGTTCCTGTGGTACGCGACCCCCGCGCCCCGCGCCTTCGACGTCCAGCCGGTCGTCTACGACCTCACCCCGTACGCCGCCCTCCTCAACGACGGCCGCCCGCACCGGATCGAGGTGTCCGTCGCCGGCGTCCCGGCCGGGCAGAGCGGCTGGAGCACCCCGACGAACCTCCTCCTGTGGCAGGACGAGGGCCGTACGGTCGTCACCGGCTCCCTCACCCGGCACGAGGAGGGCGAGCCGGCCAACTCCACCCGCTGGACGCCCGCCACGCCCGGTACGCCCGGTGCGCAGCACCGCCTCGACACCGAGGGCGGCCACCGCCTCACCGTCGCCGGCCGGCTCGACACCTCCCGCGGCCGGGTCACCACCACCGTCACCCGCGCCGTCCACAACACCTCCGTGCACCGCTGGACGGACGGCGAGAACCAGGACGCCCTGACCGCCACCTGGACCGACGAGGAGAGCGTCACCCGCGGGCCCACCACCGTCCGCACCACACGCACGTACACGATGGACGGCGAGACCACCCTCGGCTCCGGCGACCGGCTGCGCACCGTCATCGCACTCGGCGACCGCGCCGAGACGACCACCCTGCGCGGCGGCCGGACCGTGGACCGGACCCGGCTCGACGACCGGTACACGGGCGACGCCTCCTACACGGCGAACGTCCCGCGCGAGCAGCGGCACGCGGTCGGCACCAGCTCCGAGCGCTACCAGCTGTACGGGCCGGAGGCCGGGCACGGCTGCTACGACCGCACGCTGGTCACCGTCCAGGGCACGGTGACGGTGGACCGCCGACGCTGCTGACACCGGCGGCGCCTACGATGACCGGCCATGGACATGAGTGAGGCCGGCAGACAGCTGGTCGACGGCCGCTTCGAACTGATCGCGCCCCTGGGCGCCGGTGGTATGGGCACGGTGTGGCGCGCCCGCGACATCGCACTGCACCGCGACGTCGCCCTCAAAGAGGTGCGCCCGCCGGACCCGGCGACCGCCGCCGCCCAGCCCGGACTCACCGTCCAGCTGCGCGAACGCGCCATCCGCGAGGCACGGGCGCTCGCCCGGCTCGCGCACCCGCACGTGGTGACGATCCACCACATCGTCGAGCCCGCGGCCGGCACGGACGGGCACCCGTGGATCGTGATGGAGCTGGTCAAGGGCGGCTCCCTGCACGACAAGCTTGAGTCGGGGCCGATGCCGGTCGCCGACGTGCTGCGGATCGGCCTCGACGTGCTGTCCGCGCTGCGGGCCGCACACGCCGAGGGGGTGCTCCACCGCGATGTGAAGCCGGCCAACGTGCTGCTGCGCCCCGACGGCTCGGCCGTGCTGACCGACTTCGGCATCGCCGCCCTGCACGGCTCGACCGCCCTCACCTCCACCGGCGTGCTGATCGGGTCGCCGGAGTACATCGCCCCGGAGCGGGCACGCGGCGAGGAAGGCCTGGCGGCCTCCGACCTGTGGTCGCTCGGCATGCTGCTCTACGTGGCCGCGGAGGGGGCCCATCCGCTGCGCCGGGCCACCACCCTGGCCACCGTCGTCGCCGTGCTCGACGAGCCGATCCCGGCTCCGGTGCGCTCCGGCCCGCTGGGGCCCGTACTGGAACGGCTGCTCGTACGGGACCTGTCCGTACGGCCCGACGCGGCGCAGCTGGAACAACTGCTCCGGGATGCGAGCACTGCTCTCGGCGGCGGTGCCTCGCCGGTCGCGTCGCCGACGGTCCTGGGCCAGTACGGGCCGCCGACCCCGCAGCCGGGGATCGGCCTCGGCCTCGGCCAGACCCGGCCCGCGCAGCCGCAGCCCTACGCGCCGGCGGCGCCGTTCACCCCCGGGGGCGGGTCTCCGTACTCGGTCACCGCGCCCGTCCCGGCGCCACACGCCCCGCGCCGCCGCCCGGTGCTGCTCGGCGGCCTCCTCGCGCTGGTCCTGGCAGGCGGCGTCATCGGGCTCGTCAAGTGGATGCCCGACGGCGAAGGCGGCAGCGGCGCCGCGAAGGGAGGTGACACCGTTGCCAGTACGGGCCCCTCCACCGCCTCCAGCCCCAGGCCGAGCCTCCCCAAGTCGGTCGGCAGCCCGGTCGCCGCCCCCAAGGGCAGCCTGCTCACCCCCGCCAACGTGCGCACCGCGCTCGAGGCCCTCAAGCAGAAGTCCGGCACGACCCAGTTCGTGGAGATGACGGTCTACGAGGAGTACGTGCTCGCCTCCATCCCCACCGGCCCCGGGGCCAAGACCTACGACCGCTACCAGTACCGCGACGGCGAGGCGAAGCGCACCGGACCCGGCGGCACCGTCAAGGCGGACGAGCCGCTGATCGACATGGCGGCCGTCAACTGGGACGCCCTGCCCGGCCTCCTCGACAAGGCCAAGCAGGAGCTCGGCGTGGCCAACCCGACCTCCCGCTACGTCATCGTCGAGCCCTGGCTCCTCGATCCGGCCTCCCTGTCCATGCGGCCCTACCTCAGCGACGAGTACGGGCAGGGCGGCTACGTCTACGCCGACACCCAGGGCAACGTGAAGAAGGTCTACCGCTCCTGACATCGTGTACCCGTACGCATGCCGCACCTGAGTACGGTCCTTCACGGTTCGAGGAGTACGACCACCATGCCCAGCTGGCGCACCACCCTGACGGCGGCCGGTATCTCGGCCCCCCGGCTGCGGGACGACTACACGAGCGTCGCCCGCCGGGTCCTGCGCCGCGAGCCGGCCCCGTACCTGACGCTGCGCCTGCTCGCAGCGCCGCCGCTGGTGCCCTGGCTGACGGCGGGGGTGGGCTTCATGAACCTGGTCGACGACGTGGCCGAGACCGGCACCCCGCAGGAACGATCCGCCGGTCTGGCCGCACTCACCGGGCAGGTGGAGGCGGCCCTGAAGACCGGCGACAGCCCCGACCCGCTGCTGCGTGCCTACGCGCACGCCGTCGCATCCCGCGGCCTGCCCGAACACTGGGTCTCCCGGTTCCTGGCGGGCGCCGCCACCGCCGAGGCCTCCTTCGACGGCTTCGAGACCGACGAGGACTTCCAGGCCTACCTCGACGCCTACGCCTGGCCCGGGGTGCTCGTGTTCACCGGACTCCAGTACCAGGGCGGCCCCGACGAGGAACAGGCCGCCGGATGGCGGCGGTTCGTCGACGCCGCCCAGCGGGTCGACTTCCTCGCCGACCTCGCCGGAGACCTCGCGGAGGGCCGGCTCTGCCTCCCGCGGGCCCGCCTCGCCGAGCACTCCGTCACCCGGGCCGACCTCGAACAGGCCCGCGACACCCCGGCCGTACGCGCGCTCCTCGCCGCCGAAACCCGGCTCGCCCGGACCGCCCTGGACGCCACCGACGGCATCCTCGACCTGGTCGAGCCGGGTCTGCGCCCGGTGATCGCCACCATGTCGGAGCTCATGGGGCACCAGTTGACCGCCGTGGAACGGGCCGGCGTCCGGGCCCTGCGCAAGGACGTCGGCTACGGTCTGGCGGCCCCCGTCCGCACCCTGATCCGCGCCCGCGCCCGCGCCCGGCGGGCCCCAGCGTGATCGTCATGTCTTCGCCGTCCCTCCCGCCAGAGGTCCTCCGTTCAGCCCGCGCCTACAGGGAGTTGACCGACCAGGCCGCACCCGGCCTCGTCGAGGGGCTGTACCTGGTCGGTTCACCCACCTACGGGGACTACCGTCCGGGACGCAGCGACATCGACTTCGTCGCAGTGCTGAGTGAGCGGCCCGCCGATCACCTCGTACGGCGTCTCGGCGACGCCCTCGCCGAACTCGGCCGCCGCCACCCGCGCCCGTACTTCGACGGACTCCACGTCACCCGCGCCGATCTGGCCGGCCCGCCGGCCGACTGTCCGGACGTGCCGTGCATCGGGGAATGGGAGTTCCAGCCCTCCGGCCGCTCTGCCGTCAATCCCGTGACCTGGCACGAACTGGCTCGTGGTGCGATCACCCTGAGCGGTCCCCGACCGGGGCCGGGCGATGTGTGGACCGATGAGACGGCGCTGCGCGCCTACTCCCACGCCAACCTCGCCGACTACTGGAGGCCGGCGGTCGAGAAACTGCGTGCCGGTGAGGGGACCGTCGCGACCGGGCCGACGGAGCGGGCGGAGCTGATGACCGAGTGGTTCGTGCTCGGTGTCGCCCGGCTGCACCATCTGCTGGCCACGGGCCGCCTCACGTCCAAGAGCGGCGCCGGCCGATACGCCCTGGGTGCCTTCGGCACGGCTTGGCATCCGATCGTGACCGAGGCTCTCCGCATCCGGAACGGGGCCGGTACCCGCTCGCCCCGCTACGACGCCGACCCGGCCGCGCGGGTGCGTGACACCATCGCGTTCGCCGGGACGGCCCTCGAAGCAGGTCTCCGGCTGGGCGCCTGAGCGGTCTCGGGGAAGTGGGGCACGTCCCCGCGCCGCCCGGCACGGCGCCTCGCCGCGTTGTCGCAGCACCCTGGTACGTCCAGTACAAGCGTGCCGCTCCGCCTTGCGATGCACCGCACCGGACGACGCGGAAACGCGCCCCACTTCACCGAGGCCGCTTAGCGGTCGGGACATTTGTACTGGTGGGGTCCGTACATGCGGATCTGCCGGGAGGCCTGCCCCGATCCCTAGCGTGGTGGTCATGACGCAGACGACGCAGACCGCCCGGACGACGCAGACCGCGAAGCCGCCGAACGACGAGCCCGCCATCCGGTTCCGGCACGCCGCCAGGTCCTTCGGCCCCGTCCACGCCGTCGCGGGCATCGACCTCGACGTCCGGCGCGGCGAGACGGTCGCCCTGCTCGGCCGCAACGGCGCCGGGAAGTCCACCGCCATCAGCCTGCTGCTCGGCCTGAACGAGCCCGACGCCGGCAGCGTACGGCTCTTCGGGCAGACCCCCGCGCAGGCCGTCCAGAGCGGCCGGGTGGGCGCGATGCTCCAGGAAGGGCGCGCCGTACCGCGGATCACCGTGCGCGAGCTCATCGGCTTCGTGGCCCGGACCTACCCGGCCCCCCTGCCCGTCGCCGAGGCGCTGGAGCTCGCCGGGCTCACCGACCTCGCCGGCCGCCGCATCGACCGGCTCTCCGGCGGCCAGGCCCAGCGCGTCCGGTTCGCCGTCGCCCTCGCCGGCAACCCGGAGCTGATCGTGCTCGACGAGCCGACCGCCGCCCTCGACGTGGAGGCCCGCCGCGCCTTCTGGGATTCCATGCGCGGCTATGCCCGGCGCGGCAACACCGTCCTGTTCTCCACGCACTACCTGGAGGAGGCCGACGCCCACGCCGACCGGATCGTGGTCCTCGACGGCGGCCGGATCGTCGCCGACGGCACGGGGGAGCAGCTGCGGCGCGCCGCCGGCGGGTCGCTGGTCTCCGTCGACCTGGCCGGGCGCCCCACCGAGGGCCTCGGCGAACTGCCCGGGGTGGTCTCCGTAGAGGTACGGGGAGACCGTGCGCGGCTGCGTACGGAGGACCCGGACACGACGGTCGTCGCCCTCGCCGGGCTCGGCGCCATCCGCGGGATCGAGGTCACCGCGCCCTCGCTCGACGACGCCTTCCTCGCCCTCACCGAGTCCCACACCCACACCCCCACGCACACCCACACCGCCGCCGGGAGCGCCCGATGATCACCGCCTACGTCCGCCTGGAAGTCCGCCGTACCCTGCGCGACACCGGCTTCGTCGTGTTCGGCATCGGCATGCCGGTGCTGATGTACCTGCTCTTCACGAACCTCGGCACCGACGCCGGCGCCGGCGAGTGGAAGACGGCCTCCATGGTGGCCATGGCCGCCTACGGGGCCCTGGGCGCAGCCCTGTCGACCGGGAACGGCGTCGCCGAGGACAAGGGCATCGGCTGGCTGCGCCAGCTGCGGGTCACCCCGATGACCCCGCGCCAGGTGGTGGCCGGCCGGGCCCTGACCGGCTCGGTGATCGTGCTGCCGGCCATCGCGGCCGTGCTCGCGGCCGGGGCGTTCGTCAACGGAGTCCGGCTCGAGGCCTGGCAGTGGGCCGCCGTAGCCCTCGTCCTGTGGCTCGGCGCGCTCCCGTTCACCCTGCTCGGCATCGGCAATGGCTACCGGCTCACCGCCCAGAGCACCGGGGTGGTCAACGTCGGGTGCAGTCTCGCCCTTTCCGTCGTCGGCGGTCTCTGGTTCCCGGTCGAGCTGTTCCCGGACTGGCTGCGCTCCCTCTCCGGCTTCACCCCCACGCGCCGCTTCGCCGAGATCGGCCAGTCCCTCGCCGCCGGCGCAGCCCCCGGCCTGAGCGCGGTCGCCGTACTCGCGGCATGGGCCCTGCTGTTCGGCTCGTACGCGGTGCTCTCGTACCGTCGGTCCGCGAGGACGGTGTAACGCATGAAGCAGGGAACGGGAATGAAGATGCACGGCAGACGGGGGACCGAGGGGGACCGGAAGGCCGACTGGGCGGCCCGCAAGGCCGAATGGCGGGCGCGGGAGAAGAGGCGCAAGGCGTGCGGGGAGGCACCCGGCCACGGCGGCGGCCCGATGGGCCCGCCCAATGCCTTCGCGCTGCTGCCGTGGCTGCTGCTGGGCATGGGCGCCATCTCCAACGTGATCAAGGGGGAGACCCCCAACCCCTGGATCGGCGCCCTCGGCCTGCTGCTCTTCAACTCCTTGTACGTCACCCTGGTGTTCCGCGCCTTCGACAGGCGGGCACGGGAGGCCGCCAGTACCCGCTGGTGTCTCGCCGCCCTCGGCGCGGTCACCTGCGGCCTCGCCCTCGCCTACGGAGGGAACTGGCTGCTGTTCTTCCCGCTGTGGGGCCTGGCCACCGGCGCGGTGGTCCGGGGCCGCAAACTCGGCCCGGTGTTGTTCGTCGTCACCGCCCTCGCCGGGGCGATCGCGGGACTGGGCGGGGGCTGGGACGCCCTCGGCATCGCCTACGGGACGCTCGTGTCCGGCATGGTCACCGCGGCCATCCTCGCCCTGTCCGAGACGGTCAAGGAACTGCGCGAGACACGGCAGGAGCTGGCCCGGGCCGCCGTGGACCAGGAACGGCTGCGCTTCTCCCGCGATCTGCACGACCTGCTCGGCCACACCCTCTCCGTGATCGTCGTGAAATCGGAGGCGGCCCGCCGGATCGCCCCCCGCGACATGGACGCGGCCCTCGCCCAGGTCGCCGACATCGAGTCCGTCGGGCGCCAGGCGCTCACCGAGATCCGCGAGGCCGTCACCGGCTACCGCGAGGCCAGCCTCGCGGCCGAACTCGACCGGGCCCGCGGCGCGCTGACCGCCGCCGGGATCGAGCCCGTCGTACGGCAGTCCGGGCCCCCGCTGCCCCCGCAGGCGGCGGCCCTGCTCGGCTGGGTGGTCCGCGAGGCCGCCACCAACGCGATCCGGCACAGCGGCGCGACCACCTGCGAGATCGAGGTACGGAGCTCCGTGGAACGGGTCAGCCTGGTGATCACCGACAACGGAAACGGCGTAGGCTCGACCCCGCCGGGCAGCGGTCTGACCGGCCTGACCGAACGACTCGCCGCGGCGGGTGGCACCCTCGTCGGCGGCCCGGCCCCGGGCCCGGGCCGCGGCTTCCGGGTCACCGCCGAACTTCCGGTGGAGCAGGCCGGACCGGAAGGCGGGGGGAGCGCAGAGCACCCGGAGATTCCGGAGAACGAGGAGAGTCGATGATCAAGGTCCTGCTCGCGGAGGACCAGGGCATGATGCGCGGAGCGCTGGCCCTGCTGCTCGGCCTGGAGGAGGACATCGAGGTCGTGGCGCAGGTCGGCGCCGGGGACGAGATCGTGCCCGCTGCGATCGCGGCGCGGCCGGACGTGGCCCTGCTCGACATCGAACTCCCGGGGCTCAGCGGGCTCGATGCCGCCGCCGAGCTGCGCACGCGCTGCCCCGACTGCCGGGTGCTGATCCTGACCACCTTCGGGCGCCCCGGCTATCTGCGCCGGGCGATGGAGGCGGGGGCCGCCGGGTTCCTGGTCAAGGACGGGCCGGTGGAGGAACTGGCCGCCGCGGTACGCCGGGTGCTGGCCGGGGAGACCGTGATCGACCCCTCGCTCGCGGCCGCCGCGCTCAGCGCCGGCCCGAATCCGCTGACCGCGCGCGAGGTCGACGTACTGAACGCCGCGGTCGACGGGGCCACCGTGGCCGACATCGCGGCCCGGGTCCACCTGTCCGAGTCGACGGTACGGAACTACCTGTCCTCGGCCATCGGCAAGACCGGCACCCGCAACCGCATGGAGGCCGTCCGTGCGGCCCGCCGCCAGGGCTGGCTCTGACGGCGCGGACGGGGTGGGGGAACTACGGGGACGTACGCGGTCGTACGGGGACGTACGGGGGAGGCGCGGAGGATGCGGGGGCCGCGGGGTTCTCGAGCGGGGCGGCCCCTGCCCTGCTGCCGGGTCAGTACGGGCCGTTGACGTTGTCGATCGAGCCGTAGCGGGCTGCCGCGTAGTTGCAGGCGGCCGTGATGTTGGCGACCGGGTCGTACGAGTCCGTGGACGTGCCGGGCACGTGGTAGGCCCGGAAAGTCGGGTCGATGACCTGGAGCAGGCCCTTGGAGGGGATGCCGGCCGCGGCGTTGGAGTCCCAGTTGTTGATGGCCAGCGGGTTGCCGGAGGACTCGCGCATCACGTTGCGGTGAATTCCGTTGTAGCTGCCCGGGATTCCGTGCTGGGCCATGATGTCCAGCGACTGCCGGATCCAGCCGTCGAGGTTGTTCGCGTACGTGGTGCCGGTCTTGGCCGCAGCGGTCGTCGCCTGCGTCGCGGTCGCCTTGGCGACTGCCGCCTTCGCCGCCGCACCGATGCTCAGTTTGAGCCCGGGACGAATGATCGAGGGGTTGGTGCCGATGGCGTTCCGGTTGGCCTCGTAGAGGGCCTGCCAGCCGCCGCTCACCGAATGCTCGACGGCGATCTTCGAAAGGGTGTCGCCTACGGTCACCGAATAGGTCAGGGGAGCGGCCGCCTTTTCCACCGCCGGCTTGACGGCGGGCAGCGTGGCGGTCGTCGCGGCGGGCGCCGAGGCCGGCTGCGTCACGGCCGCCCCGGCCGTGGTCGCGCCGATCAGCGGCAGGGCGAGGGCGGCGCCGCCGGTGCCGGCGAAGGCCAGCTTGCGGGCGATCGGGCGCTGCTTCGGCCGACGGTGCTTTCCGAGTCCGGGCATGGCGGAATTCCTCACGTGCGGGGTGCGGGGGATCCCTGGCGGCGACCGGTTTAGGAAGCTGCCCGCTGGGAACGACGTGACCGTAAGCGAGCCCGCCGGGCCGGAACAAGGCTTGAATTCCACCGGGTGATCGACTTCCCCGTACCGGGGTCGGAAATGACCTTGGGAGCGCCTTCCGGGAATGACGAAATTCCTTTCCGGGAAAAGGGAATAGTCGCCTCCGGATAAATGATGTTGTCCCTATTCGAGTGACTCACATCACGAGCCCCCGAAGTCCTTCGGGGAAACGGACAAGTCGCCCGCACTCATGCCTGATTCGGGCATCTCGCCCGTTGTTTGTGAATCGCCCACAGTGGGCCGTTCCCGGCATGCCCGTCATGGTCCCGAGGGGGGTGCTAGAGCTCCGCCAGCTCCGCCAGCCGCGCCAGCGCCGCCGACACCGCCTCCTCGCCCGCCGGCAGCAGGGGGAGCCGTACGTCGGGCGTGGGGATCCGGCCCCGGGCGTGGAGCACCGCCTTGACCACCGCCGGATTGGGCTCGGCGAAGAGCGCCGCCGACAGCCGGGCCAGGCCGTGGCCCAGGGCGCGCGCCCGCGGCACGTCGCCGGCCTGCCAGGCCGCCATCAGCTCCGCGTACCGGGCCGTCGCCAGGTGCGCCGAGGCCAGGATCCCGCCCGTCGCGCCCAGCGCCAGCAGCGGCGACAGGTACACGTCGTCGCCCGCCAGCACCGCGAACCCGTCCGGCAGCCCACCGAGCAGCACCACCGCGTCCTCGCCGATGCCGCCGCCGGCGTACTTCATCCCGGCGACCCCGGGCAGCTCCCCGAGCGCCCGCAGCGCGACCGCGTCCAGCGGCTGCCCGGTCCGGTACGGGATGTGGTAGACGACCAGCGGTACGGGGCTCACCTCGGCCAGTCGCGCGAAATGCGCCAGCACACCCGCCGCCGCGGGCCGCACGAACGACGGCACCGTCACCAGCGCCGCCCGCACCTCGGGCCACCTCGCCAGCCGGCCGAGGGCCGCCTCGGCGGCCCGGGTGCCGTCCGCCCCGGCGCCCACGGTCAGCATCGCGCCCCGCTCCCGGCAGACCCGGGCGCAGACGTCGGTGACGAGGTCGCGCTCCGCCTCGTCGAGAGCGGCGGGCTCGCCGGTGGTGCCGAGGGCGACGATCCCGGTGGCGCCCTCGTCGAGCACCGCGTGGGCGAGTGTCTCCAGGGCGTCGGCGGCGACGTCCCCGGCGCGGGTGAAGGGGGTGACGAGCGGTACGTGAATCCCGTGGAGGGAGAGGTCCTGTGCCATGCCCACGAGCTTCATCTGCCCGGAGCGTCAAATCCAGTTCGCGTTTCTTACCCGAAGCGTAAGCTGAGCCGATGCTCGACGTACGACGCCTGCGCCTGCTGCGCGAACTCGCCCGCCGCGGGACCATCGCCGCCGTGGCCGAAGCCCTCGCCTTCAGCCCTTCGGCGGTGTCCCAGCAACTCGGCGTCCTCGAACGCGAGGCGGGCCTGCCGCTGCTCGAGCGCACCGGCCGCCGGGTCCGGCTCACGCCCGCCGGGCAGAACCTGGTCCGGCACGCCGAGGCCGTCCTGGAGCGGCTCGAACAGGCCGACGCCGAACTCGCCGAGGCGCGCAGCGGCCTGGCCGGAGCCCTGCGCATCGGGGCCTTCCCCACCGCCATCCGGACCATCGTCCCGGCCGCCCTGGTCACACTGGCCCGGCGCCATCCGGGGCTGGAGCCGATGGTGTCGGAGACCGACCCGGCGGCGGTCGCGCACGCGCTGCGCGCCGGAGACCTGGACGTTGCCCTGATCCACGAGTACGACTTCGTCCCTGCCCAGAAGGAGCCGGGGCTCGCCACGGAACCGCTGTACCGGGAGGCGATGTACCTGGCCGCCCCGACGGGAACGACGGGGGGCGCCGCCACCGCCGAGCGGGGCCTCGGCCAGGATGCCGGCGAGGGCGCCGACCGGAGCCCCGACCGGATCCCCCGTCAGGGCCCCGACCAGGGTTCCGTGCTGCGGGCCCACGCCGACGCCCCCTGGATCACCGCCACCCCCGGCACCCTCTGCCGCGCCATGGCCCTGCGGGCCTGCCAGGCCGCCGGCTTCACGCCGCGGATCCGCCACCAGGTCGACGAGTTCCCCACCGTGCTCGCCCTGGTCGCGGCCGGCCAGGGCGTCGCGGTGGTCCCGCAGCTCGGCGTCATGGGGCCCGCCGACCCGGCCGTCTCGCTCACACGTCTCCTGATGGAGCGGCGCACCCAGGTCGCCTTCCGCAGCGGCGCAGCCGCCCACCCGGCCGTGGCCGCCTTCGGGGCGGCACTTCGCGCCGCCGTGCCAGCGGAACTCGCCACTCCGACTCCCGCGGCGTGACACAACTCCCCTCCGCCGCCGCGTCCGTGTACGTTCGTTGATCCAGACAGATCCGATCAGAGCGGGGTACGACGTGACGCATCGTGTACGAGGGGTCATCGCCCGGAGCAAGGGCGCACCGGTGGAGACGACGACGATCCTCGTGCCCGATCCCGGGCCCGGCGAGGCCCTGGTCAAGGTGCAGGCCTGCGGGGTCTGCCACACCGACCTCCACTACCGCGAGGGCGGCATCAACGACGAGTTCCCGTTCCTGCTCGGCCACGAGGCCGCCGGGATCGTCGAATCCGTCGGCCCGGACGTCACCTCCGTCGCGCCCGGCGACTTCGTGATCCTCAACTGGCGTGCGGTCTGCGGCACCTGCCGAGCCTGCAAGCGCGGCCGCCCCTGGTACTGCTTCAACACGCACAACGCCACGCAGCCCATGACCCTCGAGGACGGCACGCCGCTCTCCCCGGCGCTCGGCATCGGCGCGTTCGCCGAGAAGACCCTGGTCGCGGCCGGTCAGTGCACCAAGGTCGACCCGGCCGCCGCGCCGGCCGCCGCCGGACTCCTCGGCTGCGGGGTGATGGCCGGCCTCGGAGCCGCCCTGAACACCGGCAACGTCGGACGGGGCGACTCCGTCGCCGTCATCGGCTGCGGGGGAGTGGGCAACGCGGCCGTCGCCGGCGCCCGCCTCGCCGGCGCGGGCCGGATCATCGCCGTCGACCTCGACGACCGGAAGCTGGAGTGGGCGCGGGGCCTCGGCGCCACCCACACCGTCAACGGCGGTACGGAGGACGTGGTCAAGGCCATCCAGGGGCTCACCGGCGGAAACGGCGCCGACGTCGTCATCGACGCCGTGGGCCGCCCCGAGACCTACCAGCAGGCCTTCTACGCCCGAGACCTGGCCGGCACCGTGGTCCTGGTCGGCGTGCCGACGCCGCAGATGAAGCTCGAACTCCCGCTCCTCGACGTCTTCGGCCGCGGCGGGGCCCTCAAGTCCTCCTGGTACGGGGACTGCCTGCCCGAGCGCGACTTCCCCCTCCTCATCGACCTCTACCTCCAGGGCCGCCTCGACCTCGACGCCTTCGTGTCCGAGACCATCCCCCTGGACGCAGTGGAAGACGCCTTCACCCGCATGCACCGCGGGGAGGTCCTGCGCTCGGTCGTCGAGTTCTAGGGCTCCGCCCGGCCCCCGGCTGACGTACGTGCAGGTGGGGGCCGGGGGCGGGCGGCGGGCCCGTACTACACTCGGCCGGGCCGCCAGACCCGTGACCCGGTCGCGATCCGCCCGGGCAGCCGCACACCCAGGGGCCGTTCGTGACCATCGACCGCAGCTACCGCCAGCCCGGTGTCGTCCTCACCGACCACCGCTTCACCGTGCCGCTCGACCACACCCGCCCGGACGGCGAGCACATCGAGCTGTACGCCCGCGAGGCCGTCGCCACCGGCAAGGACCCCGAGACCCTGCCCTGGCTGCTCTACCTGGAGGGCGGCCCCGGCTTCGGCGCCCGCCGCTTCGTCGGCCGCCAGGCCTGGCTGGATCGAGCCCTCACCGAGTACCGCGTCCTCCTGCTCGACCAGCGCGGCACCGGCCGCTCCACACCTGTCAACCGGCAGACCCTGCCCCTGCGCGGCACCCCCGAGCAGCAGGCGGAGTACCTCGCCCACTTCCGCGCCGACTCCATCGTGCGCGACGCCGAGGCCGTTCGCCCCGGCCTGACCGGCGGCGGCGCACCCTGGACCGTGCTCGGGCAGAGCTTCGGCGGCTTCTGCACCACCCACTACCTCTCCACCGCGCCCGAGGGCCTGACCGCCGCCCTGATCACCGGCGGCCTCCCGTCCCTGACCGCCACCGCCGACGAGGTGTACGAAGCCGCGTACCCCCGCATCGAGCGGAAGAACCTGGCCCACTACGCCCGCTACCCGATGGACGTCGAGCGCGCCCGCCGCATCGCCGCCCACCTCGTGGAGCGGCCGGCCGAACTCCCCGGCGGCTACCGCCTCACCGCCGCGGCCTTCCAGTCCCTCGGCATCCTGCTCGGCACCGGCGACGGCAGCCACCAGCTGCACTACCTCCTCGAGGACGCCTTCGTCCCGACCCCGGCGGGCCCCGCCCTCTCCGACGCCTTCCTGGAGGGCGTCCGCGGGCTGCTTTCCTTCGCCGCGCACCCCCTCTACGCCCTGCTCCACGAGCCGATCTACGCCCAGGACCCGGCCGTGCCGACCGCCTGGGCCGCCGAACGGGTCCGCGCGGGCCACCCCGGCTTCGACGCCGAGAAGACCCTCGCGGGCGACGGGCCCCTGCTCTTCACCGGCGAGACCATCCACCCCTGGCACTTCACCGCCGACCCCGCGCTGGCCCCGCTCCGCGAGACGGCCGAGCTGCTGGCCGCCCGTACCGGCTGGCAGCCCCTGTACGACCCGGCCCGACTCGCCGCCAACGAGGTGCCGGTGGCCGCCGCGGTCTACCACGACGACATGTACGTGGACACCGCGCACTCCCTGCAGACCGCCCGGGCGATCCGGGGCCTGCGCACCTGGGTGACGGACGAGTTCGAGCACGACGGCGTACGCGCCGGCGGCCCCCGTGTCCTGGACCGCCTGCTGGCCCTCGTACGCGACGAGGTCTAGAACACTGCTTCCGGTGCGCGGGGTGCGTCTATTGTGCGACGCATGACCGAACAACTGGATCAGCCCGCGCCCCTGGAGCCCATGCCCACCGACTGGCAGCGCGCCCTCGCGGTGGTCGCCCACCCCGACGATCTGGAGTACGGCGGCGCCGCGGCGATCGCCGACTGGACGGACGGCGGCCGCGAGGTCGTCTACCTCCTGGCCACGCGCGGCGAGGCCGGCATCGACACGATCCCGCCCGAGGAGTGCGCCCCGCTGCGCGAGGCCGAGCAGCGCGCGAGCGCCGCCGTCGTCGGGGTCTCCACCGTGGAGTTCCTCGACTACCGCGACGGCATCGTCGAGTACGGCCTCGACCTGCGCCGGGACATCGCGGCCGCCATCCGCCGGCACCGCCCCGAACTGCTCATCACCCTCAACCACCGCGACACCTGGGGCGGCCAGGGCGGCGGGGGCTACTGGAACACCCCCGACCACAAGGCCGTCGGCCGGGCCACCCTGGACGCCGCCGCCGACGCGGGCAACCGGTGGATCTTCCCGGAGCTCCTCTCCGAGCAGGGCCTGGAGCCCTGGAACGGGGTGCGCTGGGTCGCGGTCGCCGGGTCCTCGACGCCGACGCACGCGGCGGACGCCGGCCCCGGCCTGGAACGCTCCATCAAGTCGCTGATGGAGCACAAGGCGTACATCGAGGTGCTCACCGACCAGGACCCCGAGGAGTACTGCCGGAACTTCCTCACCGGCTTCGCCCAGCAGGCGTCGGTGCGCTTCGGCGGCCGCCCGGCGGTGACGTTCGAGGTCTTCTCGCGCTGAGCCCCGGGCCCCTAAACTGACGCCCCATCAGTTATCGGCGGAGGCGGGTGGGCTCGGTGATCGACACCATGGGCAACGACATCGCGGAGGGCGAGGAGCGCATCCGTCTGGAGGTCGCGGACGGGATCGCGGTCCTCACCCTCTGCCGCCCCGACCGGCTCAACGGCTGGAGCTGGGAGTCCACCCGCCAGCTGGGCCTGCTCGCGGACCGGATCCGGTTCGATCCGGACGTACGGGTGGTCCTGCTGCGCGCCGAGGGCCGGGCCTTCTGCGCGGGCATCGACGTGACCGCCCCCGGCGGCGACATCACGGGCGCGACGGCCGCCGAGCGGACCCGCAACTACTACGAGGGCATCCGCTGGGTCCATGAGCGCTTCGCCGTGCTGTCGCGGCTCCCGCAGCCGGTGGTGGCCGCCGTACAGGGCTACTGCCTCGGCTTCGGCTTCGAACTGGCCCTGATGGCCGACCTCCGCGTCGCCGCTGAGGACGCCGTCTTCGCCCTGCCGGAGGCACAGCTCGGCGTCGCGGTGGACGCGGGCGGCGATCTGCGGATCGCCCGCGAGGCGGGCGCCGGCTGGGCCAAGTTCCTGGCGCTGACCGGCCGCCGCATCGACGCCGCGACGGCGCACCGCCTGAACCTGGTCCAACTGCTCGTCCCCCCGGCCGAGCTGGACACCGCGGCCCGCGCGCTGGCGGCCGAGATCGCGGCCAACGCCCCGCTCGCCGTCCAGGGCATCAAGCGCGCGATCGACGCCTACGCGGACGCCGACCTCGCCCCGGCCCTCGATCGCGTCGCGATGACCGCGGCCCTCACCCTCACTTCCGAGGACTGCCGCGAGGGCTACACGGCCAAGGCGGCCCGCCGCCCGCCGCACTTCAGTGGAGGCTGAACACGGGCCGGGTCGAGAACTCCTCGAACATCCCCTCGCCATCCGGTCCGTACGCGAACTCGGCCATGGACGGGTTGCGGTTGGCAGTGGCCAGCGGCAGCCACGCGAGCAGGTCGCCGTATCCGCCGCAGACGGCCTCGCCGCCGTCACCGCCGTGCACCGCGGTCGGGTCGCTGCTCAGCTCCGTGCCGTAGCTGTCGTACGCGATGTGCAGCCCGAAGGCGTTCGGTTCGTGCCGCAGGCCGCCGCCACCGTACGAGGGCTCGTCCAGGGGGCACTCGTTCCCCCACCGGAACAGGGTGCCCGCCCCGGCCCCGCAGGCGTGCTCCCACTCGTCGGCGCTCGGCATCCGCAGCCCGCGCGCCGCGAGTACGTCCGGCATCGCGTCCGGGCGCTCGCTCAGCGTTTCGTCCTCCACGGCCATGAGCACGGTGGCCACTGTCGCGGAACGGACCGGGCTGAGCACCTCGCCGAGATAGGGCTTCAGGTCGAGCTCGTACCCGTACCCCTCGTCCGCGCTCTCCGTGAAGTCGGCGCTCTGCGCGGGCGTCGGCACCCAGGCGTCCAGATCGAACCCCAGCCGCACCGGTCCGCCGGGTATGAGGGCGAACTCCTGCCCCTGGCGCTCGATGCGGACGCGGTGCAGCGGCCCGCCCAGGTGCTCGACGGTGTCGAGCAGCACCACCCGGCCGCCCGCCTGTGCGGCGGCCTCGTGGGCGATGCGCCCGGCGGCGGCCGGGTCGAGCGAACGCCAGTGGTCAAGGGTCAGATCGGCGAGAGACATGACCGGATCCTCGCACCGGCCACTGACAACCGGGGCTCAGGGGGTGAACGGGCCGCGGCCCAGTTGGGTGCGGATCGGGATCACCTCGGGGTTGACCAGGGCGCGGCGCTGCCAGTTCGCGCCGTCGACCACCAGCGTGTGGCCGGTGATGAACCGGGCGAAGGGGGAGGCCAGGAAGGTGGCGGCCCAGCCGAGTTCGCGCGGGGCGCCGACACGCAGGGCCGGCTGGCGGGAGTCCTTCGCGTCGGGTGCGGCGCGCTCCAGCCCGCCGCGGATGTCCTCGGTCATGTCGGCGTGCGGGAACAGGCCGGGGACGAGACCGTTGACCTGGATGCCGTACGGACCCCACTCGACGGCGAGCGTCTCGACCAGGTTCTTCACCCCGGCCTTGGCGGCCGCACTGTGGGCGAAGCCCGGTCCGCCGGTCCAGGCGTACGAGGCGCCGATGTTGACGATGGAGCCGGGTGTCGCGGCGGCGAGGTGGCGGCGGCCGAACTCGCGGGTCGTGAACCAGGTGCCGGTCAGGGTGGTGTCGACCACCGCCCGCCAGGCGCTGGGCGACAGGTCCTCCGCCGGGCAGGGGAAATTGGCGGCCGCGTTGTTGACGAGGACGTCCGGCAGGCCGAGGGCCGCCTCCGCCGCGTCGAAGACCTCCGCGATCCGCTCCGGGTCCCGGATGTCGCAGACGGCGGACGTCACCCGGCCCGCGCCGGGGACGGCCGCCAACTCCTCCTGCGCCGCCTTCAGCTGCCCGGCGCGCCGGCTCGCGATCACCAGGTCTGCGCCGAGCCGCGCGAACTCGGCGGCGATGGCCTTGCCCAGCCCGGTCCCGCCGCCGGTCACGAGGACCACCTGCCCGCCGAACGTACCGGGGGGCAGCGCGGCCGTGCCGAGCGGCGGGGGCGCGGGCAGCCCGCGCGGGATCTCGTCCTTCATGGGGCATCGATAGCGCGCGGGCGCCGAGATCACCATGCCCGGGACGGGATCAACTCTGCGGTGTGTACGCCTGCTTGCTCGCGCAGGTCCAGATGACGGCGCTGCCCGCGCCGGTTCCCCGGTCGCTCACGCTGCCGCCGACCCGGTCGTCGTCGGTGGCAGCGAAGGCGCGGCTGAGCGGCACGGCGCCCGGGGCGCCCGCCGGGAAGGGGAGCGACTTCGGGGTCCCCTGGCCGGGCCAGTAGACGGCCTGGAAGTAGCTGGGCCAGCTCTCCTCGAAGGTGGTGGCGGTGCCGACGGCCACGTTCGTGGCCGGGCTGCTGCCGTTGAACTCCAGGTGGCCGAAGCCGGCCAGCCGGCCCGGGTCGGTGGGCAGCGCGTCGTACGGCTTCTTCCAGACGGCCGGGGTCAGCCGAGGGTCGTTGCGGTAGTAGAAGTCCTCCAGGCCGACCACGCGCCCGCGGTCGTCGATGTCCCGGCCGATCGTGGAGAACGAGTAGTGGTAGCCGTTCCAGACCTGGAGGCTGTACGGCGGGTATCCGCCCCCGGCGGGCCACACGACCGGGAAGGTCTTGGTGACCTCGATGTCGTTCTCGGCGTCGAAGTAGGAGCCGCTGGCGGTGCCGACGATGTCGCCGCGCTTGTTGATGCCGCTCAGCGAGACGACCTTGGTGCCGGGGATCGCGTCGGCGGGAACCGGCAGTTCTCGCACGGCCGTGCCGTTCACCCACTCCTTGGCGACGCCGTTGTCCACGGCGACGACCCGGCCCGACTCGTTGACGTCGATGTCCACGGCGCGGCCCTCGGCGACGGGCGTGGTCAGCGCCTCGGAGGCCGCGGCGCCCTTCTGGTGGGTGAAGGTGACCCTGGCGTGGTCCGCGTTGCGGGTGGCCGTGCCCACCATCAGGCCCTTGGCGCTGACGGCCTTGACGCTGCCCCGGTCGAAGCCGGCGGGCAGCGGGACGGCGTGGACCGTGTGCTCGGCGCCCGTCCAGTAGGCGGGCCGGTCGCCGCTCTCGCCGACCACGAGCCCGCCGCTGCCGAACCCGGCCACGGTGCCCACGCTCGCCCCCGGCAGGGCGGGCAGCAGCTCGATGGCCGGGGTGCACGCCGCGGTACCGGCCGCCGCGGCCGGTCCGGCGGCGGTGATCAGCCCCGCGAGCACGGCCGCGGCCCCCGCCGCGGCCGTCACGCTTCTCATCCCTGTTCCGTTCACTGGTGAAGTCCCCCTGATGGTGCGCGTCATATGCCGCAGGGCATCTGCCTGTTGATCTACGACAGCCATGATGCCCGACCGGCAGGTCGCCGGCACCAGGGTTCACAGGATGGCAAGCGACCGCTTAGTATGCCCGCGGAGCGTGGTTCCTCGACGGCGGCTGGAGGCCCCGGATGCAGGCATGGCGAGTACATACCCCCGGTGAACCCCGAGAGGCCCTGCGCCTCGAAGAGATTCCCGAACCGGTCCCCGGCGAGGGCGAGGTGCGGCTGCAGGTGCTCGCGGCGAACCTGAACTTCCCCGACGCGCTGCTCGTCCGCGGCCAGTACCAGATCCGCCCGCCGCTGCCCTTCACCCCCGGCGTCGAGATCTGCGGCCTCACCGACGACGGCCGCCGCGTCATCGCCACCCCGAGCCTGCCCCACGGCGGCTTCGCCGAGTACGTGATCGCGTCCGAGCGGGCCCTGCTCCCGGCACCCAAGAGCCTGAGCGACGCCGAGGCCGCGGCCCTGCACATCGGCTACCAGACCGGCTGGTTCGGCCTGCACCGCCGGGCGCGCCTGCAAGCCGGCGAGACCCTGCTCGTGCACGCCGCCGCCGGCGGGGTCGGCAGCGCCGCCGTCCAGCTCGGCAAGGCCGCCGGGGCCACCGTCATCGGGGTCGTCGGAGGCAAGGCCAAGGTGCGTACCGCCGAGGAACTCGGGTGCGACCTGGTGATCGACCGTACGACCGAGGACGTCGTCTCCCGGGTGAAGGAATTCACCGGCGGGCGCGGGGCCGACGTGGTCTACGACCCCGTCGGCGGCGACTCGTACACCGCCTCCGCCAAGTGCGTGGCCTTCGAGGGCCGGATCGTCGTCGTCGGCTTCGCGAGCGGCAACATCCCCGCCCCCGCCCTGAACCACGCCCTCGTCAAGAACTACGCGATCCTCGGCCTCCACTGGGGCCTCTACGCGGCCAAGGACCCGGCCGCGATCCTGGCCTGCCACACCGAACTCACCCGCCTCGCCGCCGAAGGCGCCATCAAACCCCTGATCAGCGAACTCGTCGCACTCCCCGCCGTCGCCGACGCCGTGCAGCGCCTCGCCGACGGCACCACCACCGGCCGCGTCGTCCTGGCCATGCCCCGGCAGCCGGGTGTGTCCCGATGACCGCGATCACCGCCGACCACCTGCTCACACGCGTCCGGGGCCTGCTCGCCGCGTACCCGCCCGCCGACACCGCCCGCGCCGACTTCCTGCGCGCCCGCTTCGACGCCGGCCTCGCCTGGGTCCACTACCCCGAGGGCCTCGGCGGCCTCGGCGCGCCCCGCTCCCTCCAGGCCGTCGTCGACGCCGAACTCGAGGCGGCCGGCGCCCCCGACAACGACCCGCGCCGGATCGGCATCGGCCTCGGCATGGCCGCCCCCACGATCCTCGCGTACGGCACCGACGAGCAGAAGCGGCGCTTCCTGCGCCCCCTGTGGGTCGGGGAGGAGGTCTGGTGCCAGCTCTTCAGCGAACCCGGCGCCGGCTCCGACCTCGCCGCGCTCGGCACCCGTGCGGTCCGCGAGACGGGCTCCGGCGACTGGATCGTGGACGGCCAGAAGGTGTGGACCTCCAGCGCCCACACCGCCCGCTGGGCCATCCTGATCGCCCGCACCGACCCGGCGCTGCCCAAGCACCAGGGCATCACCTACTTCCTCTGCGATATGCACGCCCCGGGCGTCGAGGTCCGGCCGCTGCGCCAGATCACCGGCGAGGCCGAGTTCAACGAGGTCTTCCTGACCGGCGTCCGCATCCCCGACAGCCAGCGGCTCGGCGCCGTCGGCCAGGGCTGGGCGGTCGCCCGCACCACCCTGATGAACGAGCGCGTCTCCATCGGAGGCATGCGGCTCCCCCGCGAGGGCGGCATGATCGCGCCCGTCGCCGCGGCCTGGCGCGAGCGGCCCGCGCTGCGGACCCACGCACTGCACCAGCGGCTGCTCCAGCTGTGGGTCCAGGCCGAGGTCGCCCGCCTCACCGCCGAGCGGCTGCGCCAGCAGCTCGCCGCCGGGCAGCCCGGCCCCGAGGGGTCCGGCATGAAGCTCACCTTCGCCCGCCTCAACCAGGAGATCAGCGGCCTGGAGGTGGAACTCCTCGGCGAGGAGGGCCTGCTGTACGAGGACTGGACGATGCGCCGGCCCGAGCTCGTCGACTTCACCGGCCGCGACGCCGGCTACCGCTACCTGCGCGCCAAGGGCAACAGCATCGAGGGCGGCACCAGCGAAATCCTCCTCAACATCGTCGCCGAACGCGTCCTCGGCCTGCCCGCCGAGCCGCGCGACGACAAGGACCTCGCCTGGAAGGACCTGGCCCGATGAGCGACGCCTTCGACCTGCTGTACTCCGACACGGAAGAAGAGCTCCGGTCCGCCGTACGGGCACTGCTCGCCGACCGGTGCACACCGGCGGACGTGCTCGCCCGTGCGGAGACCGGCCGGCCGCACGACCCGGAGCTGTGGCACACGCTCGCCGCGGAGATCGGCACCGCCGGGCTGCTCGTACCGGAGAAGCTCGGCGGCCAGGGCGCGGGCCACCGGGAGGCGGCCGTGGTCCTGGAGGAGCTGGGGCGGGCCGTGGCGCCGGTGCCGTACCTGACGAGCGCGGTGCTCGCCACGGAGATCCTGCTCGGGCTCGGCTGCGATGCGCCGGAAGTGGTGTGCCTGCTCGGGGAGTTGGCCGCGGGCCGGCAGGTGTGCGTACCGGCGCTGCCGCTGACGCAGGCCCCGGGTGCGCCGCTGCCGGGCGCCGTACGGGACACCGGGGGCGGGGTCCTGACGGGCACCGTCACCTCGGTGGCGGACGCGGTGGCCGCCGATGTGCTGCTGGTCCTCGCGGACACGGGGCTGTACGCGGTCCCGGCCGCGGAGGTCGCGCTGACCCCGCCGGTCCCGCTGGACCTGACCCGCCCGCTCGCCACGGTGACGCTGGAGCGGGCCGCGGGGACCCGCCTCGCGGACCCGGCGGCGGCCCGCGCGGCGGTCGCCGGAGCACTGCTCTCGGGGGCCGGACTCCTGGCCTCCGAGCAGGTCGGGCTCGCGGAGTGGTGCCTGACGGAGACGGTGCGGCACGTGCGCGGCCGCCACCAGTTCAACCGTCCGGTCGGCTCCTTCCAGGCGCTGAAGCACCGCCTGGCGCAGCTCTGGCTGGACGTGGCCTCGGCCCGGGCGGCGGCCCGCGCCGCCGCGGACGCGCTGGCCGGCGGGGCCCCCGACGCCCCGCTCACGGTGGCGGTCGCCCAGGCGTACTGCTCCGGGGTCGCGGTTCGCGCGGCCGAGGAGTGCGTACAGCTGCACGGCGGCATCGGCATGACGTGGGAGCACCCGGCGCACCTGTACCTGAAGCGCGCCAAGGCCGATTCGCTGGCCCTGGGCACCCCTGGCCACCACCACGCCCTTGTGGCGGACTTCGCCGAACTCCCGTCCCCTTAGGACCGTTCTCGCCGGGCGATCGGGTTCGTGCCGCGGCCGGATGGGGAGGGATGCGTGGCGGCGACAGCGCCTCACGGCGCGTCGCCGTCGTTACCGACCCCGCCGCCGCGGGTGCGGTATACGTCCTGTGGGGCTTGCCCGATGCCGGCGAAGGGAGTGGTTGCCGTGGAACATACAGCCTGCTGTGTGGTGGGAGGCGGGCCCGCCGGGATAGTGCTGGCCCTGCTGCTGGCCCGGGCCGGGGTGGAGGTGACCGTCCTGGAGAAACACGGCGACTTCCTGCGCGACTTCCGCGGCGACACCGTGCACCCGTCCACCCTGTCGCTGCTGGACGACATCGGCCTCGCCGAACGGTTCGCCCGACTCCCGCAGCGGCGGGTGACCTCGGTGCAGCTGCCCATCGGACCGGACCGGTCCCTCGTCACGGTCGGGAACATCGGGGCGCTGCACGGCAAGTACAACTACATCGCGATGGTGCCGCAGTGGGACCTGCTCGACCTGCTCGCCGACGAAGCGGGCAAGGAGCCGTCCTTCCGGCTGCGCATGGACACCGAGGCGACGTCCTTCCTGATGGAGCGCGGCAGGGTCGCGGGCGTGCGGTACCGCACCGCGGACGGCGGCACCGGCGAACTCAGGGCCACGCTGACCGTGGCCTGCGACGGCCGCGGATCCTTCGCCAGGGTCCTGCCCGAGCTCGGCCTGGAGAGCTTCCCGTGCCCGATGGACGCCTGGTGGTTCCGGCTGCCGCGCCACGAGGACGACCCCAGCGGGCTCGTGGGAGGCCTGGGCGAGCGGTTCTTCAGCGCGCTCATCGACCGCGGCGACTACTGGCAGATCGCGGGGCTCATCCCCAAGGGAACCGATGCCGAGCGCCGCGCCGAGGGCCTCGACCGTTTCATGGCCCAGTTCACGGACGCCGTCCCGTGGCTGGCCGACCGGGCGCACTCCGTCACCTCGTGGGACGACGTCAAGCTGCTCGACGTACGGCTGGACCGGCTGCGCCGCTGGCACCGGCCGGGTCTGCTGTGCATCGGCGACGCCGCCCACGCCATGTCGCCGGTCTTCGGCATCGGCATCAACCTTGCCGTGCAGGACGCGGTGGCCGCGGCCCGCCATCTGGTGGGCCCGCTGCGCGAGGGCGCCGTGGGGCTGCAGGACGTACGCCGCGTACAGCGCCGCCGCATGCCCACGACCGTGGCGACCCAGCGCCTCCAACGTCTGGCGCACACCCAGGTCATCGAGCCGCTGCTGGACGGCCGCACCGCGTTCGGCCATCCCCAGCGGGCCAAACGGCTGACCGAGCTCGTCACCGACTCGCGGTGGCTGAACCGGGTGCCGGCCTACTTCATCGGGTACGGGGCGCTGCGCGAGCGGCCCCCGAAGGAATCGCTCCGCTGAAACGGCATCCCGGATACCGGTACATATACGCTCATTCTCCGTAGAGAGGACGATCCACTTCGGGAGGCAACATGAGCGAGCAGCCGGTCCTTCTGCCCTATGCCGACCCGGCCTTCGTCGCGGACCCGTTCCCGCTGTACCGGCAACTGCGCGAGGACGGCCCCGTGCGCCGCACCGTCATCGCGGGCGGCCTGGAGGCCTGGCTCGTCACCCGCTACGAAGACGGACTCGCGGCCCTGTCCGACTCCCGCCTCAGCAGCGACGTACGCGACGCCTCGGACACCCGCATCCTGCGCCAGCTGCCCGCAACGGAGCGCGAGTCGATGCTGAGCAACATGCTCCGCAGCGACCCGCCCGACCACACCCGCCTGCGCCGGCTGGTCTCCAAGGCGTTCACCGCCCACCGCGTGGCCGGGATGCGGCCGCGGATCCAGGCGATCACCGACCGGCTGCTGGACGCGGTCGTCCCGGCCGGCCACGCCGAGCTCGTCGCGGACTTCGCGCTGCCGCTCCCGGTCGCGGTGATCAGCGAACTGCTCGGGGTGCCGGTGGACGAGCGGCACGAATTCCAGCACTGGACGGACCGCCTGATCAGGCGGGGCCCGGAGCTGCCGGATCCCGCCGTGGTGAACGAGGCATGGCAGCACATGCGCGCGTACGTCACCGAGCTCATCCGGGACAAACGGGCACACCCCGGCGACGACCTGCTCAGCGCCCTCGTCACCGCCCGCGACGCGGAACAGCAACTGACCGAGGACGAGCTGGTCGCCATGGTGTTCCTGCTGCTGGCCGCCGGATACATCACCACGGTCAACCTGATCGGCGGCGGCATCGCCATGCTGCTCGCCCACCCCGGCCAGCTCGACCGGCTGCGCTCCGACCCGGAACTGCTGCCGGGCGCGATCGAGGAGTTCCTGCGCTACGACGGCCCGGTCAGCCCCGGCATCGCCCGGTTCGCGCGCGAGGACGTCGAGATCGCGGGCGTGACCATCCCGCGCGGCGCGACCGTGCTGATCGGCTCCGCCGTCGCCGACCGCGACCCGGCGCGGTTCCCCGACCCCGACCGGCTGGACATCACCCGGCAGGACAACGCCCACCTCGCGTTCGGGCACGGCATCCACTACTGCCTGGGTGCGCCGCTGGCCCGGCTGGAGGGGCAGATCGCCATCGGTACCGCCCTGCGCCGGCTCCCCGGCCTCGCCCTCGCCGTACCGCCGGACGAGATCCGCTGGCGCCCCGGCGGACTGCGCGGTCCCCAGAGCCTGCCGGTGACGTTCACCCCCGGCGCCCAGGACCCGTCCCGGGGAACGTAGTTGCCGTCGAGGACGGCTCCCTCGCCCTCTGGGTCTCCCGCACCGGCGTCGGCCCGGGCGGCCGCCACCGACCCGGCCGGCCGCCTGCACCCCACCACCCTCTTCTACAAGCACCCTGAGCAGCCGAGGTGACCTCGCCCGCTGCGCCGCGTTAGACCCCGTAGCGCGGACCACCGAGCGAGGGAGACCGCATGTACGCCACACCCGCCTCCGCAGCACCGTCCCGCCGCACGTTCCTTCGTACGGCCTTCACCGCGGCGGTGCTCGCCGGCACCGCCGCGGCCCTGGCACCCGTACTGCGTGCCCGTCGTCCCCGGCAGACCCTCACCCCGGCGCCCCTCACCGAGGAGACGTACCGCGGCCGGCACATCGCCGTAGACCTCGCCGGGGTCCGCATCGACGGCCGCCCCCTGCACGTCATGCGCCGCGCCGACGGCAGCTACCTCAGCGGGATCAACCACTTCCAGTCCTTCGACACCCCGCTGGAACTCGCCCGCGCCGCCGTCGACGAACTCGGCACCAGCCAGCTGGCGCTCGCCGCCCCGCACCACGGCTGACGGACGGACGCGACAGCGCAGGACGGAACGGGAGGAGCCCCGCATGTACACCCGGCAGAATCAGAAGAACCTGACCAGCGCCCAGAAGAAGCGGTTCACGGCGGCCGTGCTGGAGCTCAAGCGCAACGGCACGTACGACCAACTCGTGCGCACCCACGGCAAGTACTTCGTGCCCGACAAGGACAGCAAGCTCCGCGTCGGGCACATGTCCCCGTCCTTCTTCCCCTGGCACCGGCGCTACCTGCTCCAGTTCGAGCGGCTGCTCCAGGACGTCGACCCGGGCGTCTCGGTCCCGTACTGGGACTGGACCACGGACAGCAGCCCGGTCTCCTCCCTCTGGGCCGAGGACTTCCTCGGCGGCACCGGCCGCGAGAGCGACCGCCGGGTGATGACCGGCCCGTTCGCCTACGAGAAGGGCAACTGGGAGATCACCGTGGGCATCAGCGAGGCCCGCTTCCTCACCCGCAACCTCGGCCGGCCGCAGAACCCGATCGCCCTGCCCACCGCGGCGGAGCTCCAGTGGGCGCTCGACGACCCGGCGTACGACACCTCGCCCTGGGACTCCACGGCGCAGGGCGGCGGCTTCCGCAACAAGCTGGAGGGCTGGGCTGCGCCGAAGAGCGAGCGCTGGCGCAACCACAACAAGGTGCACCAGTGGATCGGCGGCCACATGACGGGCGGTACGGCCCCCAACGACCCGGTGTTCTGGCTGCACCACGCCTTCGTGGACCTGCTCTGGGACCGCTGGCAGCTGAAGCACCCGGTCTCCGGCTACCTGCCCGCGGCCCCGCTCGAACTGGGCGACCTCCAGCGCGGCCGGGTGATCTCCCTCGACGAGCCGATGCCGCCGTGGAACATCACGCCGCGCGACATGCTCAGCCACCAGGGCATCTACCGCTACGAATGAAATGGCGGCCGTTCAGCCGGACGGCGGAACGAAAGACGCTTCAGCCGGACGGCGGAACGGAAGAAGGGCCCCCGCCGTACGGCGGGGGCCCTCAGCCCTCGGATCAACCGGTCAAGCCGACCGAAGAGGCGCAGGCGGTCAGCCGCCGTAGCCCTCGGTGTGGTGCTTTTCGCCGCCCGACGCGTTGATGCAGGTGTTTCCGAACGCCGGGTTCAGCAGGGCGATCACGTTCACGGTGTTGCCGCAGACGTTGACCGGGACGTGCACCGGAACCTGGAGCAGGTTGCCCGACAGGACACCGGGGGAGCCGACCGCCGCACCGTGCGCTCCGGCATCGGCGACGGCCAGACCGGCACCGGCGGCCAGGGCGCTACCGGCAACAGCGGTGACGGCGACTGCCTTCGCGATACGCGACATCAAGATCTCCTCGTGAGATTGGGGTGCCACAGCGGAGCTGCGGCGTTTGACATGGCATACAACGCAGCGGGAGCCCAGCGGTCACGGCCGCTGGGCCTTACTGATGAAGGAAAATCGCACGGAGGCGAAGAACGGCTCGATCTGGCCGCCGGCACCCGGCTGCAGGACCGCCACGACGTCACCCGTGCAGCCCTGCCCGCGGTAGAGGGTCGCGGTGCTGCCGGTCGCGTTGGTGACGGCCTTCTGACCGCCGCCCTTGGCCCCGACGCAGCCCTGCGGGTCGGTCAGCCCGTGGACCCTGTCGTCCTGGCCGACGTACTGGAAGCCGGGCCCGGCGGCCTGCGCCGCGCCCGCGGCCACGATCAGGAGCAGGGGGACCGCGCCGGCCCGGGCGAAGCCGCGGACGCCGGGGTGGATACGCATGGATCGCATGCCCGGTCCAACCCGGCCTGCCCCCGGCCGGGTCACGCCTTGTCACCCGTCGCAGGCCTGTGCGACCGTGCCCGGGGGACGCGGAACAGCGGATTCACCGGATTTACGGGATGCACCGGATTTACGGGATGCACCGGAGTCGGGGGAGGAGCGGAAACGATGAGCACAGCGGGCGGCAGCGGCCGGCCCCGGGTCAGGACCGGGTACGGCATGGTCGAGGGCCGGACCGGGCCGGACGGCATCGCCGCCTTCCGGGGCATCCCGTACGCCGCCCCGCCCGTCGGCGCCCTCCGTTTCGCCGCGCCCGCGCCCCCGGCCGCCTGGGACGGCGTACGCGACGCCGGCGCCTTCGGGCCCACCGCGCCCAAGGTGCCCTACCCGCCGAAGTTCGCCGCGCTGCTGCCCGACCCGGAGGTCCCCGGGGACGACTGCCTGAACCTCAACGTGTGGACCCCGGCCCCGGCCCCCGGAGCCCGGCTGCCGGTCATGGTGTGGCTGCACGGCGGGGCGCTCACCCGCGGCTCCTCGGCCGTCCCCGTCTACGACGGCTCCGCCTTCGCCCGCGACGGGGTGGTGCTCGTCTCCGTCAACTACCGCCTCGGCGTCCTCGGCTACGGGCTCTTCCCCGATGCCCCCGCCAACCGCGGCCTGCTCGACCAGATCGCTGCCCTGACCTGGGTCCGGGAGAACATCGAGGCCTTCGGCGGGGACCCCGGCCGCGTCACCGTCTTCGGTGAGTCCGCCGGAGCCATCAGCGTCGGCGCCCTGCTCGGCGCCCCGCGTGCCGCCGGGCTCTTCGCCGGGGCCGCCCTGCAGAGCGGCGCCCCCGAGGTGCCGGCCCGCGAGAAGGTGCGCGCGATGGTCCGGCGGATGGCCTCCCTCCTGAAGGTGCCCGCGACCGCGGAGGCCTTCGCCGCCACCGCCCTGCCCGACCTGCTCGCCGCGCAGGGCGCCGTGCTGCGCCGCTCCGGCCCGCTGGTCGCAGGCCCCGCGTTCGGCCTGGTCACCGACCCGGACACGCTCCCCGGCGACCCGCTCGAGGCCGCGGCGGCGACGGAGGTACCGCTGCTGCTGGGCTGGACCACCGAGGAGTACCGGCTCTGGCTCGCCCCCACCGGCGCGCTCCGGCTGATGGACCGGTTCGGTCCGCTCACCGTGGCCCTGGCCCGCGCCCGCAGCGGCAAGGACCGGGCCGCCGTACGGGCGCTGCGCGCCGCACGGCCCGGGGCGGGCCCGGCCGAGCTCGCGGGCCAGCTGCTGACCGACCGGCTGCTGCGCGACCCGCTGCGCCGGCTCGCCGGGGCGCGGCGGACCGCCTCGAGCTTCCTGTACGAGTTCGGCTGGCCGTCCGGCGTTCCGGGGCTCGGCGCCTGCCACGCGCTGGAGCTGGGCTTCGTGTTCGACACGCTCGACGTGCCGGAGGCCTCCTGGCTGGCCGGGCCGGACGCCCCGCAGGAGCTGGCCGACCGGATGCACGCGGCCTGGGTGCGCTTCGCCGTGACCGGGAACCCGGGCTGGGCGCCCTGGGACGGCAACGGCCCGCCGATGGTGTTCGGCGGGCCGCAGCGCGTGGAGTCGGTCGAACCGGCGGTTATTCCACCGGTCCTTCCATGACCTTGCTGATGAACTGGATCGGACCCTCGCCCATGTTCGGCACGTAGGTCTTGGCGTTGTGCTGGCCGCCGGGGATGACCCTCAGGCTGGTGTGGATCGGCCCCTTGCCGTACGTCGCGACGAACTTCTGCACATCGGGCAACGTCTTCTTGTTGTTCTCGTTGTCGCCGACCTGGAAGGCGAGGTAGACGTCCGGAGCCCCCTTCTTGTCGATCATGGCCTTCGCCAGCAACTCCGGGTTGTTCTCGGCCTTCTCCTTCTCGTGGCCCTTCCACAGCGAGGAGTCGGGCACGATGTCCGGGCCGGAGCAGATCGCGGCCTTGAACTTGTCCGGGTGCTTGAGCACGGCCTTCAGGCTCGCGAAGCCGCCGGTGGAGGAGCCCATGTAGGCCCAGCCGTCACGGGACTTGACGGTGCGGAAGTTCGCCTTCACCAGGTCCGGAACGTCCTCGGTCAGCCAGGTTCCCATCTTGGGCTGGTCGGGGATGTCGGAGCCGTCCCAGTAGATGCCCTTGTCGTCCGGGCCCGGGTTCAGCACCGGCATGGCGAGGATGAACGGCTTGCTCTTGCCCTCGGCGTACCACTTGCTGATGCTGGTCTGGAGCCCCAGGTCGGTGCCCATCCAGTAGTTGTTCGGGTAGCCGGCGCCGCCGGGCAGGGCGATCATGACCGGGAAGCCGCTCTTGGCGAACTTCGGGTCGTTGTACTCCTTGGGCGCCCAGACCCACACCTTGCCCTTGAAGCCCGACTTCTTGCCGTCCAGCGTGGTGACGGCCACGTGCGTGCCGTCGGCCAGGGTCATCGAGTTCTTGAACTCGGACTTCGGCCCGGTGGGCATCAGGGCCTTGGAGTTGGCCGCCTGCTTCGCAGTGCCGTCGGCGCCGCCCGTCTGCCCGCCGCCCGCGGCCGGCTGGCCGAAGGAGATGTCCTTGCCCTTGTCGGTGAAGGGGGGTATCTCGAAGTGGTACATCACCCCGGCGGCTATGCCGGCGAGCGCGAGGACGGAGACACCCGCGATCAGCCAGCGCCTGCCCCGGCGCGGCCGCCGCCGGTCGTCCTCGGGCCCCTCCGGCCCGCCGTACGGCGGCTGCGGTGGCCCGTACGGGGGCTCGTGGTGCTGTTGGGGTTCGTACGGCTGCGCGTACGAAGTGCCGTAGGGCTGCTGCTGGTACTGCCCTTCCGACCGGTACGGCTGGTGCTGTCCGTCGGGTGAGTACGACATGTGCGGTTGCTCTCCGGCTGGTGCTGCCCCGTCGGGGGGTGGTCTCTTCTGTTCGAAGGATGAGCCTACGTGCTCCGTGGTTCCCCTTTTTCCCTGCTCTTGGGTTGACCGAGGGCTGGGCGTTGCCTAACACCCGCCAGGCCACCGGAGTTCCCGGTCTGTTCGCCGCACGTCCCTGGCCCATGCACATGCCCCTGGGTATGGTGCGTGCGCGCCGCCCCCAGAACCCCCCTGCCCGGAGGTATTTTCCGTGTTTGGCATGACCCCGTCACGGTCCCGCCGTAAGACCGCCCTCGCCACCGCCTTCGGCCTCACCGCCGCCGGTACGGCCCTGTGGGCCGGCATCGGCTCCGCCCAGCCCGCGCACGCGGCCGGCCTGCCGGCCCCCGACCACGTCGTCGTCGTGGTCTTCGAGAACCACGCCTACGACCAGGTCATCGGCAGCTCCAGCGCCCCGTACATCAACTCCCTCAAGAGCGGGGGCGCCAACCTCACGCAGTCGTTCGGCATCACCCACCCCAGCCAGCCCAACTACCTCCAGCTGTTCTCCGGCTCGAACCAGGGCGTCACCGGCGACAGCTGCTACACGCCGGGCTTCAGCTCCGCGCCCAACCTGGCCTCCGAGCTGCTGGCCGCCGGCAAGACGTGGGCCAGCTACAACGAGACCCTCCCCAGCCAGGGCTCCACCACGTGCAGCAGCGGCAAGTACGCCCGCAAGCACAACCCCTGGTTCGCCTTCTCCAACGTGCCCACCAGCACCGCGAAGACCATGACCCAGTTCCCGACGGACTACACCACCCTCCCCAAGGTGTCCTTCGTCGTCCCGAACCTGTGCAACGACATGCACGACTGCTCCGTCGGCACCGGCGACACCTGGCTCAAGAACAACCTCAAGGCCTACGCCGACTGGGCCAAGACCCACAACAGCCTGCTCGTCGTCACCTTCGACGAGGACAACCGGCTCGCCGGCAACAAGATCCCGACCGTCCTCTACGGCCAGCCCGTCACCCCCGGCAGCACGTCGGGCACCACGTACAACCACTACGACATGCTGCGCACCCTGGAGGGCCTGGCCGGCCTGACCACCCACGCCGGGAACGCGGCCACCGCCAAGGACATCACGGGTATCTGGGCCTCCTGACCATGTACGTTGCGGACAGTCGCGGTACTCCCGCGCCCGCCGTGACCCCCGAGCCGCAGGCCGTCGCCCCGGGCACCAGCCCGGGGCGGCGCGCCGCGCTCGCCCCCACGGTGCTCGCCCTCGGCACGGTCAGCCTGATCACCGACGTCTCCTCCGAGATGGTCACGGCCGTGCTCCCCCTCTACCTCGTCGCCGGCCTCGGCCTCTCCCCGCTCGGCTTCGGGCTCCTCGACGGGCTCTACAACGGCATCAGCGCGCTGGTCCGGCTCGCCGGAGGCCACCTCGGCGACCGCTTCGGCCGCCACAAGGCCCTCGCCGGCCTCGGCTACGGCCTCTCGGCCCTGTGCAAACCGCTGCTCCTGCTCGCGCACACCCTGCCCGCGATCGGCGCGGTGCTCGCCCTCGACCGCACCGGCAAGGGCCTGCGCACCGCCCCGCGCGACGCGCTGATCTCGCTGGCCGCCGCCCCCGAGGACCGCGGCCGGGCCTTCGGGGTCCACCGGGCCATGGACACCGCCGGCGCCCTGATCGGGCCGATCCTCGCCTTCCTGATCCTGCGCGGCGCCGCCGACGGCTACGACGCCGTCTTCACGGTCAGCGCCTGCGTCGCCGCCCTCGGCGTGCTCGTGCTCGTCCTCTTCGTCCCGGGCCGCCGCACCGCACCCGCGCCCGGCGCGGAGCCCGTCTCGCTGCGCGCCGCCCTCGGGCTGCTGGGCCGCCGGGACCTGCGCCGGATCAGCCTGTGCGCGCTACTGCTCGGGCTGTGCACCGTCAGCGACGCCTTCGTCTTCCTGCTGCTCCAGCGCACCACCGGGATCGCCGACCGCTGGTTCGCGCTGCTGCCGCTGGGCACCGCCGCCGCGTTCTTCCTGCTCGCGCTGCCGCTCGGAAGGCTCGCCGACCGGATCGGCCGCTGGCGCGTCTTCCTCGGCGGCCACCTCGCGCTGCTCCTCGCGTACGGCCTCCTGCTCACGGGTGGCGCGGGCCACGCCCATGACACAGCCCTTCCGTACGCCGTGCTCCTGCTGCACGGCGGCTTCTACGCGGCCACCGACGGCGTCCTGATGGCCGCGGCCGCCGGAGCCGTGCCCGAGGAACACCGCGGCGGCGGCCTCGCCCTCGTCCAGACCGGCCAGGCCCTCGCCCGCTTCGCCGCCTCGCTGGGCTTCGGCGCCGCATGGACCGTCTGGGGCGCCCGCCCCGCCCTCGCGGTCGCCGCCGTGCTGCTGGCCGCTGCGGCCGGCGTATGCACTCTGCTGCGCCCCGCGGACGCGATGGCCGCCGAGTCCGCCGCCGAGGCGCGGGCCGACTGAGTGCGCTCAGCCGCCCCTGAATTTCCCCCACATCCCCGAAAGGCCCCCATGACCCTCCAACGCCGGATGCTGATCCTCGTCTCCGCCGTCGTCCTGCTCGCCGCGGTGGGGGTGCTCGCCGTCGTACGGGCCTCCTCACGGGCCGAGGAGAAGAACCAGACCCAGGCGGGCGGCCCGCAGATCAGCCGGGGCGAGGTGTCCCTGGCCCCGGCCGGGGCCGAACGGCGGATCGTGTTCCGGAACATGGCGTGGGGCCCGCACCGCGACGAGCTCGCCACCGTCCCCGCCACCGCACCCCAGGGCCCGCGTACCGCCTCCGGCGTGAGCTGCCTGCGTTTCCACTCGGCGGCCGGCACCGGGATCTGCCTCCAGGCCGACAAGGGCGGGGTCCAGGAGAGCTACCGGGCCGTCGTCCTCGACGCCCGCCTCAAGGAGGTCTCCGCACACCCGCTGGCCGGGATCCCCACCCGCGCCCGGGTCTCGCCCGGCGGACACCTCGTCGCCTGGACGGTCTTCGTCGGAGGGGACTCGTACGCCGGGACGAACTTCTCCACCCGCACCTCGCTGCTCGACCTGCGCACGGGCAGGCTCGACGCCTCGCTGGAGGACTTCGCGATCCGCAAGGACGGCAAGGCGTACCGCAACGCCGACGTCAACTTCTGGGGAGTGACCTTCGCCGCCGACGAGCGGACCTTCTACGCGACGCTCGCCACCGGCGGCCAGACCTACCTGGTCCGCGGCGACCTGGCCGACCGCACCCTGACCACGCTCCGCGAGAACCTGGAATGCCCGTCGCTGTCGCCCGACGGGACCCGGCTGGTGTTCAAGAAGCGGGTGCCCGGCCTGTCGCCCGACGCCCCGTGGCGGCTGTACGCCCTGGACCTGGCCTCGATGCAGGAGACCCCGCTCGCGGAGGAGCGCAGCGTGGACGACCAGGTGGTGTGGACGGACGACAAGACGGTCGTCTACTCCCTGCCCGGCGACTTCGGCGCCGACCTGTACGCCGTACCGGCCGACGGCAGCGGCGCTCCCACCCCGCTGATGGCCTCGGCCCTCGCCCCGGCCTTCCTCGGCTGACGCCGTAAGGAAGGGCCGGGGTGGGGGGCCGCTGCCGGGACTCCTGCGCCGATGTGCAGGACCGTTACGCCGAATGCAGGACCGTTACGCCGGGATCAGCGTCTTGCGTCGCCGCTTGCGCTGAGCTCCCGCGGACAGCCTCAGCTCGATGATCGACCGCACGGCCGGCCACTCCTCGTCGAGGATCGAGTAGAAGGCGGTACTGCGCACGGCACCGTCGAGTCCCCGCGAATGGGCCCGGCGGACCCCCTCGCAGGTGAACCCGAGCCGCTCCATCGCCGCGCGCGAGCGCCCGTTGCGGGCGTCGGCGCGCAGCGAGATGCGGCGGACGCCCCAGGTCTCGAAGGCGTGGCGGAGCATGAGCAGCTTGGCCTCGGTGTTGATGCCCGTCCCCTGGGCGCCCGGGGACAGCCAGGTATTGCCGATCTCGGCGGCATCGGGGATCGCCGTCGCCGGATCACCGAACGGGACGCCCGGCACCGCGGGCCACACCAGGGGTCCCTGCCAGTAGTCGAGTTCCAGGAACCGGGTCGAACCGACGACCCGGCCGTCGGTGGCTCTGACCACCGCGAAGGGGAGCGATCGACCCGCCGCCTGATCTGCGAGGGCGCGGTCGATGTACTCGTGGGACGCCTGCACCCCATGGGGTACGGGGGTGAAGGCGTAAGTCGTACGATCCTCGGCCCCGGCCATGGCCAAGGCCTCGGTGTGGTGGGGGGCGAGGGGCTCGAGCCGCACGGTGCGGCCGGCGAGGAGTACGGGTACGGGCACGGAGCCTTCGGTCCTTCTGGGCGGTGGGGTGGTTGCACAGTGTGCGCTCCTGACGTCGCCCCCCGTGCAAAACACGAGTGAAAGGCAACGGGCTGTCAGGTGAACGCGAGTGGCTCAATGTAGCCCCTAAATCTCCTCTCATGAACCCCCAAATTGGCAACGTCGCGGCCATCTTTTTCGATGACTTCGGTCCCCGGCCCGGAGCACCCGTAATCCTGATCCGCGGACATCCGTTCCACCACCCGGCGAGGGCCCCCCGGACGGCGGTCCCGGCGGCCTCCGGATGCCGTACAAACAACCTCTGACCTGCGAGGATGTGAGGATGCCGGGACGCGCCCGCGGAAGGCTCCGACCGTCGGCCGGGCGGATGATCCCGGGCCCCTCCCCGACCGCCCGGACATCGAACAGACGGCCGTCGGTGATGTGTCCGCGGGCGGGTGTCGGGGCCGTGCGCGGCAGCGCTTGGGGGCATGCGTGAAGTGGCCCGGCAGATGGTGGTCGGATTGGATCGATCTGTTGGGCCATCTGGCTGGTCCGGCGGTCGGATGACGACACGGCCGCCGGAGACGGCGCCTACTACGTGTGGTCGGCCCGCTACTCCACCCGGGTGATCGGTCTCCCGCCCGCTCGCCCGGATCGGCCTCGGGGACGCTCGCGTGGGCGATCGGCTCGGTCGCGGGGTTCCGCTGCCGGGGCGGTTCACCGGGGGACCGAGCCCGCGGGGGCCGTCGTAGGGGCGCAGTAGCCGCAGGCGGCGGTCCGGCCGGGGGCGGTCGTCAACTTCGGGGGCGCCGGTAATCCCTGGCTTCATCGCGTCGGGCCGCGCCTTCGCTCCCGTCGCCCGCGGGCTCATCCGCTGGGCGTTCGCGACGTCCGGCCCGGCGACTGCGGGCCGGGAGCGCGCGCAGCACTCGGCCGCCGGCGCCCGATCCCGTCGCCCGCCCCTTACCGTCCCAACACACCGTCCCAACACACCGTTCCCGCACAGAGCTTCACGGAAAGACGAGACACCCCCCACCATGTCCGGATCCCGCATCACTTTCCTCGAGGGCCAGGCCGGCCAGGGCGTCGCCCTCGCCCGGATCGCCGACCGCGTCCGCAGCCAGCTGGCCTCCCCGGAGCGCGCCGCGCTGCGCGCCGCCCGGCGCCCCCTGTTCACCGGCATCGGCGCCTCGTACGCCGCCCTCGCCGTCCCCGTACAGCAGTTGCGGAAGGCCGGGGTCGTCACCCAGCGCGTCCTGTCCAGCGAGATCGAGACCGGCACCGCCGGCTTCGACACCGACTGCCTGATCGCCGTCTCCCAGGGCGGCCGCAGCCGCGAGACCATCGCCGCCTGCCGGTCCGCCGCCCCCGGCATCACGAGGACCGCGCTGCTCAACGTCTTACCGTCGCGGCTCGGCGAGCTCGCCGACCTCACCGTGGGCCTCGGCAACGAGCCCGACTCGTACGCCTCGACCATCGGCTACACCGGCACGGTCGTCGCCCTCGACCTGATCGCCGGGGCCATCGCGAGCCGCGCGCAGGACCCGTGGGGCGACATCGCCGAGCAGACCGCGGCAGTCCACGGGCGGGCCGCCGAGGTGGTCGCGGGCCTGCGCGAGCGCGGCGCCCGCTGCATCGCCTCCGACACGGTGGCGGCCGGGGCCTCGTGCGCCTCGGCCGAGGAGGGTGCGCTGCTGCTGCGCGAGGTGGTCCGGATGACCGCGGCCGCCTCGGCGACCCGCAACTACCTGCACGGGGAGATGGAGTCGGCGGGCAACACCCTCCACCTCGTCTTCGGCGACGGCCGCGAGATCGAGCTGGCCCGCTCGCTGGCCGGCGCCGGGCACCTCACGCTGCTGCTGACGACGGCCCGGGTCGAGCCGGCGGACAGCCTGTCGGTGATCCGCCTCCCCGAGGTGCCGGACGCCGTGCGCGTGGTGCTGGAGACGGTGGTCCTGCAGGAGCTGGTGGCCCGGCTCAGCGCCGAACGGGGCGTACCGATCGAGTCGTTCGTCTTCGCCCACGACGACACGAAGTGGCGCGATCCCAGGGCTGCTGCGGGGAACGCCGGGCCTCCGGCGCCGGTTGCCCCGTGCAGGCCGTGATCCGCCGGACCGCAGCCACCTGAGATCATCCGTGCATGGACTTCGTGACGGAACTGGTCCGCTTCGCGGCCACGGGGAGGCTCGGTGCCTTCCACGTCGGCGCGCACCTGCACGACCTGGTCGCCGTGCACGGCGAGCCGGACTGCTCGTGGCCGGTGTACCAGGGGCAGCGGTGGCCGCACTGGTTCCATCACGGGAGCCTGGAGAACGTGTACTGCCGGTGCCGACAACTGCGCTCGATGAGTGTGGACACCTGGCGTGATGCGCTGGAGATCCCGGGCACCGGCGAGGGGGAGCCGTACCGCGGGCCGGTGTCCGTCACCGAGTCGCGGCTCACCGCGGCGCTCGCCGGCGCCGGGGTCGCCTGGCGTACCGAGTGGTCCGAGCGGCTGCCCGAGCAGCGGACCCTCTACGCGGAGCCCGTGCCGCAGACCATGGTGAGCTTCGTCTTCGTGGCCCGCTGCTGTGACACGGAACCGATCGCGGAGGACTGGCTGCTGCACACGGTCTCCTCGTACGCCCTGGACCACCGGGAGTGCCCGGGGGCCGACCCTGCTCTGCCCGACGACGGATACGGAGCCTGAGGTGGAGGACGTACTGCGCCGGCTGGCCGCCGTCGGGCCCTTCTTCGCCGTGCCGTACGGGAAGGAGCCGCCCGGTGAGGGTTTCCGGCCGCTCGGCGAGCTCTACGGGGCACAACTCGAGCCGTACGTCGCCGAGGTGGGGCGGCGGATCCGGAGCGGGCCCGGCCGGGTCGCGGCGTCGACCGCGCAGTTCGGGATCGCCTCGCGGCTGTGGTCGCTGGGCCTGGGCTGCGCCGCGCTGGGCGGGCGGATCCCCGACCTGGGGGCCGAGCGGGTGTGGTGGCGGCTCCCCGCGGCGGGGTCGCTGGAGCTGTGGCTGCCCGAGCCCGCTGTGGGAGCGCTGCCGGCCGGGGCGCTCGGGGAGAGCGTGCTCGGCAACCTCGGGGCCTTGGACGCGCGCCTGCGGGAGCGGTACGGGGTGTCGCCCAAGGTGCTGCGCGGGAACGCCGCGTCGGGGCTGGTCGGGGCGCTGCGGGTGCTGATCGACCGGGTCCCGGGCGGCCCGGCGGTGTCCTTGGCCGCGGAGCTGCTGGCCGAGGGCGGGGCGCTCGGCGGGACGGGCACCTTCATCCACGAAGAGGGGCTCGGGGTGGCGTTCGTACGGCGCAGCTGCTGCCTCTACTACCAAGTGCCCGGCGGCGGACTCTGCGGGGACTGCGTGCTGCGGACCAGGTAGCCGGACAGGGCCGTTCGGAGCAGCCGCGGGTGTGGCGGGCGCCGATCCGCCGGGGCCGCCTCCTACGGTCCCTGCCATGACGCAAGCTCGCACAGCGCAGCCGCAGCCCCGCTCGGAGCCCCCCTGGGTGCTGTCCCGGCGTGCCGCCCTGACCGGACTCGCCGCAGGCGCCGGAGCCCTTGCCGTCGGCGGGACCGCCGGCTGTGCGGGGGCCGCGCCCCGGGCAGCTGCGGCAGCCCCGGATCCCTTGCCGGGAGCCATGAAGCTGTTCGACGACCCCGGGTACAACTTCGCCGGGCTCCTCGCGCTCGGCGCGGCCGGCATGCGCGCCTCCGAGGTGGGCGAGGTGCTCACCGCCGTCAACGCCATCAACACCGCCGGGCTGTCCGCGCAGACCTTCACCGACACCTTCCGCGCCTGGGGCGACCGGCTCGCCGCACCCCCGGCGGCCGGCCGACACGGCGGCGAAACCCCCTCGCAGACCCGCCGGTTCCGCTCGCTGCGGGCCGCGCAGTACTACGCCCAGGCCCTGTTCTACGTCCTCGGCACCCGCAGCCCCGGCGACGAGAAGGCGGTCTACCTGGCGGGCCGCAAGGCCTGGGACACCTTCACCCAGCTCTGCTCCCCGGCCGCCGTCCGTGCGCAGGTCCCGTATGCGAAGACCCGCCTGCCGGTCTGGTTCTTCCGGCCCGACGGCGGGGACGAGCCCCGCCCGACGGTCATCCTCACCAACGGCAGCGACGGGCAGAACCTCGACATGTGGACCTACGGCGTCGCGGCTGCCCTCGGGCGGGGCTGGAACGCCCTCGTCTACGACGGCCCGGGCCAGGGCCGGCTGCTGTTCGTCGAGGAGATCCCGTTCACCACCCGGTGGGAGCAGGTGGTGGTCCCGCTCGTCGACTGGCTCGACGCCCGTAAGGACGTGGACAGCAGCCGGATCGCGATCACCGGCCTCAGCATGGGCGGCAATCTCGTCGCCCGCGCCGCGGCCTTCGAACGCCGGCTCGCGGCCGTGGTGTGCATGCCCGGAGTGCCGAACCCCTGGCTCGGCTTCGACAAGGAGATCCGCGACATCGTCACCGCCGACAAGGCGGAGACCAACCGCGTCTGGAACGAGGACGTCGTTCCCGAGCTCACCCCGGAACTCGCCACCACGGTCAAGAAGCGCTTCGAGATCTTCTCGCGGGAGGCACTGCGCGAGGCGCGCGCCGGCCGGGTGTTCAAGGACCTCTGGACCCCGGCCCAGGTCGCCATCGGGCTGGACATCACGAAGGTCGTACCCCAGATCAAGGCGCCGACGCTGGTCCTCGATTACGACTTCGAGCAGTTCTACCCCGGCCAGCCCCGGCAGATGTACGACCTGCTGCGCTCGAAGCGCGAGTACGTGAAACTGACGGAGGCCACCGGAGCGCAGTTGCACTGCTCCCCGATGGCCCCGCAGCAGCACTGCGACGTCGTCTTCGACTGGCTCGCCGACGTCCTGCAGCGTTAGTGCTTCAGCTCGACGGCCCTCAGAACGTGAGGTTCCAGGCGTCGATCTTGCCGGTGTCCGCGTTGGCGTTGTCGTTCACACGGAGCTTCCAGAGGCCGTTGGCGACCTCGGAGGAGGCGTTGACGGTGAAGCTCTGGACGATGTTGTCCGTACCGCCGCCGGCCCGGTTGCTCAGGGTGTAGACGGTGCCGTCCGGGGCCACCAGGTCGACCTTGAGGTCACCGATGTAGGTGTGCTTGATGTCCACGCCCACCTTGAGGGTGGCCGGCGCGTTGCCGGTCACCCCGCTGACGGTGATGGGGCTCTCCACGGTGGCGTTGTCGTTGATCGCGAAGTCGCCGAGGTTCTCGAAGTACTTCCCGGGCGGCGGGGTGGACCCGACCGCCTTCAGCGCGTCGACCTGGCCCTCGCCGAAGAACGAGTTGTTGGCCGCGGTCCCGGTGCAGCGGTTGTCCGACGGGCAGGCGATGTCGTTGGCCTGCGTGGCCAGCTTGTCGCGCAGCTGCGCCGGGGTGATGCCGGGGTTGGTGCTGGCGAGCAGCGCCGCGACGCCCACCACGTGCGGGGTGGCCATCGACGTGCCGCTCTTGCTGCCGTACTTGCCGCCCGGCACGGTGGAGTAGACGTCGCTGCCCGGGGCCGCCACGTCGATGACGCCCGAGCCGAAGTTCGAGAACGAGGCCTTCGTGGTGCCCGTGCCGTTCGCCGCGACCGTGACCACGCCCGGGAGCTCGGTCGGGATGTCGAGGCAGGCGTTGGTGATGGTGCGGGTGACCGGCGTCGAGTCGTTCGGGCTCGCGGAGTCGGTCGTCTTGTGGGCGAGGTCGTAGTTCTCGTTGCCCGCCGCGGCGACCTGGAGGGAGCCCTTGCCCTCCGCGTACTCCTGGGCGCGCTTGACGCCCTCGATGATGGCGGCCTGGTCGATGTTGTCCGGGCAGTTGAACTGCCACGGGTCCGTGTAGTAGCTGTTGTTGGTGACCTTGAAGCCGTGGTCACCGGCCCACACGAAGCCGCAGATGGTGTTCTCGGCGAAGAAGAACGAGTTGCCCGGCTCGGCGACGCGGACCGCGGAGATCTTCACGCCCGGGGCCACGCCGACGACGCCCTTGCCGTTCTTGGCGGCCGCGATGGTGCCCGCGACGTGGGTGCCGTGGCTGTCCACGTCCCGCCAGGCGCCCGTACGGGTGTCGGGCTTGCCGTACGCGCAGGAGACGGAGTCGGCCGCATTGAAGTTCGGCGCCAGGTCCTGGTGCTGGTCGTCCACACCGGTGTCCAGGATGCCGACCTTGACGGAGGCGGAGCCGGTGGTGACAGCCCAGGCCTGGTCGGCCTTGATCTGGCTCATGTCGGCGCGGACGGGCTCGCCGGCCGGGGTCGTCGACTGCGCCGGGTTGGCGGGCAGCGCCGGGTTGTAGGCGTCGGCCGGAACGTCCGAGGTACGGGTGGCCCCGACCTGCTGGACCCCGCTGACCCCGCGCATCGCCGTGGCGAAGCCGGCGGAGGAGGAGTGGGCGACGATCACGCCGATGGCGTCGAAGTTCGAGAAGACGGTGCCGCCGTTGGCAGCGACGGCGGAACGCACCGCCGAGCTGTCACCGGGGGCGGTGATCACCAGGTAGGCGCGGGTGCCGGCAACCCAGGTCGCACTCTGGGAGGTCGGCGCCGCGGCCGCAGCCTTGGCGGGGGCGGACGAGGCGGACGGGGAGACCGGGGCGGTGCCGGCGAGCGCGGCGGGTGCCCCGAAGGCGAGTGCTGCGCCGAGCGTGGCGGCGAGCACGAGAGTGCGTCGAGGTCGGCTGGATATGTGGGGTATCAATGCGTCCTCCGAAGACGGCCCGGTGGTGCTCATGGCACCTACCGGGCCGTACGAAACGAGTGGTGGACGCAAGATGTCAGACGCGTGCCCCGGTATGGAAGTACCTTTTACCGCAGGACACTTCACAGCCCCATGGCCGAAAATCGACCATGGGGCTGTGTGAGGGCCGACCGGGCTGGGCACCGTGGGGGCGAGCCCTGCCCGGCCGGCCCCTGACGGGGCGCTGCCGGTTACGCCGGCACGCCCTCCTTGGCGTCGGCCGGCGACTGGCCGGGCACGGTGGGGAGCTCCGTGCCGTGGCCGTCGTCGACCAGCGTGGTCTCGTCGAACTCCAGGCGTCCCGCGAGGACTTCGCCGGCGCGCTCGCGGTCGAACTCCTTGGTCCAGGTGCCGATGAGCACCGTCGCCACCGCGTTGCCCGCGAAGTTCGTCAGCGCCCGGGCCTCGCTCATGAAGCGGTCGATGCCCACGATCAGCCCGACACCGTCGACGAGTTCCGGCCGGTGCGACTGGAGCCCGCCCGCCAGCGTCGCGAGCCCCGCGCCGGTCACGCCCGCCGCGCCCTTCGAGGCGACGATCATGAACAGCAGCAGCGAGATCTGCTCGCCGATCGCCAGCGGCTTGCCCATCGCCTCCGCGATGAACAGCGAGGACATCGTCAGGTAGATCGCGGTCCCGTCCAGGTTGAACGAGTAGCCCGTCGGCACCGTGATGCCGACGACCGGCTTGGAGACGCCCAGGTGCTCCATCTTCGCGATCAGCCGGGGCAGCGCCGACTCCGAGGAGGAGGTGGAGAGGATCAGCAGGAACTCGCGGCCCAGGTAGCGCAGCAGCGAGAAGACGTTGATCCCGGTGCACACCCGCAGCAGGGTCCCGAGGACCACGAACACGAACAGCAGACAGGTCGTGTAGAAGCCGATCATGATGACGGCGAGCGACTTCAGGGCGTCGATCCCGGTCGCACCGACCACCGCCGCGATGGCGCCGAACGCGCCCACCGGCGCCGCCCACATGATCATCGCCAGTACCCGGAAGACCAGCTTCTGCACATGTCCGATCCCGCGCAGCAGAGGCGCGCCCGCCGTGCCCATGGCCTGGAGCGCGAACCCGCACAGCAGCGCCACGAGCAGCGTCTGGAGCACCTGGCCCCCGGTGAACGCGGAGACCAGGGTGGTCGGGATGATCCCCAGCAGGAATTCGGGCGTGGTCTGCGCCCCGCCCGCCTTGGCCTGCGCCTCTCCCGCGTGCTTGACGGCCTCCGTCAGGTGCAGTCCGCTGCCCGGCTCGAGCAGGTTCCCGACGAGGAGCCCGATGGCCAGCGCCACCGTGGACATGATCATGAAGTAGCCGAGGGCGAGGCCGCCCACGGCGCCGACCTTCGCGGCCTTGCGCACCGACCCGATGCCCAGCACGATCGTGCAGAAGATCACGGGCGAGATCATCATCTTGATGAGGTTCACGAAGCCGGTGCCCAGCGGCTTGAGCTCCACGGCCGTGTCCGGTGCGGCGAAGCCGACGGCGATGCCGAGAAGCACCGCGGCGATCACCGCGATGTACAGATAATGGGTCTTGTCGCGTCTGCCGGCCACGGCTCGCCTCCTGGTGGTGAATACGTCCCGGGAGGACCATCGCCCGAGGCTGTGACCCCGGTCACCCTTGCGTTCATTGAGTTCACAGCCGGGTGCACACTGAACGCCATGTTCCGGTTTCCTCGACCCCCGCGCAGCCTCGCCGGCCAGCTCTTCGCCATGCAGGTGCTGCTGGTCGCCGTGGTCGTCGCCGGCTGTGCGGTCTTCGCGTACGCCACCGCCCGCGGGCAGGCCGAGGAGTCCGCCCGGCGCCAGGCGGGGGCCGTGGCCCGCGCGGTCGCCGACTCCCCGTCCGTCCGCGAGGCCGTACGCGGCGCCGCACAGGGCGCCGACCCCTCGGCCGCGCTCCAGCCCTACGCCGAGCGGGTCCGCGTCGACTCCGGGGTGGACTTCGTGACGATCATGGCCCCGGACGGGCGGCGCTGGACCCACCCCGACCCCCGCCGCATCGGCGAGCCCTTCATGGGGAACACCGCCCCCGCCCTGCGCGGCGAGACCTTCAGCGAGACCTACACCGGCACCCTCGGGCCCTCCATCCGCGTGGTCACCCCGCTCCTGGACGACGGCAAGGTCGTCGGCATGGTCAGCTCCGGCATCACCGTCCGCGCGATCAGCGCCCGGCTCGCCGAGCAGCTCTCCGTCCTCGCCTGGGTCGCGGCCGGCGCGCTCGCCCTCGGCGGACTCGGCACGTACATCGTCAACGCCCGGCTGCGCCGGCACACGCACGGGATGAACGCGGCCGAGCTCAGCCGGATGTACGACTACCACCAGGCCGCCCTGCACGGGGTCCGCGAGGGCCTGCTGATGCTCGACGGCCAGCGCCGGATCACCCTGATCAACGACGCCGGGCGCGAACTGCTCGGCCTGCAGGGGGACGTCAGGGGCACCGGCGCCGCCGACCTCGGCCTGCCCGCACCGCTCACCGGCGCCCTGCTCGCCGACCGGCCCCGGGTGGACGAGGTGCACCTGACCACGGACCGGGTGCTGGTCCTCAACAGCTCTCCCGTCGCGGGCGGCGGCCGCCGCGGCACCGTGGTCACCCTGCGCGACCACACCGAACTCCAGTCACTCACCGGCGAGTTGGATCAAGAGCGGGGATTCACCGAGGCGCTGCGGTCCCAGGCCCACGAGGCGGCCAACCGGCTGCACACCGTGGTCTCCCTCATCGAACTCGGCCGCGCGGACGAGGCAGTGGAATTCGCCACCGCCGAACTGGAACTGGCCCAGGCCCTCACCGACCAAGTGGTCACCGGCGTCGGAGAACCCGTCCTGGTGGCGCTGCTGCTGGGCAAGGCCGCCCAGGCGCACGAGCGGGGCGTCGAGCTGGTCCTCACCCCCGACAGCCGCGCCGTCGACGGCCGGACCGGAACCGTCCCGGCCCGGGACCTCGTCACCGTGCTCGGCAACCTCCTGGACAACGCCGTCGACGCCCTCACCGGCGTCCCCGCCGCCAGGATCGCGGTCACCGTCCGGCCCGAGGAGGACGCACTGCTGCTCCGCGTCACCGACAACGGACCCGGCCTGCCCACGGGCGCCGCGGCCGATGTGTTCCTGCGCGGCTGGTCGGGCAAGGGAGAGGGGCGCGGCCTCGGCCTCGCCCTGGTCCGCCAGGTGGCCCACCGGCACGGAGGCAGCGCGATCGCCGCCGAAGGGCCGGACGGGGGAGCCGAGTTCACCGTACGACTGCCCGTGCGAAGGGAGCCGACGCCATGAGCGACGCACGCGACGCACGCGACGCACGCGACGCACGCGACGCACGTGAGGCACGTGAGGCGCCCGCGATGTCCGGGGTGCGGGTGCTGGTGGTCGAGGACGACCCCGTCGCCGCCGACGCGCACGCCCTGTACGTCGGGCGGGTGCCCGGTTTCACCGCCGTCGGCGCCGTCCACTCGCTCGCCGAGGCCACCCGGGTCCTGGAGCGGACCCGGGTCGACCTGCTGCTGCTCGACCTCACCCTGCCCGACGGGCACGGGCTGCGCTTCGCCCGCCGGCTGCGGGCGTCCGGGCATCCCGTGGACGTGATCGTGGTGACCTCGGCGCGGGACCTGGCCGTGGTCCGCGAGAGCGTCTCGCTCGGCGTGGTCCAGTACGTACTGAAGCCGTTCGCCTTCCCGACGCTGCGCGAACGGCTGCTGCGCTACGCCGAGTTCCGCGCGACGGCGGGGGAGGCGGCCGGCCAGGACGATGTGGACCGGGCACTCGCCGCCCTGCGCGCCCCGGGCCCCGCCGAGCTCCCGAAAGGGCTCAGCGCGCCGACCCTGGACCGGGTCGGCGCGCTGCTGCGGGCGGCGCCCGAGGGGCTGACCGCCGCGGGGGCGGCCGAGGCGGCCGGGATCTCCCGGATCACCGCCCGCCGCTACCTGGAGCACCTGGTGGACACCGGGCGGGCGGACCGCACCCCCCGGTACGGCCAGGTCGGCCGCCCCGAACTGCACTACCGCTGGCTGGCGGCGGCCGGGACCGGCTCGGTGTCGAAGGTGTAGAACTTCCGGTGGTCCAGCATGTCCGCCGGGGTCACGTCGTTCCACGGCCGCATGGTGTCGTGCAGGTCGACGACGTTCGTGGTGCCCGCGGCCGGCAGGTACGTGGACTTCGGGTTGCGGGCCTGCCATTCGGCCCACAGCTTGTCGACGAAGGCGTGGTGCATCCAGAACACCGGGTCGTTGGGGGAGACGCCGGTGGCCATCTGGCCGCCGACCCACACGTGCACCCGGTTGTGGAGGTTGGCGCCGCGCCAGCCCTCCAGGTGGTTGCGGAAACCGTTCGAGGAGCTGTTCCAGGGGGCCATGTCGTACACCGGCATGTTGAGCACGGCGTCCACCTCGGCCTTCGTCGGCAGCTCGGCCACTCCCGCGCCGAGCGCCCGGCGCAGGTACGCGCGCGCGTCCACCCGCACGTTTATCGGCCACTTGCCGTTGGCGGACGCGAACGGCCCGTCGAGGACCTGTCCGTCGCGTGCCCGGCCGGTGCCGCCCAGGAAGTCGGCGGCCCAGAGGGAGGAGCGGGTGGTGCGGTCCGCGCTCCAGTCCCAGTAGGGGAGCGAAACCTTCGGGTCCACTTTCTGCAGCTCGGCCTCGAACTCCAGCAGGAAGCGCCGGTGCCAGGGCAGGAACGAGGGCGAGCGGTGGCCGACCCGGTCGCCCGAGTCCGTGTCGGCCATGATGAACCCGTTGTGGGTCGTGACGAACCGGTCGTAGGTACCGGTGCGCTTGAGCTCGAGCAGCGCACTGGTGAAGGCGCGCTTCTCCTCGGCGGTGAGGGCGGCCTGGTTCTTGCGGACGGTCATGCCGTGCCTCCCATGGGCGCGAACGGGGCGAGGACGGCGCCCTGCAGCTCGCGCACGGCGGCGCGGGCGAGCGAGGCCGGATCGGCGAAGGTCTCGTAGTGGTTGACCACGCTGATCCAGGTGCCGTCGGCGTTGCGCATGACGTGCAGTTCGCGGCCGTCTATCCGGATGGCCGGCAGTCCGTCGTGGCCGCCCCCGTGGTGGCCGCCGTGGTGGCCGCCCCCGCCCGGGGTGATCTGTATGCGGCGGCCCTGGTACACCTCGTCGACCGTGCCGGTGGGTAGGGAGGCGCGGGAGTCGGTGGCGGCTGCGTGCGCGGTGGCGCCGGCGATGCCGAGGACGGTGAGAGCGCCGGCAGTGGTGCCCAAGGCCTGCCGGCGGGTGATCTTGTTCATGGCCGAAGAAGTATCAGGACGGCAAAGGCCGTTGACCGGTATCCGGACATGCGTGGATAAGTTGCCCATAGAACCAGTTGGTCGATCTTCCCGTCCGAACCGGCTTCAGCGGCCCGGACGGGAAGATCTTCGAACAGAAGCCTACTCGACAGTAAGTTGTCCTGTCGCGCGCGGCCCCTATGGAGGGGGTCACGCCGCGGAGTCGGCCGGAAGCTCTCGGTGTCGGCGACCCGAATCATCCGCCGAGGGGGTCGAAGCCGCCTTTGTGATGATCGGTCACATATAGTCCGGATATGGCTCTTCATGAGACGAAAGACGTACCCGCCTGTGACGCCGACACGGACGTGTTCACGTCCGCTCTGAGCGGCCAGATCCTCCCCAAGTACCGGATGCCCGACGATCACTCGCCCACCGAGGTGGTCTACGAGCTGCTCAGCAACGAGCTCCTCCTCGACGGCAACGCGGCCCAGAACCTGGCCACCTTCTGCACCACCTGGTCCGACGACGGCGTGCACCGGCTGATGAACCAGTGTCTCGACAAGAACATGATCGACAAGGACGAGTACCCGCAGACCGCCGAGATCGAGGCCCGCTGCGTCAACATCCTGGCCGACCTGTGGAACGCACCGGCCGGCGGTGCGGCCACCGGCTGCTCCACCACCGGATCCAGCGAGGCCGCCATGCTCGGCGGCCTCGCCCTCAAATTTCGCTGGCGCACCCGCCGCCAGGCCCAGGGCCTCCCCGTCGACCGGCCCAACCTGGTGTGCGGGCCCGTCCAGATCTGCTGGGAGAAGTTCGCCCGCTACTTCGACGTCGAACTGCGCCCGGTCCCTCTCGAACCCGACGCCACCGGCCTGCGCCCCCATCAGCTCGCCCAGTACGTCGACGAGAACACCATCGGCGTCGTCGCCATCGTCGGCGTCACCTACACCTGCGACTACGAGCCCGTCGCCGAGATCGCCGCCGAACTGGACCGGATCCAGGCCGAGCACGGCTGGGACATCCCGGTCCACGTGGACGGGGCCAGCGGCGGCTTCGTCGCCCCCTTCCTCCACCCCGACGTGGTGTGGGACTTCCGGCTGCCGCGCGTCGCGTCCGTCAACACCTCGGGGCACAAGTACGGGCTCGCGCCCCTCGGCGTCGGCTGGATCGTGTGGCGCACCGCCGACCTGCTGCCCAAGGAGCTCGTCTTCGACGTGGACTACCTCGGCGGCGACATGCCGACCTTCGCCCTCAACTTCTCCCGCCCAGGCGGCGAGGTCATCGCCCAGTACTACCTGTTCCTCAGGCTCGGCCGCGCCGGTTACAAACGCGTCCACGAGGCCTGCGTCGCCACCGCCCAGTACCTGGCCGGGGAGATCGCCGCCATGGGGCCGTTCACCCTGCTCTACGACGGCCTCGGCGGCCTCCCCGCCGTCTCCTACCGGCTCACCGACCAGGCCGCGGCCGGGTTCACCCTCTACGACCTCTCCGACCGGCTGCGGATGCGCGGCTGGCAGGTGCCCTCGTACCCGCTGCCGGCCGACCGCGACGACACCGTCATCCAGCGCGTGCTGATCCGGCACGGCGTGACCCGCGACCAGATCGCCCTGCTCGTCGAGGACCTGCGCCAGGCGGTGGACCACCTCACCGCCACACCCCCGCCGGTCCCGGCGACCGAGCCCCGCTCCGGGTTCCATCACTAGTGCCGCGTCAGGCGACGTTTGCCCGTCAAGGAGCGGCGTCCGGTGCGTGCTCTCGGCATGCCGGCCGCAAGCGCTCGTACTGGACGTACTTGAGCTTTCGGCCGGTGCGGCGAGAGTGCGTGCCGGGCGTCGCGACGGGGCGAACGTTGCCCGACGCGGCACTAGCTTCCGCTCGGGCTCGATGCGGGGCGGTCGCGGCTGCCGCCGCGGGTCCACATCGCGCGCGCGGGGATCACGTAGCGCCGTGACATGCGGAACGCGGGGAGCGGGCTGCTGCTGACGGACTCCTTGTACGCCACGGCGGCCCGCCCCGTGAGGTACCAGCGGCGCGGGGTGTCGTCGCCGCGGGCGAACTGGATGACCGCGTCGCGGCGGCCGAGGCTGACCGGCCGGTGGACGTACCCGAACCGGAACGGCCGGGGCTCGCGGCCGGCCGGCCGCCGGGCCCGGCCGACGGCGCCGCTCAGGCGGACGCCGGCCAGCGCATGTCGAGTGCGTCGAGGGCCGCGACGCGGTCCGGGGCGAGGGCCGACGCACGCGAGCGCTGGTTGGCGATCCACGCGCCCAGCTGCAACTCCCGGCCGCCGACGCGTTCCACGTGCTTGCGGGGGACCCGGAGGTGCTGCTCGCGGGTGTGGAACTGGCGGGCCGCGGCCAGGTGTTCCGCCCATTTCTCGGCCTGCGTGCGCCGCGGCTGCGGGCGCTCGGCCGCGCTCGCCTCGGTCACACCCAGCGTGTGCTCCAGCAGCCAGCGCTGCGCCCAGGTCAGCTGCTCCCAGGCCAGCCGCTGGGTACGGACCCACCGGCCCAGGTCCTCGCCCTGCACGACCACCTCACCCGGGGTGAGCGGCAGCCGGCCGCCCGCGTCCAGGTGGACGCGGGTCAGGTGGAAGGCGCGCTGCCAGGAGATCTCCCAGGCCGGGCACCAGGACGCGTCGATGGCCTCCAGGGCCTCCCGGCGCTCCTCGGGCAGGGCGCCGGGGCCCTCGCGGCGGGCGGCGGCCCGCTGGTTCTTGACCCACACCCCGACCGGCGCGCCGCGCCAGGTGGCCTCCACGGGCGGCAGCAGGTGGCCGTGTTCCGCCGCCCAGCCGCGGGCCGCCGCGAGGCCCTCCTCGAAGGCCACGTCGAAGTGGCTCCACACCATGCCGAGTTCGTCGAGCTGTGCGACGCGCTCCCGGCCGAGGGCGCCCCGGCGGTGGGTGCGCCGCACGTCCGCGATCCACTGGCCGAGCGGGAACCGGGCCAGCCCGGGCGGCCAGGCCTCGGCGGCCGGATGCGTGCCGGGCAGTGCCTCCGTACCGGGCGGGGTCCGGGGCGTCTTCGGCGCCTTCGGGACCTTGAAGGTGAACGGCACCCGCAGATCCCCGGCCCTGGCCGCGTAGATCCGGGCGGCCTCCACCCCGCGCCGCCAGTGCTCGCGCTCCGGATGCAGCACGCGCAGCCGGATGAACGCCGCCAGCAGCGCCGGATCCCGGGGTGTCGAGAAGCTCAGCAGGGCCTGCGCCCCGGTCCGCATGCCGGCGCCCGTCACGGCCTCGGTCGCGGATTCCGCCCGCGGCCGGCTCGGCGCCTGCGGCTGCGCCAGCGATTCGACGAGCCGGGTGTCGTGCGCCCGCAGCGCCTCCAGCAGCCGCGCGAGGTCCCCGTACGAGCGCGAGGTCAGCATCGACTCGGGCGTCTCGCCCGGCCCCAGCAGCACCGGGACGACCAGCGAGGCGACCTTGCCCTCGCCGGGGCGGATGCGCAGCGCCCGCCCGACGGCCTGGACCAGGTCCGGCATGGACCCCCGTACGTCGGCCCAGAAGACGGAATCGCACTCCTTCGTGTCCACGCCCTCGCCGAGCACCCGGACACTGCCGAGGAAGGCCTTGTCGGCGACACCGTCCGCCGCGAACGCGTCCAGCACCCGCCGCCGGTGCGCCGCCGTGTGCTGCCCGCACAGCCAGTCCGCCCAGACGGTACGGGGATACGCCGGCTCCGGTGTGTCACGCGCGTCCCGCAGCCGCTGCGCCACCGCCGGCAGCCCGGCCGCGAAGGCCTCGGCCTCCCTGGTCAGGTGGTGGAAGACCAGGGTCCGCCGGAACCCCTGGTCGGCGGCGGCCTTGACCAGCGCCGCCTGCAGGGCCGCGAGCCGCGCCCCGCGCACGGCGTCCGAGCGCCCGTCGGCGCCCAGCAGCACCGCCGCCTGGAACCCCGGATCGCTGACGTCCACGCACACCACCCGGTACGGGGCGCAGATGCCGCGGTCGATGGCCTCCGCGAGGGACAGGGTGTGGCAGCGCGCGCCGAAGGGGCCGTCGGGGTCGTCCTCCATGGACGCGACGAGATCGCCCCGCCCGCGGCCGCCGTCCTCGGGCTGTTCGGACTCTTCGCCCTCGTCCGGCTCCGCGCCGTCCTGCCAGACCCGCGGCGTGGCCGTCATGTACAGCCGCCGGACGGAGGGGATCCGGGTGTTGTCGTGGACCACGGCCCACGGTTTGCCGATCCGACCGGACGTACGGTGCGCCTCGTCGACCACGACCAGGTCCCAGCCCGGCAGCCCGGCGAGGTGGGCGCGCTCGATCGTGCCGAGGCCCAGCGACGCGTACGTGGCGAACACCGTCAGCCGGTCCGCCGACGGGCCCGCCCAGCGGGCCAGTTCGGCCGGATCGGTGGTGGCCGGTACGCCCGCGTCCTCGGTGCGCAGCGAGCACACGGCGAGGGCGCGCCCGGTCCTGCCGCCCTCCCGCCACGCCGTCACCGTCTGTACGAGCAGGTCCAGCGAGGGCACGAGGACCAGCACCCGCCCGGCCCGCAGCTCCTCGGCGGAGCGCACGGCGACCAGGGACTTCCCGGAGCCGGTGGCCATGATCACCTGGGTCCGCAGCCCGGTCCCGGGCACCCGGCCGCCGGCCGGCAGCTCAAGCGCCCGGAGTACGGCGTCGACGGCCTCGCGCTGGTGCGGCCGGAGCTCCTTCTTCGCCATGTGCCGTACTCCGTCCGCTCTGATCAGCCTCTTCGGCTCCAGTCTCCATCCTGCACGAAGTTTGAAGCATTCGGAGCCTGCTCGAGCGGAGCGTTCGGGTCACATCTTGGCGCCGAAGTTCTGCGTCCACCAAGGGCCGCCCGGGCCCGTGTGGATGCCCACGCCGATGTCCTTGAAGGAGCAGTTGAGGATGTTGGCGCGGTGGCCAGGGCTCTTCATCCAGGAGTCCATGACCGAGGGCGCGGTCTGCTGGCCCTTCGCGATGTTCTCCCCGTACGTCGACCAGCGGTATCCGGAGGCCGTCGTGCGCTTCCCCGGGTCGGCGCCGTCGGGGTTGGTGTGCGCGAAGAAGTCCCGGGCCGCCATGTCGTCGGAGTGCCCCTGGGCGGCCGCCCGCAGCTGCGAGTCCTCCTTCAGGGGGCCGCAGCCGGCCGCCGCACGCTCGGAGTTGACCAGCGCGATGACCTGGCCGGCGACCCCTGCCGGGGCGGGCGCCGGAGCCGGGGCGGGCGGGCGCGGCGCCGGCGCCTTGGACTTGGTCGGCGACGGGCTCGGACTCGGGCTCTCGGCGGACGGACTCGGCGAGGCGGAGGCCGACGGCGAGGGGGAGGCGGACGCGGAGGGCGAGGCCGAATCCGAGGGTGACGCCGAACCGGCGTCGGGCGCCGACAGAGCGGAGAGCGGGGCGGCGGGCGCGGCGCCGGTCTCCTTGTCGTCCGAGCCGGGGAAGCCGCCGAGGTAGGCGAGCCCGCCGCCCGCGACGCACGCGGCGAGCACGGCGCCGCCGACCGCGCGGCGGCGGCTCTGCCGGCGCTTGCGCAGGACGCTGCGGCCGCCGCCGGGGGCGGCGTCCGGTATGCCGCCCTGACCGGAGACGGTGGGGGTGAGCTGGGTCGCGGCGTCGGAGAAGTCCGTCCCGTCGAATCCCGTGCCGCCGAAGTCCGTCCCGTCGAATCCCGTGCCGCCGAAGTCCGTTCCGTCGAATCCCGTGCCCGTGCCCGTGCCCGTGCCCGTCCCCGGGTCGCCGGGGCCGCCCGCCTGGGCGCCCGCGCCGCCGTCGTACGCGTACGCCGCGCCCGCCGGGACGATGCCGCCCGCCGCGGCCGCCCGTACGCCGGCCAGCAGGGCCACCGAGACCGGGACCAGGGCCAGACCCGCCAGCAGCCCCTCCGCCGGGAGCAGTCCGCTCCACAGCCCTGCGCACCGTACGCACTCGCGCGCGTGCCGGGCTATTCGCTTGCGCCACAGGGTCGACGGCGCCCCGTCCCAGGCGGCCGTCACCCCACGCAGACCCTCGCACGGGGGCTGCGTGCCCAGTGCCCGCTCGACCACCCGGGCCGACTCCAGCTGCGCCTTCATCCGCTGCACTCGTACCGCCGTGTGTTGCGGGGACAGTTCGAGGGCCGCGGCCACTTCGGCACGGGTCAGCTCTCCGGCGCACTCCAGCCACCACAGCGACAGCAGCGCCCGGTCGTCGGTCTCCAGCCAGCGGGTGGCGCGGGCCGTCTCCCGCTGCTGGCCTTCGAGCTGGAGCCGCAGGACGGTCAGGTCCACGAAGTCGGCGCCCGGGTCGGCCAGCTCCCAGGCCGCCTCGAGTCCGCTCTCGCCGGGGGCGCTGTGCCGGGCCTGCCAGTGCGCCCGCACCCGGTTCATGGCAATCGCGACCAGCCAGGACCGGAAACTCTCGTCCGACCGCAGGGTGCCCAGCCCGTCGAGCGCCCGCAGCATCGTGTCCTGCACCACGTCGTCCACGTCGACGGAGCCGTTCAGGGCGCGCCCGACGATGTTGTAGACGAGCGGCAGATAGGTGCCGACCAGCTCGTCCTGCGCGCGGGCATCGCCCGCGCGGGCGGCTGCCACCAGCGCTGCCGTGTGCTGTGTAGTCATGTGAGGTTCCCCGTCCGTACCGGCGGTCGATGATGCCCGATACCTGGGAGACCGTCGAGCGCGGCCCGGATAACGGTTATCCGGAAGAGGAACCTGAAGAACTTTCCGGAGCCTGCGGAGGATAGCGCCGCGCCGAGGCGTCCACCTGGGCGAGCCGCCGCATGGCCACCAGCATCGCGTCCCCCAGTACGGTGCCCACCACCACCCGCTCCACGAGTTCCTCCGGCCGCTGCCGGCGGGCCACGAAGGCGAGGTCGGCGGAGGCGACCAGCTCGGCGGCTGCCGCGAACTCGTCCAGGTGGTCGAGGTAGTCCTCGTGCCCGACCGACAGGACGGAGCCCATCGCGGCGGTGAGGGCCTCCACCGCCGGGTGCTCCGGCCCGACCTGCCAGCCGCGCCGAGTGATCAGCTCGCCGGCCATGGCCCGGGCCCGGGTCCGTACGGCGCTGTCCGAGTCGACCGGGTCGGGGACGGCGACGTCCACAGCCCGCGCGGCCGCACCCAGGAGCTTGTGCACCGGGCGCTCGTGGTCCTCCACCGCCTCGACCACCTTGCCGACGGAGGCCAGCGGCAGCCCGCCGATGTCGGTGAGGGCGCGGATCAAGTGCAGGCGGCGCAGGTGTGCTTCGCCGTACCGGGCCTGGTTCGGGCTGGTCAACTCCCCGGCCGGGGGCAGTCCTTCACGCAGATAGAACATGCCGTTGCTGGCGCTGGCGCTCGCCTACGCGGCCCGGCGGTACGGATGGGCGGCCGACACGGGGGTGCGGTCGCGCCTCGTACGGGTGGCGGGGCTCGGGTACGCAGGGGTGGTCGGGCTGACGACCTGGCAGGCCTTGCGCGGGCAGCCGCTGACCTCGCCCGACGTGCTGACGCTGGGCGCCGCCGGGGCGCTGGCCGCAGCGGTGGCCGTGGCGGCGGCGGTGGTCCTGCTGGCAGGGGCCGCGCGGGGTCGGGGCGGTCCGGGCGGAGCCGGCGGCCCGGGTGATCGGCCCGAGGCTCTGGCCGGTTCCGGGCTCCGCGACTGAGCGCACACCGGGCCGGCCGGTGAGGGGTCCCACGTCCGTGTCCGGGCGTGGGACGCCTTCCGTTTCCGGACCTTGCTCTACAGCAGCGGAGCCAGTGCCTCCGTGGCCGCGCGCAGGGCCGGCGCGTACGCCTCGATCTCCTCGCGGGAGGCGAGAAAGGTGAGCGTGGTGACGCTGACCCCGCCGACCGGCCGGCCTGCCGGGCCAGGGATCGCGGCGCCGATGCACCGGATCGTCGGCTCGTTCTCCTCGTCGTCCACGGCGAAGCCCCGGGCCCGGACCGCCTCCAGCTCCGCCAGCAGCGCCGCCGGGCCGGTCAGCGTCCGCGGCGTGCGGCGCGGCAGCCCCGCGCCCGCGATCAGCGCCCGCACCTCCTCCTCGGGCAGGTCCGCCAGGATGGCCTTGCCGATGGCGGTGCTGTGCAGCGGCATCCGCATCCCGACCCGGGAGGCCGTCTGGAAGGGCTGGTCGCTCTCCAGCTTCCGGATGTAGGTGAGCGTCTCCCCGCTGTGCAGCGCGAGGTGGACCGTCTGGCCGGTGGCCTCGCGCAGCTCGCCGAGGATCCGCCCGATGCTCTGCGGCTCGCTGCCGCTGACCAGGGCGGACAGCCGGCGCAGCCGGGGGCCCACCCCGTACCGCGATTCGCTTTCCGGGCGTACGAAACCCTGCTCGATCAGCGAGGCGAGGATCCGGAAGGTGCTCGACTTCGGCACGGCCGCGGCCGCCACCACATCGGTGAGCCGGTGCGGCCCGCCGGGCGCTGCCACGGCCTCCAGGATCCGCATCGACTTTTCCAGCGCCGTGCCGGCCGCCGAGGTCCGGCCACCGCGCGCGGGGCCCTCGGCCTCGTCCGTCGTGTCCCCGTCGTCGTGCATGTGCTCTCCCAAGGCAGGGCGGGTGGGGGTAGGGTCTGCGAGAAGCGTTCCGGTACACGGTACAGCGTGCCATTACGTGGAAAAACTGTCCTGCGTGGACGGCAACTGCCGCCGGGCACAGATGGAGGGGTCCCTTTGTCCTGCCACCCGTACGACGCCATGGCCGCCCAGTGCCTGCTGCCGGTGCTGCGCAACGCCGACGCGGACGAGGCCGTCCACCGGACCACCGCCCTGCTGGCCGCCGGCTGCCGCACGGTCGAGCTGACCACCTCCACCCCCGGCTGGGCCGAGGCCGTCGCCCGGACCGCCCCGCTCGCCGACGCGCACGACCGGCCCGCCCTGATCGGCGTCGGCACCGTCACCAGCGCGACCGAGGCCGAGACCGCCCTCGACGCGGGTGCGGCCTTCCTGATCTCCCCCTACCCGGCCCCCGAGGTCCGTGCCGTCGCCGCACGCCGCCGGGCGGTCTTCGTCGAGGGCGGCTTCACGCCGGGCGAGATCGCCTCCGCCGTCCGGTCCGCGGGCGCCGCCAAGGTGTTCCCGGCGCACGTCGGCGGCCCCCGGTTCATCCGCTCCCTCAAGGCGGTCCTGCCCGAGGCACTGTTCATCCCGACCGGCGGCATCCGGCCCGGCGAGATCCCGGAATGGCTCGCGGCCGGGGCTGCCGCCGTCGGCATCGGCAGCGGCCTGCCCGACGATCCGGATGAACTGGCCGCCGTCTTCGCCGGGCTGGCCCGGCCATGCTGCTCCGGCTGCTCCGGCTGCTCCGGCGCGGGGCGCTGAGCATGGCGCCCGCGCCCGTTACCGGCTACGACGTACTCGTACTGGGCGAGGTCCTCGTCGAGATCCATGCCGACAGCGCCCTGAGCGAAGCCGCCGACGGCACCGAGGCCCGGATCTCCTACTCCGGCGACGCCCTCAACGCGGCCGCCGCCGCCGCGGCCGCCGGGGCACGGACCGCCCTGCTCACCGTCGTCGGCGACGACGAGCTCAGCGTCCCGCTGCTGCACCGCGCGGCCGAGCTCGGCGTGGACGTCTCCCACGTACGCCGCGCCCCGCGCCCCAATGGCGCCTACCTGCTCGGCTCCGACACCGAGGGCGACCGGGCCTTCGTCTACTGGCGCACCCACAGCGCCGGTTCCACCCTCTCCACCCGGCACATCGAGTCCTGGCGGGACCTGCTGACCGGCGCGAAGGCCCTCGTCACCAGCGGGATCACCGGCGCACTGTCCCCGAGCAGCCGCGACGCGGTGGTGGCCGCCGCCGAGGCCGTGCACGACGCCGGCGGGCACGTCACGTACGACCCCAACTTCCGTCCGCGCCTGACCGGTCGGGCCGAGGCACGGGAGCTGCTCGGCCGGATCGCCCCGCTGACCGGGCTGCTCAAGACCTCCTGCCCGGCCGACGCACAGGCCCTGGTCGGCACCGGCGATCCGCGCACCGCCGCCGCCCGCTACCGGGCCCTCGGCGCCCGTACGGTCGTCGTCACCGCGGGCGCCGACCGGCTGCTGCTCGACGACGGCACGCGGGCGGAACACCATCCCGTACCCGTCAACCCGGCTCCGGTCGACGCGACCGGAGCCGGGGACTGCTTCACCGGCACCGCCACGGCCCGGCTCGCCCTGGGTGACCGCCTCGCCGACGCCGTCGCGTACGGCATGGCGGCCGCCTCCCTGTCGGTGTCCGGCCGCGGTGGCACGGGCCACGTTCCCGCGTTCCCCGAAACGGCAGCCCTGGCCGCCGCCTACCCCCTAGGCGGCTTCGAGTAGCGCGATCTCCTCCGGGGACAGCCGCAGCGCCCCGGTGGCGATGTTCTCGACCAGGTGGTCGGGGTTCCCTGTGCCCGGGATGGCCAGGACGTGCGGACCGCGGTTCAGGGTCCAGGCGAGCCGCAGCTGCGCCGCCGACACGCCGTGGGCCTTGGCCACGGTCCGTACCTGCTCGGCCTCCTCCGCGACCACCCCGGCCTCCTTGCCCGCGCCGGCGATCGCAAAGAACGGGACGAAGGCGACGCCCTGCTGCCCGCACGCGTCGAGGAAGGCGTGGTCCTCGGCCGGGGAGCCGATCCCGTACGGGTTCTGCACGCACACGACCGGCGCGATGGCCTGCGCCTCGGCGAGGTGGTCGGGCCGTACGTTGGACACGCCGAGGTGGCGGACGAGCCCGGCCGTACGCAGCTCGGCGAGGGCGCCGAAGTGCTCGGCGATCGAACCGGTCGTCTCGCGGCGCGGTACACGCAGGTTGACCACGTCGAGGTGGTCCCGGCCCAGCTGGCGCAGGTTCTCCTCGACCTGCCCGCGCAGCTGCTCGGGGGTGGCCCACCACCACTCGCCGGCGGAGTCCCGGCCCGGACCCACCTTGGTGGTGATGACGAGGTCGTCGGCGTACGGGGCCAGGGCCCGGTTGATCAGCTCGTTGGCGGAGCGCAGCGGAGAGAAGTAGAAGGCAGCGGTGTCGATGTGGTTCACGCCGAGCTCGACGGCCCGGCGCAGTACGGAAGTCACCCGTTCACGGTCGCTGGGGGAGCCGTCGGCGAGCTGCGTCAGGCGCATGGCGCCGAAGCCGATGCGGCGGACGGTGAGGTCGCCGAGCCGCCACGTGCCGGATGCTGCCGCGGTGATCGTTTCGGAGGTCATGGGGTGAGGTTAACCGGCTCGGCGACCCAGCCCGCGGCGAGCACCAGGCGGGAGGTGCGGTGGACGGCGAGGAAGCCGAAGGGCCGGCGGAAGGCGACCTCGGCACGGCGGACCCGGTACCGGTAGCGGGGAGCGGCGCAGCCCGCGGCCGAACCGACAGCGGTCACGGCCGCGGCTTCGAAGCCTTCGGCGTGGAAGCGGGCCATCGCCGACTGCCGGGCCGAGTTGACGGCCAGCGGGTCGGAGCTGATCCCGGGGAAATGCCCGGAGCCGGTGTCCGCAGCGGTGTGCAGGCCGAACAGCAGGGCGTGGTCGAGGAGATCGTGGTCCGCGCTGACATCGAAAGCCACCGTCTCGACCCACAGACAGGGTTCACGATCCGGCGACCGGACCGTCCCGATGCGCAGCCCCGGCCCCGGCTTTCCCTCGGGAAGCAGGCTCGCGCCCGCCGACGGCACGGCCCGGGTGACGACGGCGGCGCCGGCGGCGAGCACATCCCCCGGGTGGGCGGCGGGCTCGCCCAGCACCAGGTGGACGTCCACCCCGCCGTCGCCGACCACTTCGAGCAGTGTCACCGGGCCGGTCGGCGTGTGTGCCACCCGGGCGCGGTCCAGGAGGGAGGTGCTGCGGTACAGCGCGAGCGCCGACCGCCCGGCCCACGGGCCCTCGGACAGATCGACGGCTCCGGTTCGGAAGGGCTGGATCCACTTCAGCCGCAGCGCGAGCGCCGAGGCGAGGACCAGCAAGGTGTCCCTCTCGATGGACAGGGGCATCCGCTCGATCAGCCCGCCGGTCCGGTCCGCCGCCCACCCGTCGAGGGCCTTGCGGTCGGTGTCCTCGTCGCCGGTCAGGGTGCCGCGGGCGCCGTCCGGGAGTCCGGCCGACCAGGGTTCGTGCAGGGGGAGGTCCGCCTTGGCCCACAGCCCGGTGGCCGCCTGGAGGCCTCGTACGCCGGCCAGATCGGCCAGCAGCTCCCGGGCGGTCGCGGCCGCGGACTCGGCGGATATGCCGAGGGCTTCGGCGAGTTCGGTGCGGGCCGGGCCGCCCGCGCCGTCGGCGAGGAACGCCAGCAGGGGCCAGATCCCGGCTGCTGTGAGGACGGTGCCCTTGTCGCCGGTCACCGCCTGCCGGGCCCAGCGCGTGGTGAGTCGGTTGACCGCCCGTACCGTCGTGTTCCTCATGCCGGGGAGCGTACGTGGTGGGGCGCCGCCGGGCCGGGTCGTTTTCCGCGGCCCGGCGGCGCCGGTCTTGTGGCCGGTCAGCGGCCGTGCAGGCCCCGGTCGACGGCCGTCATCAGCTCGCCGTCGGCGGTGTCCGCGTCCAGCGACCAGAACATCGCGCCGCCCAGGCCGTTCTCGCGGATGTACCCGGCCTTGTTCCGCAGCACCTGCGGGTCGTCGTACGTCCACAGGGTGCTGCCGTCGAACAGCCAGGCGTGGCCGCCGCGCCGGTCGCGGTAGACCTTGTACGTGCCCGAATCGGCGAGCTTCTTCAGCGCCTTGTAGTCCTCGTACCCGGCCGCCCAGGTCGCCGGGGCGGGGCCCGTCGCCGGCTGCCCCATGCCGTCCCCGCCGCCGCTGACACCGGTCCAGCCCTGCCCGTAGAACGGCATGCCCATCACCAGCTTGTGCGCCGGCGCCCCTCGGTGGCGCCAGGCCTCCACCGTGCCGTCCACGCTGAAGTCGCCGCGGGCGTGGAGCGCGGACTGCTGGGCGGTGGTGGGTTCGCCGGAGACGTGGAGGTCGTAGCCCTGGAGGGTCACGAAGTCGAGGTCGCGCATGATGCGGCGGACGTCGAAGCCTGCGTCGATCTTGGCGGGGGCGGTCGGGACGAAGGCGGTCAGCTCGTACTTCTCCTGCCGCTTCTGGCTGCTCGCGTACGCATCGAGCTGCGTACGGAACTCCTTGACCAGCGCGGCGAAGTTCTGCTTGTCCTCCGGCCGGAACTTGGTGTCCGTGTCACCCTCCGAGCCGGGCCATTCCCAGTCGAGGTCGATCCCGTCGAAGACGCCGGCCGCCGCGCCCGCGCCGCCGCGGGCGCCGTCCTGCGGCAGATTGCCCTTGATGTAGAGGTCGATGCAGGACTGTACGAGGGCCTTGCGCGAGGCCGGGGTGAGCGCGGCGTCCGAGAAGTGTGTGGACCAGCTCCAACCGCCCAGCGAGAGCAGGACCTTGAGGCCCGGGTGCTTGGCCTTGAGCTCGCGCAGCTGGTTGAAGTTCCCGGCGAGCGGCTGCTCGGCGCTGTCGGCGACCCCGTCGACGGAGTTCGCGGTGTCGAGCGGGCGCACGTAGTCGGCCCAGGGGTCGGCCTCACCCGGCACGTTCCCGGTGAAGCACTTGCCCTCCGCGCTGATGTTGCCGAAGGCGTAGTTGATGTGGGTGAGCTTGCCGGCGGTGCCGCTCGTCTCGAGGTCCTGGACCTGGAAGTCCCGTCCGTAGACGCCCCATTGGGTGAAGTACCCGACCCGCTTGTACGAGCGGTCGTGACCGCTGTCGCCCTGCGCGGCGACGGCGGACGGTGCGAGGGCGGTGAGCAGGGAGAGCGAACAGGCGGCGACGGCCAGCCTGCCGAGCATGCTGCGGCGCATGGGCTTCCTTTGCGGATACGGGAGCGGTGCGGGGACGCGTGCGCGGTGCATGCCGGAAACTATTGGTCTGGACCAGAGCGGTCAAGGGGGTGTCCGAAACTCGGGCCGGCAGGCCTCAGGAGAGGCTCCAGTGGCCGACGTCGTCGGCGAGGCCGGAGTCCAGCGCGAACTGGACCGCGGCGAGGGCGGCGTCGTTCGGCAGCCGGAAGGTGACGAAGCCGAGCGCCGAACCGCCGGGGGCGAGGGTGACGGTGTCGGGGAACGCGGGGCCGGCGGTGGTCGCGGTGTTGGAGCCGGTGAACCGCTGCCCGTCGGAGTCCAGCAGGTGCGAGGACTTCGCGGGGGAGTCCTGGTACACGGCGGTGCCGGTGTTCTCGAGCCGGAACTCTACGGCGACCAGCCGATCGCAGTCGGAGTCGGAGTCGGAGTCGGAGTCGGAGTCGGAGCCCGCGGGCGCGGGCGCGGGCGCGGGCGACGGCGCGGGCTCCGCGGGGTCGACAGCCCGGGTGAGGGTGACGTCGAGGTGCTGTCCGGGATCGGTGCCGGAGAGTGGGATCGTCTCGCCGGAGCCGTCCGGGCCGAGGGCGCCGAGCAGGGCGGGGGCGAGGAGGGCGAGCACGGTCAGGGGCGTTCGGAGGCGACGCGGTGGGCGGGGTCGGCGCATGGCGGAGCCTCCTCCCTGGGTTCCCCTGCCCACGATCCTCCGCGCCCCCCGGTCCCGCCACCTGCGGGCGCCGCGCCCGGCCTCGTAGCCTGGGCTCCGCCCCACGGAAGGAGCTCCCGCCGATGCGGACCCCGTCAGAGCCCCCGCCCCTGTTGCTCGAATCCGGCGATCCGCTCGCCGTCGCCGTCACGGCCGCGATCCAGGAGGGCGACGTACCGGAGCTGCGGCGCCTGCTGGATGCGCACCCCGGGCTCGCGGCGGGCCGCATCGTCGAGCGGGGTGCGGCCGCGGGCGAGCGCAGCCTGCTGCACATCGCGACCGACTGGCCCGGGCACCGTCCTGTGACGGCGGAGGTGATCGGCACCCTGGTCGCCGCCGGAGCCGACCCGGCGGCCCGGTTCATCGGGGCGCACGCCGAGACCCCGCTGCACTGGGCTGCCGGCAATGACGACGTGGAGGCGGTCGACGCCCTCGTCGCGGCCGGCTCCGACATCGCGGCGCCGGGCGCGGTCGTCGGCGGTGGCACCCCGCTCGCGGACGCCTGCGCCTTCGGCCAGTGGCGGGCCGCCCGCCGACTCCTCGAACTCGGGGCCCGCCCCGACCTCCAAGAGGCCGCCGCCCTCGGACTGCTCGACCGTGTCACGGAGTTCCTCGCGGCCGGTGTCCCGCCCGCCGAAGATCTCACCAGCGCCTTCTGGTCCGCCTGCCACGGAGGTCAACTCCCCGCCGCCCAGTACCTCCTGTCTCACCGGGTGGACGCCGACTGGATCGGGTACGGCGGCCTGACCCCGCTGGACATCGCTCTGACCAGCGGAAACGAGTCCCTGATCGACTGGCTTCGAACTGTCGGCGCCCACACGCGGGCCGAACTTCCACCCGCATGACCCATGAATTCGTTTGGATCTTCGCCGCGCTCCGTGTCAGAGTTGGTCTCACCGAAGGGGTGTAGCTCAGCTGGTCAGAGCGCTGGTCTCCAAAACCAGATGTCGCAGGTTCGAATCCTGCCGCCCCTGCAAGCAGTACGCGCCGTCGGGCCCGTCCCCTCCACAGGGGCCGGGCCCGACGGCGTTTCACCAGCGGGAGCGTGCGCGGCCGCCTGGCCGCGCACCCGCCCCGCAGGCCATGCGGCGCATGACCGCCTGAGCAGGTGGCTGGGCTAGGCCGTGGGCTCCACGTAGCCGTACGGGCGGGTGATGATCTCCATGCCGTGGCCCGACGGGTCGAGGAAGTAGACGCCGCGGCCGCCGTCGTTGTGGTTGATCTCGCCGGGCTGCTTCATGTGCGGGTCGGCGAAGTACGGGACCCCGCCCGCCCGGATCTTCCCGAACGACACGTCGAATTCCTCCTCGGAGACGAGGAACGCGTAGTGCTGGATGGTGATGGACTCGGCCGGGGCGGTTGCGAAGTCGAGGGTGACGCCGTTGGCGGTTTCGACGGGGATGAACGGGCCCCACTCGGTCCCGACCTCGAGGCCGAGGATGTCCGCCAGGAACTCGGCGGCCTCCCGGTTGTTCCGGGAGTGGACGATCGTGTGGTTGAGCTGTACTGGCATGAGTGAATGCCTCCGCAAGGCACATCACGGGCACCTCCATGTCTCACCCGGTCGGTGACCGACACGCGATGCCGTGATCACGATCCTAAACACCACTTCCGGGTCGAGTCCACCGCATTCCGGTCATGGCGAACCCCCGTACACGGCTTTGACGTTGTCCTGGGCGGGATGCGTCCGCCCCGCCGGGCCCGCCGCGAACGCCCGCAGCAGGTTCTCCGTCACCCGGGTGGTCAGCGCGCCCGCCGTCGCGTCGAGGCCGTGGTTGGCCCCGCTGCGGCCGTCGCCCGTGGCGTCCAGGGCCTCCACCCAGCGCATGGTCCCGGTCGCGAACACGCCCGCGCCGCTCGGCACCGTGTAGTACGCCGTGTCCTGGTGGCTGGGCCGGCCCTCGCACACCACGGGGGAGTGGGCGAGGATCTCGATCGGCCGGGGCGTCGGGAAACCGGTGTTGACCTTGTCGTACTCCACCCCCACCAGGTGCGCGAAGCGGTCGCCCGCCTTGACGCCGGTGCCCTCGAACAGCCAGTGGCCGGGGTGGGTCACCACGTACGGGGCGTCCACCGGGTAGCCGTCGTAGATCACACCGAGCAGCGAGCTCTCCGGCTCGGCGCCGGGCGCCGAGCGGAAGTCGACGGTGGCCGGGTGGCCCCGCTTGAATCCGGGGTCCTGGTCGTAGGAGGACTTGTAGCAGACCACCGTACGGTCCGGCCCGAGATCGGTGGGCTCCAGCCGGATCCGGCGGAAGCAGCAGTTCGCCCCCAGGATCGCGATGTTGGTCCCGGCGTCCCGGGCGGCGGTGAAGTGGGCCCGCTGCTCGGGTGACCAGTACTCGTCGTGGCCGAGGGAGAGCACGGCCGCGGCCCCTTCCAGCAGGCGCTTCTCCCGCGCCACGTCGGTGGTCGTTGCGTAGGCCAGGGGGATGCCGAGCCGTTCGGCGAGGGCGAGGAGCGGGGCCTCGTACACGAGGAACAGGCCCGCGCCGTCGTCGTACTCGTACGGCCGGTCGAACGTGACGGAGAGGGAGCGCGACGCGTAGCCGCCGCTGGGCCCGTCGTAGCTGCCGTATCCGCCCCACCGGTTGTACGCCTGCCAGGTCGCCACCGCGTTCACCACGACCGTACGGCCGGCGCTCGCCGCCGAGCGCACGGTGACCGGGACGAAGCGCTGGCCCTCGCCGCCCTGTGCGTCGAGCCGCAGCAGGTAGCAGCCCTCCGGCCAGTCCTTCGTGTCGACGGTGGTCGTACGGGGCCACCGGGTGCGGACCATCCGGGTCGCGGAATCCACCGTGTGCTCGGGCCGGCGTACGCCGGGCAGGGCCTCGGACCGCCACACCAGCCGGGCCCGGGCGCCGCCGTACCAGCCCATCCGGTAGGCGGAGACGGTGAACCGGGGCGCGGTGGTGGACACGTGCAGGCCGAAGGACTCGCCGGGCAGGACGCTGACCTTGTCGGCGAAGCCCTCGATGGCCCGGGCCGGGCCGGCCTTGGTCACATGCCAGTCGCCGTTCCCGGGCCTGGCGTTTTCGGCCTTGACGTCGAAACCGGCCGGCCCGCCCTTGCCGCCCGGTCCGCCGGGCGTGGCCCCCTTGTCCTTGCCTGCGGCCCCGCCGTCCGCCCCCTCGGCGGCTCCGTTCGCGCAGCCCGCCACGGCCCCGAGCCCGGCGGCGGTCGCGGCACCCGTCGCAATCGCGAGGAACCGCCGCCTGCCCGCGCCGTCGCCGTTCCCGGCCCCGGCTATGTACTCCTGATCCATGGAGGGCACGCTATGTCACGCTTGACGCCCCTCTGCTACCGGCCCGACCGTCCTCCCCGTCAGTCCGCCCCGCGCCTCTCCCGGCTCACCCCAGCCGCACCACCACCTGCTGGACCGCCCCCGCAGCCGCGGTGAGGTCCCCGAAGCCGAGCCGCAACTGCGCGCCGGTGGCCTCCGAGAGGAGGCTCGGCGGCCGGGTCAGCACCGCGGTGACGGGGCGGTTCCAGACCAGGGTCAGCGAGGTCAGCGCGCGGGCGGGGTCCGAGACGCACACCGCGGCCGTCCCGTCCGGTCTCTCCCGCACCGTCACCGAACAGGGTGCTGCCGCCTCCAGCGGGCCGGCCGACCCGGCCTGCCAGAAGTTGACCCCGGTGAAGCCCAGCGAGGGCACCGAGACGCCCTGGGCCGTGTCCGAGTTGGCGAGTACGGACAGCCACCCCGCAGTGGCGGCCCGGGCGGCTGTCCGGGCCACCGTCGCCCCCGGCATCACCTGGTGGACGTACCCGGCGCCGGCCGGGTCCTTGCCGTGGTCGTACCAGAGGGTGAGGTAGCGCCGGGTCAGGGCCGTGGTGGATCCGCCGCGGTTGACGTCGCTCCATCGGCCGGTGCGCGCCTCCCGCAGGGCCTTGAACGACCCCGGGCCCGACATCACGTACCCGCCGAAGCCGGCGAGGTGTGCCCAGCCGGGGGAGGGGAAGGCCGCCGACCAGCCGAGGGCGGTCGGCAGGACCGTACCGCCCACGGTCAGGGCATGCGTGCCAGTGGCGCCGAGATTGCGGTTGTCAACCACCGTCTCGACCGCGGCCCCGTCCGAGCAGCGGATCCCGGCCCCCAGGCAGACGATGGTGTCGTCGAGGAAGAACCAGGATGTGCGAGCCGTGAGCGTGCTGCCCAGACCCCGCAGGTGCTGGCCCAGCGAGGCGAACTCCCCGTCGGTCGAACCGCCCACCCAGGCCGCGTCGGGCCGGGACGCCCCCCAGTCACCGCCGGCACCGTCGGCGAGCACCTTCCGCGACACGGTGGTCCCCGGCAGCCGGTACGGGTCCACCGTGGGCCAGAAGGCGTCCGAGTACTGGCCGTTGCCGTACATGGCTCCCCACCAGGAGAGCATCCCGCTCCCGGTGTGCCAGCCGCGCAGGTTCTCCCCGTTGCCCGTCTCGTAGTGGGCGATCCGCTTCGAGGCCATGGACAGCGAGGCCGCCCAGCCGGGCCGCCGGTGCGTGGCCCGGTCCATGGATGCGAACAGCCGGTGCCCGACCGGCTCGGGCAGTGCCGTGACCGACGCGTCGGACTCGACGTCCGCCAGCCGGGCGAGGGAGGACAGCGCGAGCGCCGTGTCCGCGAGCGGGGGACTGTAGTAGTCCCGGGCCATCCACCCCTTCACCAGCCCGCGCCAGCGCGCCCGCTCGGCGGTGCTCGCGCCCTCCGCGAGGAGCAGGATCGTGGCGAGCACCGCATGCCCCCGGGCATGGTCGTCCTGCTGGACCTGCCGCGGGTCGGCGACCAGCAGACCCCGGCTCACCGCCCGCCCCGATACGGCGTCCATGACCAGCCCGTTGAACAGGAACGGCGCCCAGGCCCGCTCCACCGCGTCGAACGCGATCTGCGCCCCGGGATCCGTGACCTGCCACGCAGTGCCCTTCAGCAGAGCGAACAGCAGCCCCAGCCCGCCGAGCAGCACCGCCCCGTACGTCCCCGTGTACGGCACCCAGGTGTGCTGGACGAACGACCCGTCCCGGTAGAGCCCGTCACCCGCGGTGACGTACGGGAACACCGGCGCGAGCGCGTCCCGAGCCAGGGCGATCTTCGCCGAGTCCCCGCCGACCACGCCGCGCAGCGCCAGCACCCGGCACAGGTCCACCCGGTTCGCCCCCGTACTGGTCCCGGTGTACGAGCCGACGGCCGAGTCCGGGACGAAGTGGTCGACGGCCGCGCAGAAGTCGGCGAGGCGGGCGGCCGGCAACTCCTCGTACAGCAGTACGCACAGGTCCAGCAGAGCCTGCGGGGCGCCGATCTGCCAGCAGTACCAGTTGCCATACCGCACCTGGCCGGCGTGGTAGACGTCCGCGTGCAGATGCTCCAGCCCGGTCAGCAGGGCCGTGCGCAGCGCACCGTCCCCGGTGAGCCCGGTCCCGGGCCGGACGTAGGCCTCGGCCATCGTCCGCAGCCGGTAGTAGCTCTGCATCATCATCTCGGGGTCGCTGCCGTACCCCAGGTCGGGCCAGAGCGAGCCGGCCGCCGGAGCCATGGCGGAGCGCCAGCCGCCGGCCAGGGCGCCGAGATCGGCCAGTCTCGAACGGAACGGCTCGGCCGCGGCCGGGATGCCGCCGCCCAGGAAGAGACCGCGCCACACCGCCCTCATCGCGTCGTGGACCTCGTCCGCCGGCGCAGCCCCCGCCGGCGCAGCCCCCGCCGGCGCGGCGGGTGCTCCCAGCAGGAGCGCACCCCCGCCCGCGGCGGAGAGGAAGGCGCGCCGGCTCCACACATCTGTCATCGCTTGCTCCTGGTCCGATCCCGTACCGATGTCCTGACCGGCCCCCGCCGGCCCGTTCCTTGCCCCACCCGGCCTGCCTCACGCCACGTGCTCGCGGTAGCGGTCGATCACCTCCCTCAGCACCTCGGAGCCGTCCCGTGCCCACAGCCCCGGATGGAAGATCTCCACCTCCACCGGGCCCCGGTAGCCGGCCTCGTCCGCCAGCTCCCGGAACGCCCGCAGATCGATGCATCCGTCGCCCAGCTGCCCCCGGCCCAGCAACACCCCCTCGGGGAGCGGGGTCACCCAGTCGGCGACCTGGACGGACACGATGCGCCCGCCCTCTCCCGCCCGGCGCAGATCGGCCGGCAGCCGCTCGTCCCACCACAGGTGGTACGCATCGGCGACCACCCCCACCTGCCGCGCCGGGAACTGCTCGGCGATGTCCAGCGCCTGGCCGAGGGTGGAGACCACACAGCGGTCCGAGGCGAACATCGGATGCAGGGGCTCGATCCCCAGCCGTATCCCGTGCGCGGCGGCGCACGGGGCCAGTTCGCCCAGGATGTCGGCGATCCGCCGCCGCGCACCCACCAGGTCCCGGTCGCCGTCGGGCAGGCCCCCCGAGACCAGGACCAGCGCGTCGGCGCCCAGTTCGGCCGCCTCCTCCACGGCCCGCCGGTTGTCCTCGAGGGCCGCCGCCCGCCCCGCCGGATCGGCGGCGGTGAAGAACCCGCCGCGGCACAGTGAGCTGACGCGCAGCCCGGCCCCGGCGACCAGCTTCGCCGTCTCGCGCAGCCCGAACTCCCGGACCGGATCCCGCCACAGCCCGACCGCGCCCACCCCGGCCTCCGCGCACCCGGCGACCAGCTCGGGCATCGACCACTGCCGGACCGTCTCCTGGTTGAGGCTGAACCGGGCCGGTGCCGGCCCCCGGCTCATGACGCCACCCCGTACACCCCGAGGAGCTGCCGCATCCGCGCCTCTGCGAGCTCCGGATCGGGGAACAGACCCAGCAGATCGGCCTGTTCGTACGCGGTGGCCAGATGGGGGAGCGGCCGGGCCGACTGCAGCCCGCCCAGCATCGTGAAGTGCTCCTGGTACCCCGCGAGCCAGGCCAGCAGCACCACCCCCGTCTTGTAGTAGCGGGTCGGCGGGGCGAACAGGTGCCGGGACAGCGCCACCGTCGGATCCAGCAGCTCCCGGAACCCCGCAGGATCGTCCCGGTCCAGGGCGAGCGCAGCACGCGCGGCCAGCGGGGCGATCGGGTCGAAGATGCCCAGCAGTGCATCACTCGCCAGATCTCCGGCCCCCTCCCCGGCGATCAGTTCGGGATAGTGGTAGTCGTCGCCCGTGTAGCAGCGGACGCCAGGCGGGAGTCTGCGCCGGATGTCCCGCTCCCGCTCCGCGTCCAGCAGCGAGACCTTGACCCCGTCCACCTTCTCCGGGCAGTCGGCGATGATCTTCAGGAGCACCTCGGTGGCCGCGTCGAGATCGCCGTGGCCCCAGTACCCGGCCAGCTCCGGGTCGAACATCGGGCCAAGCCAGTGCAGTACGACCGGCCGGGTGCTCTGCCGCAGAAGTCTCCCGTACACCTCCAGGTAGTCCTCCGGGCCGCGTGCTGTGGCCGCCAGGGCGCGTGAGGCCATCAGTACGGCCCCCGCCCCGCAGGCCTCGATGTGCGCGAGCTGTTCCTCGTACGCGGCGGTGATCGCGGCCGGCGAGTGCCCGCCGCCCGGGGGGAGCTGGTCGGTGCCCGCGCCGCAGACGATCCGGCCGCCCACCGCCCGGGCCTCGGCGGCCGACCGGCGGATCAGCTCCGCCGCGGCCGGCCAGTCCAGGCCCATCCCGCGCTGCGCCGTGTCCATGGCCTCCGCGACCCCGAGGCCCTGCGCCCACAGCCGGTGCCGGAAGGCCAGCGTCGCCTCCCAGTCCACCACCGGACCGGCCTGCGCCGAGGCGGCGAGGGGATCCGCGACCACATGCGCGGCCGCATAGAACCTGCGGCTGCGCGCCGGACCGCAGACCAGCGGCGCGAGCGGATCGGTACGCGGCCGGTGCAGGCGGTACCCGCCTTCCGCCGAGGGCAGCCGGATGCTCACAGGACCACCTCCGGCACCGGCAGCCGCCGGCCCTCCGCCGAGGACCGCAGCCCCAGCTCGGCGAGCTGCACCCCACGCGCACCGGCCAGCAGGTCCCACTGCCAGGGCTCGTCGAGTACGACATGGCGCAGGAACAGCTCCCACTGCGCCTTGAAGCCGTTGTCGAAGGGGGCGTTGTCCGGGACCTCCTGCCACTGGGCGCGGAACGCCTCCGTCTGCGGAAGATCGGGATTCCACAGCGGCTTGGGCGTCGCCCCGCGGTGCTGGATGCGGCAGCCGCGCAGCCCGGCGACCGCCGACCCGTGCGTCCCGTCCACCTGGAACTCCACCAGCTCGTCACGGTGGACCCGTACCGCCCAGGAGGAGTTGATCTGCGCGACGGCACCGCCGTCGAGCTCGAAGACGCCGTACGCGGCGTCGTCCGCCGTCGCCTCGTACGGTTTGCCCTCCTCGTCCCAGCGGCGGCCGATGTGCGTACGGGCCAGGGCCTGCACCGTGCGGACCCGGCCGAACAGCTCGTGCAGCAGGTACTCCCAGTGCGGGAACATGTCGGCGACGATGCCCCCGCCGTCCTGCGCCCGGTAGTTCCAGGACGGACGCTGGGCCGGCTGCCAGTCACCCTCGAAGACCCAGTACCCGAACTCCCCGCGCACGGACAGGATCTCACCGAAGAAACCGCCCTCGATCAGCCGCTTCAGTTTCAGCAGCCCCGGCAGGAACAGCTTGTCCTGGACCACGCCGTGCTTGACCCCGGCCGCCGAGGCCAGGCGGGCCAGCTCCAGCGAGGACGCGAAGGTCAGGGCGGTCGGCTTCTCGCAGTACACGTGCTTGCCCGCCGCCACGGCCTGGCGGACCGCGGCCTCGCGGGCGCCGGTGACCTGGGCGTCGAAGTAGATCTCGACCTCGGGATCGGCCAGCACGGCCGCCAGGTCCGTGCTGACGTGCTCCAGTCCGTGCTCCTCGGCGATGGCCCGCAGAGCCGGGTCCCGGCGCCCGACCAGTACCGGCTCGGGCCACAGCACCCTGCCGTCGCCCAGATCCAGCCCGCCCTGCTCGCGCAGGGCGAGCAGCGAGCGGACCAGATGCTGGCGGTATCCCATCCGCCCGGTCACGCCGTTCATGGCGATCTTGATCGTCCTGCGCTCCACGGTGTCCTCTCCTTCGTGCCGGCTCTTGGTCTTCTTCGCGTTCGCTCGTGCGTCATGCTGGAAAGCCCGATAGAAAGCGCTTTCACTCCCATTAGGCTAGGGTCGGGAATCCTGGGCGCGCAACACTCATTCGGGTGATGGAAAGCGCTTTCTGAATCGGGGAGTATAGGAGGGGCACACACCGGATGAGACGATGACCCGGGACGAGCAGGAGGGGGTGCAGGATGGCGGTGACTCTCGCCGAGGTGGCGGCGCACGCAGGTGTATCGCCCGCGACGGTCTCGCGGGTGCTCAACGGCGGATACCCGGTGGCCGGGGGCACCCGGACCCGCGTGGAACAAGCCGTCGAAGATCTCGGCTACGTGGCCAACGGCCCCGCCCGCGCCCTCGCGGCCGCCACCTCCGACCTGGTCGGCGTCCTCGTCCACGACGTCGCGGACAGTTTCTTCGGCATCCTCGCCGGATCCCTGCAGAGCGCCCTCGCGCCGACCGGCCGGGCGGACGCCCGCCGGCTCGCCGTCGTCTGCAACACCGAGGGCGCCCCCGCGGCCGAACTCGCCTACCTCACCCTGCTGGAAGGCCAGCGGGCCGGCGGGCTCGTCCTGACCGGCGGCGCCGTGGAGGAGCCCGGGCACACCGCCGCGCTCACCTCCCGCATCACCCGGATGGCGGGCACCGGCGCTCCCGTCGTCCTGTGCGGTCGGCCCCCGCTGCCCGTACCCGCCGCACTGCCTGTGGCCACCGTCATGTTCGACGACCGAGGAGGCGCCTTCCGCCTCGCCGGGCACCTGCTGACACTCGGCCACCGGCGCATCGCGTACGTGGCCGGCCCGCCGGGGCTGAGCACCACCCGGGAGCGGCTCGGCGGACACCGCGAGGCACTGCGGCGCCACGATCCGGGTCTCCCCGCAGCCTGCGACCCGCTCACCGTGCACGCCGGCTTCGAGCGCTCCGCCGGCTACGACGCCACCCGCGAACTGCTGCGCCGCGGAGAAGCCTTCACGGCCGTCGCCGCGGCCAACGACACCGTCGCCACCGGCGTGGCCGCGGCCCTGCGCGAGGCCGGACTGCGCATCCCCGAGGACGTCTCCGTCGCCGGCTTCGACGACCTCCCCTTCTGCGTGGACACCGCCCCCGCGCTCACCACCGTCCGGGTGCCGCTGCGCGAGGCGGGCATACTCGCCGCCCAGCTGGTCACCGGCCGCAGACCGCTGCCTCCGGGCGGCATCACCACCCTGCCCACCGAGCTCATGGTGCGCGGATCCACCGCGCCGCCCCCGGCCGACGGGAGCCTTCCGTGAGGTACGCCTTCTCGACGCTCGGCCTGCCCGGCACGCCGCTCGACCGGAGCGCCGCCCTCGCCGCCGCCCACGGCTACGACGGCCTCGAACTGCGCGCCCACCCCGAGGAGCCCCTGCACCCCGGCAGCCCGCCCGCCGACCGTGCGGCGGGTCTGCGCACCCTCATCGCCGCCGGAGTCGGCGTCCTCGGGGTCGCGGGCTACACCCGGGTGGCCGCCCCCGGCGCGGACGAGCCGGTCCTCGCCGAACTGCACGGCCTGGTCCGGCTCGCCGCCGACCTCGAAGCCCCCTACGTCCGGGTGTTCCCCGGCGGAGCCGAGCAGCCCGCGGCCGTCGCCGATGCGCACGCGGTACGCCGGCTGGCCGCCGCCGCACCGTTCGCCGAGCGGCACGAAGTGCGGATCCTGCTCGAGACACACGACTCGCACCGGACCGGAGCGGCCGCCGGGCGGGTGCTGGACCGGGTCGCGCATTCCAGCGCGGGCGCGCTGTGGGACGTACTGCACACCTGGCTCGGGGGCGAGTCCCCGGCCGAGACGCGGCGGGCCCTGGCCCGGCACCTCGGCTACGTACAGGTGAAGGATGTGGCGTCGGCGCAGGAGCTCACCCCCCTCGGGCTCGGCGCCGGAGCGCTGCCGCTCGCCGAGGCGGTGGCCGCCGTACCGCCGGACAGCTGGCTCTGCTGGGAGTACGAGAAGCGCTGGTATCCCGGCGCCGCCGAGCTGCCGGGGCAGCTGGCGCGGGGCCGGGAGTACCTGGAGAGCCTGGTGGCGACGGCGACGGCGACCGCGACGGCGACTGCGCCTCAGGCCGAGTAGACGAGCCGCCCGCGGTCGACGGCGTAGCGGAAGCCCAGGCCCATGGCGTACCGCTCCAGCTCCTCGACCGCCATTGCGGCCAGCCGGTCCAGCTCCCCGCCCAGCGAGCCCGCCACATGCGGGGTGAGCAGCACGTTCGGGAGGTTGTACAGCGGGGAGCCGGTGGGCAGCACCTCGGGCTCGGTGTGGTCGAGTACGGCGTGCAGCCGTCCCGCGACCAGTTCCTCGGTCAGCGCCACGGTGTCGACGAGCGAGCCCCGCGCGGTGTTGACGAGCGTCGCGCCGTCCGGCATCAGCGCCAGCCGGGCGGCGTCCAGCAGATGGCGGGTCTGGGGGAGCGCGGGAGCGTGCAGGCTCACCACGTCGCTGCGGCGCAGCAGTTCGTCGAGCGCGCAACACTCGCCGCCCAGAGCGGCGAGCTCGGCCGGGTCGGCGTACGGATCGTGGACGAGCACCCGCAGGTCGAAGGGGCGCAGCAGCCCCATGACGCGCCGGCCGATGAGCGAGGCGCCGACGATGCCGACGGTGCGGTGGTAGTTGCCGACGGCCGGGTAGCGGCGCAGCAGGTCGATCGGGCCGCGCGCCGCCCGGTAGGCGTGGGCGGATTCCAGGACCCGCTTGTTGGCGAACAGGATCGCGGCGAGCGTGTACTCGGCGACCGGCACGGCATTGGCGGCGGCGGCGCTGGAGACCAGCAGCCCGCGCTCCCAGCAGGCCTCCGTGACATGCTGTTTGACGCTGCCGGCGGCATGCACCACGGCGCGCAGCCGCGGCATCCGGTCCAGCGCCTCGGCGTCGAGCGGCGGACAGCCCCAGCCGGTGAACAGCACCTCGGCCTCTGCGAGGCGGCGGTGGAGCTCGGGCTCGTCGTGGTCGAAGCCGGTCAGCAGCAGATCGGCGTCCACATCGGCGACCCGGACGAGCGCGGGCAGCATCCGGCCGCTGAGGACGGCGGCCCGGGTGCCGGGGCTCATGGCGAGCACCGTGGCGGGGCGCCGCCGGGGGAGGAGGCGGTGGGTCACTTGACGGCTCCTGCGGTGAGACCCGAGCGCCAGAACCGCTGCAGCCCGAGGAAGGCCAGTACGAGCGGGACGACGGCGACGAGTGAACCGGTGATCACCAGGGGATAGAGCTCGGGCTGCTGGTAGACGCTGCGGTTCCACATGAACAGGCCCAGACTGACGGGGTAGAGCCGCTCGTCGTTCAGCATGGTCAGCGCGCCGTAGAAGTTGTTCCAGATGGCCGTGAAGGTGAACAGGAAGATGGTCACAAACCCCGGCCACAGCATCGGGAACGACACGTGCGCGAACAGCCGCAGTTCACCCGCGCCGTCGACGCGGGCGGCCGCCAGCACCTCGTCGGGGACGTAGCCCTCGGCGAACACCCGGGCCAGGTACACCCCGAAGGGGTTGACCAGGGCGGGCACCAGGTAGGCCCAGTACGTGTTCACGGCGCCGCGGGCCGAGGCCATCAGGTACAGCGGCAGCTGGAGCACGGTGGCGGGGACCAGGATCCCGGCGAGGACGACACCGAAGAGCTTCTCCTTGTGCCGGAACTCGTAGGCGTGGAAGGCGTAGCCGCAGGCCACGCTGACGAGGGCCGAGAGGGTGGAGCCGACGACGGTGTAGAGCAGGCTGTTGGCGAGCCAGCGGCCGAAGATGCCGTCGTCGTACGTGAAGACCTCGCCGAGGTTGGTGAGGAGGCTGAAGTCCCCCGGGGCGTAGGGGGCGGTGGCGAAGAGGTCGCGGCGGTTCTTGGTGGCGGCCAGGACCAGCCAGGCGAGGGGCATCAGGGTGTAGGCCGCGACGAGGAGGAGCGCCGCGTTCACGGCGGTACGGGAGAGCAGGGCGCTCCTCGGCGCGAGGCGGGTCGGGGCCGGGCCGGGGGCAGCGGCGGGGGCAGGGCCGCGGGCCGGGCGCGCGGCCTCGGCCGGGGCGAGCGAGGCGGTCATGCAGACCTCCAGCGGTTGCCGAGCTTCGTGACGACGTAGGAGGCGGCGCCGGCGACCAGGGCGAGGAGCAGCGCGCTCGCGGCCGCCAGCCCGTAGTCGTGGCCCTTGAACGCGGCGCTGAAGATGTACATGGTGGGGGACCAGGACTCGCCCATCTCGGTGGTCCGGAGCTGGAGCAACTGCGGGGCGTCGAAGAGCTGGACGGCGCCGACGCAGGTGAACAGGACGGTCAGCACGAGGGTCGGCCGGATGCCCGGCACCTTCACCTGGAAGGCGGTGCGGATGGCTCCGGCGCCGTCCATGGTGGCGGCCTCGAGGGTCTCGCGGGGGATGGCCTGGAGCCCGGCGTAGAAGATGATCATGTTGTAGCCCGTCCACTGCCAGGCCGAGACGTTGACCACCGACAGCAGGGCCTCGTCACGGCCGAAGAAGTTCCAGGAGATCCCGGCCGAGTCGAGGACGTCGAGGACGGGACTGAGGCCGGGCGTGTAGAGGTAGAGCCAGATCATCGCGGCGATCAGGCCGGGGACGGCGTGCGGCAGGTAGAAGGCGATCTGGAAGAACCGCCGGGCACGGGCGAGGGCGGAGTCCAGGAGCAGGGCGAGGACCAGGGCACCGCCGACCATGACGGGGATGTAGAGAAGGCAGTAGACGGCGACGTGGCGGAAGGAGGCCAGGAAGAGGGGATCGGACAGAGCCTCGGTGTAGTTCCCGATTCCACTGAAGACCTGCCGGGCTCCGCCGAATCCGAGGCCGGACTGCTCCTCGCGGAAGAGGCTGAGCCAGGCGGCGTACCCGATGGGGGCGAGGGTCACGACGGCGAAGAGGAGGAAGAAGGGGGCCATGAACCAGGCGGCCGCACCAGCGCCGGCACCAGCGCCGGCACCTCCGGCGGTTCGACCCGGGTCGGGTGACCGCGCCGGGCGGGATGCGCCTGCCGGTCGGGGCGCCTGTGAGCGCAGGCCGACGCCGCGGCCTCCTGCGGTGCGGCCGACGTCGGCCGGCTGCGCGGAGCGCTGTCCGGCTGCCGAGTCGCCGGTCGAACCAGTCGAATCACTCAGGCCCGCGGGGCCAGTAGGGCCAGTGGGGCCGGCGGCGTCGGCGGAGTTGGTGCGCGGCATCAGCCGGCCAGGCCCAGGCCGCGGTCCTTGATGGCCTTCTCGGCGGCCGACTGGCCCTCGCCGAGGGCCTTGACCAGGTCCGGGCCGGCCGCGTTCTGCGCCGAGTTGACCTGGAGGTGGACCGGGCCCCACGTCCAGCCCGGCACGATGGTGGCCGCTGCGGCGCCGGCCAGGCCGTACGGATCCTGCCCCTCGAAGTACGTCGTGTCGAACAGCTTCGCCGCCTCGGCCCGCATCTCGGCGTTGGCCGGCAGGGCGCTGCTCGGCGACTTGAGCGAGCTGAGCCGGGCTTTGATCGCCTCCGGGTCGGTGGTGACCCACTTGATGAACTCCGCCGCCGCCTTGGTCTGCTTGCTGCCCTTCGGCACGATGTAAGAGGTGCCGCCGTACATGCCGGTGGCGGGCTTGCCGTCCCAGGTCGGGAGCGGGGCGATGCCCCACTTCCCCTTGAGGTCCGGGTAGTTCGCGAGGAAGGTGCCCGCGGTCCAGGCTGCACCGATGACGGTCGCGACCTGCCCGGACGAACGTTCCTTCGCCTCGCCCTCGCCCCACAGCGGGGTCTTCGAGGCCACCCCCGATGCCATCAGGCCGTTCCAGTACTCCGCCACCTTCTTCGAGGCGGGGTCGTTGATCGCTATCTTCCACTTGTCGCCCTCGGTGCCGTACCACCGGGCGCCCGCCTGCCAGGAGAGGCCCGCCAGCACCGCCGGGTCGCCGCCGCCGAAGTTGGTGATCTTCACCGAAGAGTCGGCCTGGTTGATCTTCTCCGCGGCCGCCTTGTACTCGTCCCACGTCTTCGGCACGGCCACCCCGTGCTTCTCGAAGATGTCCTTCCGGTAGAAGAGTTCGAGCGGGGTGACGTCGAACGGCACGGCCCACGTCTTGCCGCCCAGCTTCACCAATGATTGCACCGCCTCGGGGAACTTCTCGGAGACCAGCTTCCCGGACGTCGCGCTCAGGTCCTCCAGATTGCCGCCGCTCGCGAACTCCGGGAGCGCCGAGTAGTCCATCGTCGCGATGTCCGGCGCGTTGCCGCCCTTGACCGCATTGGCCAGCTTGGCCGCCCCGTCGGGCCCGCCCGGCACCGCCGAGAACTGCACCTGGATGTTCGGGTGCGTCTTGTTGAAGGCGTCCGCCGTCTGCTGCGCACCCGCGGACGAGGACCAGTACGTGACGGTGACCGGCTGCTCCGGCGAGCCGCCGGCCGCCCCGGCCGCGCCCGGCTCCGCCTCCCCGCCGCACGCGGTGGCGAGCAGGGCGAGCGAGGCGACCGAGGCGGTCAGGACGAATCGGGGCATGCGGAAGGAACGGAAGCTGCGCGACATGGTGTGACTCCTACGGACGACCGCAGACGGCGGCGGATGGGAGAACGAGGCCCATCTTTTGTGCGAACAAGCACACCGTCAAGAGCGAATGCGCAACTCGATCGAAACGATCGCTCCGAGAGTCCCCATCCTGTTCCTTATGAGCGGATCGTCAGCCGGGGGAGCAGCTCCAGATGCTGCCGCGACCCCGCCTGCTGCCCCGCCCCCTGCCCCTCGCCCGCCGCCGTCAGCCGGTCCAGCAGCAACCCCGCGGCCCGCGCCCCCACCTCGTGCTTGGCCGGCGCCACCGCCGAGAGCGGTACGTCGGCCAGCCCCGCCACCTCGTCGTCGTACGTGATCATCGCGAGGTCCTCCGGCACCCGGACCCCACGCGCCTGGAGTCTCGGGATCAGCATGATCGCGTCGGTGTCGCTGTGGATCAGGGCCGCGGTCACCCCGCCCGCCGTCACCGCCTCACAGAGGTAGTCCAGCGTCCGCGCGAACAGGTCCGCGTCCGAGAGCGGGCCCGGCCCTGCCGCCGGCCACGGCGGCGCCGGCTCCAGTCCGAGCGCGGCCACCGCCGCCTCGTACCCGGCCCGCAGCCGCGGCGTCGTCGGCGTCGCACGGCTGGCCAGCGCGATCCGCCGGTGGCCCCGTTCCACCAGGTGCTGCACCGCCGTCGCAGCGCCGTACGCATGGTCGGAGGCCACCCGGTCCAGGGCCGCGGCCGGATGTCCGGGCGGGGCCCACCGCTCCACCAGCACCGTCGGAACCGGCAGCTCCGCCGTCCACGCCCCCTCCCCGGGGCCGGGCGAACCGGCATCCCAGTTCGGGGTGAGCAGCAGCCCGTCCGCCCCGGTGGACAGCAGCCGGTCGGCCTGCGTCCGGTCCTCGCCGGGCAGGTACCGGGTCAGGCCCACGGTCAGCCGCGCGCCCCGCGCCTCCACCACCTCGCGGGCTCCGCGTACGACCTCCGCGTAGTAGTACTCGGTGGTCGGCACCACCATCCCGATCACCAGGCCCTCGGCCTCCGCCGGGGCCGGCGACCGGCTCCCGCCCGGCCCGGGGACCGGCACCGGGCCCGCCGAAGCGCCCGGCCGCCCGGCCTCCACCCGGCTGATCACCCCGTGCATCCGGTGGATCTCGCCCCGGGCCGCCATCGCCTCGATGTCGCGCCGCAAGGTGACCGGCGAGACGCCCAGCTCCTGTGCCAGATCCGCCACGCGCACGCTGCCCCGGGCCCGCACCAGCGCGAGCACCTGCGCCTGGCGCTGGTCCACATGTGGTCTCAAGGTTTCCCTGCCCCCTGCAGTCTTCCGACGGTGTCCGTCTCGGTATCCGTATCCGTGTCTGCATCGCCATCATAGAGAACCGAACCGATCGTTTCGATCGTTTCCGCTCAACCGGTCATTGACGGCGTGGACGGTGCGTTCATATATTCGGCGGCGTCCGGCACCTCACGGCATCACGACCTCTCTCGGGAGTCAGCGCATGCTCACGTACGACCAGGACGGATTCCGGCGCGCAGGCCGCCCCCACCGCATCGTCTCGGGGGCCCTGCACTACTTCCGTGTCCATCCCGACCTGTGGGAGGACCGGTTGCGGCGGCTGCGCGCCCTGGGTGCCAACACCGTGGACACGTACGTCCCCTGGAACTTCCACGAGACCGCCCCCGGCAAGGCAGACTTCACCGGGCCGCGCGACCTCGGCCGCTTCCTGCGCACCGCCCAGGACCTCGGCCTCGACGCCGTCGTCCGCCCCGGCCCGTACATCTGCGCAGAATGGGACTTCGGCGGCCTGCCCGCCCGGCTCCTCGCCGTCGACGGCCTCCACCTGCGCTGCTCCGACCCCCGCTTCGAGGCCGAGGCCGACGGCTGGTTCGACCTCGTCGCCGCCGAGCTGCTGCCGCTGCTCGCGAGCCGCGGCGGTCCGGTCGTCGCCGTACAGATCGAGAACGAGTACGGCTCGTACGGCAACGACACCCGCTACCGCGCCCATGTGGAACAGGCCCTGGTCGAACGCGGAGTGGACTGCCTCCTGTTCACCGCCGACGGCCCCGAGGACGCCATGCTCCAGGGCGGCATGCTCCCGGGCCGGCTCGCCACCGCCACCTTCGGTGCCCGGCCCGCCGAACGCCTCGCCCACCTGCGCCGCTACCAGCGGACCGGCCCGCTCGCCGCCATGGAGTTCTGGATCGGCTGGTTCGACCACTGGGGCGAGGACCACCACGTCCGTGCCGTCGAGGACGCGGCGCAGTCCCTCGACGAACTCCTCGCCACCGGCGCCTCCGTCAACCTCTACATGGCCCACGGCGGCACCAACTTCGGCTTCTGGGCGGGCGCCAACCACACCGGGTCGCGGCCCGGCGACCCCGGCTACGAGCCCACCGTCACCAGCTACGACTACGACGCCCCGATCGGCGAGGCCGGCGAACTCACCCCCAAGTTCCACGCGTTCCGCGAGGTCATCGGCAAGTACGTGCCGCTGCCCGACGGGCCGTTGCCCGAACCGCCGCCCCGTATCACTCCCGCCCTTGCGGTCCCCGCCGGCACCGCTCCGCTCCTGGACCACCTCGACCTGCTGGGCGGGGAGCCCGTGCTGCGCCCCGCGCCCGAGTCCATGGAGAAGCTCGGCCAGGCCCACGGCATGATCCACTACCGCACCACCGTCACCGGCCCGCGCCCCGCCATGCCCGTCCGGATCGACGGCCTCGGCGACCGGGCGTACGTGTTCGCCGACGGGGAGCCCCTCGGCGTCCTCGATCGCAACCGGCCGGACGAGGGCCTCGACCTGCCCGTCGGCGAGGCGGGGGTCGTCCTCGACGTCCTCGTCCGCGCCCAGGGCCGGGTCAACTACGGCCCGCTCCTCGACGACCGCAAGGGCATCTGGCGCGGTGTCCGCCATGGCCACCAGCAGCTGTTCGAGTGGGAGATCCGGACGCTCCCGCTCACCGACCCGACCGGCCTGGACTGGTCGCCCGACACACCCGACACCCCCGAAGCGGGCCGCCCGGCCTTCCACCGCTTCACCCACGCCCTCCCGGACGCCCCCGCCGACGGATTCGTCGACCTCTCCGGCTGGGGCACCGGCCTCGTCTGGCTGAACGGCTTCCTCCTCGGCCACTACGACACCCCGCGCGGACCGCAGCGCACCCTGTACGCCCCCGCGCCCCTGTGGCGGAGCGGCCGGAACGAGATCGTCCTCCTCGAGCTGGAGCGCCCCGGCGCCGATCTGCCGCTGCGCGACCGCCCCGACCTCGGCCGCCCCACCGTCGTCACCCTCGAATGAACCCCGGCGAACCCCGCGAACCGCGAGGACCCCGGCGAACTCCGGTGACCATCCCTTGAGAGAAGCTCTTCCCGTGAAGCGAACGAGCACCCGCCTGGCCGACGGCCGCGAGATCCTGTACTACGACGCCGACGACGGCGCGGCCCGCGCCGTCCCCGACACCCGCCCCCTCGACGCGTCCGCCACCTCCTCCGAGGTGCGCCGCGACCCGCTGCTCGGCGACGCCGTCGTCATCGCCTCCCACCGCCAGGGACGCACCTACCTCCCGCCCGCCGACGCCTGCCCGCTGTGCCCCTCCACCGAGGGACGCGCGAGCGAGATCCCGGCCCCCGACTACGACGTGGTCGTCTTCGAGAACCGCTTCCCCTCCCTCGCCGGCGACACCGGCCGCTGCGAGGTCATCTGCTTCACCCCCGACCACCTGACCTCCTTCGCCGAGCTCGACGAGGAGCGCGCCGCGCTGGTCCTGGCCGCCTGGACCGACCGCACCGCCGAGCTCTCCGCCCACCACGGGGTCCGGCAGATCTACTGCTTCGAGAACCGCGGCACCGAGATCGGCGTGACCCTCGCGCACCCGCACGGCCAGATCTACGCCTTCCCCTTCATCACCCCGCGCACCACCCGCATGCTCGCCACCGTCGCCGCCCACCGCGCCCGCACCGGCGGCAACCTCTTCGAGGAGGTGCTCGCCGCCGAACGCGCCGAGGGCACCCGAGTGGTCCTCGAAGGGGAGCACTGGACCGCCTTCGTGCCCTACGCCGCGCGCTGGCCGTACGAGGTCCACCTCTATCCGCACCGCCGCACCGCCGACCTGACCACGCTGGACGACGCGGCCCGCGCCGAGTTCCCCCGCCTCTACCTGGAGCTGCTGCGCCGCTTCGACCGGCTGTTCGGGACACCCGGGCCCACCCCGTACATCTCCGCCTGGCACCAGGCGCCGACCTCCGGTGAGGGCCGGGCCGACTTCGCGCTCCACCTGGAGCTCTTCACGGTCCGCCGCACCGCTGACAAGCTCAAGTACCTGGCGGGAACCGAATCCGGGATGGAGGCCTACATGAACGACGTCCGGCCCGAGGACGCGGCCGCGCGGCTGCGCGAGGTGGCGAGCCGATGAAGGGCGGCGAGCCGATGAACGGTGGCGAGCCGGTGAACCAGGCCGCCGCGGACGGGTTCCGCCGGCTGTACGGGTCCCCGCCCGAGGGAGTCTGGGCGGCTCCGGGCCGGGTCAACCTCATCGGCGAACACACCGACTACAACGACGGCTTCGCCCTGCCCTTCGCGCTCCCGCAGCGCACGCAGGTCGCCGCCGCCCGGCGCGCCGACGGGATCCTCCGGCTCCACTCCGCCGACGTCCCCTCCGGCGTGGTCACCGTCCGCCCCGCCGACCTCGACCCGGCCCGCCCGCCCACCGGCGCCGCAGGCTGGGCCGCGTACCCGGCCGGGGTGCTGTGGGCCCTGCTGGACGCCGGCCTTCCGGTCGGCGGCGCGGAGCTGCACATCCGCTCCGACGTGCCCACCGGCGCCGGGCTGTCCTCCTCTGCCGCCCTGGAGGTGGCCACCGCCCTGGCACTCACCGACCTGTACGGGATCCCGCTCACCGGCACCGAACTGGCCGCGCTCGCCCGCCGTGCCGAGAACGCCTACGTCGGCGTGCCCTGCGGGGTGATGGACCAGACGGCCTCGGCCTGCGCCACCGAGGGCCACGCCCTCCACCTGGACACCCGCACCCTCGAACAGCGGCACATCCCCTTCGACTGCGCGGCGGCGGGCCTCCGCCTCCTGGTCATCGACACCCGGGTCAAGCACGACCTGGCCGACGGGGCCTACGCCGAGCGCCTCGCCTCCTGCCACGGGGCGGCCGCCGAGCTCGGGCTGCCCGCCCTGCGCGACCTCCCGTACGAGGAGCTGGAGCAGGCCCTGGCCCGCCTCGGCGACCCGGTCCGGCGCAAACGGGTCCGGCACGTCGTCACCGAGAACGAACGGGTCGTACGGGTGGAGGAACTGCTGCGCGCCGGACGGCTGCGGGAGGCGGGCCCGCTGCTGACCGAGGGCCACGCCTCGCTGCGGGACGACTACGAGGTGTCCTGCGCCGAGCTCGACCTGGCGGTCGCCACCGCCGACGCGGCGGGCGCGTACGGGGCCCGGATGACCGGCGGCGGCTTCGGCGGCTCGGCCCTGGCCCTGATCGACGCGGACGCCGAGCCGGCCGTGACCCGGGCGGTCACGGAGGCCTTCGTCGCGGCCGGGTTCAAGCCGCCGCGCATCACGGCGGCAGAGCCGTCCGCAGGGGCGGGCCGGACGGTGTGACGAGGGAGGAAGGGCAGCTTCCGCCGAACCGGCGTGCCTAGACTGATCACTTCGTCGATCAGGTGCCGTACGAACGCGGAGGAACGAAACGCATGCGCTACATCCCGCTGGGCAGTTCAGGTCTTCAGGTCTCCGCCGTCGGGCTCGGCTGCAACAACTTCGGCGGCCGCCTCGACGCCCAGGCGACCCGCGCCGTCGTCGACGCCGCGCTCGACGCGGGGATCACCCTCCTCGACACCGCCGACATCTACGGCGGCCGAGGCGGCTCCGAGCGCCACCTCGGACAGGCCCTCAAGGGCCGCCGCGACCAGGTCGTCCTCGCCACCAAGTTCGGCTACGCGGGCATGGACATGGAGTACGGGCCCGCCGCCGGATCCCGCGGCGGCCGCGCGTACATCCGGCGGGCCGTCGAGGAGTCCCTGCGCCGCCTGGACACCGACCACATCGACCTCTACCAGCTGCACAGCCCCGACCCGGCCACCCCCGTCGCCGAAACCCTGGCCGCGCTCACCGAGCTGGTCGCCGAGGGCAAGATCCGCTACATCGGCCACTCCAACTTCAGCGGCTGGCAGCTCGCCGAAGCCGCCCACGTCGCCCGCGAGACGGGCGCGGCCCCGTTCGTGTCGGCACAGAACGAATGGTCGCTGCTCCAGCGGAACGCGGAGGCCGAGCTGGTCCCGGCCGCCGTGCACTACGGCCTCGGCGTGCTCCCGTACTTCCCGCTCGCCAACGGCCTGCTGACCGGCAAGATCCGCCGGGGTGCCCCGGTGCCGGCCGGCTCACGCCTGGAGGGGCGCGACGCGTACCTCACCGAAGGGCGGCTCGACACGGTCGAGGCGCTGGCCGCCGTCGCCGACAAGCACGGCCGCAGCGTCCTCGAGCTCGCCATCGGCTGGCTCTCCGCCCAGCCGGGCTGCTCCTCCGTCATCGCGGGCGCCACCTCCCCCGAGCAGGTACGGGCCAACGCGGCCGTCGCCGACCGCCCGCTGGAGCCCGAACTGCTGGCGGAGATCGACGCGATCGCGGGGGCGTGAGCCGCGGCGCGGCGCGGCGTTTCGGCGGGGCGGGCTCAGGCAGGCGCACCCGTCAGGACCTCCACCTTGCCCGTGTCCAGCGAGTAGTAGGCGCCTACGACGGCCAGGGCGCCCTTCTTCACGAGGGGCCCCAGGTCGGCGTTGGCCCGCAGATCGTCCGCGGTCACCTTGATCTGGTGGTGGGTCATGGTGTCGACGGGGTCGGCGCCGGGGTTCTTCGCCGTCAGCTCGTACGCGGGCACCATGGCCTTGGCGATGGCCTGCAGATTGCCGGGCAGCGGCGTGCCGCCCTTCAGCGACTTGTACGCGGCCTCGATCGCGCCGCAGCGCTGATGCCCGAGCACGACGACCAGCGGAGTGCTGCCCGTCATGGGCCCGTACTCGACGGAACCGGTCACGACCGGGCCGACCGCCTGCCCGCCCGTACGCAGGACGTACAGGTCGCCGAGCCCGGTGTCGAAGATCAGCTCGGGCGCCACCCGGGAGTCGATGCACGACAGGACCACGCCGAAGGGGTCCTGTGCCTCGGCGACGAGCTCGCGCCGCTCGGGATCGCGGTCGGGGTGTTCGAGGTTTCCGCTCACCCAGCGCCTGTTGCCTTCCATCAGGCGCGCGAACGCAGCCTCGGGTGTGGCCGGCCGCGGCGGCGGGGCTGCGGTCGCCACCCGCGGCGCCCTCGGGGACGAGCATCCCGAGAGCACGGCGGCCGCAGCCGCGAGGCCACCGGTCAGCAGGGCCCTGCGAGCCGGAAGTCCTGGTGTGTGCATCGGTGGTACCCCTTGGTGCCGCGCAGACGCGTCCGTACGTCGTGACGACCGCGATTGTTCAGCGCGCCGGGGGCGCCCGGACGGCAGGCGCACGCGGGCGCGCACCCCATTGCCACGGACGGCCCACACACGGGGCGACGGCTCAGGACACGATGTCCTTGCGGGCGAACCCGCGGAACGCGAGCGCGAACAGCACCAGCGCGTACGCCACCGACACCGCCGTCCCCTTGACCATCCCGCCCCACTCCAGCTGCGGCTGTAGCGCGTCCGCCCACGCGAACTGCCAGTGCGCGGGCAGGAACTCCCGCCACGATCCGAGCGCCGTCACCGCGTCCAGCACGTTACCGACGATCGTCAGGCCGACCGCCCCGCCCACCGCGCCCAGAGGCGCGTCCGTCCGGGTCGACAGCCAGAACGCCAGCCCGGCCGTGACCAGCTGCGACACGAAGACGAAGGCCACCACCAGGGCGAGGCGCGGCACGGTGTCCGCGGCCGCCAACGAGCCACCCGTGGGCAGCTTCAGCGGCCCCCACCCGTACGCGGCCGTGCCCGCCGCCAGCGCCACCACCGGCAGCAGGACCATCGCCGCCAGGCTGAAGCCCAGCGCCACCACCAGCTTGCTCCACAGCAGCCGGGCCCTCGGCACCGGCGAGGCCAGCAGGTAGCGCAGCGAGGACCAGCTGGCCTCCGAGGCGACCGTGTCCCCGCAGAACAGCGCCACCGGCACCACCAGCAGGAAGCCGGCCGACACGAACAGGCAGGTGGCCGCGAAGTTCGCGCCCGAGGCCGTGGCCGTGTCGATGAGCGTGATCCGGCCGTCTCCGCCGCCCCGGCCGCCGTCCTGCCCGCCGCCCACCGCGAACGCGATGATCATGACGAACGGGAGGGCGGCCAGTACCCCGGCCATCACCAGCGTCCGCCGCCGGCGCCACTGGCGCAGCGCCTCCACGCGCAGGGGCAGCGTACGGCTTGCCCGGTAGCCGGGGGCCACCTCTGTCACGGTCTCCGTCACGGCGCTCACGCCGCACCTCCGATCAGGGTGAGGAACACGTCCTCGAGCCGGCGGTGCGGCCCCACTGCGGACACCGGCACCTCCAGCCGTACCAGCTCGGCGATCAGCCCGGCGGCCGTCGCTCCCTCAAGCCGTACCAGCAGCCCGTCGTCGGCCGCCGCCACGGAACCCACTCCCTCCAGCGCGGCCACCTTCCCCACGACCACTTCGTCCACCGGCTCGGCCAGCGTCACCAGCAGCACGTCCCCGCCACCCGTGATCTCCGCGACCTCGCCTGCCTGTACGAGCCGTCCGCGGTCCATGACCACCAGGTGGGTGCACGACTGCTCGACCTCCGACAACAGATGGCTGGAGACGATGACCGTCCGCCCGCCCGCCGCGTACCGGATCATCACGTCCCGCATCTCCCGGATCTGCGGCGGGTCCAGACCGTTCGTCGGCTCGTCGAGGATCAGCAGGTCCGGCATCCCGAGCATGGCCTGCGCGATCGCGAGCCGCTGCCGCATGCCCTGCGAGTACGTGCGCACCGCGCGCTCCAGCGCATCGCCCAGGCCGGCGATCTCCAGGGCCTCCGCCATGTGCGCGTCCCCGGCCGGGCGGCCGGTGGCCTGCCAGTACAGCTCCAGGTTGGCCCGCCCCGACAGGTGCGGCAGGAAACCGGCCCCCTCGACGAACGCCCCGACCCGCGACAGCACCGGAGCCCCGGCCCGTACTGCGTGTCCGAACACCCGGATCTCCCCGGCGTCCGGCGAGATCAGCCCCATCAGCATCCGCAGTGTGGTCGTCTTGCCGGCGCCGTTGGGCCCGAGCAGGCCCAGGACCTGCCCCTTCTCCACCCGGAACGACAGGTCCCGCACCGCGTACCGGCCCTGTGCGCCTCCGTACCGCTTCGTCAGACCGGTGATTTCAAGCGGTACGCCGGCCAGCGCGGGGTCGGGCTGCGGTCCCCCGCCCCGCGCCCCCGCACCCTCCCGGCCGGTCCTCCGGATCCCCAGCAGCGCCGCGGCCAGCAGCGCAGCACTCAGCGGCAGCCCCCAGGTCCACGCGGGCAGCCCCGCCGAGGCCGTCCGTACCCCGTCGGCCACCGGAACGGCCAGGGCGCCCTGCGCCGTGACCGTATAGGTGGCCGGCGCGGCCGGGGACGCGTAGCCGAGGTCGGTGGCGGCGACGACGAGCCGCAGCCGGTGCCCGGCCTCCACGGCGTGGTCGACGGCGGGGAGCCGCAGCTCCACCGTCGCCCCCTGCTGCGCGTTCTCCACCCGCACCGGGGCGACCAGCTGGCTCGGCAGCACCGCCTGGCGCCCGTCGGGCCCGACGTCGTACAGCTTGCCGAACAGGACGGCCGAACCGTCCGCAGCCGTCGACCTCACGCTGAGGGTGACGGTCGGCGTCCCGGTGATCCGTACCTCCTCGGTCAGCGGCTGCGACTCGAACCGGGCGTTCTGCCCGGGGAAGTCCAGCGAGAGCCCGGCCCCGAACGCGGCGAGCTGCCCGCCGATCCCCGGCAGGGAGGACAGCGCGGGCGGAGCGCCGCCCGCCGGATTGGCGAAGCTCTGCTCCCGGCCGCTCAGGGCGAACTCCCGGGGACCGGACGTCAGCCCCGGGTAGCGCTCGCCGCTCGCGCCGCGCAACTGGACCGCCCCGTCGGTGGAGGAGATGCCGCCGGAGCGCGAGACCCGGAAGGCCGGGCCGGTGTCCGCGCCCCCGTCGTCCTTCAGGTAGCGGTCGAACCAGGCGGCCACCCGGGCCTCGACCCGGCCGGACTCGCGCATGCCGCCGTCGTGCCCGCCGGCCGCCCAGTCCACGGAGACGGGCGCACCGTTCGCCGCGATCGCCTTCGCCATGGCGTCGGCCTGATCCAGCGGGAAGAGGGAGTCCTCCTGGCCCTGCACGATCAGGGTCGGCACCTTGATCCGGTCGCCGACCGCCGACGGGCTGCGCCGCTCCAGCAGGGCGCGGGCCTCGGCGTCGGGCTTACCGGCCACCGCGACCCGCTCGTACATGGCGCACAGCTCGGGCCGGAACCGCCCGCAGGCGGTGGCGGCCTCGGAGGAGCCGGGGGCGGCCGCCGCCCCGGGACTGCCCGTCGGCAGCGCCCCGGGCTGCATCCCGTCGGCCGAACCGGTGGTGAAGAACAGCCCCGCCCACAGCTTCTTGAACACGCCCTGCGGGAAGAGCGAGTCCGCGAGGTTCCAGTACGTGATCTGCGGGGCGATCGCGTCGATCCGCCGGTCGTATCCGGCGGCGAGCAGCGAGATCGCCCCGCCGTACGAGGCTCCGGCGACGCCGACGCGCGGATCGCCGTTCCCGTCGAGCCGCACCTCGGGCTGCTGCGCGAGCCAGTCGACGAGCCGCGACACGTCCTTGACCTCGTGCTCGGGGTCGTTCAGCCCGATCTGCCCGCCGGTGCGGCCGAAGCCGCGGGCCGACCAGGTCAGGACGGCGTACCCGTCCCGGGCCAGCTGCTCGGCCTGCGCGCGGACGTCGTCCTTGCTGCCGCCGAAACCGTGCCCGAGCAGCACGGCGGGGCGCTTGCCCCCGCCGCCGGCCGTGAAGTACGAGGTGTCGATCCCGGCGCCGGGCATCTCCACCGTCCGGTCCTGGCGGTGCACGGGGGGCGCCCCGCCGGACGCGGCGGCGGTCCACGTACCGGCCCCCGCGACGACGGCGAGCGCGGCGGCACCCGCGAGCAGGCGGCTTCGGCGGCGCCGTGGCAGCCGGAGCTTCGGCGATCGGAGCTTCATACGGGAACCCTAGACGCCGGGCCGTCGAGCCCTGAGCGCCCCCAGGCGGAACCTCCCACCTCCTCGAGGAGTACACGGGCAGCCCGGCATACCGCACCTGCGGTACCCGGACCCGACCTGCGCCGTACGCCGGGCGGCGGGAGGATGACGGCATGCTGCTCGCCGAGGTCGCGCGCGTGTCCCGGGAGGTCGCCGAGACCTCCGCCCGGTCCCGGAAGACCGCCCTGCTCGCGGAGCTCTTCGCCGCGGCGCCGCCCGAGGAGGCCGGCCTGGTCATCTCGTACCTCGCCGGGCGGCTTCCGCAGGGCCGGCCCGGGATCGGCTGGCGCGCGCTCGGCCGGGAGGTCGAACCCGCCGCCGAGCCCACCCTGACCGTCACCGCCGTCGACGCGGCGGTGACCGAGTTCGCCGGCGTGGCGGGCGCGGGCTCGCAGGCCGAGCGGCGCCGGATCCTCGAAGCCCTGCTCGGCGCGGCCACCGGGCCCGAGCAGCGGTTCCTGCGCAGCCTGCTCTCCGGCGAGGTCCGCCAGGGCGCCCTCGACGCGATCGCGCTGGAAGGGGTCGCCGCGGCCGCCGGAGTGCCGGCCGCCGAGCTGCGCCGGGCCGTGATGCTCGACGGCTCGCTGCCCCGGGTGGCCGCGGCGGCGCTGGCCGACGGTGCGGCGGCCCTGCGCGGGGTCACCCTGCGCGTCGGGCAGCCCGTACAGCCGATGCTGGCGAACACCGCCACGTCGGTGGCCGAGGCCCTGGCCGCGCTCGGACCGTGCGCGGTGGAGGAGAAACTCGACGGGATCCGCGTGCAAGTGCACCGGGACGGGGACGACGTACGGGTGTACACGCGCTCCCTGGACGAGATCACCGACCGGCTGCCGGAGGTGGCACAGCGGGCACGGGCGCTGCCGGGCGAGCGGTTCATCCTCGACGGCGAGGTGATCGGGCAGACGCCGGACGGCCGGCCGGTGCCCTTCCAGGAGGTCGCGAGCCGGGTCGGATCGCGCGTCGACGTCGAGACCGCGCGGCGGACGCTGCCCGTCGTCCCGTACTTCTTCGACGTGCTGGCGGCGGGGGACCAGGTGCTCCTCGACCTCCCGGTGCGCGAGCGGTACGCGGCGCTCGCCGCCCTCGTGCCGCAGGACTCCCGGGTCCGCCGGCTCGTCGTCGAGGACCCGCAGGAGCAGGGGGCCGCCGCCGAGGAGTTCTGGGCGGAGACCCTGCGCCGGGGCCACGAGGGGGTCATGGTCAAGGCCCTCGACTCGACCTACGCGGCCGGGCGGCGCGGCAAACACTGGCTCAAGGTGAAACCGGTGCACACCCTCGACCTCGTGGTGCTCGCCGTCGAATGGGGGCACGGCCGGCGCACCGGACTGCTGTCGAACCTGCACCTCGGGGCCCGGGCCGCCGACGGCACGTACGCCATGCTCGGCAAGACCTTCAAGGGGCTCACCGACGAGATGCTGCGCTGGCAGACCGGCCGGCTGCGGGAGCTGGCGGTGGAGGACGACGGCTTCACCGTGCGGGTGCGGCCCGAACTGGTCGTGGAGATCGCGTACGACGGCCTCCAGCGCTCCCCGCGCTACCCGGCCGGGGTCGCCCTGCGCTTCGCGCGGGTCCTGCGGCACCGCCCGGACAAGACCGCGGCACAGGCGGACACGGTGGAGACGGTGCTCGGCGGAGGATGACGGGGACGGCCCCGCTTTTGCCTCAGAGGCAAGAGAAATTGCCAGGCAGGCAGGATTCTGGCTCAATCGGGGTATGACATCCGGTCCTGCCCCCGGCCCCGAAGGCCCCGAGCGTCCCGACGAAGCGGTCGGCCCCGACCTCGGCGCCGGCGCCGACGAGCTGCCCTCCGTGGCTCCCCAGCTGCGTGAGCTGCGGCGCCGCGCCGGGCTCACGCTGGAGGCCGCCGCCGCGCGGGCCCGGCTCTCGCCCGCGCACCTGTCCCGGCTGGAGACCGGGCGGCGCCAGCCCTCGCTGCCGCTGCTTCTCGGACTCGCCCGCACCTACGGTACGACGGTCTCGGAACTGCTCGGCGAGACCCCCGCCGTCGCCGATCCCATCGTACGGGCGGGCGGTCCGGGCGCCCGCGAGGCCGACGGGTGGACGTACTGGCAGGCCGGCGGCTCAAGCCGCGGGATGCAGGCGCTGCGCGTGCACGTCCCCCACGGCCGAAGCCAGGGCGAGCTGGTCCGCGTCCATCCCGGCGAGGAATGGCTGTACGTCCTCAACGGGCGGCTGCGGCTGCACCTGGCGGAGGCCGAGTACCTGCTGGAGCCGGGGGACAGCGCGCACTTCGACTCGCTGACCCCGCACCGGATCGGCGCGGCCACCGCGGGCGGCGCCGATCTGCTGTTCGTCCACACCCTGCTGCAGAGCAGCCTCGCCGGGCTGTGCCTCGGCGGCGGTGCCGGCAGCGGCACTGCGCACCACCTCTAGCCCAGGAGCCCCACCATGAACATCCAGTCCAAGTTCCCGCGCGGTCTGGTGATTCGGCTGATCGCCTACTTGTTCGTCGGCCACCTCTTCGCCTTCTTCGTCTACCTCCTCTTCGTCCTGGGCGGCCAGAACCAGTAACCGAAGGCCGGGGCCCGCGACTCTGGAAACGTGCAGGTCCTGTCGCTACCCTCCGCGCATGATTTCCACGGTTGTCTGGGGTACCGGCAACGTCGGCCGTTTGGCCATCCGTGCCGTAGAGGCCCATCCGGCGCTGAAACTGGCCGCCGTCATCGTCCACCATCCCGACAAAATCGGCCGCGACGCGGGCCGGCTCGGCGAACTCGACCACGACACCGGGGTCCTGGCCACCGACGACATCGAGGCGGTCCTCGCCGCCGGGCCGCAGGCCGTCGTCTACGCGGCCTCCGGCGACACCCGCCCCGACGACGCGCTCGCCGACATCACCCGGGCCGTCCGGGCCGGCGCGGTCGTCGTCAGCCCCGCCCTCTACCCGCTCTACGACCACCGCAACGCCCCGCCCGAGTTCCGCGATCCGGTGGCCGCCGCCGTCGCGGAGGGCGGCGGCTCGCTGTTCGCCTCCGGCGTCGACCCCGGCTGGGGCAACGACGTACTCCCGCTCCTGCTCAGCGGACTCGGCAGCACCATCGACGCCATCCGCTGCCAGGAGATATTCGACTACTCCACCTACGACCAGCCGGACTCCGTCCGCTACCTCGTCGGCATGGGACAGCCCATGGACTTCGAGCCGATGATGCTGATGCCGTCCGTCCCGACCATGGTGTGGGGCGGGCAGATCCGCATGATGGCCCGGGCCCTGGGCGTCGAACTCGACGAGATCCGCGAGACCGTGGACCGCCGGGCCCTCGACACCACCGTGACGACCCGCACGATGGGCGAGTTCGAGGCCGGCACCCAGGGCGCCATCCGCTTCGAAGTGCAGGGCATCGTCGAGGGCGAACCCCGCATCGTCATCGAGCACGTCACCCGCATCCACACCTCCTGCGCCCCCGACTGGCCCACACCGCCCGACGGCGGCGACGGCGCCCACCGGGTGATCATCGAGGGCCGCCCGCACATCGAGGTCACCATCGAGGCCACCGACGAGGGCGAGAACCGCTCGGCAGGCGGCAACGCCACCGCCGTCGGCCGTCTGGTCGGCGCCATCGACTGGCTGGTGGAGGCCGAACCGGGCCTCTACGACGCCCTCGACGTCCCCCTGCGCCCCGCCATCGGCAAGCTCGGAAGGAAGAAGCCATGAGGATCGACATACCCGAGGGCCAGCACCCGATCGAGTACGTGTGGGGCGACATGGTCCCCGGGATCGGGATGGCCGCCGCGAACTTCTCCCTGTCCGTGTACGCCCACACCACCCTGGGGCTGCGCGAGTTCGAGGCCGCACGACTGCGCGTCGCGCAGATCAACGGGTGCGTGTTCTGCCTGGACTGGCGGACCGAGCGGGACGGGGAAAAGGTCGAGGAGGAGTTCTCCGACGCCGTCACCGACTGGCGCACCACGGACCGGTTCGACGAACGGACCCGGCTGGCCGCCGAGTACGCGGAGCGGTACACGCTCGACCACCACAACCTCGATGAGGAGTTCTGGGAGCGGATGACCGCGCACTACAACCAGCTCGAGATCGTGGAGCTGACGATGAGCATCGGGTCCTGGCTGGCCTTCGGCCGGCTCAACCACGTGCTCGGCCTTGACAGCGTGTGCGTACTGCCGGGGCACTGAGGCCGGTTGCGGCAACGGGTCCGGGGCCGGTCGGTACCGCCGACGGCCCCGGGTCTGCGTACGGATCGCCTACAGGTCGGTGGCGATGATCTTCTCGATGTTGCGCTCGGCGAGCGCCGTGATGGTGACGAACGGGTTGACGCTGGTGTTGCCGGGGATCAGCGCGCCGTCGATCACGTACAGGCCGGTGTAGCCGTGCAGGCGGCCGTAGTTGTCGGTGGCCTTGTCCAGGACCGCGCCGCCGAGCGGGTGGTAGGTGAGGTGGTCGCCCCAGATCTTGTTGGTGCCGAACAGATCCGTCCGGTAGATCGTCCCCTCCTTGGAGTTGATCTTGTCGAAGATGCTCTTGGCCATGTCGATGGACGGCTGCTTCCACGCCGTCTGCCAGTTCAGCTCGACGTTGCCCGAGGCCGCGTTGTACGTGAACTCGGCGCGGTGCGGGTTCTTGGTGATCGACAGGTAGAAGGAGGCGTACGTCTCGATCCCGGTCGGCAGCGGCGCCACCTCGGCGAACGCCCCGCCCGCGTCCCAGTTGTCGATGCCGCCGCAGGGGATGGAGGCCTGGACCTTGCCGGTCGGGTCCCACAGGTGGTTGGCCCGCCCGCACATGACGTTGCCGTTGTCGCCCCAGCCCTTGCCGATCTCACCGTTCAGGGCGGGCAGTGCGCCGGTGGCCTTGAGCTTGACGAGCAGCTTGCTGGTGCCGACGCTGCCGGCCGCGAAGAACACCTTGTCGGCGACCACGGTCTTGGTGGCGGTGGTGGCGCCGGTGGTGTTGATCTGGTCGATGACGACCGTGTAGCCGCCGTCGGCCGCGGGGGAGACGGAAGTGACCTTGTGCAGCGGGGAGATGGTGACCTTGCCCGTGGACCTGGCCTGGGCGAGATAGGTCTTCTGCAGCGATTTCTTGCCGTAGTTGTTGCCGTAGAGGATCTCCCCGGCGACCGCGGACTTGGGGGCGGTCCCGGCGGCCTCCTGCTTCATGTAGTCCCAGTCGTAGACGTCCGGGACGAAGACGAACGGGAAGCCGGAGCGCTGGGCGTGCTTGCGGCCGACGCGGGCGAACTGGTAGCAGTCGACGGTGTCGAACCAGGCAGGGTCGACCAGGCCGACCCCGAGACCGGCATTGGCCCGCGGGTAGTAGGTGGTGTACATCTCGTCGGCGTTCACCGACGGGAGGATGGCGGCGAAGTTCGCACGCTTCGGCGTGACCGCCATACCGCCGTTGACCAGGGAACCGCCGCCGACGCCGCGGCCCTGGTAGACGATGATGCCGCCCATCTCCTCGGCGTCCAGGATCCCGGTGTAGCGGGGGATGTCCTTGTCGATCGGGAAGCCGAGGAAGTTGCTCAGCGGCTGCTTGGTCTTGGTCCGCAGCCAGTAGGAGCGCTGGTCCGGACTGGTCGTGTTGCAGAAGATCTTGCCGTCCGGGCCCGGGGTGTCCCAGGCCATGCCCATCTCGATCATGTGGACGTCGACGCCGGCCTGGGCGAGTCGCAGGGCGGCTACGGACCCTCCGTAGCCGGTGCCGATCACCAGAGCCGGTACGTGCGCGCCGTTGTCGATGGGGCCGCCGGCCGCTGCCACTGAGGCGACGGTCCGCGCGTGCGCCGGGGTGATCTGACCGGCCAGGGCCGCCGCCCCGAGAATAGAACTTGTTCTAGCTATGAATCCACGACGCGAGATCCCGTTGGAGCCGGATTTGTGCAGGGCTTTGTCACTCATGTGACGCTCCTCACTTTCGGCGGAATGGGAACGAGTTCTACTGCCGGTCGCATGGGAAGTCACTACATACGTCTAGGTAACTTTCGGCCTGTCATGTCACAGGGGCGCCGGGCCGCGGGCGCCGTACCCACCCCAGGACCAGCAGGGACGCGACCGCCGCGAAGGCGCACCAGGTGGAGGCGAATTCCAGCCGCCACAGCGCTGAGCAGGCCAATGCCCCGGCGCCGAGCACCGCACCGAGAAGCCGTAGCCGCCGGTCGCCCGACAGCAGCAGGGCGCCCAGCGTGGCGAACAGGTAGCCCGCGAGGACGAGCGGCATCCACGGAACATTCACGCCGTAGCCGAGGGTGTGCCCCCGGATCTCGGCGGTCGCCGGCCGGGTCGCGAGGCAGTACGAGAGCACCGCGGCGGTGGCGAGACCGGCGGCAGCCGGCCCCCACAGGCGGCGGCGGTCCTCCGGAGCGGCCGCGAGCAGCACCCCGAGCGGCACCCACACGGGCAGCACCGGGAGGGCGATCACCACCCAGGCCGTGGTGGCCGGGCCGCAGCCGCCGCCCGCGTGCCACACCGCGGCCTCGACCAGCTGGTGGACGCCCAGCAGCAGGGGCAGCGCGGCGACGGGCAGGTCGCGGGCCCGCCGTACGCGCGCCACGCACACGATCCCGACGGCGGTGATGACCGCACCCGCCGTCAGGTCGGCCGTGGCGCTCCAGCACATGGCGCGCCGGTCAGGGCTTCGCCGCCCTCGGGGGTTCGAGCGGCGGGGATGTCGTCGCGCAGAAGGTGTGGCACTCCGGGTGGCACCCCGCTCCCGGCACGGGCTTGCGCACGGTGGTCCAGGCCACGGCGGCGCCCGCCACCAGCAGCCCCGCGCACCACAGCATGGACCGCCCGAACGCGGCGTCGAACTCGGACGCCGAGCGGTACGCGTCCGGCCCCATGCCGGCCAGCAGCGGCAGCGCCGCCACCGCCAGCAGCCCGGCCGCCCGCGCGGCCGCGTTGTTGATGCCGCTGGCCAGGCCCGCCCGGCCGGGGTCCACCGAGGACAGCACGGTCGCCGTCAGCGGAGCCACCAGGGCCACCATGCCCATGCCCATCACGATCAGCGCCGGCAGCACGTCCCGTACGTACGAGGCGTCCGGCCCCACCCGCAGCATCAGCAGCAGTGCGGCCGCGCACAGCAGCGGCCCCACCGTGAGCGGGATCCGCGGCCCGATCTTCTCTCCGAGCGCCCCCGACCGGGCCGAAAGCAGCAGCATCAGCGCGGTCGTCGGCAGCAGCGCCGCCCCCGCGGCCAGCGCCGAGTAGCCGGAGACCACCTGGAGCTGGAGGACGACGAGGAAGAAGAACCCGCTGAAGGCCGCGTACACGAACAGGGTGACCACGTTGACGGCGGTGAACTGCCGGGAGGCGAAGATGTCGGGCGGCAGCATCGGATCGGCCCGGTGCCGCTCGACGTACACGAACACGGCGGACAGCAGCACGCCCCCGACGGCCGAGACGATCACCAGCGGGGACCCGGAACGGGCCTCGATCAGCGCGTACGTCACCAGGGCGAGGGCCGCGGCCCCCAGGACGGCGCCGAGCACGTCGAACCGCCCGTGCGCCTGCGGATCACGCGATTCCGGTACGTGCCGCAGGGCGATCGGCACACACACCGCGGCCACCGGCACGTTCAGCAGGAACACCCAGCGCCAGCCCGGCCCGTCCACCAGCCAGCCGCCGAGGAACGGCCCCACGGCCGCGCCCACCCCGCCGAACCCCGACCACAGCCCGACGGCCCGGGCCCGGTCCTCGGCGGCGATCGAGCCCTGGATCAGCGCGAGCGAACCGGGGGTCAGCAGTGCGCCGCCCACGCCCTGGAGGGCCCGCGCGGCCACCAGGACCCCGGCGTTGGGTGCGATCCCGCACAGCAGCGAGGCGGCCGCGAACCACACCACGCCGAGGACGAAGATCCGGCGCCGCCCGAACCGGTCGCCCAGCGCCCCGCCGACCAGGATCAGCCCGGCCAGGGTGAGCATGTACGCGTTGACCGTCCACTGGAGGACGGCCAGGTCGGCGCCCAGGTCCACCCCGATGGTGGGGAGGGCGACGTTGACGACGGTGGAGTCGAGCAGGGCCATGGTCGACCCGAGCACGGTGGCGAGCACGATCCACCGGCCCCGGGCCGAGGCGAGCACGACACCGGGCCCGGCCGGAGCGTTCGGTGCGGCGCCCGGCACTGGATCGGTCATGTCTTCAGGCTGGCCCGCCCGGCGCGGAAGGGCCACCCAGGCGCGCAGCATACGGCTCATTAGGCCCTCTTGTAATGAGCATGACCCCTCCTTCACCATGACCGCGCACGTCACGCACGCCCTTCCCGCACAACCTGCACACGGCGTCCGAGGAGGACCACACGTGGCCCAACGCAACAGACGACGATCCTTGCGCGCGGCGCTCGCCGCTCTCACGGCAGTCCTGCTGTTACCCGTCGGCGCGGGCGTTGCAGCGGCCGCGCCGGAACCCGGGCCCACCCCCGGAGCGGCCGAGCGCAAGATCGAGCCGAAGCTCCGCGCCCAGCTCGACGACTCCGCCAAAGCCGCCTTCTGGGTCTACCTGGACAGCGCCGCCGACCTCACGGCGGCGGGCAAGCAGAAGACCCGGGCCGCCAAGGCAGAAACGGTTCTGCACGCCAAACAGCAGCACGCCGCGCGCAGCCAGGCCGAGGTGATCAAGGCCCTGGACGGCGCGAAGGCCGAGTACACCTCGTACTGGATCGTGAACGCCGTCCGCGTCGTCGGCAGCCAGAAACTCGCCGGGACCCTCGCGCAGCGCCCCGAGGTCTCCCGGATCGACGCAGACGACAAGGTCACCCTCCCCAAGCCCGCCGAGGGCAAGCGGGAGAAGGCCGCCGCCGACGCCGTCGAGTGGAACATCGACCGCATCAAGGCCCCGCAGGTCTGGGACCAGCTCGGCGTGCGCGGCGAGGGCATCGTCGTCGCCAACATCGACAGCGGCGTCGACTACACGCACCCGGCCGTGAACGGCCAGTACCGCGGCAAGAGCGCCGACGGTTCGTACGACCACAACTACAACTGGTTCGATCCGGCCGGCGTCTGTCCCACCGCGGCCCCCTGCGACAACAACGACCACGGCACCCACACCATGGGCACGATGGTCGGCGACGACGGCGGCGCCAACAAGATCGGCGTGGCCCCCGGCGCCAAATGGATCGCCGCGAAGGGCTGTGAGACCAACTCCTGCTCCGAGGCCTCCCTCCTCGCCGCCGGCCAGTGGGTCGTCGCCCCGACCGACCTGAACGGCCAGAACCCGCGCCCCGACCTCGCCCCGCACATCGTCAACAACTCCTGGGGCAGCGCGACGCACGACGACTGGTACCAGCAGATCGTCGACGCCTGGCGCGCTGCCGGCATCTTCCCCGCGTTCTCCAACGGGAACTCCGGCCCCGGCTGCGCCACCAGCGGATCGCCCGGCGACTACGCGAGCTCCTACAGCTCCGGCGCCTTCGACATCAACGGCGCGATCGCACCGTTCTCCTCGCGCGGTGCGGGCCCCGGCGGCATCATCAAGCCGAACATCGCGGCCCCCGGCGTGAACGTCCGCTCCTCCGTCCCCGGCGGCGGGTACGAGGCCTTCTCCGGCACCTCCATGGCCTCACCGCACACCGCGGCCACCGTGGCCCTGCTCTGGTCCGCCGCACCCGCCCTCGAAGGCGACATCGCGCAGACCGAGCAGCTGCTGAACGGCACCGCCCAGGACACCGACAACGGCCAGTGCGGCGGCAACGCCGCAGACAACAACGTCTTCGGCGAGGGCAAGCTCGACGCGCTCGCCGCCGTCTCGGGCGCCCCGCGCGGCGCCATCGGCGCCGTCTCCGGCACCGTCCGCTCCGGCGGCGAGCCCGTCGCGGGCGTCAAGGTCACCGCCACCGGACCGATCGGCCGTACGACGACCACCGCGGCCGACGGCACCTACACCTTCCGCTCCCTGTCGGTCGGCGCCTACACCCTGACGGCCGCCAAGTTCGGCTACGGCCAGGCGACCGCCACGGCGACGGTGACCGAGAACGCCACCGCCACCGGCGACTTCAGCCTCACCCAGGCCCCCTCCGGCAAGCTCACCGGCACCGTCACCTCGGCCGCCGGACCCGCTGCGGGCGCCACCGTCACCGTCACGGACACCCCGGTGACCGCGACCGCCGACGCGCAGGGCCGCTTCGAGGTCACCTTGCCGCACGGCACGTACGAGGTACGGGCCACGCACTCCTCCCGGTGCGTCACCGGCGGCAGTGCCCAGACCACCGTCGCCGGCGACACCACGGTGGCGGTCAACCTGCCGGAGCGCACCGACGGCTACGGCTACGCCTGCTCCACCGCGGCCAGCCGCCCGTACGCGGCGGGGGACCGGCAGCTCGCGCTGACCGGCGACAACACCACCGAGCGCGTCGACCTGCCGTTCTCCGTCCCGCTGTACGGCAAGACGTACGGCCAGGCCTGGATCGGGACGAACGGCACCGTCAGCTTCGGCGGCAACAACACCGGTGACATCAACGGGGACATCCCGAGCACGGCCACGCCCAACGCGGCGCTGTACCCGTTCTGGGACGACCTGGTCGTCGGCGCGGCCGGCAGCGGCTCGGGCGTCTTCACCGGCGTCACCGGCACCGCCCCGCACCGGACGTACGTGATCGAGTGGCGCGAGGTGTCCCACTGGTCGGCGCAGACCGACAAGTTCTCGTTCTCGGCGGCGATCGGCGAGGACGGCACCGTCGCGTACACGTACAAGGGGACGGGCGGCACCGGCATCAAGGGCGGCTCCACGGCCACGGTCGGCGTGGAGAACGCGGCGGGCACGGACGCCTTCAAGTACTCCTTCAACCAGGCGGTCGTCACCGACGGCCTGGCCATCGCCTTCAGGACCACCAAGAGCGGCGTGGTCGCGGGCCGGGTGCTCGACGCGAACGACGGCAACGGCGTCGCGGGAGCCACGGTGACCGTCGGCACCGGCGACACGGCGGTGTCGGCGACCACGGCGGCGGACGGCGGATACGTCGTCCAGAGCCCGTCCGGTTCGCGGGCGGTGTCCCTCGCGGCCCCCTCGTACGAATCCGCGGCGGCGACCGTGGACGTCAAGGCGGCCGACGTCACGACGGTGACGCAGTCGCTGCGCACGGGCCGGGTCACCGCCGCCCAGCCGGCGGTGGAGGTCGTCCTCCCCGCCGACCAGAAGCGGACCCGCACCCTCGACCTCACCAACCCGGGCCTCGGCACGGACTTCACGGTGACCGAGGACGCGGCCTGGCTGACGGCCACCCCGGGGACGGGGAACCTGCCGACGGGAGGCAAGGCCGCGGTCACCCTGGCCGTGGACACCAAGGGCCTGACCGCCGGGACGGTCCTGACAGCCGACCTGAAGATCACCTCGGCCAGTGGGCGCGCGCCGGTGCTCACCGTGCCGGTCAAGGTCGTGGTCCCGCGCTACCAGGTCGCCCTGGACGCGGGCTCCGACTACACGGCCACGGACACCCTGGGGGACAGCTGGTCCCCGGACCGCAAGTACACGGCCGGCTCGTACGGCTACCAGGGCAACTCCTCGGTGCACGCCACCGGCCGCACGATCGCCGGCACGGCCGAGCAGAAGCTGTTCCGCAACGCCCGTGAGGGCATGTACGAATACCGCTTCGACAACGTCCCGAACGGCACGTACACCGTGGAGCTCGGCTTCGCGGAGCTGTCCTCGACGAAGCCGAACAAGCGCGTCTTCGACGTCCTGGCCGAGGGCACGCAGGTTCTGCCCTCGCTGGACATCTCGCTGGAGGCGGGTACGTACACGGCCCTGACCCGGACGTACACGGTCACGGTCACGGACGGGGTGCTCAACGTCCGCTTCGTCGCGCACGGGGGCTACGGCAAGCCGTTGCTGAACTCCCTGCGGGTGACGGACCGCCCCGACAAGAGCTGACGCGGTCGGGCGGATCTTTCGGGGGCGGGGCGCCGTGGGGCGCCCCGCCCCTTCCGGTCCGTCAGCGCAGGAACGCCCGGTCGCGGTCGGCGACGCAGTGCACCGGGGCGGCGGCGCGCAGGACGACGTCGAGGGCGCGCTGCGGATCGCACGCGTACGTGCCGCTCGCCCAGGCGGCGTTGGCCTCGATCACCGACCAGCGGCCGTCCGCGACACCGACGTCGACGACGATCGCGGACGGGAGGGTGGTGAAGGGGAGCCGTTCCGCGAAGGCCACCGCCTCGTCGGCAGCAGGGCCGAGGCTCAGGCGGCCGTCCTCCGCGTACCGGCTCGCGGTGTGCACGGCGCCGTCGAGGAGGTACGTCCGGTACTCGGCCGTGAAGCTTGCGACATCGCTGACCAGCACCTCCGTCTCGGGATCCACGGCGTCCGGGCCGGGGAGACGGGAGCCGTCGGCGTAGACCAGGGCCGGGATCGACTTGTCGTTGGGCGACTTCACGAAGACGGGCCGGCGCAGTGCACAGGCCTCACGGATCGGGACCAGGCGGACCTCCCGGCCGGTGAACTCCCGCGGCAGCCGCGCCAGCCAGTCCGCCGGGGCCTCCAGTAGCCCGATCCCGAGCCGGGGCGCCACGGCGTCGGCGAATCCCGGCCCGGCATGCAGATGCCGGGCCCGCAGCCCTTCGGGCACGGCGAAGGTGTCCAGCTGCACGGTGTCCAGCCCGCGCGCGCGGGCGGCGTCCCGGAGCCGGGCGGCGGAGTCGGTGATGCGGGGCGGCAGGATCAAGGTCACGGAGCGACCCTGCCAGCCGTACTGCCGGACAGCACATGGTTTTCCGGCCCGCGGGCCCGCCAGGTCCGGGCGCAGGCCGGTGGGTGGCTCGCGGCTGGCATTCGGGTGGCGCCGGGGCGAATCCGCGCCGACTTCGTGGCGACGCGCCCGCGGGGGCGGTCGGCCGGTGGCTAGCGTGGGGACCCATGACGCTCCAGAGCGACCATGCCGAAGCGGCCGAGCCGGCCGACACAGCCGAGGGAGTCGACGTGCCCGACGCGGTCAAGACAGCCCACCGGGGCGAGCCGACCGGTGTGGGCCAGGCGGCCGACGTGGGCGGGGTGGCCGACGCGGCAGATGGGGTCGACCCTGCCGACGTGGCCGAGCGGGTTCGGGCCGTACTGCAAGCCGCGGATCCCGGCGCGGCGTGGGCGGTCGGGGGGCCGGACGGGTTCCATGCCGGATCGCAGGACGACGGCTCGGCCCTCGATGTCGGGGGCCTGAGCCCCGTGCTCGCCGTTTGGCCAGTGATCGGGAGCCTCGTCGCCGAAGAGGCCCTGCGGCTGCACACCCCCCTCACGGGGTACGGGACCGAAGCCCCCGCCGGGACCACCGCACACCACCTGCTCAGCCACTCCACCGGCCCCGCGGCCCATGCCACCCTCACCCGTCTCGCCGAGCACCTCACCGGCAGCCCCCTCGCGGAGCTCGCCGCCACCCGCATCTGGCACCCTCTCGGCATGGCCGGCACGTGCTTCGCCGACGGCACGCTGCGCGCCCCCCTGGCCGACCTCGTCCGCTTCCTGAGTCACCTCCTCTCCCCGGCGGACCACCCCGTCACCCGCGCCTGGATCACCGAGTCCCTCCGCATCCGGACGGGCGAGCTGACCCCCGCCCGGGGCCTCCTCTGGCACCCGGCCCCGCACGGCACCTGGTCGTACGGCGAAACCCCGACGGTCTGGGTCTCCCCCCGCCGACACCGCTGGGCGATCCTCCTCCCCACCCACCCCCCAGGCCCCCTCCGCCACACCTTCCGCGACACGGCCTTCGCCCCAACTCCCCATCCTTGAGCGCACATTGACGTGACAGGGGGAGTGGGCCGGAATGCGGAGAACGCGACAGAAGGACCGTGACCGGCCCGGCCCGCAGTCCCCGTGGGACGAGGTCGTGCCCGGCCTCTGGATGGGCGGGCACTACTGGACCGATCCCGCCGGGGAACTGCGTCCCGTCGTGGTCGGCTCCGAGTTCGACCTGGTGATCAGCCTCTACGCGCGCTCCGGGCACGGCCCCGGCCCCCACGTGGAACACCTCGTCGCGGAGATACCCGACGGGCCGCTCACCGCCGCGGAGTTGTAGGAAGTGCAGGGGCTCGCCCGTTCGGGGGTGGCGGCGCTCGACCGGGGGCGCACCACCCTCGTGCGGTGCCATTCCGGGTACAACCGGTCGGGGCTCGTCGTTGCGCAGGTGCTCGTCGAACGGGGGACGCCGGTCGACGAGGCCGTGGCGCCGGTGCGGCGCCGGCGGTCGCCCTGGGCGCTGAGCAACGACGCCTTCACCTCCTACCTCTCCGCCGGGCTCGATGTCGCCGCGCTGCTCGTGGGGCTGGACCCGCTCGGGTAGTGCTCGGGGCGCGGTCGCCGCGAGGCCGACGTACGGTGAGCTCGATGTCACCGACCGTTGGTTTCCCGCTGCGCGCGGAGGTACACGGATGCGCACGCTTCACGAGGCCGCCCTCGACGTGCTGCGCGTACGGCGTCGGCGCCCGCCGGAGGACCCCGCCGCCCGGACCGGCCGCCGCGCGCGGCCTCGGGCGGCCCGATCCCAGGGAGGCGGTGCAGCCATGACCGGTCCCGGTACGACCCAGTCGGCCGTCTCACGCGGACAGCAGGCGCGGGCCGGGCGCGCCGGGTCCGTCCGGTTCGCCGCCGGCCGCGCCCTCCCGCTCTTCGTCCGCGGCTCCGGCGGTGCCCGCCCCGTCTTCTCCGCCGACACGCTGCGCGCGCTGCGGGCCCGCCACGGCGGGGCGCCCGTCCTCGTCCGCGGGCTGTCGGGGGCCGTGCTCGTCCTGCTGGACCGGCAGGAACTGCGTCAGTTCTACGAGGCCGAGGCCGAGGCCGAAGCCGAAGCCGCCGTCTTGTCGCCCGGAGCCGGCGAAATCCGCCCGTGCGGGGCCGTCCGCAGCATCATCGCCGAGGAGGCCCGGCACCTGACCGCCGCCGCCACCCTCGACCTGGCCCGCGCCCGGCACACCGTGGCCCGCGCCGCCCGGCGGATCGTGCTCGGCGACGCCGCTGCCGCGGGGGACGAGCAACTCACCGGCCTGCTCGGCCGGCTGCGCCGCCGCGGCCGGGAGCGTGCCGGGGCGGCCGACGGGCACACCCGGCTCGGCGGGGCCGGCGCGTACGCCGACCGGGAGGAGCGGGCCCTGCGGGCCATGGACTGCATCCCCGCGACCCTGCTGCGCACCCTGCTCCTGCTCGCCGCCCATCCCGCCGAGCAGGCTTCGGCGGCCGCCGAAGCCGCCGGATCGGCGGCCCCGGGGGAACTGCCCCGGTTGCGCGCCTGCGTACGGGAGTGCCTGCGCCTGTACCCGGCGGTGCCCGACCTGATCCGGGTCACCCGCACCGAGACCGAGTGGCGGGGCGTGCGCCACCCGGCAGGCACCTCCGTCCTGCTGCCCGCCCACTTCCACCAGCGCGACCCGGAACACGTGCCCGCCGCGCACGTCTTCGTACCGGGCCGCTGGAAGACCCCCGGCGCGGACGAGGACGTCCGGATGGCCCCGTTCGGGCACGGCCCGGGACGCTGCCCGGGCGACCGGCTGGGCCTGCTGATCACCACCGCGCTGTGCGCCGAGGTCCTGCGCCGTCGCCGCATCACGGGCACCCGGCCGGTGCTCGACCCGCCCGGACCGCTGCCCATGGCGCTCGATCCGCGCGGCATCCGGCTCACCCTCACCCGCCGCTGACGCCACCCTCCCCACCGACATCCCGCGAGGATTCCATGTCCGACGCCGCGACCTCCGCGCCCACCGACCCGGACGTCGAACTGCTCGACGCGCTGTGCCGCGAGCTCGCCGAGGCCGCCGACGCCGTCGGCGAAGCCGCCCGGCACGCCTCCGAACTGGCCCTCGGCCCCCGTCTCCCGGCCGCCGCCCTGAGCCGCCGCCGGGCCCGTGCCCGCGCCCGCTCGCGGCTCGGCTGGCGCACCCTGCTGCGCACCCTCACCGATCCGGCGGGCCTGGGCTGGGCCCCGCGCGGCCGGGGAGTCGCGCGGGCCGGCTGGTTCGCCGGGATCCTCACCGGCCGCGAGAGCCTCGCCGTCAGCCTCGCCGTCTGCGGTCTCAAGGCCCGGATCCGGGTGGCGAGCGCCGGCCGTCCCGATCTGCTGGACGACCCCGACTGCGCGGCGATCCTGCGCGCCGTGGACGAGGACCGGCAGGCGGCGGCCGTCCGTGTGTTCCGCCGGCTCGTGCGGGACCGGGGCGCCGAGCGGGCGTTCGCGCTGCTGTCGCCGTCCTTCGCCGACCTGTTCGCCTGGAACGCCCTGACCGACGTGAATCCGTTCAACGACCACGCAGGCTGGCAGGTGGCCACCGGCCGGGCCGTGCCCGCCGAACCACTGCTCGGACTCGGCGCCGCCGTACGGGCGTTCTTCGACCGGGACCGCGAGTCGCGCCACCGGCCCACCACGACCGCCCCGGCCGGTCCGCACAAAGGCTGCGTCCACACCATCGGCCTCATCGGCACCGGCGGCATCCTCCTCGTCCAGCCCTGGCGCAGCCGGTGAGCCCCGCCACCCGGCTGCACTCCGGTCCGCCGGACCCGGCCGACGGCCTGCGCAGCCACTCCGTCGTCCTGCGCGGCCATGCGCGCCGGCTGCGCGCCGCCGCCGAAGCGCTGGACTGGCAGGGCCCGCAGGCCGACGCGTTCCGCGCCGAGGTCGCCGCCCTGGCCGACCGCTGCGCCACCGCCGCGAACGGCCTCGCCGTGGCCGCCGCGCAGTTGGAGGACGGCAGCGGCACTACAGGACGAGTGACAGCAGCAGGACGAAGCCCAGCCCGACGACCGAGATGATGGTCTCCATCACCGACCAGGTCTTGATCGTCTGTCCGACCGCCATGCCGAAGTACTCCTTGACCAGCCAGAACCCGGCGTCGTTGACGTGGCTGAAGAACAGCGAGCCCGACCCGATCGCCAGCACCAGCAGCGCCGTCTCCGTGGTCGACATGCCCGCGGCGAGCGGGGCCACCAGGCCGGCCGCCGAGATCGTGGCGACCGTCGCCGAGCCCGTGGCCAGGCGGATGGCCACCGCGATCAGCCAGGCCAGCAGCAGGGCCGGGATGGACCAGCCCTGCGACAGCTCCAGGATCATCCGGCCGACGCCCACGTCGATCAGGGTCTGCTTGAAGCCCCCGCCCGCGCCCACGATCAGCAGGATGCCCGCGATCGGGGCCAGCGACTTCTCCACGGTCGTGGAGATCCGTGCCTTGGTGAACCCGGCCGCCCGGCCGAGGGTGAACATGCCCACCAGCACCGCCGTGAGCAGGGCGATCAGCGGGGATCCCGCGACGTCCGTGACCCGCTGCAGGCCGTTCTCCGGGTCGTCGACAACGATGTCCACCAGTGCCTTCACGAGCATCAGCGCCACCGGCAGCAGCACGGTGAACACCGTCGCCCCGAACCGGGGGCGGTGCTCGAGCTCCGCCGACGGCCGCTGCGGGATCATGTGCTCGGGCGCCGGGATGTCCACCCAGCGGGCCGCGTACTTGGAGAACAGCGGCCCGGCGATGATCACCGTCGGGATCGCCACCAGCACGCCGAGGGCGAGCGTGACGCCGAGGTTCGCGTGGAGCGCGTCGATGGCGACGAGCGGGCCGGGGTGCGGCGGGATCAGCCCGTGCATCACGGAGAGGCCGGCCAGCGCAGGGATGCCGATCCGCATCAGCGAGTAGTTGCCGCGCTTGGCCACCAGCAGCACCACCGGGATCAGCAGCACGATGCCGACCTCGAAGAAGAGCGGCAGCCCGATCACCGAGGCGATCAGCACCATGGCCCAGGGCATCGCCCGGCCCCTGGCCTTGGCGAGGATGGTGTCGACGATCTCGTCCGCGCCGCCCGAGTCCGCGAGCAGCCGGCCCAGGATCGCGCCGAGCGCGATCAGTACGCCGACCCCCGCGACGGTGGCGCCGAGCCCGGCGGTGAAGCTGGCGATCGTCTTGTCCGGCGGGGCGCCCGCGAACACCCCGAGGGCGAGCGAGCCGACCGTCAGCGCCAGGAAGGCGTGCAGCTTGAGGCGGGTGATGAGCAGCACGATGACGGCGATGCCCGCGAGGACGGCCACGCCCAGCTGGGCGTCCCCGGCCGAGGTGATCGGGGCGGGCGCGGCCGCTCCCAGTATCTCGACGTTGAGACCTGTCACGTTGGGTCCTTCAGCTTTCTCGGGAGGGAGCGGCGGGCGGGCACACGCCAGGGAGCGCGGACAGCGCGGCCAGGGCCCGTTCGGTGATCTCCGCGGGTGATCCGGACACGTCGACGACGACGCCGAGTTCGTCCTGCTGGAGCGGCTCCAGCGTGGCGAACTGCGAATCCAGCAGGGCGGCCGGCATGAAATGGCCCGTGCGCGCCGTCATCCGCCGCTCGATCAGCGGGCGCTCGCCGGTGAGGTGCACGAACACCGCGTCGGGCGCGGCGCTGCGCAGCCGGTCGCGGTAGGCGCGCTTGAGCGCCGACGAGGCCACCACCGCGCCCCGGCCCGCGGGCCGGGCGCGGATCCACTCGCCGATGGCGTCCAGCCAGGGCCACCGGTCGGCGTCGCCCAGCGGAATCCCGGCGGACATCTTGGCGACGTTGGCCGCCGGGTGGAACGCATCGCCCTCCACGTACGGGACGCCGAGCGCGTCCGCGAGCATCCCGCCCACGGTCGTCTTGCCCGTGCCGGCCACGCCCATCACCACCAGCACGCGCTGGGTGCCGCTCACGTCGTACCTCGCTGTCTTCGTCGACATCGGTTCGTGCGCCCTCACTGAAGCCTATTAAGTAGTACGTATTCAAGAGTCCGGCGGTAAACATCACATCTTTGGTTCGCCGAGAGGTCACCGTACGCTTGCGCCATGACCACTGAAGGCCAGGGACTCCACTCCCACGTGCTGGACACCCTCGGCCTGGCGATCACCGCGGGGGAGCACCCGCCGGGCAGTGTCCTGCGCACCGACGAGATCGCCGAGCGCTTCGACGCCTCGCGCACGGTGGTCCGCGAGGTCGTCCGCGTGCTGGAGTCCATGCAACTGGTCGAGTCCCGCCGCCGGGTCGGCGTCACGGTGCGCCCGACCGAGGAGTGGAACGTCTACGACCCGCGCGTCATCCGCTGGCGCCTCGCCGGCACCGACCGCCCCCGCCAGCTGCGCTCCCTGACCGTGCTGCGTTCCGCGGTCGAGCCCGTCGCGGCCGGTCTCGCCGCCGCCCGGGCCACCCCCGACCAGTGCGCCGCCCTCACGGAGGCGGCCCTCGGCATGGTCCGCACCTCGCGCGGCCACCAGCTCGACGGCTACCTGCGCCACGACATCGCGTTCCACCGGATCGTGCTGAACGCCTCCGGCAACGAGATGTTCGCCCGGCTCGGCGATGTCGTCGCCGAGGTCCTGACCGGCCGTACGCAGCACGCGGTGATGTTCCACGATCCCGACCCGGCCGCCGTCACCCTGCACGTCCAGGTCGCCGAGGCCGTACGGGAGGGCGACGCGGCCCGCGCCGAGGCCCTGACCCGGCAGATCGCGGTGGGCGCCCTGGAGGAACTCGACGTCCTCGCGCCGGCGCCCGCCTCCCCGTGACGGGCCTCCCGGCCGACAGAGCGGAACAAGTCATTCAATAGAGTCGGGCCATGAAGTTCTTCAGGTCCAAGTCCGCCACCTCGTACGATCCCCACCTGCCCGCCCTGACGGCCCCCCAGGCCGAGCACCTCCGGGAACTGGTGCACCGTCATCACGCCGACCAGGGCCTACAGGTCACCGTCGCCGGCGACTCCGTCCACGCACCCCAGGGCACCCGGGCCCTGCACAACCTCGCCGAGTTCGTCCGCCGCGCCGACCCGCGGGACTGGCCCCGCATCGTGGATCAGCACTTCACCGCCCTCGACAACGCCTCCCGGTCGACGGCGGACACCCCCGACCGGACGCTGCGCAGCGCGTACCTGCGGCTCGTGCCCGAGGACGCCATCCCGCCGCAGGCCGCCCCCTCCTTCAGCTACACCCGCCGCATCGCGCCCGGACTGCTGGAGACGCTCGCGCTCGACCTCCCCGACGCCGTACGGATCCTCGACGACCAGGATGTCGCGAGCATCGGCCTCGAAGCGCTGCGTACGGCCGGCCGCGCCAACCTGGTCGCCGAGCCCGTCGAGTACGAGACGACGCGCACGCAGAGCGGCGGGCTGCTGCACATCGTCTCGGGCGAGTCGATGTTCGTCGCGAGCAAGGCGCTGGTCCTCGACGAGCTCGTCCGCTCCGTGACGGGAAGCCATCTGCCTGCCGACGGCGCCCTGTTCACCGTGCCCAGCCGGCACCACCTGGTCTTCCACCCGCTGGCGGACCACCACGTGGTCGGCGCCGTCAACGACCTGGCCGCCTTCGGCCTCGGCGCCTACCAGGACAACAACCCGGGCCCCCTCTCACCGCGGCTGTACTGGTGGCACCGGGGCGCCGTGACGAGCCTGACGCAGATCGACGACGCGACCCGGTCCTTCTCGGTGGTCCCGCCCGACGAACTGATGGCTGTCATGCGCCGCCTGCACACTCCCTAAGGCGTATCGGCGAAGCCGGCGAAGTAGGCGGCGGCCATGTCCTGTTCGGCGTGGCCGCGGGCCGCCGCGCGGTGGAGGCGGGCGGCGGTGGCCCGGGCCAGGTCGACGGCCACGCCCGCCCGGTCCGCCGCCTCCGCGATCAGGCCGGTGTCCTTCTCGGCGCCGTGCACCGTGAAGCTCGGGGCGAAGTCCCGTTCCAGGACGGCCTTCATCTTCGCCTGGAGGTACGGGTTGTCCATCGGGCCGCCGGTCACCGCCTGCGCGAACAGGCCCGGGTCCACCCCCAGCCCCTCCGCCAGCGCGAGGGCCTCGCCGACCGCCGCCGTCAACGTGATCGCGTACCCGACCGTCGTCAGCTTCAGGCGGGTCGCCGCCCCCGCCTCCTCCCCGGCCCGGAGCGTCTTGGCGCCCACCGCGGCGAACACCGGCTCCAGCCGCGGATCCGCCGGTCCGGAGGCCAGTACCACCAGCGTCCCGGCCTCCGCGGGCTGCCGGGTCCCCTGCACCGGGGCGTCCACGAACACCAGGCCGTGCTCCCGGGCGAAGCCGGCCAGCTCCTCGAGCGCGACCACGCCGACCGTGCTCATCTGCGCCCACACCTGCCCGGCGCGCAGCCCCGGCACGGCCGCGGCCATCGCCTGCGCCACCGCCGTGCCGTCCGTCAGCATGGTCAGCACCACATCGGCCCCGGCGACCGCCTCGGCCGGGCTGTCCGCGACGACCGCGCCCTCCGCGGCCAGCGGCTCGGCCTTCTCCCGGGTCCGGTTCCACACCCGCAGCCCGAGCCCGGCCCGCAGCAGGTTCCGGGCCATCCCCGAGCCCATGATCCCGGTGCCCAGCAGTGCGACAGTCTCCACGGCGTCACTTCCCTTCCGGATGTGTCCAGTTGCCCGCCCAGTCTGGACGCCGCGCGCCACCGGCGGGTCACCCCACGCCCGGCGCCATGCCCTGCATAGGCGGACGGCTTCCGATTCCGGATTCACGAGACCTGATCTCCGTCGGCCGGTAGGGCGGGCAGGGCTACGGGCATGACCAGCGTCGTGAAGCTGCCCTGGTCGGCGGAGCGGACCAGGACCGGGCGGGCGGGCGCCAAGGAGATCTCCAGCAGGACGTCCGGCCCGACGGCGGCCTCCAGGGCCGGTGCCAGCACCGCCGGGTCGAAGCCGATCCGCACCGGCTCGGCCTCCTCGCGTACGGCGGCCAGCCGGGCGGCGCAGGCGCCGGTGTCCGGCCGGGACACGAGCAGCCGGTCGCGGCCCAGTTCGACCGCGACGGCCGGGACGCCGTCGCCGCACGTGTCGAGGGCGGCGATCAGCGCGGCCCGGTCCACGACCACCCGGTGGGCGGGACCGTCGAGGGCCGCCAGCATCTCCCGGTACGCGGGGAACGGGCCGTCGGACAGCGCCACCTCGCGGGAGCCGCCCGGATGCCGGACCGTGAGCGGGATCCGGGCCGCCTCGGGGCCGGCGGTCACCGTCACCTCGGCGGCCCGGGCCGCCCAAGCCCCCAGCGCGACCAGGGCGTCCGCCTCGATCAGGAACCGGCCCGGCGGCCCGCTCAGGGCCGAGGGCCGCAGCGTACGCAGGGCGAACCGGTAGCGGTCGGTGGCCACGAAGCGGACCTCGTCCTCCTCGAACTCCACCAGCACACAGCCCAGGACCGGATGTCCGGGATCCCGCCCGGCGGCCGGCGCCACCTGCCGGGCCGCGCTCGCCAACTCGGCTCCGCCGAGCGTGAACTCGGTGACCGCCGGGCCGCCGGGCAGCCCGCCCAGCACCGCCCCGATCGCCGCGTCGGCGGCCCGCCCACGCTCCCGGACGGCCGCCCGGTGCCGCTCCAGCACCTCCCGGGCCCCCTCGGGCGGCCCGTCGAGTACGGCGACCACGTCGGCCAGCGCCAGCCCGGCGGCGCGCAGATCGCGCAGCAGCGCGGCCCGCGGCTCCTGCGCGGCGGTGTAGTGGCGGTAGCCGGTCGCGGGGTCCACATGGGCGGGCAGCAGCACGCGGCAGTCATCGTAGAAGCGGAGGGCGCTGGGTGCGAGTCCGACCCTGCGGGCGAACGCGCTGATGGTCATCAGGTCGGGCGAGGTGTCGCCGGTATCGTCCATGACGGCGATTGTCGACTTTCATCCCGCTTGAAGGTCAACTCACCGCCGCCGCAGCGGCCTGCCGCCCGGCCTGCAGAGCCCCTGGGTCGTGTCGTCAACGTCCCGTCGGGCCGGCGACGCTACGTTGACGACACTCCCTGGCTTTCGGCTGCCGCCGTCGTGCGCGGCGTCGTCTGCTGCACCGCCCAGCCATTGCCGTCGGGGTCGGAGAAGTAGACGAACGAGCCCCACGGCATGTCCTGGATCTCCGTCACCTCGATGCCCCGGCCGCACAGGTCCTCGTACGCCTCCTCGATGTCGGTGACGACGACCTGCATATTGTCCAGCGAGCCCGGGGCCATCCGGGTGAGGCCCTTGCCCAGGGCGATCGAGCAGGCCGACCCCGGCGGGGTCAGCTGCACGAAGCGGATGTCCTCGCTCACGGTGACGTCGTGATCGGCATGGAAGCCGACCCGCTCGTAGAAGGCCTTGGCCCGGTCGACGTCGGTGACGGGGACGGCGACCAGCTCCAGCTTGATGTCCATCGGTGCTCCACGTGCTCCACGGTCGGTGGTCGGCGGCGGCTCGCCGCATGAGGGCCTCCCGGCATCATGCTCCAGCAGCCGGTACGGCGCCGCCCGGCGCGGCATCCGCCGCCGCGAACTGGGTCCGGTACAGCTCCTCGTACCGCCCGCCCGCGGCCAACAGCTCCGGGTGCGTCCCGCGCTCCACGATCCGGCCGTCCTCGACCACCAGGATCAGGTCGGCCGCCTGTACGGTCGACAGCCGGTGCGCGATGACCACCGCGGTCCGGCCCGCCAGGGCCTCGCCCAGGGCCTCCTGCACCGCCGCCTCCGAGGTGGAGTCCAGGTGCGCCGTGGCCTCGTCCAGGATCACCACCCGCTGCCGGGCCAGCAGCAGCCGCGCGATGGTCAGCCGCTGGCGCTCACCGCCCGAGAGGCGGTAGCCGCGCTCGCCGACCACGGTGTCCAGGCCGTCCGGGAGCGAGGCGACCAGCCCGTCGAGCCGCGAGCGCCGCAGGGCCTCCCAGATCTCCTCCTCGCCCGCACCCGGCCGGGCCAGCAGCAGGTTGGCCCGCACCGACTCGTGGAACAGGTGCCCGTCCTGGGTGACCATGCCGAGCGTCTCCCTGATGGAGTCGGCCGTGAGGTCCCGTACGTCGACCCCGCCCAGGCGGACGGCGCCCGCATCGGCGTCGTACAGCCGCGGCAGCAACTGCGCGATGGTCGACTTGCCGGCGCCGGACGAGCCGACCAGGGCGATCATCTGCCCGGGCTCGGCGCGGAACGACACCTCGTGCAGGACCTGCGTACCGCCGCGGGCGTCGAGGACCGCGACCTCCTCCAGCGAGGCGAGCGAGACCTTGTCGGGGGAGGGGTAGCCGAAGGAGACCCGGTCGAACTCCACGGCCACCGGCCCGTCCGGCACCCGACGGGCGTCCGGCTTCTGGGCGATCAGCGGCTTCAGGTCGAGGATCTCGAAGACCCGCTCGAAGCTCACCAGGGCGCTCATCACCTCGACGCGGGCCCCGGCGAGCGAGGTCAGCGGGGCGTACAGCCGGGTCAGGAGCAGGGCGAGGGCGACGACGTTCCCGGCGTCCAGGGTCCCGCGCAGGGCGTAGTACCCGCCGAGCCCGTAGACGAGCGCGAGCGCGAGGGCCGAGACCAGGGTGAGCGCGGTGATGAACGCCGACTGGGCCATCGCCGTACGGATCCCGATGTCCCGTACGCGCGCCGCCCGCGCCGCGAACTCCGCGGACTCGTCGGCGGGCCGCCCGAAGAGTTTGACGAGGGTGGCGCCCGGCGCGGAGAAGCGCTCGGTCATCTGGGTGCCCATTGCCGCGTTCAGCGTCGACGCCTCCCGCTGCATGGCGGCCATCCGCGTCCCCATCCGGCGCGCCGGCAGCACGAACACGGGCAGCAGGACGAGGGCCAGCAGGGTGATCTGCCAGGAGATGCTCAGCATCACGGCCAGCGTCAGCAGCAGGGTCACCGTGTTGGCCACCACCCCGGACAGGGTGTTGCTGAACGCCCGCTGGGCGCCGATCACATCGTTGTTGAGCCGGCTGACCAGCGCCCCGGTCCGGGTCCGGGTGAAGAAGGCCACCGGCATCCGCTGCACGTGGTCGAAGACGGCCGTCCGCAGGTCCAGGATCAGCCCCTCCCCGAGCGTGGCCGACAGCTTGCGGGTGAGCAGCCCGAGCCCCGCCTCCACGACCGCGATCACCGCGATGAGCAGGGCGAGCCGGGTGACCGCACCGCTGTCCCGGCCGTCCACGATGGCGGTGACCACCCGGCTCGCGAGGACCGGGGTGGCCACCGCGAGCAGCGCGGTCACCACGCTGAGCAGCAGGAACAGGGTGAGCCCGCGGCGGTGCGGGCGGGCGAATGCGGCGACCCGGCGCAGGCTCGCCCGGGAGAGCGGGCGCCGGTCCTGCTGGGCGTTCATCGCGCTGTGCAGCGATGTCCAGGCGGTGACTTCCATGTCCATGGTGGGAACGTTAAGACCTAAACCAAACTTGAGGTCAATGCATTGGCCGGATCGGTACCGAACCCCCGCTCGTACGAGGGATGTTCACGCATCCTGTGGGCTGTCGGTGGGGGGTGCCATCATCGGGGAATGACCCAGGGATCGACGCAGGAACCAGGGTCCGACCGCTCCGGTCGGATGACCGCCGGCACCGTCCTGCGCCTGTTCGAGCTACAGGCGCGGGACACCCCGCAGGCATACGCCGTCATCGCCGGCGTGCACAGCCTCACGTACGGGCAACTGGACGTCCGGGCCAACCAGTTGGCGCACCACCTCATAGCCGACGGACTGCCGCCCGGCGCCGTCGTGGCCATCGGGACCGCCCGCCGGACCGAGATCGTCGTCGCCCTCCTCGCCGTCCTCAAGGCCGGCGGTGCCTACGCCGTCATCGACGTAGAGGTTCCGCTCACCGGGCAGCGGCAACTCGCCGCCCTCACTCCGTACGTCCTGCTCACCGACGCCGCACACCACGCCCGGCTCGACGACGGCAGCGGGCTGCGGGTGATCCGCCTCGGCGCAGAGGCGTCCGCGATCACCGGCCGCCCCACCGAAGCACCGGAGCGGCCCGAGCCCGGCGCGACGGCCGCCGTCCTGTTCACCGGAGCGACGGTGCCGCGCGCCGTGCCCGTCGGCCACGTCCGGCTGCTCGCCGCCCATGAGGGCTGGGCCGAGGTCATCCGGCCCGTCCCCGAGGACCGCCACCTGATCACCCACGGACCGGACATCACCGCCTTCGCCGCCGGCTGGACCCGGGCCCTGTGCTCGGGCGGCGCCCTCGTCGTGCCCGAGCGCGGGCCCTGGACGCCCGAGGGGATCCGCCGGGCGGTCAAGACCGAGCAGGTCGGCGTGGTGCACACCGACCCGGCGGGTGCGACCCGGCTGCTCCTGCACGACGCGACCGCCGCCGGATCCGGCTCCACCGCCGGCGCCCCGCGCCGCCGCCGCGACCCCGACCCGGCCCTGCGGTCGCTGCGGCTGGTCACCGTCACCGGGGACCGGCTCTTCCTCGACGAGCAGGCCGCCTTGCAAGCCAGGCTCCGGGCCGGCGCCCGGCTGCTCAACGTCTACGGACCCACCGAGGCCGCGGGCGTCGGTGCCTGGTTCGAACTGCCACAGCTGTCCCGCCCGTTGGACGACCCCGAGCAGATCGCCCTGATCGGCACCCCCTTCCCCGGCTGCCGCGTGGACCTCCGCGACGGGGAGATCCGCCTCACCCCGCCCGACGGCGGCGATGCGATCCCCACCGGCGACCGTGCGGAAATCCGCCCGGACGGGCTGCTGGAGTTCCGCGGCCGCATCCGGGACCGGATCACCGTGGCCGGCGCGGTGCTCCACCCGCACGCCGTCGAATCCGTCATCCGGAGCCACCCGGACGTCGGCGCCGCGCTCGTGGCCCAGGTCCCGGACGGCGACGGGACGGGCCGGCTGGTCGCCTACGTGGCCCCGCCCGCCGACGCGCACTCCTGGCCCCCGGGCGCCGACCTGCCGGACAGCGGTCAGCTCCGTTCCCACCTCGCCGGGAAGGTGCTCCCGACGTGGCCCCCGAGCGCCGTGGTCCGGCTGCGCACCCTGCCCCGCAACCGCGCGGGCCAGGAGAACCGGGAGGCCGTGGCGCAGCCCGTGCTCCCGGTGAAGCCGGGCCAGGGGAGCGCCGCGCCGGGCACTGGAAAGTACGCGGCCGCCGGCCGCGGCACCCTCCCGACACCGCTCGGCCTCATCGGCTGCGGCCTCCCGCTGCTGGTCGCCGCCGGCCTGCTCTTCTTCGTCCTCTCGAAGATCTTCTGGCCGGGCTCGACCGACCTGGGCGGTGTGCCCAGCCCGTGGGCGTTCCTCTTCTTCGTGCTCTACCTGTTCGAGGGAGCCGCCTTCGCCGCCGGGCTGCTGTTCCTGTTCAAGGGACGGGCGTGGATGGTGCGCCACGGCCGAGGCCAGGGCAGCGGGCTCACCACGGCGGCGCACCTGGCGGTGGTCTACCTGCTCGTCGCCTGGTGGCCGCAGGACAACTTCTACCGGCTCGCGGCCAAGCAGGACTGGCCGCTCCAGGCCGCCCTGGTCTACGCCTTCAACATCCCCCTGATGATCGCGGCCGGCATCGTCGCCGCCTATGTCACCCTGAAGCCGCCGTCGCCCTTCGACTTCGACGACGAGGACGACTGAGCCGGCTCCGACGTCGTCGGCGGCTCCGGCGGCTCCGACGGATCTGAAGCCTCGGACCGCTGCCCTTCGGTGAAGGCCGCCCCGACGGCGAGCGCCTCCGCCCGTACCACTGCCCCGGCCGCGTCCAGCACCTCCCTGCTGTGCGCGGCCACGAACACGCCCAGCCAGGGCGCCGGGTCGAAGGCGCCGGTCGGGATCGCCGGGAGGAACACCGCCCCGAGCTCCGCGCAGCGGCGGGCCAGCGTCTCGCACAGCTCGTCGAGCGGGGCCTCGGGCAGCCTGGCCCCCAGCTCCACCCGGTCCACGATCCGTACGAGATGGCCCGCGCCCCGCAGCGCGTCGAGCCTGGCCGCCACCATGAAGGCCACGGACGGCCCGGTGAGGCGCAGGTTCGTCTCGGTCGGCGCCAGCCGCCCCGCCCCGTCGGCGACGAAGTCCACGTCGAACCAGCCCCGGTAGCCGGCCGCCGCCAGCTCCCGGCCCACCGCCTCCCCGAAGGCGAGCAGCGGTTTCTCCGCCCATGCGGGCACCACCCCGGGGCCCACCGTGGCGCCGCGGTACCCCGTGCCCGCCACGTCCATCACCGCGCCGCCGACCTCGTGCACCCGGCCCGACCCGTCCACGAACCCGTCGTACGTCAGGTCGCGCGGTGCGCCGGGCTCCGTCGGGCCGGCCACGTACTCCTCCACCAGCAGCGGCCCGCGCGGCAGAGCGCGCAGCACCGCGCGGGCGCCGCCCGCCGCCCGGACCCGGCCGGGTGTCACCACGGTGGTGCCCGAGCCGCCGACACCGTGCTCCGATTTGAGAACGGTGCTCTCGCCCGCCTCGGCCCGGGCGGCCAGCCGCCGGGCCGCCGCCCGCCGGTTGTCGGCCCGCCACTGGGCGGGGAGCACGATTCGGGGATGCCCGCCGCCCGCCAGGATCCGCGCGAACAGGCCGTGCGCCGCCGACTTCGACTCGTACCGCAGCTCGCGCGGCCGCCACGGCCGTCCGGTCAGCCGCGCGAACGCCTCCGTCCGGCCCCACGGTACGAGGGGCAGCCCGGCCGCGGTCAGCCGCCCGGCCAGCGCAGGGCGGGCCCGTACGGCATCCGACAGCCCGGCAGCAGTCGGCAGCCCGGGACCCCCGTCCGCCAGGCCGTCGTAGACTTCCACCCCCTCCCACTCCAGGAGGCGTCCGACCCGCTCGATCCAGCCCCGCGGCACCGCCGCGGGCAGCACCAGCGCCCCCGGCCACGGGCTGTAGAACGCGGCCAGGCAGGCGTAGTGGTGTGCGGCCCGCTGTTCGCGGTCCAGGGAGGCATCGGCGAACTGGGCGTTGTACTCGGCGACATTGCCCACGTGCACGGCCGGTCCGCCACCGGTCCAGGCCTGCGCCCAGTCGGCGAGCGGCGCGGGCGCCGCCTCGAACCGCACCAGGCCGGCGGGCACGTCGTCGTCGCCCGGCCGGCAGGACGTCGGCGAAGTCAGCGCGCCCATCGCCCGGTAGAACCCCGCCGCATGCGGATCGGCGTCGATCAGCAGCCTGCGGAACCCCAGTGCGGCAGCCCGGCGCAGCGCATCCCGGTACAGCTGCCGTCCCACGCCCCGCCCGATGGCGTCCGGCTCCACGAACAGCAGCCCCAGCCGGGCCACCGGCGCCGCACCCTCCAGGGAGGCGAGACCCAGCACCCGCCCGCCGGAGGTGTCTTCGGCCACCACGATCCGGCGGTCCGCCACCTCCCCGGCCCGGATCCGCAGTTCGTGCGCGCAGGAGGCCAGGAACTCCGCGTCGTACCCCCAGTACGCCTTGGAACGCAGCACCAGCGCGGTGAGCGCCTCCGCCTCACCGGCCCCCGCCGCTCTGAGCTTTACCATTCCCTGACCTCCCCATGGTCTGCCGCAAGACCGTGCGATAGATTCGGCCACCCTGACGGCAGGTGCGCGTCAGGTACGGCAGGACCTTCCTACCCCCACGGAGAACGGCTTCTCAATGAGCGACATCATCAACGGACTTGGCCGTACCAGCGCCTTCGGTGCCCTCGGCCTGGTGCTGCTGATCCTCGGCATCGTCCTGGTGGACGTGCTGACGCCCGGGAAGCTGCCCAAGCAGATCTGGGAGGAGCGCAACCGGAACGCGGCCGTCATGCTGAGCTCCGCGCTCATCGGCGTCGGCGGGATCGTGTTCACCTCGATCTGGACCACGTACGACGACTTCGGCAAGGGCCTGCTGTCCACCGCGGCCTTCGGCCTGCTCGGCCTGGTCCTGATGGGTGTGGCCTTCCTGGTGCTGGACTGGGTGACCCCCGGCAAGCTCGGCGCCATAGTCGTCGACCCGGAGCCGCACCCGGCGGTCTGGGTCACGGCCTGCTGCAACCTGGCGGTGGCCGCCATCGTCGCGGCCTCGATCGCCTGACCTGCTTCCCGTCCACGCCGAGAGCGCCGCTCCCTGGGGGGAGCGGCGCTCTCGGCACGGGCCACCGGGTCGCCTACGTGGCCACGGTCGGGGCCTGCGACGGGGGCCCGCACGGAGCGGCGACGCAGATCCATACGGGTTCCCTGTGCGGGTTCGTCACTCCGGTGTTCTCATGGCGGTCGGTCTTGCCGGGGCGTTGCTTGCCCAGGTCCGGCTTGACCACGCCACCCTTGCCCTGCCCGTCCTGGGCGTCGGGCTTGACGACGATCCTGCCCTCGTCACTGTCCTCGGGAACGACCAGGAGGAGGTTGGAGACGTGGGGCTCGTCGTTTGGAAGGGGTGTGTCCGTGGAGCCGATGTCGCCGTCGCTCACGACGGTGTGCGGCGTCGCCGGAGTGGCGGCGAAGGCCCCGGTGGGCATCAGCACGGCGCCTGCAGCCGCGGCGGTCGAGGCGGCGAATACGAACAAACGTCGCATCCGAAAGGGGTACGTCATGGGAATTCTCCTTGAGTGAGTAGGCCGATGCGAATGGGCCACTTCGCTACGTGAGCCCATGTCCAGTAAGGCCCCGCCCTCGCGTCGCGTCATGCCCCTGCATCCCGTGGCTTGACGGACGGCAACGGTCCTGGTAATTCCCCGTACTCACGCAGCCCCGCGCCCGAGTGTCAGGCCAGACCCAGCGCGAACACCGCGAACCCGGCCGCCAGCAGTCCCGCGAGCGTCCGCCGCACCGCCGTGGCCCGCTCCCACGGCTCCTCGAACCGGCGCGCGTACCAGGCGATGCCCACCAGCAGCGCCGCGAACACCGGCATCCACGCCACCCGCGCCACGATCCACCCCAGGCTGTCCGGCGCCGTCGTCAGACCCGCCAGCTCCCCCACGAAGGAACCGGGCACGGCCGCCGCCAGCATGGCCGTCTGGTGCCAGCACAGGATCGTCATCGCGCACAGGTTGATCACGACCACGGGCGCCCACAGAGCCGGCCGGGCGAGCAGCTTCGCCAGCCGGTCCCGCAGCAGCATGGCCGCCCCCGACTGGGCCGCGGCCAGGGCCGGCACGAGCAGCGACGGCGGATGCGAGTTGGTCCGCGCCTCGCCCGGTACGCCGACCATCGACGCCGGGTAGTGGAACACCGTCAGCAGAGCCGCGAACAGCACGGTCCCGCCCGCCAGCAGCAGCCAGGCCCCGCGCCGCCCGATCCGCCGCTCACCCCAGGACACGCCCAGCTGGTACGCGAACAGCCAGCCCGGCAGGATGTTCACCAGCGCCAGCCACGACGGCACGGAGCCGGCGAGCGGCCCGTAGCGCAGGAAGTCCACCACCGCGACCGAGGCGAGCAGCGGGGCCGCCGCCCAGCCGCCGAGCCGGTGCGCCGCCCGTACGCAGTACGGGGTCAGCGCGGTGACCACCACGTACACCCCGACGAACCACAGCGGCTGGATCACCAGGGTGGCGCCCGTCCGCAGCGTGGCCTCCGGCACCCCCGCCGCGTACAGCACCGGCGCGGCCAGCGCCCACACCGCCGTGACCCCGAGCACCGGCCGTCCCAGGCGGGCGATCCGGCCCTTCAGCCAGGCCCCGGCGGACCCCGTGCGGCGGTGGTACGAGAGCACCGATGCATAGCCGCCGACCAGGAAGAAGATGCCCAGCATCTGCAGCACCCAGCCGGCCGGTGCGAGCCCGCCGAACGCGGACAGCGGGCTGGCATTGTGCAGACCGCCCTCCGTGTCGAGGGTGAATCCGCCGAGCAGCCAGTGCCCGGTCGGCACGGCCAGCAGAGCGAGGGCGCGCAGCCCGTCGACGGCCCGGTCGCGGTGGGCGGGGGTCCGCCGCTCGATCCGGTCGGCCGTCCCCTTGAGCAGGGTCAGGGTGCTCATCGGGCCTCTCCCCTCGCGATCGCGGCGAAGGCCGCCAGGGACTGGGTGCCGGGTGCGAGATAGCCGGTGTGGCCCTGTACGTCGGAGGCGGGCACCATGCGGGCGCCGAAGGCGGCGGAGGCCGGATCGGCGCCGTGGCCGATCCCGGCGAGCTGCACGTTCGGCACGTCGGCGATCCAGTCGGAGGGCCCCCGGGCCGCCCAGACGCGGGCCCCGGTGTGCAGGCCGGCCGCGTTGTCGGCGCGCATGCCCGGGGAGCCGAACACGACGATGTCGGTGGCGTCCGTGTGCCGGGCGGCAAGGCCCCCCACCACCGATCCGTAGCTGTGGCAGAACAGCACCGGGTCGGGCGCGCCGACCGCGTCGAGCCCTGCCGTGAACCGGGCCAGCCGGTCCGCGCCCGCCTTCGCGAGCCGCCCCGAGGCCGCGTCCAGGCCGACCCCGACGGGGGTGGTGTATCCGGTCCAGGCCACCACCGCGGTGTTCTCGCCGGCCGCGGCGCGCAGCGACCGGGCCATCCCGGCCGGACCGGTGTTCGGCGCGCGCTTCGCGTCGTACGTGGTGGCGTCGCTGTCGGAACCCGGCACGATCACCGATACGTGCGCGGCCCGCCCCATATCCCCGAACACCTCGACGACCTGGCCGCGCCCACGCGGGTCGAACGCGAGGATCTGCCGCCCCGGCGAGGCGAGCGAGGCGTAGCGGGCCTCGCCGGTGGCGAGGACGGCCAGCCGGTTGGCCTCGTACCTGAGGGTGACCGGTGCGCCGTCGAGGTTGCCCACCACCAGCGGGTGGTGCCGTACGAGCTCCCGGCGCTCGGCGTCGTCCAGCCCGGCGAAGAACCGGGCCACGTCCTGCGGCGAGGCGCTCGCGGGATCGGGGAGCGAGCGGCCGGACGCGGTGTCGGCCCGCCAGGCGGCGGTGCCGGGCGGCGGTCCGGTGACTGCGTGCTGGCTGTCGCCGGAGGCCCATCCCGCGGTCCCCCCGACCACGGCCACGGCCAGTGCGGCCGTGACCAGGGTCCTTCCGAAGCGGCGCATGCCCCTTCTCCTCTCCTCGTGACGAGGAGAAAGTAGGGAGAAGGTGTCGCAGCGGACGTCGGACCGTGGAGCCAAGTCGGATGTCATACCCCGGTAGGGGGTGGAGGAGATGCGCCGCGCCAGTCCGGGGCAGGCGTCAGTCGGAGTCGCCCGGCCGGACCAGCCCGGCCTCGTACGCGAAGATCACGGCCTGCGCCCGGTCCCGCAGGTCCAGCTTGGCCAGCACCCGCCCGATGTGCGTCTTCACCGTCTGCTCCGCCAGCACCAGGTGCCCGGCGATCTCCTGGTTCGACAGTCCGCGCGCGATGAGCTCCAGTACCTCGGTCTCCCGCGGGGTCAGCCCGTTCAGCCGCAGCGCCGGGTCCTTGCGCGGGGCCGGCCGCCGCTGGACGAAGTCCGCGATCAGCCGCCGCGTCACCGAGGGCGCCAGCAGCGCCTCGCCCGACGCGACCACCCGCACCGCCGCGATCAGATCGGCCGGCGGCGCGTCCTTCAGCAGGAACCCGGAGGCGCCCGCGCGCAGCGCCTCGTACACGTAGTCGTCGATGTCGAAGGTGGTCAGCATCAGCACCTTCGGCCGGTGGACGACCCCCGGCGGCGGGCTGAGCAGCTCCCGGGCCGCCGTCAGCCCGTCCATCTCCGGCATGCGTACGTCCATCAGCACCACGTCGGGATGCACGGTGCGGGAGACCTGCACCCCCTGCCGCCCGTCGGGGGCCTCGCCCACCACGTCGATGTCGGCCTGCGCCGACAGCAGGGCGGCGAACCCCGCCCGCACCATGGCCTGGTCGTCGACGATGATCACACGGATGGTCAACTGGCGTCCTCGGTCGGGTCGTTCGTCGGTTCGTCCGGCGGTTCGTCCGGCGGGTCGTCCGTCGGGTCGTTCAGGGGCAGGCGGGCCGCGACCCGGAAACCGCCGTCGGGCAGCGGACCGGTGTCCAGCGTCCCGCCCGTCAACCGTACGCGTTCCCGCATGCCGACCAGACCGTGCCCGGTGCCCGAACTCTCCAGCGCCTCCACGGCATCCCGGGCCGCCGGGCCGTTCACCACGAGCACGAGGACCTCCTCGGCGTCGTGCGTCACCGACACCCGGGTCCCGGCCCCCGGCGCGTGCCGCACCACGTTCGCCAGGGCCTCCTGCACGATCCGGTACGCCGACAGGTCCACGGCAGGCGGCGCCGCCTGCGCCGCTCCGGCGGCGAGCGACAACTCCACCGGCTGCCCGGCCCGTACGGTCGCCTCCACCAGCTGCTGGATCCTGCCGATCCCCGGCTGCGGGGCCAGTACGCCCCCGCCGCCGGACGTCCCGTTCCCGCCGTTCCCGCCGTTCGCCCGGTCGCTGCGCAGCACCGTCAGCAGCCGCCGCATCTCGCCCAGCGACTCGCGCGCACTCGCCGCGATCGCCGCGAACTCCTCCTGCACCGGCTCCGGCATGCCGGGCAGCCGGTACGGCGCGGAATCCGCCTGCACGGTGATCACCGACATGTGGTGCGCCACCACGTCGTGCAGCTCCCGGGCGATCCGCGCCCGCTCCTCGAGCAGGGTCCGCCGGGCCCGCTCGGCCTCGCTGATGCTCTCCTGCTCGGCGATCCGCTGCTGGGCGTCGCCGATCCCGCGCAGCGCCCCGGTCACGGCGAGGAAGGCTCCGCTCAGCACGAAGAGGAGGGCGGCCGTCGTGGTCACCTCGAGCTCGTAGAACCCCAGCGCCACCCCGACGGCGCCCGTCACCAGCCACACCCCGACCAGCGTCCGGACGGACTCGCGCAGCCCCAGGCAGACCATCAGCAGCAGGTAGCCGACGATGCTCATCGGAGTCCACGGCCAGGGGTGCCCGGCCACGTTGTCGGCGGAGGCCAGCACCATCGCCCCGACCGTGTCCGCGACCAGGATCAGGACCCACGCGGGCAGCGGCCGCGTCACCGCCAGCAGCAGCGGCACGGTCTGGGCCACGCCCAGCGCCCCTGCCCAGCCGCCGCCCGCCTTGTAGTCGTCGGTCAGCACGGCGATGGTCGTCGGCAGCAGCGACACCACGAAGACGCCGACGACGATGTACGGCAGCATCCGCTGCCAGGCCTTCGGCGCCTGCGCGAACAGGGGTTCCGCCGCCCGGGCGGGCGTGCGCAGCACCACCGTGAACCGCATCGGCGCCCGGGCCGCCTTCGCGGGGGCCGGCGTACGGGGGCGGGCTTCGTCGCGATCGCTCATGATCGGACCAGCCTAGGGGCTGTCCGGGCGGGCACGGGTAGGCTGCTCGCGGTCGATCACAGGGGGAGCCGGTACGCATGGGCACGGCAGCCGCACTCGAGAAGCTCGTGCCGGTACTGCTGGCCTTCGGCGGCGGCGTACTGCTCGCCCGCCGCAAGATCGTCCCGGCCGAGGCCTCCAAGGCCTTCGCCGACTACGCCTTCCTCTTCGCCGTCCCCTGCTACCTCTTCGGCAACATCTACGCCAGCGACCTCGGGGCCCTCTTCAACTGGCGGGCCATCGGCGCCTACGCCGCGGCTGCCGCCCTCGCGGTGCTCGCCATCGCCTTCGCCGCGGGCGCCCACGGCATACGGGAGCCCCGCGACGTGGCGCTGCGCGTGATGGCCGGAGTCCAGGTGAACACGGCCTACTTCGCCGTCCCGGTGTTCATCACCCTCTTCGGGACCGCCGCGCCGATCTTCCCCGTCCTGCTGTTCCAGGTCTGCGTGCTGTCCCTCGTCGTCATCTCCATCATGGAGCTGGGCCGCGCCGGCCCGGCCTCGGGCGGTCCCGGACGGCGGCTCCTCCGGGCCGTCGGCGCGTCGCTCTCGACCCCGCTGGTGCTGGCCTGCAATGCCGGGATCCTGCTCAACCTGCTCTCGGTGCATGTCCCGAAGGTGGTCCTGGACGGGGCCGCCTTCGTCGGCGACAGCGCCTCGCCGATCGCCCTGTTCGCCCTCGGGCTGCACCTCGGCGGCCTCGGGCTGGACATCCGGGGCACCGGCCGTGAGGAACTGGCGCTCATCGCCTTCAAGTGCCTCGGCTTCCCGCTGCTGGCCTGGGCGGTGTGCGGGCTGCTGTTCGGCGTACGGGGGGAGTGGCTGACGTACCTCGTCCTGATCGCCGCGATGCCGACCCCGCAGAACCTGTTCGTCTTCGCCCAGCGCTACGACGTCGGCGTGGACCTCTCCGCCTCGCTGGTGATCAAGAGCTCGGTGGTTTCCCTGCTGCTGCTCCCCGTCTGGTTGCAGACTGTGGCCTCATGACTGCACCGACGCGAACCGTCACTGCCACTGCCACTGCCACTGCCACTGCCACTGCCACTGCCACCGTCGCCGTCACGGGCTTCGGGCTCCTGGCCGCCTGGGCCGTGCACGACCTGGAGGAGGTGGCGACGATGGGGCGTTGGTCCCGTACCCGGGTCCCCGTACTGCGCGAGCGCCACCCCCGGGTACCCGACCGGATCTGGGACCGGCTGGGCAGCACGGACGGCCGGGAGTTCGCGCGCGCCGTCGGGGTCATGGGCCTCGTGGTGGCCGCGGCGGCCGCGGACGGGTACCGCACCGGTGGCCGGTCCGCCTTCTACCAGACGAGCCTGAACGCCTTCGGTCTGCACGGCCTCGTCCACCTCGCGCAGGCGGCCGCCACCCGCGGCTACACCCCGGGCGCGGCCACCTCGCCGCTCGTGGTGGTCCCCTTCACCCTCTGGGCGCGGGGCCGGCTGCGGCGCGCCGGGGTGCTGCGGCCCGCGCGGGCGCGCGACGCGGTTCAGGGACTGGCCCTGGCCGCGGTGGCCACCGCGGGGGCGCACGCCGTGGCCCGGAGGCTCGGGTGACCCGCGAGCTGCGAACCGGCGGGCGGCCGGTCGTTCCCCGCGGGGGCTTCGGTCGTTGACCCGGCATGGAGCTGCTGCCGACCATCGCGGCGCCGGGCGTCGGTGAACGGGCCGATGCCGCGGCCGATGCCGCCTGCCACCTCTACGACGCCGTCGCCCCCTGGAGCTCCGCCGAGCCCGGCGGGTGGAGCCGTACGGCGGCCGAGGACGCCGCCGAGACCATCGAGACCACCGCGCACGCACTCGCGTACGCCCATCCGCGCGCCGAGGTCATCCTCGCGCCGGTGCACGCCGCCCTCGCCGATCTGCGGCGCCAGCTCGGGCTCCCGCCCTCCGACCAGCTGACCGCCGACGGGCTCCCGGCGACCCCGCGCACGGTGGGGAACCCGCGGCGCACCCGCTGGGTGCGGGTGCTCACGCCGCCGTTGCCCCGGCAACCGCCTGTTCGTACAACTTCTTGATCTCCGGGCCGAAGTAGGAGCTGTACGAGGTGTCGGCGGTGTCCCCGCCCGTCTTCCAGCCGCCGATGACCCCGACGACGTCCCCGGTCTCGGTCACCTTGTCGTAGTTCTTCAGGAAGGGGCCGCCGCTGGTCCCGCCGGGGTACCCGGTGCAGTCGATGCGCAGGAAGGATCCGGGGATCCCCGCATCCTTGCTCGTGAACTTGGTCGTACTGTTCACGCACAGCCGCGGGCGTGCGGCCGATGCCGGATAGCCGATCAGCGACACCTTCGCGTGCTCGTAACCGGCGCCGGTGACCAGGCGGTTCCCGCCGACCACGTCCTCGACGGGGAACCCGTCGGCATCCGGCCCGACCTGCGCGAAGGCCACGTCGAGGGTGGCCCCCTTGTCGGCGCCCAGGCTCTTGTAGCGCGGGTCGATCCACACCTTGGAACGCCCGTCGGCGGCGCGCTGCACCGGGAACATCCCGTACGGCTGCGGGTTGTCCGCCGTGTACAGCGGTACGAAGGCCACCTGGCGGGCGTCGGTGCCGAGCAGGCAGTGGGCCGCGCTCAGCACCAGGTTGCGGCCGGGGGAGGCGACCACGCTCGCGGTGCAGAAGTACGCGCCGCCGTCCTTCATCACGAACATCCGGCCGACGACCGGGATCCCGTCGAAGTCCTGCCCGGTGCCGGGGTCGGTGGCCGGAGCCGCCGACGCCAGGGTCATGGGGGCCGCGGCCGCCATCCGGTCGGCCGTCCAGAACGTCTCCGCCTCGCGGGCGGACCACCTGCCGGGCGGCGGCAGGGCGCTCCCGGCCTCGGCCACCGGCAGCGGCCCGGCGGGCAGCAGCAGGGCGGCCGTCGCCGCTGCCACGGTCAACGTACGTCGCATGTCGAGCTCCTCTAGATGGCCTGCGGGAAGCGGAACAGCCGGTCCGGGTCGTAGGTGCGCCGGACCTCCTCGAGGCGGGCGAGGTTCGGCCCGTAGTAGGCCTCGCGCCAGGAGGGCAGTTTCGGGTCGATGTAGTTCTGGTACGCGCGGCCGCTCGCCCAGGGGCGCAGGTCCTGCCACAGCCCGTCGAGCCAGCCCTGGTGCCCGGCCACCTCCGCGGGCGTCGCGGACGCGGGCCAGTAGGCGAGGTACTGGGTCAGGAAGGCGCTGTCCCGGTGCGCGAACGCGGTGTCGGAGACCGCCGTCCGGTTCACCGCCCCGCCGCATTCACCGCTGAACTGCACGACCCCGAGCCCGCCGGCCGGCACGGACTGCCCGTAGCGGCGTACGGCGGCCAGCACCGCGGCGATGCCCACGTCGGGCAGCCCGGCGCCGCCCCAGAAGTCGGAGCGTCCGCCGTACGAGTCCCGGCCGATCCGCCCCTCGGGGGTCCGGCCGGGCAGGGCGCCCGGCAGATGGCACTGGGCGGCGCTCCGGTCCTGGCAGCCCGACATGGCCCGCAGCGTCTCCTCGTACGTGCGTACGGCGATCCAGCTGTCCCGGAGCGGCCTGCCGACCAGGTCGGACAGCCGGGTCAGCTGCCGCTCCAGCTCGGCGCGCCCGCCGAAGCACAGGACGCGTACGGCGGGGGCCGGGGCCGGCCCGCCTTCGATCAGGAACTCGACCTGGCTCCAGAAGGGGTCGGGCAGGGCGGCCAGCCAGCGCTGCCAGGCGCGCAGTACGGCGGCGGAGTCGGCTTCGGCCCAGTGGAGTTCGGCGTAGGCGCAGCCGGTGGCCGGGTGGGTGCGGAAGCGGAACTCGGTGACCACGCCGAAGTTGCCGCCCCCGCCGCCGCGCAGGGCCCAGAACAGCCCCGGGTCATGGGTGGCGTCGACCTCGCGCACGATGCCGTCGGGGGTGACCACGGTGGCGCCGGTGAGGGCGTCGGAAGTGGTCCCGTACGCCCGGGAGGCCAGGCCCAGCCCGCCGCCCAGGGTGAGCCCCGCGATCCCGACGGTGGGGCACAGCCCGGTCGGGATGCCGAGGCGCTGTGCGGCGAGGCTCCGGTTGACGTCGCCGAGCCGGGCCCCGGCGCCGATCCGCACACCTTCCGCCCCGTCGACGGTCAGCCCGGCCATGGCGCCGACATCGACGACGAGCCCGCCGGCGCAGGTGGACCAGCCGGCGTAGCTGTGGCCGCCGCCGCGCGGCACGACGGGGACGGCGGACCGGCGGGCGAAGTCCAGGCAGACGGCCACGTCGGCGGCGTGCGCGGGGTAGGCCACCGCGCCCGGCGCGACCGTGTCGTACCGGGGCTGGAACAGCTGCCGGGCTTCGGGGTAGTCGGGGTCGCCCGGCAGCACCACCCGCCCGTCGACCCCGCGGGCGAGCGCCGCCCAGTCGGGGCCGCGGGCCGGCGCCGCCGTGACGGCGAAGGCGGCCAGCACGGCTGCGGGCGCACTGCCCAGCAACTGGCGGCGATGGAGGCTCATCCCTCCTTCCTGCCACCGCCCGGCCCGATCGCAGCGAAGGCGGGCCCACGGCGGCCACGTTGCCCCCCGAACGGCCCACGGCCCTTCGCCCGCGGACAGCCGCCCGTACCAGCGTGCGCGCCCTCGTGCAGGCGCACTTGCGCTTCACGGCCCGGTCGGCGAAGCCGCGCCGCCCGCCCCGCGGAAATCTCCTCCCGTGCGGCTGCGCGGCCGTGAATCATCTCGGGCACGGGGACTGACATACACGGGTTCATCGAGTGCCGTTGGGACCGTTGGCCGGACGAGGTCGACACGAGTACCGCCGCGGCTCCGACGGCTCTTGGGAGCTGTACGGACGGAACAGCAGCCTCACCCGCTTCGCCGAGGTGTCCCGTGTGCCGGCAGGGCCGAGGGGGGTCCGTAAGGGAATGGTTGGACACCCCGGGCTGCGAGGGGCTCGTGAGGTGAGTACGGTCTGCCCATGCAGATCGACGGAGCCGGCAGGCAGCAGCGGGGGCATGTTCTTCTCATAGCGGGCGACGCCGCCGTACGGCGGCGGGCCGTTCAGGTCGCGCCCAGTGCGAATCTGGCCGCGCTCGGAGTGCTGCCCGCATCCGCGCTGCTGAACAGCCACGTCCCCAGTGACACCACGTACCTCGACGGCGCCCGGGATCCGAACACCGTGCTGATGCGGCTGCGCACCGCCGCCGCGACGCCGGGGCCGCTGCTGGTCTACCTGTCGGGGCGGCTGACCCTCGACCGCCGCGGGCGCCGCCTCCACCTCGCGCTGGCGGGGACCACGGCCTCCACCGTCCGCTACACGGCGCTGCCTTGGGACTGGCTGGGCACCGAGCTCGGGGCCCGGTCCGCCGGGCCGACCGCGGTGGTGCTCGACCTCGTCGCCGACAAGTCCGCCTGGCCGGTGCTCCAGGAGTACGGGAGCCTGCCCGCCCCGCCCACCGCCGATGTGTACGGGGTCGTCGTCCCGCCCGCCTTCGTCGGCGGAGCGGACCGCGTGAGCTCGTACACCCACCACTGGATCGACCAGCTGCGCCGCAGCCCCACCCGCCCCGCCAACCTCCAGCTGCACGCGTTCGCCGTCGGAGCCGCCGCCCTGCCGCCCGGCACCCTCGTCCTGCCGGCGACGCGCGAGCTCAGCGCGTCCGCCGCCGCCCAGCAGGTGCCGCAGGATGAGGTCCCCGACCCGAGGCCGCACATCCACGCCCTCGCCTCCGGCGGACGGCACCAGGAGGCCGCGACGCTCGCCCAGGCCTGGGAGCAGCACGTCCTGCAGACCCACGGGTACACCTCGCCCGAGGCCACCCACTGGGCCGAGATCCGGGCCGACCTCGCCCGGATGGCCGGAAACTACCGCTCGGCGACCCAGCTCTGGATCAACGCCGGGCGCACCCGCCTGGAGCACCAGCCGCCGGACGCCCCCGAGGTCCTCGCGGCCGCGGCGGGCGCCCTGTACTGCTGGACCCAGCTCAAGGACCAGGCGGAGGCCCGGGACTCCGGCCCCGAACTCGTCCGCCTGCTGCGCGCCCTGCCGAGCCTCGAACCGCGGCTCCTGCGGCTCACGCAGCAGCGGCTGGAGGTGCTGGAGGGAAGCCGGTCCTAGCGCTGCTTGCGGGCCAGGAGGAAGGCCTGGGGGGATTTCTCGTGGTCCGCGGGCTGCCGGACCAGGCGGGCCACCTCCTCCAGGCCCGCCCCGCTGAGCAGGCCGGCGATCAGCTCCGGCGGGGTCCAGTACACGTCCAGCTCGACGGGGTGCCCGTACGCATGCTCCAGCCGGATCTTCTCGTCGCCCGCTTTGAAGGCGATCAGCAGGTGGCCGCCCGGCGCGAGCACCCGGGCGAACTCCGCGAACAGCGAGGGAAGTTCCCCCGGTGGGGTGTGCACCGTCGAGTACCAGGCCAGGACCCCGCCGAGCACCCCGTCGGCCACGTCCAGCGCCGCCATCGAGCCCACCTCGAAGCGCAGGCCCGGATACGTCCGCCGGGCCACCGCCACCATCGCCGGGGAGAGGTCGACGCCGAACGTCCGTACGCCGAGCCCGTCCAGGTGGGCCGTCACCCGCCCCGGACCGCAGCCCAGGTCCGCGACCGCTCGGGCCGCGCCGCCCTCGTCGCCGCGCACGCACTCGGCGAAGGCCGCCAGCATGGCCCGGTCCAGCGGCTTGTTCGCCAGCTCCGCGCCGAGGAGCCGGGCGTAGTCGACGGCGGCGGCGTCGTAGGACGCCCGTACGGAGTTCAGGTCCGAAGTCTCCTTCATGCTCTGTGACACTAGCCCCGCTGCCCGCGCCCGTCGGCCCCGGCCAGCGGATTGTCCAGCTCCGCCCACTGGTCGCCCGGGATTCCGGGGCTCAGCCGCATCAGCGTCAGGGCCTTGGTCGGCAGCGGCGCGGTCAGCAGGGCCTCGGTGTCGGCGGTGGCCGGGAGGCCGGCGGCCTGGGCCAGCGCCTCGGCGAAGGCCGCCGCCGAGCCCGTCGTGGCCCCCAGGGTTCCGGTCAGCAGGGAACCGAACAGTTTGCGCCGCAGCAGGGTCACGTCGTCGGTGATCAGCCGGCCCGACAGCGGCGGCACCGGCAGGCCGTGCCGGACGAGCCGCTCCGGGCTGATCCGGATGTCGGCGAGATCGCGGTAGACCAGCCTCAGCGGGGCCCCGGCCGGGGACAGGACGACGAGGAGGTTCTGGCCGTGGGCCTCCAGCGCCACCCCGAGGTCCAGTACCCGCAGGCACACCGAGAGCGCGAGCCGGGCGAACTCGGCCCGCCAGGCCGCCGAGCGCGCGAACGGCGACAGGGCCAGGGCCGCCACCGGGGCGACCCACTCGCCCGCCGCGGCGTCCGCGTACACCTCGGGGGGCTCGCGGAGCACCGCGGCCAGGTCCGGGCTGTGCGCGGTCGCGGCGCCGAGGGTCCGGGTGATGTGCAGCCGACCGTCGAGCCGCTCGGACAGGGCCTGCGCGAACGCGGACACCGCGGCCGCCGTCTCGATGGAGTACTCCGAGATGTCGCGTACGGAGGAGGTCAGCCGGGTGCTCAGCGCCGTCTTGACGTGTGCACCGCCCGCCACCGGGGCGAGCGTGCGCAGGGCCATCAGAGGATGCGCCGCGAAGCCGGGGCGCAGCGCCCCCGGCCCCCGGCCCGTCTGTTTCAGGACGTGTTCCGCCTGCCACGGGTGCACCGGCAGCAGGAGCCGGCCGCCCTCCCGCAGCTCGGCCGGCCAAGCACCCGTGACCAGGCATTCCTCGGCCCGTACGGCCACCAGCCCGAGCTCGACCACAGGCCGGTGCTCCGGCGCGTACGCCAGCTGCTCGGCCACCGAGAATCCGGGCCGGGAGCGGCAGTTGGGGTGGTACGGATGCCCGTCTACCACCCGCTGCTCCCACTCCCAGCAGGCCTGCGGGGCCTCGTCCTGCGCCGTCGGCCGTCCGGCCCGGGACAGCGCGAGCGAGGCCGTGCTGTCGTCCAGCTCGGCGGCGAAGGCGTCCCCGTGCGGCACCCCCAGCGCCGCCACCAGCCGCCCGGCCTGCCGGTACGGGGTGCCGTCGAGCAGCACCTCGGACACGTACGGGCCGGTCGCGTACGGGTCCGGCAACGCGCCCTCCAGCCGTCCGCCCCCGGACAGCAGGAGCGTCAGCCCGCCGGGCCCGCGCTCCCGGCGTTCCACCCATGGCAGCGGTTCGAAGGCCAGCGCCCGCCACAGCCGGGTCAGTACGGCGGCCCGGGCGCCGCCGAGCGAGGCGCCGTAGGCAGCACCGAGCGCAGGGCGCACCTCGGCCAGTTCGGCGGACACGGCCTCTTCGGCCGGGGAGGCGGGAAGGTTCATGCTGGGGTCCAGGGCCCTGTTCCTCTCACGGGTGACGTGATGATCACTTCATCATCGCGGATACTGAAGATCACGGCCGGTGGTACGCCCCGCGAACTCCCGGCGCATTGGATGGACCGAATGGAATCCGTGGACCTCAACGCCGCCGCCGACGCGTACGCCGGCACCCCTCTGCTGAACTGTCTGCTGCGGGAAGCCGCCGATCCCGCCGAGGAGTGCGCAGTCACGACGGATGATGCCCACGCGGGGCGCGTCCACCGGCTGCGCGGCAGCGGGCGGCTGCTGCGGGTGCGGGGCGGGCGCCGGCCGGTACGCCCCGAACTGCGCACGGCGGAGGGCTGGCGTCCGCTCAGCCACACCGAGCTGGTCAAACTGACCGCCGACGAGCTGCACCGGTACACGGGCGCGGCGAACGACGAGCTCCCGGTCGAGATCGCCGACAGCCGCGAGGCCGTCGCCGCTTTGCTGGCCGCCCGCGCCGCGGCCGCGCCTCCGCAGGACCCGTACGTGCTCTCCGAGCAGTCCCTGGTCATGGGACACCCCTACCACCCCGCCCCCAAGGCCCGGGGCGGCGCGCCCGCCGGGAGCTGGCTGCCGTACGCGCCGGAGGCGTACGCCCGGTTCCCGCTGGTCTTCCTGGGGCTGCGCGAGGACCAGGTGGCCGAGGAGGGCGGGCCGGCCGCGGCCGGCGCGATCGACTCGCTGGCCGGGCTGCTCGACGGACCGCGCCCGCCGGCCGGGTACCGGCTGCTGCCCGCGCATCCGTGGCAGCTGGACCTGGCGGGCTGCTCGGCGGCCGTACGCGAGGCCTTCGCCGACGGGCGGCTGCTGCGGCTCGGCCCGGGGCGGCTCCCGGTCTGGCCGACCGCCTCGATCCGGACCCTGTACGTACCCGGCGAGAGGAACGGGGAGCGGGACCTCTTCGTGAAGTTCAGCCTCGACGTCCGGATCACCAACGACGTGCGCCGGCTGTGGCGGCACGACCTGCTGAAGCTGCGCCGTACGGACGCCGCGGTCGAGGCCGGGTTCGCCGATCTGCGCAGCTCCGGGTCGAACGCGGTCTGGCTCGCCGACCGCGGCTACCGGACGGCGGCCTTCGCCTTCGAGGAACTCGCCGTCCTGGTCCGCGACGGCCTGCACGCGCAAGTGGAGCCGGGGGCCACGCCATTGGCGTCCGCCGCGCTCGCCGAGGGCTTCGCGGGCAGCCCGCTGGCCGCGACGAGCGATCCGGTCGGCTGGTGGCGGGCCTATCTGCGCCATGTCGTGCCGCCCGTGCTCGACTTGTTCGCCCGGCACGGCGTCGTACTGGAGGCGCACCTGCAGAACACCCTCGTAGCCGTCGACGCCCAGGGCATGCCGGTACAGGCCCTGTTCCGGGATGCGGAGGGGGTCAAGCTCCTGCCGGACGTGGAGCGCGAAGCCGCCTGGCAGCGGCTGGTCTACTGCCTGGTGGTCAACCACCTGACCGAGGTGGCGGGGGCCCTCGCCGAGGAGCACCCGGACGCGGCCGCCGCGGTGTGGCCGGCGGCGCGCGAGGAGTTCCTGCGCTACGACGCCGAACGCGGCCTTCCGGAGATCGCGGAGCTGCTCTCGGCCCCGGCCCTCCCGGCCAAGACGAACCTGCTGCTGCGCTGGACCCGCGCCGACGGCGCGGACGCACGCTACATCCCGCTCCCGAACCCGCTGCGGGTTCAGCCGCTTTCAGCGGCTGCGCGGTCAACCGCGTCGGACGGGGCGGTGGGGCGGTGGGATCCGGCCAAGGTGGGGTGGGATCGGGGGCTCCCCTCATTCAAAGGTATAGACCAATGCTAGGTTGCGTACCGCGCAGTCCTTGACCACCCGTCAGAGGAGAAGCCATGCCCTCCCTTACGCGGGGCGGCGGCTCGGCCGCCGCCATGCCCAAGTATCAGCGGATCGCCGCAGCGCTGCGGCGCGAGCTCGAGCGCGCCGAGCGCACCCCCGGCGGCAGACTGCCCTCCGAGCGCACCCTGGCCGCCCGCTACCAGGTCAACCGGCAGACCGTCCGGGCCGCCCTCCAGCACCTGCGCGAGGACGGCCTGATCGTCACCGAGCGGCGCGGCACCCGGCCGGCCGCCGTCGAGGGTGCGGCGGCCGGGCGCACGGTGGTCGTGCACGACCAGAGCCGGCTCACCCTGGTCACCGTGCCGCCCTCGCTCGCCGCGCTGCTCGGCATGCACGGCGGGGACCACACGCTGGTCCACCACCGCCGCGAGCGCGGCCCGTCGGGGGAGACGCTCCGGCACGCCGTCACGTACCTGTGCCCGCGCGCGATCGCAGAGAGTCCCGAACTCGCCCGCTACCGCGACCGCTCGGCCGTCCGCGACGAGGACCTCGGGCCGCTGCACCGGTGGCTCGAGCGGGCCGCCAGGCAGGGCCGGGTCGCCGAGACCCTCACCATGACCCGCAGCAGCCACCCGCCGGCCGCCGCCGCGGTCTGCGGGCTGACCGTGCGCCGCACCCTGCACGACGGCACCGGCCGGCTGCTCGCCGTCACCGACCTCGCCTTCCCCACCTGGGACCGGCTGACCTTCCACCGGGACCACGAGGCGGCCGGATTCCGCGTCACCTGAAAGCGGACCCCTCGGAAACGCAGGGCCCGTGCGCCGATGCAGCCGGTGTAGCCCGCAAAGGCGTCGTACACCCGCAGCTTCCACACGCCGTTGGCGGTCTCCGACGAGGAGTCGATCGCGATCACCCCTCTGAGGTCGGCGTTGCCCCAGCCGGTGTAGCTGTCCTTGATCGGGTACACCGTGCCGGCGGGCGCGATCACGTCGACCTGGAGGGTGCCGGAGTCCGGGTGCCTGATGTCGAGCTCCACGTCCAGCTGCGCGGGCGCGTGCCCGGTCATCCCGCTGACCGCGACCGGGGATTCGACCGTCTCCAGGTCCTCGACCGGGTAGTCCGTTCCGGCTCGATCCACCCTGGCGTCGTCCGCTCGGACCGGGGCGCCCCGGGGCCCCGCACAAGGGAGTGCACGCAGCCGGAATCCGACCCGCCGGTCGCGCGCACGCGGATGCGCCTCGCGTGCGCGCGCGAGTAAGCGGACGGCCGCATTTCCGGCAATTCTTGACGTATAAGCTGAAAGGGACCACCATCTACGGCAGTCAAGGTCCCGCGCCGCAAGCCGACAAGCCCAAGGAGCGAACCCCATGCCCGCCCCTGCCCCGTCCTCCACTTCCGAAACCGTCACAGTCGTTCCCCGTCCGCGCCGCGGCATCCAGGCCGCCCGGATCGCGGACCTGCCGCGGATCGAGGAGCCTAGGGAGGTGGCTCCCGCCGATGCGAGGGAGCTCTCACGGGTGTTCTTCCGGCGGCTGCAAGAACTGCCTGAGGGCACCCCGGAACACCAGTACGTCCGCAACGCGCTCATAGAGATGAACGCCTCACTCGTCCAGTACGCCGTCCGCCGCTTCCGCGGCCGGGGTGACGGAGGCGACATCGAGGACATCGTCCAGGTCGGCACCATCGGCCTGATCAAGGCGATCGACCGGTTCGACCCGGCCCGCGAGAACGAGTTCGCGACCCTCGCCATGCCGTACATCACAGGTGAGATCAAGCGCCACTTCCGCGACACGTCCTGGGCCGTCCGCGTCCCGCGCCGGCTCCAGGAGCTGCGCATCGACATCGCCAAGGCGAAGGAGCAGCTGACCACCACGCTCGACCGCTCGCCCACCGTCGCGGACCTCGCCGACCACCTCAGCCTCTCGGAGGAGGAGGTCATAGAGGGTCTCGTCGCCGCCAACGGCCACACCAGCGGCTCCCTGGACGCCCCGCACACCGCGCACGCGGAGCGCGGCGACGGCTCGGCCGACGGCCACACCCTCGCCGAGGTCATGGGCGAGGAGGAGCCGGCCCTGGAGCGCGTCGAGGACATCCAGACCCTCGCGCCGCTGCTGGAACAGCTCACCGGCCGCGAGCGCCGCATGCTGCAGATGCGCTTCGGCGAAGAACTGACCCAGGCGCAGATCGGCGCCGCGCTCGGCATCTCGCAGATGCAGGTCTCGCGCCTGCTGACCCGCCTCCTCGCGCACCTGCGCACCTCCATGCTGGAGGACCCCGGCCCGGCGTGAGGTGGATCACCTCGGCGTTTACCCCCGAACGCCCTGGGTACCCGCGGATCCGGAGCGGACCCTTCCGCCGGCCGTGACACGGCCGGCGCGGGGACGGGCGGATCCCGTACCGCTCCACGGCTGCGCCCGGCCCCACCGGCCGGGCGCGCGCCGTTCCCGGTACGACCCGCGAGGTGTATGTGTCCACGCTCCAGGCCGAGCACGTCTACAAGGTGTTCGGAAGGCGACCCGGCGACGCCGCTGCCGCGGTCCGCGCGCTCCGAGCCGGCGCCGGCCGCGACGAGCTGCGCGCCGACGGTACGACGGCCGCTGTGATCGACGCCTCATTCCGCGTCGAGCCCGGCGAGATCTTCGTCATCATGGGTCTGTCGGGATCCGGCAAGTCCACGCTGCTGCGCATGCTGAACGGACTGCTCGAACCCACCCAGGGGCGCATCCTCTTCGACGGCCAGGACCTCACCTCGCTCTCCCGGCGTGAGCTGCGCCACGTCCGCTCCACCAAGATCAGCATGGTCTTCCAGCACTTCGCGCTCTTCCCGCACCGCAGCGTGCTCGAGAACGCCGCCTACGGGCTGGAGGTGCAGGGCGTCCCCCGCGCCGACCGTGAGCGCCGCGCCGCCGAGGCACTGGAGCTGTGCGGGCTCGCAGGCTGGGAGGCGTCCTGGCCGGACGAGCTGTCCGGCGGCATGCAGCAGCGCGTCGGCCTCGCCCGCGCCCTGGCCACCGACGCGGACCTGCTCCTGATGGACGAGTCCTTCAGCGCGCTGGACCCGCTGATCCGCCGCGACATGCAGGACCAGCTGCTCGAGCTCCAGCAGCGGCTCAAGAAGACCATCGTGTTCATCACGCACGACCTCAACGAGGCCATGCGCCTCGGCGACGGCATCGCCGTCATGCGCGACGGCCGCATCGTCCAGCAGGGCACCGCCGAGGACATCCTGACCCGCCCCGCCGACGACTACGTCGCCTCCTTCATCCAGGACGTCGACCGCTCACGGGTGCTCACGGCCGACGCCGTGATGACCGACCCCGTCGCAGGCAGCTGCGCCTGCGGCTGCCCCAGCGTCACCGCGGACACCCCGCTCGCCGACCTGTGCGCGGTCAGCGCCCGCGTCCCGCACGCCGTCGCCGTCACCGACGCGGACGGCACCCTCGTCGGCTCCGTGCCGCAGGACCGCCTCATCGCCTTCATAGGCGACGAACAGCGGCCCCCGATGGCCTGCGTGGAGGTGGCCGCCTGATGCCCCGCCTGCACCTCGGCGCCTGGGTCGACAGCGGAGTCGACTTCCTCCAGCGCCACCTCTCCTGGCTGTTCGACGCGGTCAGCATGCTCGTCACCGGCCTGTACGACGGCATCCACGCCGTGCTCGACGCACCCGCCCCGCTGCTGTTCGCCGGCATCCTCGCCGTCGCCGCCTGGTGGCTGCGCGGGCTGCTCGCCGCGCTCCTCGCCTTGGCCGGCTTCGCACTCGTCGACTCCGTCGGCCTGTGGGCCGACGCGATGTCCACGCTCTCCCTGGTTCTGGTCGCGACCCTCGTCACACTCGTGTTCGCGGTCCCGCTCGGGATCTGGGCCTCCCGGTCCGACCGGGTCAGCGCCGTCCTGCGACCCGTCCTGGACTTCATGCAGACCATGCCGGCCATGGTCTACCTGATCCCCGGCATCATCTTCTTCGGGGTGGGCGTGGTGCCCGGCATCATCGCGACCATCATCTTCTCGCTGCCGCCCGGCGTCCGGATGACCGAGCTCGGCATCCGCCAGGTCGACACGGAACTCGTCGAGGCCGCCGACGCCTTCGGGACCACCCCGCGCGACACCCTCGTACGCGTGCAGCTGCCGCTGGCCCTGCCCACCATCATGGCGGGCATCAACCAGGTCATCATGCTCGGCCTGTCCATGGTCGTCATCGCCGGCATGGTCGGCGGCGGCGGGCTCGGCGGCGCCGTCTACCGGGCCATCGGCAACGTCGACATCGGCCTCGGCTTCGAGGCGGGCATCTCCATCGTCATCCTCGCCATGTACCTGGACCGGATGACCGGGGCGCTCGGCCGCCAGGTGTCCCCGCTCGGCCGGCGCGCGCTCGCCAAGGCGCAGGCGGCCACGAGCGGCGCCGCCAAGCTGTGGAACCACCGCCCCCAGCCGGCCTACGCCGTCACGGGCGCCGTGGTCCTCGCCCTCGTCGCGGGCGGCCTGAACACCTTCGGCGGCTCCGGGCAGCCGGCTGCGGCCGGGGCCGGCGGCGTCGGCAAGGGCCGCAAGATCAGCATCGGCTACATCCCCTGGGACGAGGGCATCGCCTCGACCTACCTGTGGAAGGAGCTCCTGGAGCGCCGCGGCTTCCAGGTGGAGGCGAAGCAGCTGGAGCTCGGCGCCCTGTTCACCGGGCTCGCGGGCGGGCAGGTCGACTTCCAGACCGACGCCTGGCTGCCGGTCACGCAGGCCCAGTACTGGGAGAAGTACGGGAACAAGCTGGACGACCTCGGCTCCTGGTACGGACCGACCTCCATCGAACTGTCCGTCCCCTCCTACATGAAGGACGTCACCTCCCTCGCCGACCTCAAGGGCAAGGGCAGCGAGTTCAAGGGCCGGATCATCGGCATCGAGCCCAGCGCGGGCGCGATGGGGATCCTGAAGGGCAAACTGCTCAAGGAGTACGGCCTCGACGGCGAGTACGAGGTCGTCGACGGATCGACCCCCGGCATGCTCGCCGAGCTCAAGCGGGCCTACGAGAAGCAGGAGCCGGTGGCGGTCGTGCTCTGGTCGCCGCACTGGGCGTACGCCTCGTACGACCTGAAGAAGCTCGAGGACCCCAAGGGGGCCTGGGGCAAGGGCGACGGCATCCACACCCTGGCCCGGAAGGGCTTCGCGGCGGACGAGCCGGAAGTGGCCTCCTGGCTGCGCTCGTTCAAGCTGACCGAAGCCCAGCTGACCGGCCTGGAGGCGAAGATCCAGGAGGCCGGCAAGGGCAAGGAGCAGCAGGCGGTCCGCGCCTGGCTGACGGAGCACCCGGAGATCGCGAAGGCCGCGTGACCGCCGCGAGGCCGTGAAGGCGCCGGGCGCCGGGGCGCGGAGGAGGAGTACGCCCTCCGCGCCCCGGCGCCTTCGCCCGTCCCGGCTAGTGGGCATCGGCCCTGGTCGGACGCCGCCGGGGACGCGACTCTGACCAGCCGGAACTCTGGAGGATCGGCCCGTGCGCCCGGAGGGTGGTCCATGGCACAGTGCCAGGAGCACAACCGCCGGACCAGGGAGCCCCCATGCGCGAACCGCACCCCATGCCCCGGCTCGCGTCCGCCCCCGCAGGCCCGGCGGAGCCGAGCCCGCTGCCGCGCTGCCCCGAGTGCGCGAGCGCACCGGAGCGCATCTCCTGGCGCCAGCGCCCGGGCCGGCCGGTGGTGCTGGTCTTCGACCCCTGCGGCCACCGGTACACCTCGCCGGCCCCGCCGATCCTGGCCGTCACCCCGCCGCCGGCCGAAGCGTACGAAGGGCACGCACCGCTCAGCAGGTGAGGAACGCGGCGATCCGCTCGGCGAACGCCTCCTCGCCGACGATCTCGATGCCCGCCGCCTCGGCCTTGGCCACCTTGCTGCCGGCCTTGGCGCCCGCCACGAGCGCCGCGTGGTCCAGCCCGAACAGGTCGGCCACGTCCCTGACCCGACCGGCCTCGACCAGCGCCCGTACGTACGTCTCACCCAGGCCGTCGATGTCCAGCTGGTCGCGCCCGGCGGCGTACAGGACCGCGGCGATCCGCCCGCAGTCGGCCGGCTGTGCGCACCGCCACCGCTCCTGGCTCCGGTCGATCTCCCCCTGGCAGCCGGGGCAGACGGCCGGCGGCTCGATGGCCCGCTCCTCGCCGGTGCGCAGCTCCAGCACCGGGGCCTCGATCCGCGGGATGATGTCGCCCGGTATCGCGGCACACGCCGTGTCTCGCAGCGCTCGGGTCTCATTGAGTGGTCGCCGAGGTGCCCGGCCGCGCGGCGAGGCCAGAGCACTCACAGGCACGACGCCGGGCGTACCGCCACCACCAGCGTCCTCGCAGTACTGCGCAGCTTGTCACCCGAGCGGTGGGAGGCGAGGACGACGTCCGCAATGGCCAACCGGCGGCGACTGTGAAAATCGCTGTCCGATCACCGGAGCACGGTGATAGACATTCGGCGTGGAAAAGAATCTTGAGTTCCCTGACCTGCTGCGACTGATCGATGAACGGTCGACCGCCTTCCGCGCCGCGGTCGCCGCTGCGCCCAGTCTCGACGCACAGGTGCCGACCTGCCCCGGGTGGACGCTGTTCGATCTGGTGAAGCATCTGGGTGGGGGAGACCGTTTCTGGGCCGCCATCGTCGGCGCGGGGCCTGCCGACGCTCCCCCGGCCGAGGCCGTCGCCGCGCGCGCCGCGCTGGAAGTGCCGCAGGAGCGTGAGGCCCTGCTGGCCTGGCTGGACGCGTCGACGCAGCTTCTGCTGGGCGCCCTGCGCGCGGCGGGACCGGAGAGCGGTTGCTGGACGTGGTGGCCCGCGTCGCAGTCACCGCAGACCGCCGGCGGCACCGCCCGGCACCGGGTCCAGGAGACCGCGGTACACACCTACGACGCCCAGCTCGCCGGGGGCGCCGCGCAGCCGCTGCCGGTCGAGCTGGCACTCGACGGTGTGGAGGAGTTCCTGTTCACCGTCTGCGCAACGCCGAGTGCCTGGCCGCACAAGCCCACGGCCTTCGACTTCCACGCCGCCGAGGCCCGCTCCTGGCGCCTCACCGTCGACGGCGACGGCGCACGCACCACCCGCATCCCCGCGCCCACCGCCGCGACCGGCGAGGACTCGGACGCAGCCGGCGCCTCCGTCCATGGCACGGCCAGCGAGCTGGTCCTCTACCTGTACGACCGGATCCAGGCCGACTCCTTGCACGTTGACGGAGACGCAGGGCTGCTCGACCTGCTCCGCGCCTGGGAGCCGGAGGAGAAGTAGGACGTAGCGGGGGCGGTTGGCCGCGCCTCGAGCCGGTAAGACACGACTCTCCGCCAGGTTCGTCAGTCGCGACACCGGGCTCAAACCCGCGAGGCGGCCTCGGGGCGTCACCAAGCCGACCGTCTACCTGGTCAGAGCTCGAACTCACGACCTCCGCACGATCAGAGACGAGTACATCGACAGCCGGGCAACCGCCGACCGGCTCGCTCTCCGTATCCAGCGAGCCGGCGGTTCTGCGTCGAGGCCGCCCCCTGGCCGCGCTCCTGGTCCCACGAACCCGCCAGGTGACAGGCATTTGTGGCGATGCCGAATTTGGCATCTGTCCATCTCGGCCGGCTTATCGAGTTTGTCGCGTCAGAGGCATCCGCCAGCCAGGCCGGGAGTTGAGGGCCTGTGTGCCTCGCCGCCGAGAGCGGGGAGGCATACAGGCCGTCGTCACCGTGGGGCCCGCACGTTGCCCGCGTTGGCACGTGCGCTTCGTAGGCGGCGAACCTCGTCGTGCTGGGCGGCGATCCGGGTCGGCGCGGGCTTCGCGCCCCGCGTCGTACGCCGGCTGGCCGCCCGGATCGCCGAGCGGGCCGCCGTACTGGTGGACAGCGCCGTCGTACCCGGCCGGGACATGGACTTCGTCCGTGCCGGCCCGGCCCGCACCCAGATCAAGGCCCTGATCCGCGAACTCCTGGCCCGCCACCCCGGCTTCGGCCTCGCGGGCGAGGTCCGCCCCCTCTGCTCGGACTTCATCAACGGCATCAAACACCTCCCCGTCCGCTTCGACCGCGACAGCTGATCAGAGGGTGGTGGCGGGAACTTTGCCCATCTCGTACAGGTCCCCGGAGTCCGGGTCCCCGATGCTCGACGCAGGCGGCCGACACCCTGCCCTCCGTTGGGAACGTCGCCGTGACCGGCAGCGTCCACCCCCACGCCTCACGGCCACCACCTCCGGCGCGCACCCCTGCCAGCAATCCTGAACGTGTTTAAGTCTGTCTGATGGATGCTCGAAGGTGCTTGATTGGAGACGATTTCGAGCAGCATTCTTCAAGTGATCTCTGTGGGCCGCTATCTTGCCAGGCGCATGCCAAAGCGGTGTGTCCGCAAACCGGACCGCACGAGGAGCTGCCCCATGAGACTCATCCGCATCCCCAGGCGCACGCACAGCCGTATCCCCACCCGCATACGCAAGAAGGCCAAGCGGCAGCGCGCGCCCCTCGCCGCGCTGCTCGCCGGGGCCCTCGCTGTCGCGGGCTTGGCCGCCGCCGGGCCGATGATCTCGCCGGCCGCCGCGGCTCCCGCGCCCGCCACGGCAGGCAATGCCACCGGGCTCACCCAGTCCGGGAACACCTTCACCGTCACCACGACCGCCGGCGCGAAGGCCCGCGTGGTCGTCGCCCGCGCCGACATCTTCCGGCTCTGGCTGTCACCCGACGGTGCGTTCACCAACGACCCGGCCGGCTCCGACCTCGCCCCGACCACCGACTTCGGCTCCGTCGACACCACCTTCACCGATGCGGGCGCGTACTACCGGATCACCACCGGAGCCCTGAACATCCGCGTCAACAAGACGCCCCTGCAGTTCTCCGTCTTCCGCGCCGACAACTCCACCCTGGTCTGGCAGGAGACCCAGCCCACCTCCTGGACCGGTACCCAGACCACCCAGTACCTGGCCCGCGGCGCCGAGGAGCAGTTCTACGGCACCGGCCTGCGCCTCGGCGAATGGGCGCTGCGCGGCAAGACCGTCCCCGTCGCCGTCGACAACAAATGGCGCGAGAACAACAACGCCAGCCCCGCCCCCTTCTACATGTCCACCAACGGCTACGGCGTCATGCGCAACACCTGGGCCCCGGGCTCGTACGGTTTCAACGCCCCCACCACCCTCACCCACGACGAGAAGCGCTTCGACGCCTGGTACTTCACCGGCGATTCGCTCAAGTCCGTACTCGATGCGTACACCGATGTGAGCGGCAAGCCGTTCATGGCGCCGATGTGGGGCCTGGAACTGGGCAACGCCGACTGTTTCAACGCCTCCAACCCCGACTACCAGGGCGACCACAACCGCCTGCGCCACCAGACCACCCCCGATGTGGTCGGGTACGCATCCGACGCCCGCGCCGCCGACATGCCCTCGGGCTGGTTCCTGCCCAACGACGGCTACGGCTGCGGCTACACCGCCCCGCTCAAATCCACCGTCGACGCCCTGAAGGCGAAGGGCTTCCAGACCGGACTGTGGACCTCCACCGGCCTCGGCTCCATCGCCGACGAGGTCGGCACAGCCGGAACCCGCGGCGTGAAGACGGACGTCGCCTGGATCGGCGGCGGCTACAAGACCGCCTTCACCGGCGTGCAGCAGGCCGTCGACGGCATCGAGAAGAACTCCGACGCCCGCCGCTATGTCTGGACCGTCGACGGCTGGGCCGGCACCCAGCGCAATGCCGTCGTCTGGACCGGCGACACCAACGGCACCTGGGACGACATGCGCTGGCACGTCCCCGCCATCGCCGGCGCCGGCCTGTCCGCCCTCAACTACGCCTCCGGCGACGTCGACGGCATCTTCGGCGGCAGCCCCAAGACGTACACCCGCGACCTCCAGTGGAAGGCCTTCACCCCCGCCTTCATGACCATGTCCGGCTGGGGCGCGACCAACCCGTCCGCCGGCTACCAGGACAAGCAGCCCTGGCGCTTCGCCGAGCCGTACCTCTCCATCAACCGCAAGTACCTCCAGCTCAAGATGCGGCTGATGCCGTACCTGTACACCATGAGCCGCACCGCGCACGAGAGCGGTGTGCCGAGCACCCGCGCCCTGGTCCTGGAGTACCCGGACGACCCGGTGGCCCGCGGAAACCTCACCAGCGGCCAGTTCATGGCCGGCGACTCCTTCCTCGTCGCGCCCGTCGTCTCCGACACCTCCGTCCGCGACGGCATCTACCTCCCCGCCGGGACCTGGACGGACTACTGGACCGGGAAGACGTACGCAGGCCCCGGCTGGCTGAACAACTACCAGGCTCCGCTCGACACCCTGCCGCTCTTCGTCAAGGGCGGGGCGATCGTGCCGATGTGGCCGCAGATGAACCACACGGGCGAGAAGCCCGTCTCCACCCTGACCTACGACATCCACCCGCGCGGCAACTCCTCCTTCAGCCTCTACGAGGACGACGGGCTCACCCGCGCCCACCAGTCCGGCGCGTACGCCCGCCAGCAGGTGGACGTCACCGCCCCGGCCGCCGGCTCCGGCACGGTCAGCGTCTCCGTCGGCGCCCCCACCGGCAGCTACACCGGCAAACCGGCCGCGCGCGGCTACGAGTTCACCCTGCACGTGGCCTCCGCGCCGGGCACGGTGACGGCTGACGGCAGCGCCCTGGCCCGCCAGACGTCCAAGGCGGCCTACGACGCTGCCGCGTCCGGCTGGTACTTCGACCCCGCCGACCGCGGCGGCATCCTGTGGGTCAAGACCGGCACAAAGTCGGGCGCGTTCGCCGTCACGGCCACGGGCACCTCCGTCCCGGCGGCCGACCCGATCCCGGCCGGCTCCGCCCCGATCCCGCAGTCGGCGTGGACCCTGGTCTCCGCCGACAGCCAGGAGTCCGCCGCCGAGAACGGCGCGGCCGCGAACGCCTTCGACGGCAAGCCCGCCACGATCTGGCACACCGCCTGGTCCGCGGGCACGCCGGCCGCGCTCCCGCACGAGATCCGCATCGACCTCGGAGCCCGCTACGCGGTCGACGGCCTCGGCTACCTGCCGCGCCAGGACGGCGGCGTCAACGGCCGGATCGGCGGCTACGAGGTGTACGTCTCCGACACCACCACAGACTGGGGCTCCCCGGTGGCGACCGGCACCTTCGCCGACACCGCCGCCGCCAAGTCCGTGTCCCTGTCGGCGAAGACGGGCCGCTACCTCCGCCTCAGGGCGCTGACCGAAGCCGGCGGCCGCGGCCCCTGGACCAGCGCCGCCGAGATCAGCCTCACCGGGCGCGCAGCCCCGCTCCCGGCCGACGCCACCCTCGTGAACGCGGCCTCCGCCCGGTGCGCGGACCTGCCGCACAGCGCGACCGCGCCGGGCACCGAACCCACCCTGTACACCTGTCACGGCGGCCCCAACCAGCGCTGGAGCCTGAAGGCCGACGGCCACGTCACCGGCTTGGGCGGGGTGTGCCTCGACGGTACGAGCGCCTCCCGGGTCACCGTCCAGACGTGCAGCGCAGCCGCCGGCCAGACCTGGCAGCCGGGGCCGGACGGCAGCCTCCGTACGCTCGGTCAGTGCCTGGCACCGGTCGGCTCCGGCACCGCGAACGGCACCGCACTCACCCGCGCTGCCTGCGACAACAGCCCGGCCCAGCGCTGGACCTTCACACCCTGACGCCGGTCACGGCTCAGGGCGTGGCACCGCCGAGCACGGCCTGGCAGTCCCGCCAGGCCGGCTCGGTCAGCAGGCCCCGCAGCCGGGTGAACAGCGCGAGGAGACCGGGCCCGTGGGCCGCGCGGAACGAGGTGTCGATCCGCGCGAGGTCCAGTTCGTTCGCGGCGGACAGCTCGGCGAAATCCCGCCGCGACCGGCGGTCGGGGGAGTACACCTGGCCGGTGAACCGGTCGCGGAATGCGGCCGCGCCCTCCTCGTCGGCGGCGAGCGTCGGAGAGGAGGCTGCGCGGTCGCAACTGGCGTAGAAATAGACGATCTCCTCGGCCTCCGCCCCGATCACCGCCGCGAGCGCGGCCCGCCGGTCGACCGGCAGCAGGGCGGTGGCGAAGCCGTCCGTTCCGTAGAACGCGTGGCACAGGCCCGCGAGTCGGAGCGCGGGCCGTGCACCCCACGCCCCGAGCTGCGCCTGTACGCGTTCCAGATGGGCGAGCAGGGTGCCGCCGGGGTGGTCGAGGCGCCCGGCGCCGAGCTCGCGCAGCAACGCGAGGGCGCGCGCCTCCGGCCCGTCGGGCTGTGCCGGTACCGGCATGTGCTGGTCCTTCCTCGCGCGTCCGAAGGATCTGAAAGAGAAGTGCGGGTCGACACCCGTCCCCGCCTGCGCCGGGTCCGGACCGTGGCGCAGGCGGGGACGGGTTGCCGCCCTGGGCCCTGTATTGATCATGGTCCAGCCTTAAACCCAAGTCAATCCTCTGAATTCCTATCAAGACCCAAGCTGTAGCTTGGACCCCATGACTCTCGACGATCTCCGCGTCTTCGTGGCCGTCTGCCGGGCCGGCAGCCTCAGCGCCGTCGCCCGCGACCTCGGCTGCACCCAGTCGGCCGTCAGCCAGCACGTCCGCCGCCTCGAGAAGCAGACCGGCACCGATCTGCTGGAGCGGCACGCCCGCGGCGTCGTGCCCACCGAGGCCGGGCGCATCCTCCAGGCGGCCGCCGCCGACGGCATCGCCGGGCTCGACGGCGCCCTGCGCCGCCTCGACGACCTCGTCCGCGGGGACACGGGCTCGGTCCGCATCACCACGGGCGCGACGACCGTACGCCACTTCATGTCCGAGGCCGTCGTCGACTTCCGGCGCCGCCACCCCCAGGTCAGCCTGGAGTTCCAGACCGAGAACTCCAGCCGCAGCTGCTTCGACGCGCTCGCCGCCGACGACCTGGACCTCGCCTGGATCACCATCGGCAGGCCCGTGCGCGGCATCGAACAGCGCCCGGTGTTGGAGCTGCCCTGGGTGCTCGCGGTCTGCGTCGACGACCCCCTCGCCGCCCGGCCCCGGATCGAGCCGGCCGACCTCGCCGGCATCCGCCACATCAGGCTCCCGGAGAACTCCGCGTCCCGCGCCCACCTCGACGCCGCCTTCGCGGAATCGGGCATCCGGATACGGTCCGACACCAGCGTGGCCGACTGGGACACCGCCCTGCTGCTGGCCGAACTGGGCCTCGGCCACGCCGTCGTGCCCGCCCTGCCCGGCTGGCGGGTCCCCGGATCAGACGGCCCGCTGCGCCTCGTCCCGGTCCCGGCCCTGCCGCCGCTCGCGGTCGGCTGGGCCGTCCGCCGCTGGTCGGCCCTGTCCCCGCTGGCCCGGGTCTTCGCCGACGACGTGGCCCGCAGCTGTACGGTGCGCGCCGCGCGGCAGCAGTGAGGCCGGCAGCAGTCCCACGCCGGCCAGCGCTGCCAGTACGAACAGGGCCGTCGGCGCGGCCCCCGCGCCCGCGGCGACGGCGATGCCCAGGGTCGGACCGACGTTCATCGCCGTCTGCTTGAGCCCGCCGACGACCCCCGCGTACCCGGCCGGGGCGTCCCCGACCACCGTGCCGGTGGCGGTCACCATGACCGCGGCGAACCCGGCGCCGAGCACCGCGAAGGCCGCCATGACCGCCGGGCCGGACCACGCGCCCAGCCCGCCGACCCCGAGGACGACCAGGCCCGTACCGGTGAGCGCCGTCCGCCGCGGCCCGTACCGGCGCAGCGCCATCCCGGCCAGCGGCGCGCCCGCGACCATGCTGCCGGTCAGCGGGAGCACCAGCAGGCCGGTGGCGAGCGGGTCGAGGCCCCGTACGTCCTGGAGCAGGAAGGTCGCCGTGAACAGCGCCCCGAACATGCCGGCGGAGACGGCCAGCAGCAGCGCCATCGAGGCCGCGACCGGCCGCGACCGTGCCACGGCGGCCGGTACGAGGGGCTGCGCGGCCCGCCGTTCGTACCGTGCGAGCACCACCGCGAGGGCGGCGGCCCCGCCGAGCCCGAGCAGCGTCGGCGGCGCGGTCCAGCCGTGGGCCGGTACGCCGGCCAGCGCATGGACGAGTACGGCGAGGGCCGCGGCCAGCAGCGCCGCGCCCGTCAGCGCGGGCCGGTCCGATCCGGGCCCCTCCGATCCGGGCCGGGGCGGCGCGGGCACCCGTACGGCGAGGGCGAGCGCGGCGATCGCGAGGGCGATCGGCACGTTCAGCACGAACACGGAACGCCAGCCCGACTGCGCGACCAGCACGCCCCCGAGCAGCGGACCGGCCGCGGCGGCCACGCCGATGGCACTGGTCCGGACCGCCACCGGGGTGGAGAGCCGGTCGGGCGGGTAGGCGAGGCGCAGCAGTGCGAGGGTCGCCGGTTGCAGCAGGGCCCCGAACACCCCCTGGGCGGCGCGCAGGGCGATGACCCAGCCGACCCCGGGCGCGAGCGCGATCCCGGCGGAGGTCGCGGCGAAGCCGAGTACACCGATGAGGAGCAGCCGCGGATGCCCGTACCGGTCGCCGAGGCGGCCGGCGATGACGAGGAACGCGGCCACGGTGAGGAGATAGGCGGTGCTCGTCCACTGGACCTGGGCCACGCTCGCCCCGAGATCGTGGCGCAGGCTGGGCTGCGCCACGCTGAGGACGGTGCCGTCGAGGGCGACGAGCATCGCGCCGCCGACGCTGACGAGGAGCGCGATCCGCTGCCTGGGGCCGGTCATACGGGGACCGCCCCGAGGTGGGCGTCGAGGGCGGCGTCGACGAGCCGTTCGACGCCGACCCGGTGGTCAGCCGCGTCGCCGAGGACCAGGGGCAGGCTGCCCCAGGCCCACAACTGGGCCACGCCGTGCAGGTTGGCCCACAGGGCGGCGGCGCTGACCTCGGCGTCCCCGCCGGCCCGGCAGCGGGAGACGAGCCCGACGAGCAGGCGGAACAGGGGAATGGTGGACTCGCGCAGCCTCGGCTGCTGCCCGGATTCCTCCTGCCCGGATTCCTCCTGCCCCGACTCCCCCTGTCCGGCGCCCTCCTGTCCCTCGCTGTCGAGCAGGTCGTGGCGGAACATCAGCTCGAACATCCCGCGGTGCTCGAGTGCGTAGCCGACGTACGCGCACCCGAGCGCCCGCACCTGCTCGCGCGGCGAGGACGCGCCGGCGGTCGCGGCCACGAACCGGCCCCCGAGGTCGGCGAATCCGCGCCGGGCGATCGCCGAGAGCAGGGAGTGGTGGGTGGGGAAGTAGCGCCGGGGTGCGCCGTGTGACACCCCGGCGCGGCGGGCGATCTCGCGCAGGCCGAGGGCGGCGGTGCCCTCGGTCAGTACGAGGTCGACGCCGACGTCGATCAGTCGCTCCCGGAGCGGGCTGTGCTGTTCCATGGACCGTGTCTACCAGTCGGCGTAGACACTGTCTACTCAATGCCGGGCATGATCATCGCGCGCAACTCCGGGACGGTGAGCACCGGTTCGTCCAGCCAAGCCGCCATGCGTCGCCGGATCGCCGAGGGTGTCGACGGCGAACACCGGCCGCTTGCGGCTGAGGGCGGCGAGATTCGGCTGCCACATCGAGGAGTTGGACCCGGCGCCGTGCACGAGTGCCGCGTCAGGCAGCGTTTGCCCGTCATGGAGCGGCGTCCGGTGCGTGGTCTCGGCGTGCCGGCCGCAAGCGCTCGTACTGGACGTACTTGAGCTTTCGGCCGGCGTGGCGAGAGTGCGTGCCGGGCGTCGCGACGGGGCGAACGTTGCCTGACGCGGCACGAGCACCACCGGGGTCCGGGAGCCGGCCCGCGGGTCGGCGGGCCCCGCCCTCGGCTCCCCGCTGAGGGGCAGGCGCTACGCGGTCTCGCTCCCGCTCTCCTGCGCGTTCTGGATCGCGCGCACCAGCCCGGCAACGAGGTTCGCCCGTTCCGCCATGGCCTCGATCACCACGTACTCGTGGTCGGCGTGGGCGCCGCCTCCGACGGCTCCCAGGCCGTCAAGGGTCGGTACCCCCAGCGCGGCCGTGAAGTTGCCGTCGCTTCCGCCGCCGACCGACCTCCCTTCGAGGCCGGGAAGCAGCTGCCGGGCCACCGCGAAGAGACCGGCCGACGCCGACTCCGGCATCGGGGGCCGGCCGATGGATCCGTGGACGGTGATCTGCGCGTCTTCGAGATGCGGAGCGAGCGCTGCGAACGCGGATTCGATGCGTTCCTTCTCGTCGGCCGATTCGACCCGGACGTCCACGATGACCGTCGCCTCTGCCGGAACGACGTTGTCCAGGGTTCCCGCGGACGCGACGGTCGGGGTGACGGTCGTGCCGATCTCGGGGCGACCGAGCGCGGCGATGTCCAGTACCTGGTGTGCTGCCTCGATCAGGGCGTTGACCCCGGCTTCGGGTTCCAGGCCCGCGTGCGAGGCCCGGCCCGCGACGGAGACCCGGAAGGTGCCGCAGCCCTTGCGGCCGGTCTTCAGGGCTCCGCCGTCGGCGGCGCCTTCGAAGACCAGGACGGCGCCGCAGGCGAGAGCCCGTTCCTCGATGAGGGCGCGGGAGGAGTGGGAGCCGACCTCCTCGTCGGCGGTGACCAGGATCTCGACGCCCGACCGGTCCTCGAGCGCCGCCAGACCGTGGATCGCCTGCACCAAGCCGCCGAGCATGTCGAAGACCCCGGGGCCGGTCGCGTGCCCGTCCTCGACCGCGAACGGGCGGCGTGCGAGGGTGCCGAGCGGGAACACGGTGTCGTGGTGACCGAGGATCAGCACCTTGGGATCGCCGCCGGCCGACCAGTGGACGTGCGGTCCGGCTTCGCTGTCGATGAGGACGGCCTGTCCGCCGAGGCGGCTCTCGATGACGCCGGCGACGGTTTTGGCCGACGCGGCCAGGGCCTCGAGATCACGCGAGGGAGACTCGGTTTCGACGAGTGTCCTGAGGTCCTCGATCATCGCGTCAACACTCACGTCGACGGTCGTGCGCAGCGTCATGGGGCCAAGGGTAGCCGGGAGGCCGCGGCGGAAGGCCGCGGCCGGGACGAACGCGGCGGTGCAGGGGATGATGGAGTGGAGGAGGTGCAAGGCCATGGCCGAGCATGACGGCGGTCCGTCGGCAGGGAAGCTGGAGGAAGGCAAGCTGCTCAAGGAGCTGGAGGCCATCCACCGGACCCGCCACGAGACCCTGCTGTACGGGTCGGACGAGGCGCTGGTCACCCATACGCAGCGGATGAACGAGCTGGAGCACGAGTACGTACGACGGCACCCGCAGCGTGCCCAGACGCCGGGGCGGACCCGGTCGGGCGCGCGCGCCCGGAGCGGCGAGGCGTGAGGGCCTGAGGGCCTGCGAGGCCTGAGGAGCCTGGGGGCCTTACTTCTTGGCGTGCTCGCCCAGGTAGAACAGCAGCCAGACGAACCCGGCGAACACGTGCGTCCCGAAGATGTAGAAGAACGCGCGCAGCGCGACGCCCTTCTCCTTCCACTTCTCGTGCTTCGCCGCCGCGGAGGCGTGATCCTCGGTCTTGTCGTCCGGCACAGCGGATCTCCGTTCGGGGGCGGGCGGGGCGGGCGGGGCGAGGGCGGGGCGGGTCGAAGAAACAGCGTACGCGGATCCCCGAGTATGAGCTTCCTTTGCATCGAATGAGACAAATTTGTATCATTCGAGGCGAGGGAGGCTCACTGTGATGCGATGCGACCGCCTCCTCGCCGCGCAACCCCGAACGGAACCCCATGCACGCCCGCCGCACCGCCGCTCCACTCGACCCGCGTCGGTGGATCGTCCTCGCCATCCTTTCCGGCAGCCTTCTGCTGATCTCGATGGACGCCACGATCCTGAACGTGGCCTTCCCCTCCCTCGTCGGCGACCTCCAGCCGGGCGCCGTGCAGCAGCTCTGGATCATCGACGTCTACGCGCTCGCCCTGTCCGGCCTGCTGGTCACGGCCGGCGCCCTCGGTGACCGCTGGGGCCGCAAGCGCCTGCTGATGGCGGGCTTCGGGATCTTCTCCGTCGCCTCCCTCATCGCCGTCTTCTCCACCGAGCCCTGGCACGTGATCGCGGCCCGCGCCCTCCTCGGCATCGGCGGCGCGGCGATCATGCCCTCGACCCTGTCGATCCTGCGCAGCGTGTTCACCGACGCCAAGGAGCGGGCCTTCGCGCTCGCCGTCTGGGCGGCCGTCTTCGGCGGCGGCATGGCCTTCGGCCCGGTCGTCGGCGGGCTCCTCGTCCAGGACTACGGCTGGCACTCCGCGTTCCTTCTGAACCTCCCCCTCGCCGCCGTCATCGCCCTGTCCGGCCTGACGGCTCAACCGTCGCGGCGGTCCGCGAATCCGTCGGCGAAGCCGCCCACATCGCCGAACAGCTGGGCGGCACGGTCGGCAAGGACCTGATCGAGGCGGCCTCCCAGGCCTACACCCTCGCCATCACACCGGCGTTCCTCATCGCGGGACTCCTCGTGGTCGCCGCGGCGGCAACCACCTGGACGATGATCCCGCGCGACCTCCGGCCCACCGAGAACCACTGACGAGGCCGGCCCCGCTTTCAGCGGCCCGCATCACCGCCGCAGCGGTGATGCGGGCGCCGGGCCCAGTGTGGTGGTCCCCGGCGCCGCGCGATGGCCCAGGCCCGTGCGGTAGGCGTCCAGCGCGGCCTCGATCCGACCCGTACGCCGCAGCAGGTCGCCCAGCAGCCGGCACAGGTCCGCCAGATCCCCGCTCGCCCCGCTGCGCTCCAGCAGGGTCAGCGCCTGCACGTAGTGCTCCTCGGCGGCTTCGGTCTCCCCGCGCCCCTCGGCCATCAGGCCGAGCAGCCGGTGCGCGCCGCCCGCATGCACGGCGCCGTGGCTGTTGCCCAGCTCCAGCAGTGCGGAGAGCAGCCCGGTCGCCTCCTCGCAGCGGCCGAGCCGGCGCAGTACGTCGGCGAGCTCCACCTCGACCTGCGCTGTGAACAGGGCGGCCCGCCGGGCGGAGAGCATGTCCCGGGCCGTGCGCAACTCGGCCTCCGCCGCCACGAGATCACCGTTCTGCGCCTGTACGTAGCCGCGCATCCAGTGGCAGTGCGCCAGATCGGTCCGCAGCCGCAGCTGCCGGTAGATCGCCTGTGCCTTGGCGAGCGAGGCATCGGCGTCGGCCGGCCGCCCCGCGGTGAGGAAGGTACGTGCGACCTGCCGGTGCATCCCCGCCACCAGTGCCGGGTCGGCCACCTGCGGAGCCAGCGCCAGGGCCAGTTCGGCAGCGTGCGCGGCCCGGGCGTGGGCGCCCATGTCGATGTACGGGCCGATCACGGCGGCGTAGAGCAGCACCAGCGCCTCCGGATCGGCCAGCCCGCTCGCGCCCAGCTCGTCGATGGCGGATTCCAGCAGGTAGCAGGCGTAGCGGAGTTCCCCGGCGAGCAGATGCGCGACGGCCCGGCCGCGGATCGGGCGGGCACGGCGGGGGAGCGGCTCGTCGGCCAGCAGCCGCTCGGCCGCCTCGAAGTGGGCGATGGCGTCCGGCAGTTCCCCCGATTCGATGGCGCAGTCGCCGAGGCCGAGCAGCGCTTCCGCCCGCTCGGCGTCGAGGCCGAGCCGTTCCGCGTCCGCGAGGAGCTGCCGGTAGCGGACGGCGGCCTCGGCGGCGTCGCCGGTGGCCAGCGTCTGCTGGGCGTCGGTGAGGGCGAGGCGCACCTCGGTGGCCAGGTGGGCGGGCCGCCCGGTGGCCAGCTCCTCGTACGAGGTGCCGAGCCGCCCGGCGAGGAAGCGCAGCGCCGTCTCGGAGGGCCGGACCTTGCCCGACTCCAGAGTCGAGATGTAGGCGGGGGTGTACGAGGGCTCCGCCAACGCCCGTTGTGTCAGGCCGAGTTCCGCGCGCATGCGCTGAACCCTGCGGCCGATCTCGGCCGGTTCGTCCATGAAGACCCCCTGGTTGCTCCAACTCCCCATGGTGCAGGGGTGGCAGGCCATTGCGCACGTCCCGTGCGCCCCCTAGTTTAAGCAACCGGTTCAGCCCACTTATCAAGCCGCTTAACTTGCGGCAATTTCCGGCCTCCCGGGGGAGAACTCCATGGATCCGTCCCTTCGCCTGACCCTGCGCGCCGCCCTCGCCGCGGTCTGTACGACGGCCCTGCTGCTGGCCGCGGGCCCCCTCGGCACGGCGGCCGCAGCCCCGCCGCCGATACCTTCGCCGACACCGGCGAAGACCGGGACCGAGGTGGAGATACCGGGGCCGGAGGACGGCACGGCCGCCGGATCCGGCCACACCCGTGTCCCCGTCGCGGGGAAGGCGAAGAAGGCCCCGCAGCTGTCCGAGGCCGAGCGGGCGGCCGACGGCGAGGTCGCCAAGATGGTCGACAACGGCCCGACCGCGGACCGCCTCGACATCGTCGTCATCGGCGACGGCTACACCGCCGCCGAGCAGGACCGGTTCCACGCCGACGCTCAGGCCAAATGGGCCGAGATCGCCGCCGTCGAGCCGTACTCCACGTACCGCAACCTCTTCAACGTCTGGACGGTCGACGCCGTCTCCCACGACTCCGGCGTATCCGGCGACCCCACGCCGGCCACCGTCCGCGACACCGCCCTCGGCTCGTACTTCTGGTGCGAGGACATCGAACGGCTGCTCTGCATCGACCAGCCGAAGGTGGACGCGTACGTGGCGAAGGCGCCCGAGGCCGACCTGGTCCTCGTCCTCGCCAACAGCGCCAAGTACGGCGGGGCCGGCTACAACGAGCCCAGCGCCACCCTTGGCTACGAGGGGATATCGACCGCGTCGGCGGGCAACGCGAAGTCCGGCCAGGTCGCCATCCACGAGACCGGCCACTCCCTGGGCAAGCTCGCCGACGAGTATTTCTACCCCGGCACCCCGGGCTACGAGAAGTACGAGGGCCCCGAACCCGCCGACTCCAACACCTCCACGCTGCCCGCCGACCGGATGGCCGCCGAGCAGGCCAAGTGGTACCGCTGGCTCGGCGCCCCGTCGCCCGACGGCGGCACGGTCGGCGCGTACGAGGGCGGCGGATACTACGTCACCGGCCTGTACCGGCCCACCGACAACTCGATCATGCGCGTGCTCGGCAAACCCTTCAACCTGCCCGGCACCGAGGCAATGATCGCCGGCTTCTACCAGCACGCGAAGCCCGCCGCCGCGCTCACCCCGACCGGCCGCACCCTGCGGCTGCGCAACACGGCCAAGGTCTCCGTACCCCGGCTGGCCGGCGCGGACGGCCGGCAGCTCGACGTCCGCTGGTACCTCGACGGGCGGGAGCTGAAGCGGTTCGCCGGCCGGACCGAGGTCGCGGTGTCCGAGCTGTGGCTCTTCGACCTGCGCACGCACAAGCTGTCGGTCACGGCCGAGGACCGCACGCCCTCGGTCCGCGACCCGAAGATCGCCCGCAGCCTCAAGTCCACGGTCGACTGGAACGTCCGCCTGTAGCCACGCGGTACCCGGGAGATTCAGGCGCCGGCCGCGTACGTCCAGAAGTCCCGCATCACGGCGGGCGGCGTCGGGCCGGTCATCTCCCGCTGGGTGAGCAGGACGGAGACGGCGCCGGTGGCCGGGGTGATGTGGGCCGCGGTCCCGGTGCCGCCGACCCAGCCGTACCGCCCCGGCACGTTCCACGGATCGCGGGCCGTGACGTCCACCGAGCCGCCGAACCCCCAGCCCTGGCCCTCCAGGAACAGTTCGCCGCCGGACCGCTGGGCCACGGTCAGCCAGTCGGTGGTCATCTGCCGCACCGACTGGGCCGACAGGAGCCGGCCCCGGTCCCCGTCCAGTGCCCCCTGCGCGAGCATCATCCGGCCGAACGCGTACCAGTCGTCGGCGGTCCCGACCAGGCCGCCGGTGCCGGAGGGGAAGGCCGGGACACTGCTCCACTGCCCGTGGGGGGCGTCGGCCAGTTCGAGGCCGCCGTCGCCCCCGCGGTAGTAGCTCGTGAACCGGCCCAGGTTCGCGGGCAGGACGGCGAACCCGGTGTCCGCCATGCCCAGCGGCTCGAAGATCCGCTCGGCCAGGAACTCGGGCAGAGACTGCCCCGACACCCGGGCGATCAGCACGCCCAGGATGTCCGAGCAGGTGTTGTACAGCCAGGCCTCGCCCGGCTGGTACAGCAGTGGAATGCCCGACAGAGCCTTCATCCACGGGTCCGGCCCCGGGATCTGCTGCGGCTGCGGCGGCCCCTGCTTCAGCTCGCTGAACAGCAGACCGACCGCGGGCAGCGAGAAGTCGGACGGGAACCCGTACCCGGCGCGGAACGTGAGCAGGTCGAACACGGTGATCGGGCGCGCCGCGGGCACCACGTCGTCGACCGGGCTCGCGGGCGTGCGGACGACGACGCGCGAGGCCAGCTCCGGCAGCCACGGATCGACCGGGTCCTCCAGCGCGAACCGGCCCTCCTCGACCAGCATCATGACCGCCGCGGCCGTGACCGGTTTGGTGAGCGAGGCGATACGGAAGATCGAATCCCGGACCATCGGTGCCGTGCCCTCGATGTCGGCCGAGCCGACGGCCTCGACCTCCACCCGGTCGCCACGGGCCACCAGGCCCACCGCCCCGGGCAGCGATCCGCTGCTCACGTGCCGTTCCAGGATGTCGCGCAGGCCGGTCATCACTCCACCTCTCCCGATGCCTCTCCCGAGGCGGGGGCCGGCCGAGCGGGCCGGCCCTCGCAGACAAAGACTCCCGCAGCGGCGTGGATTCATCGGCCGGACGCGCGGCGCACGACCGGACGGGTCACCACCAGTAGGCGGGATACCGCGGCGCCTTGCGCCGGATGCGCGAAGCGGCGTACCCGGTCAGGACGAGCAGCACCGTCGCGCCGAACAGCAGGGGGACGAACCGGGCCGGAGCCGGGTTCTGGAGCACGATCACGACGGAGGTGGCGCAGGCGGGCGAGTGCGGGGTGCGGGCGGCCATCAGCAGCGCGAGCGTGACGCCGGCCGCGACGGCCGCGGCCCAGGCGCTGCTGCCGGCGGCGGCGAGGACGCCGTAGCCGACGGCCATGCCCAGCAGATGGCCGACGACCACACCGCGCGGCTGGGCCAGGGGCAGGGTGGGGGCGCTGTGCACGAGGGCGGCGCTCGCGGCCAGCGGCGGTATCAGCACCGGCTCGTGGAGCATCGCGCCGATCCCGACGAGCCCCAGCAGGACCGCCGTCACGGCGCTGATGCTGTGGAACGCGGCTGCGGGGGTGGGGCGAGCGGGAGCCCGGCCGAAGGCGGTCCGGGAGCGGGCCGGCTCGCCGGCGGATTCGGGGGCGGGGGTGGTGGCGGACGGGGACGGCAGGGCGGTGCTCATGCGTGGTTTCCGGGGCAGGACGACAGGGCGAATGCGGTCGAGGCGGCACGGAGGCAGGGTGATCAACCGCCGCCTCGGCCTCGCGCCTGTCCCTGGTACGGCCGACGCAGACCGGCTACGACCTTATCCGCCAGGTGTGCGAGGGCCGTCTCGGGGGAGGGATACGGATACGGGAAGGACGGAACATGACGACGCACGCCCACGGCCCGGAGGTGCACGGTCCCGAGGGGTCGAGCGACTCCGGCCAGCTGTCCGCGCCCGCCCCCGCCGAGGGCGGTGAGCCGGCCTGCCTGCTCCACCTGGTCTGCCCCGACTGCGGACGGCTCGCCACCGAGCGGGGCGTCCAGACCTGCTCCCGCTGCGGCGGCCCGCTCCCGGACCCCGGCCCCTGACGGCTCCGCGGCCGTGCCGGATATCCGCTGGCCCGGGCGCGGGCGGCCGACCTAGGGTTCCGCCCATGACGATCATGGGCTCCGACGCCGTAGACCGATCCGTGTCCCTCACCGCACAGGCGCTCCGACGGGTGGCGCACCTCGACTGGTCCGCTCCGGCCGCCGACCTCGAGTGGAGCTGTTACGACACCGCCGTCCACGTGGCGGGCGATTTCACCGGGTACGCCACGCAGCTGACCGGGCGCTCGACCAGCGGATACGCCCCCTTCGACATCAGCGCGGACCCCGGCACCACCCCCACCGGCCTGATCCAGGTCATCGAGGCCACCGGAGGCCTGCTGTCCGCCGCCGTGGCCGTGACCGACCCCGAGGTCCGGGCCTGGCACCCGTACGGCATGGCGGGCCCGGACGGATTCGCCGCGATGGGCGTCGTCGAGACGCTGCTGCACACCCACGACATCCTGGTCGGCCTCGGCGTCCGCGACTGGGAGCCCGACGCGGACCTCTGCGAGCAGGTCCTCGTCCGGCTCTTCCCGCAGGCTCCGCGGGACATCGCCGCTCCCTGGCCGACCCTCCTGTGGGTGACCGGCCGGGCCGGACTCCCGGGCCTGCCCCGCCGCCGGGCCTGGCGCTGGTACGCCGAACCCATCGCCAGGGAGCGCGTCGTGCTCTGCGAGATCTCCCCGCACGTCGCCGGCGATCTCCACGAGGGCGGCACCGGCGGCTTCGCCTGGGCCGAGGACGGCCCGGGCGAGGGCACCCGGGTCGCCTCCGGGATGGTGGCCAAGGCGCGGGAGGAGGGTACGCACCGCCCGGGGTGGGGCGCGTACGCCATCGTCCGTACGCGGGACCGGCGCGCCATCGGCGGGATCGGCTTCCACGGAGCCCCCGACGCCGAGGGGAACGCGGAGATCGGCTACGACCTCGTACCGTCCGCCCGCGGCAACGGGTACGTCACCGAGGCGCTGAAGGGCCTGGTCGGCTGGGCCTTCGGGCAGCCCGGTGTGACCGCGCTGCACGCCCGCGTCGACGCGGACAACGCCCCCTCCCACGGGGTGGTCGTCCGGGCGGGGTTCGAGCGGACGGGCTCCACCGAGGAAGGCGAAGCCCGCTACACCCTGCGGGCCGCAGCTCGGTAGCCGCTGCTCGGTAGCCGCAGTTGGGACCGCGCATGATCGCCGGGGCGTGCGCGCACACCGGGCCCCGGATCACACGCGCCCAGTGGTCCGCCCACCTGCCGTACGTCGAGTACTCGCCGCCGTGCAGCGGCTTGGAGCAGCGTCCTTGAGGCCGGGTGGCGGCGCGGGGCGATAGCCTCGGAGGTGGACGCCCGACACCGGCTCGGAAGGCAGGTTCCGATGGCGAGTTCTCCGATTTCCGCCGCCTCCGCTCGTTCCCAGGTCCCCGTGATCGACCTCGGGCCGTGGCGGTCCGGCGAGCCCGGGGCGCGGGAGCGGATCGCCGCCCGCGTCGACGAGGCCCTCCAGGCCGCCGGGTTCCTGCTGATCACCGGGCACGGCGTGGACCCGGAGCTGCCCGCGCGGATCCGGGAGGCCGCCAAGGAGTTCTTCCGGCTGCCGGCGAAGGCGAAGGAGCCGTACGCGGTCGCGGTCGGCGGCCGCGGCTGGCTCGGCCCCGGCGCCGAGGCCAACAGCTATGCGGAGGGGGCCGCCTCGCCGCCCGACCTCAAGGAGTCCTGGTCGTGCGCGGCGGACGAGCCCACCGGGCACCCGTCCGTGGACGCCGAGTGGTTCCGGCCGAACGCCTGGCCGGCCGAGGTGCCCGCGCTGCAGCCGGCGGCCGTCGAGTACATCACCCGGATGCGGGCCCTGTCCGACGAGCTGCTGGAGCTCCTCGCCACCGCGCTCGGCCTCGCCGCGAACCATTTCACCCGCCACACCGGGCACCCCACCTGGGGGTTCAACCTCAACTGGTACCCGGGCACCGAGGTGCTCGGCGAGCCCCTGCCCGGCCAGTTCCGCATCGGGGCGCACACGGACTTCGGGACGGTCACGGTCCTCGACCGCGAGCCGGGCTCGGGCGGGCTCCAGATCCACACCGACGCCGACGGCTGGCAGGACGCCCCGTACGACCCGGCCGCGCTCACCGTGAACATCGGCGACCTGATGGCCCGCTGGACAGGGGACCGCTGGCGCGCGGGCCGCCACCGGGTGCTGCCGCCGCCCGCCGACGCACCGGCCGAGGAGCTCATCTCGCTGGTCTACTTCTACGAATGCGACCCGCACACCCGGGTGGAGTCCCTCCCGGCGCCGGTCGGCCGGGTGGTGCACGACCCCGTGGACTCCCACACGTACCTGCGGGGCAAGCTGGACGCGATCACCGTGTCCTGACACCTCCTACCGGAGGGGGAGGCGGCACCCTCCGTCCGGCGGAGGTTCCCGTCCTCCTGCGAGGTGACGATCAAGCGCGGGCATCCGCATAGGTTCGCCATCACCGCCCGTGACGTGTCCTTCCTGCTGGACCGGCTCACCGGCCGCCACCCGGCCTGGCGCAACGCCGGCCTGATCGACCAGAGCCGGATCGCGATGGCCGGGCACTCCATCGGCGGCTCCGCCGCGGTCGCCGCCATGGCGACCGACCCGCGGATCCGTGCCGGGATCGACATGGACGGCGGGGTGTTCTCGCCGGTGCCTGCGGGCGGGCTCGGCGGCCGGCCCTTCATGCTGCTCGGCGCGCAGGAATCCCGCCCGGGCCAGACGGGGACCGGAGAGGCGAGCTGGGACCCCAACTGGCAGCGTCTCGACGGCTGGAAGCGCTGGATCACGCTCGACGACTCGAACCACTTCACCTTCACGGACTGGCCGACCATGAGCGACCAGCTGGGGCTGCCCCCGCTGTCGCCGCTGCCCGGCGCCCGTTCGGTCGACCTGACCCGGCGCTACGTCGGCGCTTTCTTCGACCAGCACCTGAAGGGCGTGCCGCAGCCGCTGCTCGACGGCCCGAGCCCCGAGGCGCCGGAGGTCCGCTTCCACCATCCGTGATCCGCGGCACGCGGGGTGGTGATCAGGTACGTGCTGCTCACCCGGGCCGGCCCGATTACCGCTGGTCGGCGGTGTTCGGCAGGATGGGGGCATGACCGAGATCCGTACCCCCCGACTCCTTCTCCGCCGCTGGACCGACGACGACCTCGTCCCCCTGTCGGAGATCAATGCCGACCCGGACGTGATGCGCTGGATCGGCGACGGCTCCACCCTCGACCTCGAGCAGACCGCCGAGGAGATCGAGCGCTGGGAGGACGAGTGGGACGAGGAGGGCTTCGGCCTCTTCGCCGTCGAACTGCTGGCTTCGGGGGAGCTGATCGGGGCGGTCGGCCTGTCCGTGGCGCAGTCCCCGGCGGAGGCGCGGGACTTCGTGGCGGTCAGCTGGCGGCTCGGCCGGCAGTACTGGGGCCAGGGCTACGCCTCCGAGGCCGCGCAGGCCACCCTGGAGTTCGCTCTCCAGGACCGCGGCCTCGACCGGGTGATCGCGGTGAGCCGGTCGGGCCACGAGGAGTCCGAGAACGTGATCCGCAAGCTCGGCATGGTGCTGGACCTCGACACGACGGACCCGGAGCACGGACACCTGCTCCAGGTCCACAGCATCGACCTGTCGGAGTACGAGGGCTGACCACCGGCTCCGTCCCGGGCCCGGGCCCGGGCCCGGTCAGGCGGGGGCCGTGCCCGGGGCCTCGGCCGCATGGCCCGCCCGGACCGCGGCGAGCACGGCGGCGTGGACGGCGGCCGGGTCGCCGTGGTGGGGGACCGGGCTGCCGGTCAGGGTGTACCACTCCTCCGCGTCCGTGTACTGGATCTCGATCCGGACCCGGCCGCCCGCCACCGCCGTCGTCCGCACGGTCAGCGGGCCCGTGATGACGCCGACCTCGTCGGTCATCGCCCCGCCGGGCCCGGCCAGGACCCCGTCGTACCACTGCTGCCGTCCGGTCATGCCGCGCAGCTGTCCAGCATCGTCCCGAGCATCTTCTTCTCCGGTTCCGTAACCGTCAGGCCGTACGTCGATTTCACGGTGGTCCAGGCCCGCCCGTACTGGCACCAGCTCGACTTGTCCGGCGGCTGCCACAGGTCCGGGCTCTGGTCGCCCTTCGACCGGTTCGTGGCCGCGGTCACCGACAGCAGCTGAGGGTGGGTCAGGTCGTTCGCGAAGGCCTTGCGCTGTGCGGCGTCCCAGCCCGCCGCACCCGAGCGCCAGCCCTCGGCGAGCGGCACGATGTGGTCGATGTCCATCTTCGACGCCTCGGTGACCACCACCCCGTCGTACAGGCTCTTCCAGGTGCCGGAGACCGCCTTGCACTCGGAGTCCTGGGTGACGTCCTTGCCGTCGCGCTTGAGGACCACCTCGCGGGTGTCGCACTTGTTGCCCTGCTCGGCCCAGTGTGTGAACTTGGCCCGGCTGTAGCCGGCCATGGTGCCGGGCGGCGCGACCTTCAGCGCGGCCAGCCGGGTCCGGGCCACCTGGGCGGTGACCAGGCCGGGCAGCACGTCCCCGGCGGCCGGTTTGGCGTCGCCCGCACCCGGAGCGGAGGGCGACGTGCCGGCCGAGGGCGGCGGCGCCGAGGGCTTCGAGTCCTTGTCCGTCGTGCCCGTTCCCGAGCAACCGGCCACGGCCAGCAGCACCGACACCGCCAGGGCCGCACCGCGTACACGTATCTGACGTCCCATGAACCCCACCCCGAGCCGGCTCCGCACCCTGTCCGGGAAAGAGTACCCAGAACCGGACATTCAACCGGACGCCCAACCGGCCGCGCCCGCACCGACGTCGAGCAGGGCCCCCCTCGTGGGGCGTTGTCAGTGGCTCTCGCTAGTCTCCCCGCATACCGCAGCTCAGGGGGTCTTTTCCCCCTGGTCGACGCTGCGCGCATCCGGATCGGGCAGGCGGAGGGGCACGTACTGATGGCATGGCTGGCGGCGGGCGAGGGGTACGAGATCGCCCTGGTGGAGGGGAAGGTGGCGGCGCGGTCCGCCACCGGCCGGACGGCGGGACGGCAGTTGAAGACGCTGCCCAAGGCGCTGCGCGACCACCCCGAGGTGGACCGGCTGCGCCGGCTCGCCGAATGGCTGGATCGGCACGAGGCCGCCTGCATCGCCCAGGTGGACACCTGGATGGTGTCCTCGCTGCCCGTGCCGACGGCGCTGCTCGCGCAGGTCTGGCCGGACGAGGCCTGGCAGAACGCGCTGCGCGACATGGCCGTCGTCGGCGAGGACCCGGACGAGGTGGGCTTCCTGCGGGACGCCACCGCCTCCGGCGAGCTGAAGGTGGTCAACCTCGACGGCGAGACCGTACGGCTCTCCCCGCGCACGGTGACGCTGCCGCACCCGGTGCTGCTGCCCGACCTGGACGACGTACGGGACTTCGCGGCCGAACTCGGCATCGTGCAGCGCGTCGAGCAGATCCACCGGCCGACGTGGGAGAAGCCGGAGGGGCCGGCGGCCACCGCCACCGAGGTACGGGACTACGCGGGCGGGGTCTTCGCGAGCAGGTTCGGCCTGGCCGCCCGGGCGACGGGCCTCGGCTACCGGGTCTCCGGCGGCTACGCGACCTGCAAGGTCCGCGACACGGGCGGGGGTACGGAAGCGGCGGTCTGGATCGGCGAGCCGTACTACGAGGACGAGACGAGCACCGGCGCCCTGAGCTGGCACGACGAGAACGGCCGGGCGGTGCGCCTGACGGAGGTCGGACCGGTCGCCTGGTCCGAGGGAATGCGGATGGCCGCGGCGCTGTACGCCGGGCGCAAGATCGAAGAGGGCGGGGACGCGCGATGAGCACCACCACCAGCACCACGAGGGCAACCGGCACCGCGGCCGACGCCGAACTGCTGCTCAAGGCCGGCGCCGTGCTGCCGACCGGCACCGAGGGTGCAGGCCCCGCGGCCGTCGACCTGACCGCACGCACCTACCGCCATCCCGCCCTCGCCGACGACCGTGTCGTCGTCCGGCTGGCCGCCGCCGAACTGGGTCCGGCCGAGGACCTGGCCGCCGGCTTCCTCGGACTCGTACTCGACGAGGGCGAGCCGCCCGTGGTCGGCCTCGGCCAGCGCCAGGCCCTCGGCTTCCCCGAATGGGTCCTCGTGCACCACCCGGAGGACGGCCACCACGCCCTCGCCGTCGTCCCCGAACTCGACCGGCTCGCCCGTCAGGCCAAGACCAAGCCCAAGGCCGCCCTCGACGCCTGCCACGAACTGGCCGGCCGGCTCGCCGCCGCCGTCCCGCACTTCCTGCCCGTCTTCTACGAGCAGGCCGCCCGCGTGTTCCTCGCCGTCGAGAACACCACGTACGCCGCCCAGCTGTTCGGCCGCGCCCGGACCAGCGAGGCCCAGCACGGCCTCGCCGTCGACGAGGACCGCCTCGACGGCGTGTTCCTCGAATTCGCCCTGGTCGGCGCCCTCCCGGTGAAGGTGCTCACCGGCTACGGCAAGGAGCTGTCCGGCCGCGTCAGCCCCGCCGAGGCCCACGAGCGCTTCCGCCGCCTGTGCGTACGCCGCACCGCGGGCGGACTGCCGCCCTCCGCGCAGGCCGCGACCGAGCTGCGCCGCCTCGCCCGGGCCGCCGGCCTGACCGGCACCGAGGCCGAGCAGGACTACCTCGCCGAACTGCTGCCGCTGCCCGCGACCCTGCGCGCCGCGTTCGGCTGGTGGAAGGCGCACCGCACGGCCCTGGTCGCGCTCGCCCGCCGGGCGCCGGCCGTACGGGGCACCCTGCTCGGTCTGATGCCGCCCGGCGGCGGCGACGGCGAACTCTCCGCCCTCTGGCTGGGCCTGCTCGAGGAATCCGGCGCCACCGCCGGTCTGATCGCGGCCGAACTGCCCGCCGAACAGCGCTGCTCCGACGGCGCCGCCGGCTGGCTCGAACGCTTCCACGCCGCCCGCCACACCGGCTGGGGCTCGCGCCCCACGCTGCCCGACCTGCTCGATCTCGTCACCCGGGCGGCCGACCGGCTGCGCACCGAACTCGCCGAGCCCGGCCGCGAAGCAGGCCTGAAGGTGGGCGTCGAGGACGCCGACCTGCTGGACCTGCTGCTCTCCCTGGACATCCCGGTCACCGACCCCGAGACCGACTCCAGGTCCCACCGGCGCCACAACCAGCTGAACCTGACCGACTGGGCCGGCTCCGACCGGCGCCGGGACCTCCTCGCCATCGCCGCCGACCCGCGCTTCCGGCCCGCCTTCCGGCGCGCCGCGTACGGCCTCGGCGGTGACGCCGACTCGGTGAACGTCATGCGGCTGCTCGCCGCCTCGCCCGGCGGCCGCCCCATGCTCACCGAGTGGATGCACGACGTGGCCGGCGCCTCCACCGCCGCCGGTCTGCCCGGCCTGCCCGAGTCCATCCGCCGGCTGACCTGGCTGCCCGCCGAGGCCCTCGAACTCGCCCGCGACGAGGTGGCCGCCGCGGCCGCCGCCGACCTCGGCGAGACCCTCGCCCGCACCCTGCGCGCCGGCCTCTTCGAGGAACTGTCCTGGCCCGCCTGGGAGTCCGCGATCGCCGAGCTGACGCCCGCCCAGGGCGGGCACGCGCTGACGGTCGTCGAGGCCTGGCCGTACCTGATCGTCGCCAACTCCACCCAGGTCCGCGTCATCGACGCCGACTCCACCGTGCTCACCCACGACCTGCGCGCGCCGAGCGGCAACTCGCACCGGTACGGATTCCACTACGTCGACGGCGAACTGCTCGTCTTCTGGTCCTCCCACCGGGGCGGCGGGGGCATCGAGGGCTACTGGCACACCGCGCCCGGCACCGTGTTCACCCTGGACCACTCCGGCAACCACTGGAACCTGCGCTCCGACGACATCAGCCTGCCCCTGCCCGGCGGCGGCCGCACCACCGGCGGCGGCGTCCTGCACGCGGGAGACACCAGGCTGCCGAGCGAGCAGCCCCTGCTGCACGACGGGACCTCGTACTGGCGGTGGCAGCGCCGCGACCAGGACAACGACGGCGGCTGGCGCGAGTACGACCCCTCGGACGGCGCCCTCGGGCGGCTCTCGCAGCCCGGCTTCCTCGCCGACGCCCTGAGCGCGCACCCCGGAAACGCCACCGTGCCCGCCCACGCCGCATGGCTGCGGCCCGCGCCCACCGTCGAGGGCTCGGTCCTCGGCGCACCCGTGGACGGCCTGCTCGGCTGGCGCACCGTACGCCTCCCCGGCCGGGGCTGGGAGGGCTCCGACACCGCCGGACGCACCGTCAGCGTGCCCGAGGGCAGCGAGATGCCCGTCGCCGCGCTCGCCTTCCCCGGCGACGAGCGGCCCCGCGCCCTGACGCACCGCTGGCGCGAGCTGAGCATCAGCGACCCGGACGGCGTGGTCACCGCCCAGTCGCGCAGCGACTACCGCAACACGGCCTTCGCCACCGGCAGCGTGGACCTCCCGCCGCTGCCCTTCTGGTACGCGCTGCGCCCGCGCGACCCCGAAGCCTCGGCCGCCCTGCGCGCGGCGGACCGGGCCACGATCGGCGCCCTGCTCGAGGCGGCCGCCGCAGCCGAGGCGCTCACCGACCTGCCCGACGTGGTGCGCGCCGCGCTGCCGCAGGTCACCGCCCCGAAGCTGATCGGCGGCATCATCGAGGTCCTCCGCTTCGCCCTCGTCCAGCAGAAGGCGCTGGACGGCGTCGCCGCCCGGCTGGACCCCGACACGGGTGCGGCGGCCGACCGGGAGCCGGAAGGCCCGACCGACGAACTGATCGCCGACGCGCTGTACGGGCTCGTAGGCACCGGGTACTACCGCTGGGGCGCCCAGAGCGACGTCGCCTACCGCTACCTCGACGGGATGGTCCGGGCTGCCGCCGACACCGGTGCCGAAGAGGTGCCGGGCCGGCTCCACTTCGACCTGCCCGAACTGCCCCACTCCGCCCTTCCGTTCACGCAGCTGCTGGACCAGCCCGCGGCGATCGCCTACCGGGCCGTCGCCGTCGGCACCACCGACGAGCAGCGGACCGCCCTGTGCACCCTGCTCGGCCGGGTGGACGCCCTCGGGCTGGACTCGGCCGAGGGCTCCGCCGACCGCTGGCGCCGGGTCCTGGTCCACCTCGACCGGCGCCATCTGCGCACCCCCGACGGCATCGAGCGGAACACCTCGCACCGCAGCCTGCTCCCGCTCGGCGGCGGAGCCGTCCTCGGCCTCACCGAGCACTGCGCGTCCGTACCGTACGGCCACGAGTTCGGGGCGCTGCTGTACGACCCCGCCGGCCGCTTCGCGGTGCCCGGCCCGTACACCCTGCGCGGCGAGGCCCCGCTCGGCGACCGGGAGCGCGGCGCCGGCTGGCTGGCCGCCTTCCTGACCGAGGCCGCAGACCGCGGCCCGGCGCCGTTCTTCCCCGAAGCCGCCGAGGAGTTCGCCCGCCTCACCGGCGTGTCCGCCGCCCTGGCGCGGCTGCTGCTGGCCGGCCTGCCGAACGTCGACAGCTACGAGCACGACTTCCTGCCGGCCGAACTGCGCACCGCCCTGGGCGTCAAGGTCGCCGACGCGAAGAACGCCCGCACCGAACTCAAGAGCCTCGACATCGAGCTGCGGCGCGAGCTCGTGGCCACGCTGCTGCCCGCCGACCCGGCACGGCTGTGGACCGAGGGCCCGGACGTGGCCGCCGTCGCGGAGCTGTGGAACCGGCGCGTGGGCCGCCGCAAGCCCGTGCCCGAGTGGCTGCTCACCGAAGCCACACGGGCCGCGAACACGTCCTGGCCCCTGCACCGGGCTCTGGCCGCGATCCTCGACCCCGCAGCGTCCCCGTCGCTCGGCGTCGACGTGGCCTGGGAGGTGAAGGGCGACCACGCCGAGCCCAGCGAACCGGCCGGCCAGCCCTTCACCGCGTCCGTCCTGACCGGCGCGCTGACCCTGACGGCCTGGCTGGCCCACCGGCTGCCCGCCGGCGATCCCGTACGTGCTGCCCTGCCGCCCGCGCTCACGGCCGTCCGGCAGCGGCTCGCCGCGCCCGGACTGCTTCTCACCATCGGGCACTACGCCAGCCTCCCGGACTTCCGGAAGGCGGCGGGCACGCCGACCGAGACGGGCGAGGGCTACGAGCGGTACGGCGCGGTGGTCATGGCCACCCAGGACGACCGGCCCAAGCCCGCACTGCGGACGGCCCTGCTCGACTCCACCGGTTCCGACCCCTACCTGCCGGCGCTGCGCGGCGACGACCAGCAGCCGTCGTCGGTGGAGACGGCGCTGCGGGCCGCCCACGACCCGCGCTTCGCTGCGCTGCTCGCCGACCCGGGCGCGCCGGCGGCCGGCGCCGGCGCCGTCGACAAGGACGGCACGTGGTGGCCGCAGGACCCGAGCCGCTCGGTGCCCGAGCTGGTGGCAGAGGTCTCCGAGGCCCACGGCCTGGGCGCGGACGCGGCCGCCGTGTACCTGGCGTTGCTCGCGATGCCCGACCCCACCGACCGCAACGTGGCTCGCTGGACGGGCTGGAAGCCGGCCCGGCTGAAGGCCGCCCGCGCCGAACTGGCCGCCACCGAACTGGTGGTGACGGCCTCCCGGACCCGGGCGGGGCGCTCGCTGTTCCTGCCCGGCGGCTGGGCGGAGATGTCCTCGCCGGTGCTGCCGGTGGAGCGGTGGAAGCTCCCGATGTACGGTCTGGCCGCGGCCGGGCGGCCGGTGCTGGGCGTGCTGGTCCCGGACGAGCCGGCCGCGGACCTCTACCGGCGGGCCTGGCAGCGGGTCCGCGAGGGCGACGTACCGCGCTTCGAGGCCCTGAAGGTCAAGCGCACGCGGACGCGACGCCGCTGACGGCCGACCGGTGAGCCGGCCGGGCGGCGCAGTGCGCCGCCCGGCCCCTCCCCCCCCCACATCCCACTGACTTCGCGCATACTCAGAAGGACACGACACACCTCATGACCGTGACCGAAACAGCTGCCCCGGCCGCCACCCGACAGGCCTTGCCCGCCGAAGAGCGGTACTCCGCCGAACTCGCCTTCCTCGCCGCCCAGGACACCGGCCCCCGCCCGCCCGGCTGGGCGCTCACCCCGCGCGCCGTCGTCACCTTCGTGTGCGGCAGCGAGGGCGTGGAACTGGCCCTGCCGGGGCGCCGCCGTGCCGGGCTCCCGGCCAAACTGGCCATCGCCCCGAAGTTCGTCGGCGAACGGGCCCTGGTGGAGCGCTGCGTCGTCACCCTCGCCGGCGAACGCGGCCTGCTCCTCACCGGCGAGCCCGGCACCGCGAAGTCGATGCTGTCCGAGCTCCTGGCAGCCGCCGTCTGCGGTACCAGTGCGCTGACCGTGCAGGGCACCGCCGGCACGACGGAGGATGCCTTCCGGTACGGCTGGAACTACGCCCTGCTGCTCGCCCAGGGCCCCACCTCCCAGGCGCTCGTCGACTCCCCGGTGCTCTCCGCGATGCGGACCGGGCGGGTGGTGCGCGTCGAGGAGATCACCCGCTGCCTGCCCGAGGTGCAGGACGCGCTGGTGTCGATCCTGTCCGACCGGCGGGTGAGCGTGCCCGAACTGACCGCCACCGAGGACGCGGTGGTCTCCGCGGCCCCCGGGTTCACAGTCATCGCCACCGCCAACCTGCGCGACCGCGGGGTCTCCGAGATGTCCGCCGCGCTCAAGCGGCGCTTCAACTTCGAGACGGTCGCGCCGATCGCGGACGCGGACGCGGAGGCCACGCTGATCCGCCGCCAGGCGGTGGCCGCGGTGCAGCGGGCCGGCGCGGCGTTCGGAGTGGACGACGCGGTCCTGGACGCGCTGGTCACGGTCTTCCGGGACCTGCGCTCCGGGCGCTCGGCGGAGGGCTGGGACGTGGAACGCCCCGGTACGGTCATGTCCACCGCCGAGGCGGTCCAGGTGGCGGCCTCGCTGGGCGTCGCCGCGGCCTACCTGCCGGGCGGCGACGTACTGGATCTGCTGCCGGGTCACCTGCTGGGCGTGGTCCGCAAGGACGACCCGGCCGACCACGGCCGCCTGCTGGGCTACTGGGACGGCCCGGTCCGCCGCCGCGCGGAAGACGGCTCGGCGATGTGGCGCCGCCTCTGGGACCTCCGCGGAAACCTCCGATGACCGAGCCGATGCCGGGCGCTCGGCCCGGGGAGTCCGCGGATACGCGCCGTGTCGCCGCCGCGAACCCGGTTGCCGGTTCGGCTGCGCCGGCGGTGCACGCCGATCTGCCGCCGGACCCGGACACCGTGGCCGGGCTGCACAGCGGTGGGCCCGGGTCGGCGGCTGACGTGCGGACCGCCGCGTCCGCCTCCGCGCATGCCGATCCGCGGGACGCCGTGGGCGCGCTCGCGGCGTCCCGTGCGCCGTACCTGCTGGGTGTGCGCCACCACAGCCCCGCGCTGGCGGCGGTGGTTCCGGCGCTGCTGGACGCCTCGGAGGCGGAGGTGGTGTGCGTCGAGCTGCCGGCCGACTTCCAGCCGTGGCTGGAGCACTTGGCGGACCCGGAGACCAAGGCTCCCGTTGCCCTGGCCGGTACAGGCCGGGACGGCGGGCTGGCGTTCTACCCGTTCGCGGACTTCTCCCCGGAGCTGGCCGCCATCCGCTGGGCGCGTGCGCGCGGCGCGGAGGTCCGCTGCTGCGACCTCCCCCTGACCGACCCCGGCTGGACCCTGCGCTCCTCGGACCAGGACGCGTCCGAGGACGCGGCGCACGGCCGTCGGCGGTTGTTCGCGGAGGCGCTGACCGCGTCCGGGACCGGGCGCGACGGTGACGACCTGTGGGACCGGGCCGTGGAGGTGCTGGCCCCCGGCTGCGCCCCGGAAGCCGTCCGGCGGGCCGCCCTCGGCGTCGGCTGGGCCCTGCGCCAGGACGGCCCCGTCCCCGCGACCGACCTGGCCCGCGAGGCCCACATGCGCAGCGTCATCAACGCCGCCGCCTCGGGGGGCCGGAAGGTCGCCGCCCTGATCGGCGCCTTCCACGCCCCGGCCCTCCTCGTCGCCGAACCGGCACCGGCGGGTGTCGCCTCCGCCCCGACGGATGCAGACGTACGGGCCGGCCAGGGCGCTCCTGCGACCCCGTCCCGGACCGCCGATGCGGACCGCGCGTCGGGCATGGAGCCCGCGGCCGTCGTGGTGGCGGAACCCGCTCCCGGGCCGGGGAACAGCGCCCCGGCAGCGGACGAGGAGCCGGTGCCTGGTTCCGGGGCGGACGCTTCCGCCCCGGAAACGCCGGCGCCCGGTGGTGGGCGCGGGGCAGGCTCCGTCACCGGCCCGGGGAGTGGCTCGGGCACGGCCGTCCGCGAAGTGGCCGCGGGGCCGGCTCTCGTGCCCGGGGCGGATGCCGGCGAGGGGGCCGTCACCTCGTTCGTGCCCTACTCCTTCGATCTGCTCGACTCCCGCTCCGGGTACCCCGCCGGGATCCGGGATCCGCTCTGGCAGCAGGCCGTGCTCGAGGCCGGTGGGGATCCGGTGCGGGTGCGGGACGCCGCGTCCGTCGCCCTCACCGGCATCTGCCGGGAGCTGCGCCGCGCCGGGCACACCGCCGGGACCGGCGAGGCCGCCGAGACGCTGCGGCTCGCCTGCGACCTGGCCGTCCTGCGCGGGCTCCCCGCCCCCGGCCGGGGCGAACTCCTCGAGGCCGTCACCACCGTGCTCGGCCAGGGCGAACCCCTGGGCCGGGGCCGGGCGCTGGCCCGCGCGCTGGAGGCCGTTTTCGTCGGCACCGGCCGCGGCCGGATCACCCCGCACGCCCCGCGCTCCGGACTCGGCCCCTCCGTCGAGGCCGAGCTGGCGGAGCTGCGGCTGCCGGGCCCCGAGGAGCCCGCCTCCCGCGAGGTCCGCCTCGACCCGCTCCGCTCCCCGCTCGACCGGCGCCGCGAGGTCCTGCTCCGGCGGCTGGCCGTCTGCGGGGCCTCGTACGGGGAGCCCCTCGACGTGGCCGCGACCGGCGACGGCCCCGCCCTCGGCACCAAGTGGCGGCTGACCTGGATGCCTTCCGTCCCGGCCCGCCTCGACCTGGCCGGCGTCCGCGGCGTCACCGCCGCCCAGGCCGCTGCCGGGACCCTGCGCGAGACCGCCCGCCGGGCCGCCGCCGACGGCGGTCCGACCCCGGCCCAGATCCTCACCGGCCTGGCCGCCGCCGCGCGGTGCGATCTGCCCGAGCTGGTCGACGTACGGCTGGACGAGGCTGCCGAGGTCCTTCCGCAGACCGCGACCCTGCCCGAACTCCTCGAGTCGCTGGATCTCTTGGAGGGGCTCGCCCGCGGGCACTTCCCCGATACCTCCGACGGCTCCCGCACCGCCGCGGCCGCGCTCACCGGCCGGCTGCTCGAAGCCGCCGTACGGTCCCTGCCCGGACTCGCCGGCAGCGAGGACCACGGCGACGCGCGCGCCCTCGTGGCCCTCGCCGACCGGGCCGCCACCCTGCACCTGGGCCTGCGGATGGACACCGCCCTGGCGGAACTGACCGCCACCGCATCCCCGTTGATGCAGGGCGCGGCACTGGCCGTACGGGTCCTCCTCGATCTCGATCCGGCCGCCGGTCTCGGCGACCGGGCCGCCGGATGGATCGACGGCGCCGGCGCCCCCGAAGGCCGGCGCAGCCTGGCCCGCCGCCTCGGCGGAGTCCTGGCCGCCGCCGGACCGCTGCTCGACTCCTCCGCGGCCGCCCTCACCCCGGTCCTCGACCGGATCGACGGCCTCGCCGACCAGGAGTTCCTGGACCGGCTCCCGGCCCTGCGCGGCGGCTTCGACGTACTCGCCCCCGCCGCCCGCGACCGGCTGCTGGACACCGTCACCGAGCGCCTCGGCGACCGCATCGACCTGTCCCTCGACGCGCCGCCCGCCCTGCTCGCCCTCTGGGCCGCCGCGGACGCCGCCGGCGCCGCGGCCCTCAAGGCCCTTCCGCTGCCGGCCGGGGACACCCCGGCTCCCGAACCCGGCCCCGATCCGGAGGTACCCGTACCGCCCGTACCCGCGCCCCTGCGCGCAGATCACCGGCTGGCCCCCGCAGACCGCTGGCGCCTGCTGCTCGGCCGCCAGCGCGACCGGCTCCCCGCAGGCGCCCGCCGCTACGCCCACGCCCTCGACGAGCTGTACGGCAACGGCCGCGGCGAAGGCGCCGCCGACCTCGAAGGCGGCCGGGGCAACGGCGGCAACGGCGGGGGACAGGAGCCCTCGTTCCCCACGGCCCGCGAATGGTCGCAGGAGCTCGAATCGCTCTTCGGCGCCGACGTACGCGAGGAGGTGCTCGCCGACGCGGCCGACGCGGGCCGCTCCGACGTGCTGAGCCAGCTCGACCCGGCGGCCGTCCGCCCCTCCGTGGAACTGCTCAGCTCGGTCCTGTCGCTGGCCGGCGGCATGCCCGAGACCCAACTCGCCCGACTGCGGCCCCTGGTGAGGCGGCTGGTCGACGAACTCGCCAAGGAGCTCGCCACCCGGCTGCGCCCGGCGCTCTCCGGCCTGGCCACCCCGCGCCCCACCCGCCGCCCCGGCGGCAGGCTCGACCTGGCCCGGACCCTGCGGGCCAACCTCGCGCACACCCGCCGCCTCGACGACGGCCGGGTGGTCGTCGTCCCGGAACGGCCCGTGTTCAGCACCCGGGCGAGCCGCGAGGCCGACTGGCGGCTGATCCTCGTGGTCGACGTCTCCGGCTCCATGGAGGCCTCGGTCATCTGGTCGGCCCTCACCGCCGCCGTCCTCGGCGGTGTACCGACCCTGTCCACCCACTTCCTGGCCTTCTCCACCCAGGTCGTGGACCTCACCGACCGCGTCGAGGACCCGCTCTCGCTGCTCCTGGAGGTCCGCGTCGGCGGCGGTACGCACATCGCGGCGGGCCTGGCCCACGCACGGTCCCTGATCACCGTGCCGAGCCGCACCCTCGTCGTCGTGGTCAGCGACTTCGAGGAGGGCGCGCCGATCGGCGGACTCCTCGGGGAGGTCCGCGCGCTGGCCGCGTCCGGAGCCCATCTGCTGGGCTGCGCCGCGCTCGACGACGCCGGAGCCCCCCGGTACTCGGTCCCCGTCGCCCGGCAGCTCGTCGCGGCCGGCATGCCGGTGGCCGCCCTCAGCCCGCTCGCCCTCGCCCGCTGGGTCGGCGACCGCCTCCGTGGAGAACCCCGTTGAGTACCGAGACGAACACCGATACCGAGCTGAGTGCTGATGTGAATACAGGGCTCTTTCCGCCCGTCGCCCCCGAGGTCCTCGCCGAGGCCGTCGAGAACCTCACCGCCCGGCTGCGCAAGAAGCTCGACGCCGCCATCGAGGGCTGCGCCGCGGGCGCCGCCCGGGCGGACGACGGGAGCGTCACCGTCCGCTTCGGCGAGGACGCGCTCGTCACCCTGCGGCCGGGCCCCGCCGGTACGGTCACCGCGGCCGAACAGGCCGTCTGCACCTGCCTGCTGGCGCCGCGCTGCCTGCACCGGGCCGCGGTACTCGGCGCGGCGCCGCTCGCGGACGCGGGGCAGCTGCCGCCGGAGCCCGATCCCGAGGCCGGCTCGGTGGCGGGGGCTGCGCCCACCGTCGTTCCCGGAGCGGCCGAAGCCGCCTCGGGGTCTGCGCCCGCTGCTGCTCCGAGCACGCCCGAACCCGTCCCGGTTGCCCTCACCGCCGCCCAGCTCGGCGCTGCCGCCGCGCTCTGGCAGGCCGCCGCCGAGGCCCTCGCGGCCGGCGTCACGGCCGGCGGCGCCGTGGTCCAGGCCGAGCTGCTGCGGGCCGCCCACACCGCGCGCCTCGCCGGGCTGCCCCGGGCCGAGGCCGCCACTCTGCGCGTCGTACGAGGCCTGCGCGCCGCCCGGGAGCGCAGCGGCGCCCACCGGCTCGGCGACCTCACCGGAGCCTTCCGCGCACTCCTGCACACCGCCGGACTTCTGGCCTCCGGCACGACCGGCCCGGCGCTCACCGGCACGGTACGCCGCGCCTACCAGCCGGGCGGCAGCCTGCGGGTGTACGGCCTGTGCCGGGAGCCCGTCCTGTCGGCCACCGGCTACGGGGGAGTGGTCACCCACCTGCTCGCCCCCGACGGCGCCCGCTACTCGGTCTCCGACGTCCGCCCCGGCGGCCTGGCCCGCGCCCGCGGCGCCGGTTCCGCCTCCGTGGCCCTCGGCGGAGCCGCCCTCGACCATGCGGGCCTCGCGCGCGGGGGACTGCGTATCGCCGGGGCCACGGTCTCCGCCGACGGCCGCCTCGGCGCCGGACGCGGGGTCCAGGCGACCCCGCTGCGCGGAGTCCCGTGGACCGAGGAGCCGGCCGCCGCGCTCTTCGCCCGCCCGGCGGCCGAGGCCGTGGCCGCCCGGCTCGCCGACCGGGACACCGACCCGGACGGAGCCGCGCCCGCCCTCCTCGGCTGCGAGGTCACCGTCGTCGGGGCGGCCGGCGAGGACCTCCTGGTCCGAGAGGTACGAGCGGACGCGCCCCTGCTGCGGCTGCGCGCCGCCCACCCCCACCCGGAACTGCCGCACACGGCCAACCTCCGCCGTATCGCCGCCCATCCGGGGCTGGTGCTCCGCGTGCTGGGCCGGCCCGACCTGGACCGCGCCGCCACCCTGCGGCCGCTCGCCGTCGGGCCGGTGCCCGGCGCGGAGTACACCCTGCGCCTGCCCGAGGAGTGGCTGGGCCGCGCCGACCTCGGCTACGACCTGCTCCAGGGCAGCCACTTCCCGCCCGGTACGGCCGAGACCCCCGCCCCCGCTTCTGCTGCCGAGGGTCCGGACCTGCTGGCCGACTCACCGCTGTGGCGGGTACGCCGACTGCTGGAAACCGGGGTCGCGGGCGGCCGACGCGCCGTCGCCGAGGCGGCACGCACCGCCGAGCCGCTCACCTCGTACGGGCCGCTGCGCCGGGCCGGCTTCACCGCGGCGGCGGAGCTCGCCACGGCTCTCGCCGCGGAGGCGGACCGCCGCCCCCGCGACTCCTTCGGCCGCCTGACGGACCCCTCACCCGACGCCTACGCCTGGGCCTGGCTGGCCGCATCCACCCACCTGGCCGCGGCGGAACGCTCCCTGGTGGCCGCGTCCTGGTCCTAGGTACTACTCCGTGGAGGTTCGCGGAGGACTGTTGAGCTGGGCGGCGTATGCGTCGGTGAGGATGGTGCAGGTGCACCAGTCGCCTGCGCACGGGGTGCCGGCCTCGGCTCCGTAGGGACCGAGGCCGGTCATGAGGGCGAGTACCTCGGCACGTTCCGACGCGGTCAGAGGGGGAAGCGCGGAGCCGGGCCACAACCGCCAGGTGTCCGGGTCGTCTTCCAGGTCACCGATGACCTGCCCATCGATGAACAAGGTGTAGAGGGGATGCTCGGGAAAGTCGTTGAGCCGCAGGACCCACCAGCGCCCTTCGGCCCGGGCCGCCCAGAGGAAGACGCGGGTGTCCGTGTCGTGCCAGGTGAACCGAGCGGGCAGGGCGGGGACAGGCTTCATGCCCGGACCTCCTGGGGCCGATGTGTAGCGACGTCGAGGCACGGCGCCCCATCCTGCGGCCTTTCGCCGCCCCGGTCCATGCTCACGGTCTGTCGTGGGCGGGCCCGCGCAGCCATGCGGCGAGCGTGGCGAAGTCCGCGGGTGTGAGGCCGAAGTGGGGGTCCACACGGTGGAGCAGGGACCGGCCCGGGTGGTGTGCGGTCACCCAGGTCCGGTCGGCGGCGGTGATCTCGTCGTCGACCCAGGCGAACGGCCGGCCTGCGGCGCAGTCCACGAGGGCACGGGTCTTCCAGTGGATCCGCTCCCGGGGGCCCTCCTCCTCGTACGGGTCCGGCCACGCCACCACCGGCAGATCCGGCAGTCCGATGCGCGGCGCGACCCACTCGTTCGCGTCGTCCATCCAGGTCGTGGCCCACACCAGTTGGCACGGCAGCGCCAGCAGGCGGGGTCCGAGCTCGGGATCGATCCTGGCGAGGAGGGGGTTCGCGTCCGGCCGTGTCCCGTACGTCGGATAGCCGTCCGGGAGCTCTTCAGGCGTGGCCCCGAACGGGATGAGCGGTCCGTCGACGTCGAGGAAGAGGAGAGGGCGCTGCCCGGGGCCGGTCATGGCGGCACGATAGCCGCCGCCGGGACGGGGAACCGCGGGCGGCGTGATCCCCTCTCCCTGGGCAAAGGGGGAGGACCATGACGAGGACAGCTGTGTCCATGGCCGGGAGAGCGGCGGTGGCGGGGCTCCTGTGCGCCGCGCTCGCGGCCTGTGGCACGAGACATGCCGGGGAAGCCGCCGCGCCGCCCGCGCCGGCGAAGGAGACCTGCGGCCTCGACCGGACGACGGGCGGCGGCACGGGTCTGCCGGATCCGCCGACGGAGGAGCAAGGCGGCGGCTACGCCGGGCCGCCGACGGATCAGGAGACAGGTGGTTACGCCGGGCCGCCCACCGACCAGGAGACGGGTAGCTACGCCGGGCCGCCGACGGATCAGGAGACGGGGAGTTACGCCGGTCCGCCCACGGATCAGGAGTCCGGTGGGTACGCGGGGCCGCCCACGGATCAGGAGACCGGTGGGTATGCCGGTCCGCCCACCGACCAGGACACCGGGGCGCCGAATCCGCCCACCGACGGCGACATCACCAACGGCGCGGGCCCCTGCGGCGGTGCGGGGTGGTTCGACATGACCCGGGACTTCAACGCCTACTACGCCGAGCGGCGCACCAGGGCAGACCTCTTCCTGCCCGAGCGAGCCGTCAGGGAGGCCCGGGTCCGCAAGGGGCGGGACGCCGGCGAGGCGCTCGTCACCTTCACCACCGGATCCGTCGGCAAGGGCCTCGCGGAGGACGGCCGCCGGATCGCGCAGATGTTCGTGTCGTGGCGGCAGCAGGTGTACGGGGACCACGGCACGGTGTCCGTCCGGACCCCGGACGGGGACGTGGTCACCACCGATCCCTGGTGAGTGGAGCTCAGGGCCACTGCACGTCCCAGAACGCGCAGTGGTGCTCCGCAGGCCCGTCGACCACGTGGATGCCGCCCGGCCCCGGCGCGAAGGACAGTACGGATCCGGCGGGGCCGAACCGCGGCCATGCGGCGGGCTGCCTGCCCGTGCGGGCGAACGCCGTCCAGTCGCCGGTCATCCGCTTCGACAGCTCGCGCTGCGGCGCGGCCAGGGCGGCATCCATCGTGAACAGGTAGGGCAGTTCGAAGCCGTGCGAAGCACCGTACGGGAACCCGTCCACCTCCGGCAGGCCGGTGAAATTCGGCGCGTCCCGGTCGCCGAACCGGTACACGTACGTCGGCACGTGCCGGGCCACCGCCCTGCTGTCCCGCAGCGCCGGGCAGGTGAACGAGGCGTCGGACAGGACGGCGGCCCAGGCCAGCGCCGGCGTCGGGTACGCCGCCACCGGGTACTGCGCCTCGACGGCCGGGACGGCCGCCGCGCCGAACGACTGCTCCACCCGGGCCCGGTAGGCGCCCGCGTCGGGGATGGGGAACGCCGCCAGGCTCTGCGCCAGGAAGATCCGCATCTCGTCCCGGGTGCTGCCCTCGATCACCGGCACCCGGTGGAAGCGGCCGGCCTCCAGGGCCCGCCGGGGTTCCTCGGGCAGGAGGCGGTTGCCGTAGGAGACGAGGGAGAACCGCATCATCAGCTCCGGGGTCGTGAGCGTCGCCGCGTCGATCCCGCGCAGGCAGTCCAGTACGGCGCCCGGCTCCGGCCGGTCGCAGCCGAGCCCGGCAGCCGCCGACACCCCTGCCGCGAGGGTGCGTTGCTCGGGCACGAAGGGCTCGTACCGGCCCAGGGTGGGCAGCAGTGAGCGGGGCGGCATGGTGATGGAGCAGGAGCCGCTCTGCAGGATCGCCCGCTGGAACAGGCCGCCCGAGGCCGGTGAGGTGAGGTGGGCGCAGACGCTGAGGCCGCCCGCAGACTCCCCGAACAGCGTCACGTTGGACGGGTCGCCGCCGAAGCGCCCGGCGTTGGCCCGCACCCAGCGCAGCGCCGCCTGCTGGTCGGCGATGGCGAAGTCGGGGGCCCCGCCGAGCGCCGGATGCCCGAAGAAGCCGAAGATTCCGAGCCGGTAGTTGACGGTGACGACCACTGCGTCGCCCTGGACGGCCAGCTGCTCGGGCTGGTAGAGGTCCCCGGCCCCGTTGACGAAGCCGCCGCCGTGGAACCAGACCATGACGGGCCGCCGCCGCTGCCCGCCCGAGGCCGACGAGGCCGATGCGTTCGGCGAGGTGACATTGAGGTACAGGCAGTCCTCGGAGCCGCTCGGCCCGCCGGGCCCCACCGGCGGCAGCTGTACACAGCGCGCGCCCGGGGCCCCGGCGTCGCGTACGCCGGTCCAGCGCGCCGCGGGCTGCGGGAGCCGCCAGCGCAGCGGCCCGGTCGGCGGCGCCGCGAACGGGATCCCCTCGAAGGAGTGGTACGCGCCGTGCGCGGTGCCGCGTACCGGCCCCCGGTCGGTGTCCACGACGGGCCGGTCCGTGGCGGGCGCGCCCGCCACGGCGGACGCCGGCCCGGCCGCGGCGGCGAGCAGGAGGAAGGCACACCACACGGCGCACCACCGGGCGCTCCGGCGTCGTGGGTAACGGGCACGGGACACGGGCGACCGCCTTTCGTCTCTGCCATGCTTTCCCCGAAGTCGGCCGGAAATCCGGTCAACATCCAAGCTGTGCAGGGGCGTTCGGCGCCGGACGCTACCGCCGCTGCAGCGCGCCCCGTACGTAGGCCGCCTGGCCGGCGTGCTGGAGGTCGTCGGCGATGACGCTGACCAGCCGCACCCCCAGGGTGACCGGCGGGTCCCAGCGCTCGTCGACCACCCGTTCCAGATCGGCGGCGGCGAGTCCGCGGATGAACGCGGTGCTCTGCTCGTGGACGGCGTCGTAGTACCCCAGCAGCAGGTCGCCCGACTCGACCACGACCTTCCCGACCTGCGTCGCGGTCTGCCCGAAGCCGGTGGCCTCGGCAGGCACCGGCAGGGCGAAGCGGGTGAACCAGTCCTGTGCCGTCCAGACCTGCTCCAGGCCCGACGCGTCCGCCACGTGGTCGTCCTGTACCCGGGCCAGATGCCACACCAGCCAGGTGATCGAGTTCGCCTTCGGGTCGATCCGCGCGTTCAACTCCTCGGCCGAGAGCCCCTCGACCACGTCGTGCACCACCTCCCGGATACGCCCGTACGCATCGGCCAGTACCTCCGTAGCCTTCATGCACCGTCCCCAGACGTGTCCGCGAAACCACCGATATGACGTGACGTGACGTGAAGTACGGCATCGGCCGGTGCCCGTGGCCACCGGCCGACGTGTGAGGTGACGCGGGGCTACATGGGATCCATGCCCCGGTCGTCGATCTTGCCTTCCTTCTCGCTCTGCTCCTGGAGTCGGCGGGCCTTCTCCTGGAGCCTTCGGCGCTCTTCCGGATCGGTGGAGCGTTCCGCCGCCTTGCTCAGCTCCTGCGCCTTCTCTCGCAGTTGCCGGACCCGGCCTTGGGTTTCGCCAGCGCTCATGATCACTCCTCGGGTGTGGGGGGGTAAGGAGGCCGGATTCAGCGAACCAGCAGCGCCGCGCGGGCGCATCTCGAACCGTCTGCTCCGGTGACCGCCCGGCGGGCTGCTCCCCCGTTTGCCCGCCCCGAATGGCGCAGCGGAGCGGGGTGCCGCTGAATGTGACTGAGCGTGCGCTGCCCATGACGCACGTTGACCGCCGCGCGATGTGTAGACCCCTGCGTCTGCACGTGGTCGGCGGAGTCGCGGGGTTCGACCCGCTGGAGGGCGCGGCGAGCGCCTCCCTGTCCTGGGCGGGCGTCACGGCGGTGCTCTGCGCCGCGGCCGCCGCCGTCCTGGCCGGCCTGGCGCTCCTGAACCGGTCACCGCAGGCCCGGGCGGGCGCCGGCGGCTGACCGCGCGACGGGGGCGGGACCGGCGGTTCGTGCCGGTCCCGCCCCCGTGGCATGCGTACTACGGCCGGTCCCGCTGTCCTACGCGAGCAGGTTGACCCCGTGCGTGAACACCCTGGGCAGCCGGGCCGCCAACGGGACGATCCGCCCCGCGAGCCGGGGCTGTTGGCGTGCCCAGAGCAAGGACGCGGTGAGCGTGCGGTAGCTGCGCGACAGCTCCCGCCAGGCCCGTTCGTACGCCTGCGGTCGGCCCTCCCGTACGCAGCGGACGAGTGCACCCGCGGCGGTCACGGCCAGGGTGAGCCCCTCGCCGGTCAGCGCGTCCACGTACCCCGCGGCGTCACCGACGAACAGCACCCGCCCCGCGACCCGCACCCGGGCCTGCTGGCGCAGCGGCCCGGCGCCGCGCACCGCCGAACCGGAGCACCCGGCCAGCCGCTCGCACAGCAGCGGGAACCGGGCCAGTTGTACGTCGAAGGGGGCGCGTTCGGTGGTGAGGACCGCCACTCCGACCCGGCCGGGCCCCAGCGGGGTCACGTACGCCTCGCAGTGCGCCGACCAGTGGACCTCGACCAGGTCGCTCCAGGGCTCGACGGCGTAGTGGCGGCGCAGCCCGTAGCGGGGCGGCCGGCCGGGGGCGGGCGGCGCCGCCAGGCCCAGGCCGCGCCGGACGGGGGAGTGCAGTCCGTCCGCCGCCACGAGGTGGCGGGCCGTCAGGCCGGCCGCGCCGACCCGGTCCGCGTCCTGGCGGACCTCGCCGACGCGCCGCGCGAGTACCCGTACGCCCAGCCGGTCGGCGCGTTCGGCCAGCGCCGCCTGGAGGACGGTGCGGCGGGTGCCGAGACCTGGCCCGGTGCGGAACAGTCCCTCGGCGTGCAGGCCGCTCACCCCGTCCAGGTAGCGGATGCCGCGGAACGGGCTGCCCGGTACGCAGACGCCGAGCTCCCGGAGCCGGCGGACGGCCCCCGGCATCAGGCCCTCGCCGCAGGCCTTGTCGATCGGGGTGGGGCGCGGCTCCAGGACCACGACCTCCATCCCGGCCAGCGCCCCGTGGATGGCCGTGGCCAGCCCGGCCGGGCCGCCGCCCGCGACGAGCAGGTCGATCACCGGGCCCTGCCCTCCGCCGGTACGGCACTGCGGTAGATCGGCGCGGCATGGGCCAGTGCGTCCTCCTCGCAGCGGACGCGTACGCCGAGCAGCAGGAGGTTCAGCACGGTGAAGCCGGCCGCCGTCATCCAGGCGGTGTGCACCAGCGGCAGCGCCGCACCCTCCACGACGACCGCGACGTAGTTCGGATGGCGCAGCAGCCGGTACGGCCCCGCCGCCACCAGCGGCAGTCCCGGGACCACCAGCACCCGGGTGTTCCAGCGCGGGCCGAGGGTGCTGATGCACCACCAGCGCAGGCCCTGGGCCGCCAGTACGAGGGCGAGTGCGGGCCAGCCCAGTGCGGGCAGGAACGGGCGGCCGGCGACGAGCGGTTCCACCACACAGCCCAGCAGCAGCGCGGTGTGCAGGGCGACCATGGCGGGATAGTGGCGGCGGCCGTACTCGATGGCGCCGCGGGACAGGCTCCAGCGCGTGTTGCGGCGGGCGACGGCGAGTTCGGCGAGCCGCTCGGCCACGACGAGAGCCATGAGCAGCAGGTACAGGTCCATGGGGTTGATCGGGTTCATCGGCATGAGGTCACCAGCGCAGCAGGACGAGTTCGGAGGCGAAGCCCGGTCCGAAGGCGATCATCAGCCCGACCGAGCCCGGTGCGGGCGGACCGGCGGCCTGGACCGCGTTCAGGACGTGCAGGACCGAGGCCGAGGAGAGGTTGCCCGCCTCCGCCAGCGAGCGCCGGCTCGCCGCGAAGGCGGAGTCCGGCAGCGCCAGCGCGTCGGCCAGCACGTCGAGGACCTTCGGCCCGCCGGGATGGACGATCCACGCGTCGACGTCCGGCGGCTTGAGGTCGTGCCCGGCGAGGAACGTCTCGATCTCCTCGGCCACGTGCAGCCTGACCAGGGCGGGCAGTTCACGGCCCAGCACCATCCGGAAACCCCAGTGGCCGATGTCCCAGCCGAGCAGCCCCTCGGTGCCGGGGTACAGGCGGCTGCGCGCCGCCACCACCGAAGGCCCCGGCCTCGTGCCGTGCAGCGGATGGCCGCGGCCCACGGCGAGCAGCGCCCCGGCCCCGTCGCCGAAGAGGGCGCCGGCCACCAGGTTCGCCATCGAGGTGTCCGAGGGCTGCAGGGTGAGGGAGCAGAGCTCGGTGGACAGCAGCAGGGCCGCGTGGTCCGGGCGCCCCGCGAGGTAGTCGTGGAGGTGGCCCAGTCCGGCGGCGCCGGCCGCGCAGCCGAGGCCGAAGAGCGGCAGCCGCTTCACGTCGGGGCGCAGACCGGTACGGGTCGCGAGGCGGGCCTCGAGCGAGGGCGTCGCGAGCCCGGTCACCGTGGTCGACATGACCAGGTCGACCTCGCGCGCCGTCAGGTGGCCGGCGGCCAGGGCGGCTTCGACGGCGCGGGCGCCGAGCTCCTCGGCCGTCTCCACGAAGAGGGCGTTCGTACCGCCGAAGTCGTTCGACGGACCGTAGCGCTCCAGCGGGAGCGCGAGGTGGCGGGACTCGACGCCCACCGAGGCGTGCAGCCGGTGGAGCAGGGCGGTGTCGGCCCCCGGAGGCAGGAAGCGGGCGAGGGCCGCCGCGATCTCGGACTGGCGATAGCGGTGGGGCGGGAACACGCTGCTCACTGCCAGGACACGCGTCATTGATTCAACATAGGGAATAACTGACACTTCGCGATGAATCCCGCATACCGGGCGCGGCGCGGCATAGCGTGATCCCGTGCCCCCCGCCCGAGCCGCCGACGGACCTCCGCCGACGCCCTCCGTGTCCCGGCAGACAGGACAGTCCGCGCCTGCCATCGGCCCGTCGCCGCCCGCCGCGTCCGGTCCAAGCAGCCTGTTCGGGCTGCTGGGCGCCGGTCACCCGGTGCCCGCGGCCGCCGTGACGCTCTTCGCCGCAGCCCTCGCCGCGGCCGTGGGGCGCAGCCTCCCGGGGGCGGCGCTCACCGTGGCGGCAGTGGCCGCGGGCCAGCTTTCGGTGGGCTGGTGCAACGACCGGGTGGACCTCGGCCGGGACCTGGCGACGGGCCGCCGCGACAAACCCCTGGTCTCCGGGGCGGTACGGCCCGCCGCGGTGACGGCCGCGGCGCTCACGGCCCTGCTGCTCTGCGTCCCGCTGTCGCTGGCCGGCGGATGGCTCGCCGGCTGCGCGCACCTGTGCGGGGTGGCCGCCGCCTGGGCGTACAACCTGCGGCTGAAGGGCACGGCCGTCTCCTGGCTCCCGTACGCCCTCGCCTTCGGGCTGCTGCCCGCCTTCGTCACCCTGGGCCTGCCCGGTGCGCCCTGGCCGCCGTGGTGGCTGACGGCCGCAGCGGCCCTGCTGGGTGCGGGCGCGCATTTCGCCAACGTGCTGCCCGACATCGACGACGACCTGGCCACGGGCGTGGTGGGTCTGCCGCACCGGCTCGGCGCCCGGCGCTCGGCGGCCGTCGGGGGGCTCCTGGTCCTCTGCTCGGCCGTGGCCCTGGTCGCCGGACCGCCCGGGAGGGTGCCCCCGTACGGCTGGGGGCTGCTCGCGGCGACGGCTGCGGCGGTACTCCTCGGGGCCGGCCTGCCGACCGGCCGGAGCCGGATACCGTTCCTGGTCACGATGGCGATCGCGGGGGCCGATGTCGTGCTGCTGCTCGTGCGCGGGGCGGACCTGGCCGGGCTCCGCTGACGCGGCCCTCGCCGACGCGCCCTCCGGGCGCCGGCCCTCGGCTCAGGCCGCGGCTGCCGCCGTCGGGGGTCGGCGGGTCCGTGTCCACTCCAGCAGCTGCTCCCGCGGCCAGGTGTTCACGACGCGCTCGGTCGGCACCCCGCATTCCACGGCCCGTTCGCAGCCGAGCAGCTGCCAGTCCAGCTGCCCGGGGGCGTGGGCGTCCGTGTCGATCGCGAAGAGCGAGCCGGCCTCCACGGCCAGCCGCAGCAGCCGGCGCGGCGGGTCCAGCCGCTCGGGCCTGCTGTTGATCTCCACGGCGGTCCCGGACTCCGCGCAGGCGGCGAAGACCGCCTCGGCGTCGAACTGCGACTCGGGGCGGGTCCGGCCCGTCACCAGCCGTCCCGTGCAGTGGCCCAGGACGTCCATCAGGGGGTTGCGCACGGCCGCCAGCAGCCGCCGCGTCATCGCGGGCGACTCCATCCGCAGCTTGGAGTGGACGGACCCGACGACGACGTCCAGCCGATCCAGCAGCTCCGGCTCCTGGTCCAGCGAGCCGTCGAGCAGGATGTCGCATTCGATGCCGGTGAGCAGCCGGAACGGTGCCCACGTCTCGTTCAGCTCCGCCACCACCTCCAGCTGCTCGCGCAGCCGCTCCGGCGAGAGGCCCCGCGCGACGGCCAGGCTCGGCGAGTGGTCGGTGAGTACGGCCCACTCGTGGCCCAGCTCGACCGCCGTCCGCCCCATGGCCTCGATCGGGCTGCCGCCGTCGGACCACTCGGAGTGCAGATGGCAGTCCCCGCGCAGGGCCGCGCGCAGCGCGAGGGCGGCAGGGCTCGCCGGGGGGCCTTCGGGGTGCGCCGCGACCTCGTCCTCGAGGTTCCGCAGGTACGCGGGGATCGCCCCGCCGACCGCCTCGCGCACCACCTGGGCGGTTTTCGGCCCGATGCCCTTGACCGCTTCGAGGGTTCCGGCCTCGACCCGCTCCAGCACCTCGCCCTCACCCATACGGGTGAGTGTGGCGGCCGCCGTCCGGAAGGCCTGCACCCGGTAGGTCGGTGCCTGCCCGCGCTCCAGCAGGAAGGCGATCCGCTCCAGCGCCGCAACCGGATCCATGGGCGTACCTCCTGGTTCCAGTGTGACGGGCAACCCCAAGGATGTCTTGGGAAGGTCATAAGTCTTGTTTATAGGGTCATAACCAGGGGGCGGGTGCCGGGTTAGGGTCGCCTTAGTTTAGGGTTCTCTTGATCCAGTCTTTTGTCGGTCGAAGGGAACCTGTCATGCCTCGCCCCCTGCGGGTAGCAATCGTCGGTGCCGGCCCCGCCGGAATCTACGCCGCCGATGCGCTGCTGAAGTCCGAGGCGGCCGCCGAGCCGGGTGTCTCCATCGACCTGTTCGAGCGGATGCCCGCCCCCTTCGGCCTGATCCGGTACGGCGTCGCCCCCGACCACCCCCGGATCAAGGGCATCATCACCGCCCTCCACCAGGTGCTCGACAAGCCGCAGGTCCGGCTGTTCGGCAACGTGGACTACCCGAACGACATCAGCCTCGACGAACTGCACTCGTTCTACGACGCTGTGATCTTCTCCACCGGCGCGACGGCCGACCGCGCGCTCGCCATACCGGGCGTCGAGCTCGACGGCTCCTACGGCGCCGCCGACTTCGTCTCCTGGTACGACGGCCACCCCGACGTCCCGCGCACCTGGCCGCTGGAGGCCGAGAAGGTCGCCGTGCTCGGCGTCGGCAACGTCGCCCTCGACGTCGCGCGCATCCTGGCGAAGACCGCGGACGAGCTGCTGCCGACCGAGATCCCGGCGAACGTCTACGACGGCCTCAAGGCCAACAAGGCGCTCGAGGTGCACGTCTTCGGCCGCCGCGGCCCGGCGCAGGCCAAGTTCAGCCCGATGGAGCTGCGCGAGCTCGACCACTCGCCCAACATCGAGGTCATCGTCAACCCCGAGGACATCGACTACGACGAGGGCTCGATCGCCACCCGCCGCTCCAACAAGCAGGCGGACATGGTCGCGAAGACCCTGGAGAACTGGGCGATCCGCGACATCGGCGAGCGCCCGCACAAGCTCTTCCTGCACTTCTTCGAGTCGCCCGCCGAGATCCTCGGCGAGGACGGCAAGGTCGTCGGCCTGCGCACCGAGCGCACCGAGCTCGACGGCACGGGCAACGTCAAGGGCACCGGCCAGTTCACCGACTGGGACGTCCGGTCCGTCTACCGCGCCGTGGGCTACCTCTCCGACGAACTGCCCAAGCTGCCGTGGGACATCGACAGCGGCACGGTCCCGGACGAGGGCGGCCGCGTGATCGAAGCCGGCGCGCACCTGCAGTCGACATACGTCACCGGCTGGATCCGGCGCGGACCGATCGGCCTCATCGGCCACACCAAGGGCGACGCGAACGAGACGGTCGCGAACCTCCTGGAGGACCACGCGGGCGGCCGCCTGCAGACGCCCGCCGCACCTGCGCCGGAGGCCGTCGAGGCCTTCCTGGCCGAGCGGAACGTCCGTTTCACGACGTGGGAGGGCTGGTACAAGCTCGACGCGGCAGAGAAGGCGCTGGGCGAGCCGCAGGGCCGCGAGCGCGTGAAGCTCGTCGAGCGCGAGGACATGCTGAAGGCGAGCGGCGCGTAACCGCCACGCATCGCGTGCACGGGTGGGGGCCGCCGGCGGTGGCCCCCACCCGTGTGTCCGGCCTCCGGCCTGCGCTCAGTCTTTGATCGAGAGGATCTTCCGGGTCTTCAGATCGGCCTGGACGTGGATCTGGGTGGTGTCACTGCCGCTCCAGGTCAGGATGACGGTGGCATTCGTCTTGCCCATGCCGCTGTCGATGTAGGTGACCTTCCACTCCAGCGGCACGTTCTGGGCGCGCAGGACGCCGTCCGCGTGGTTGGTCTCCTCCCACTTCGCCAGCTCGCGCTGGAGCGGCGCGGAGAGGTAGGCCGCCCGCAGCTGCTTCGCGCGCGTGCCGTCCTCGTCGTACACCGCGTCGATGTACGCGCCGTAGAAGGTGGCGATCCGGGAGAACGCGCTCTCCGGGCTGCCGGACTCGGACGGGGCCGCTGCGACCGCCCGGTCGTCCTGCGGCGCGCCGGCGGCGCCGGTCGCGGAGGCGCTGGTGACGAAGGCGAGGGTGAGTGCGGCCGTCGCGGCGGTGACCGCGAGGGCGAGGGAAGCGGTGCGCTTGGCCTTGGCCGGAGACTTGAACATCGTTCGGACCTTTCGCCGTGCTGGGTTGCCGAGTAGCTGAACCCACCGACGCCGCCACCCCGGCGGACGGTTCTCGGAACGTACGAAATGGCCTGAATACGACGCAGATGGCGTACAGCCGCCTATCGGGGCGAACCCAGGCAGGCCGACGACGCCGCCCGCAGGGCCCGCACGCCCGCCAGGAGCGCCGTGCGCACGTCCGGCGCGAAATCCGGAGCGTGGTTGGCCGGCAGGACGGCCGGCTTCTCCGCCGCCGTCGTGCCGGGGGCCGCCGACCAGGCCGCCCGGCCGATCACGCCCAGCATCCAGTAGGCGAGGCGCACGCCCTCCACCCCGTGCAGCGCCCGGCCCGCGTCGCCGAACGGGGGATGAGCCCGGGCGTCCGGGGCGGGTTCTGGGCACCCCGCGCCAGCCGCTGTCCGACGCGGGCTCGGCCGACGGCGCCGGCGCGCCGGGGACTTCCGGCGCGGCCGGCAGTGCCCCGGGGGCGGCGGCCCGCGGCAGGGCCGGCCGTGCGCCGGCCGGTTCGGGCTGTCCGGTCTCCTCGGAGCGCAGGATCGCCGGCTCCAGGCGGCGCAGCCCGGCACCCGGGTCGACGCTGAGCTCGTCGCGCAGCCGGTCCCGTACGGTGCGGTACTCGGCGAGGGCCTCCGCCTGGCGACCGGTGCGGTAGAGGGCCTCGATGAGCTGCTCGGTGAACCGTTCGCGCACCGGATGCCGGCGGGCGCTCTCGTACAGGTCGACCAGTACCTGATGGCAGTTCCCGGCGGCGAGTTCGAGATCGCGGACCCGCTCCAGCACGCGCAGCCGCTCCTGTTCGAGCGCCGGCGCCGCGTCGCGCTGGAGCATGCGCGAGGCCACGTTGGCCAGCGGTGGCCCGTGCCACAGGCACAGTGCCTCGCGCAGGCGGTACAGCTCCTCGCCCGGGCCCGTGGCGGCCGGTGCCTGCGCCGTCAGGGCGCGGAAGAGTACGAGGTCGAGGGTCTCGGTGCCGTTGTGCATCCGGTATCCGCCGGGCACGGCCTCGATGGTGGTCGTGGATATGCCGTACTTCGTGAATAGCCTGCGCAGCCGAAGTGCGCACGTCTGCAACGCGGCGCGTGCGGTGGCGGGCGGTTCCTCGTCCCACACCGCACGCAGCAGATAGGCGGTCGAAACCACGACTCCGGGGTGCAACAGAAGAGCCGCCAGAAGACTGGTGGGTTTGGACGGTTTGAGAACTACGGTTTCCGGGCCGTGCGCAATACTCAACGGCCCCAAAAGCTGGAACCGCATGATGGTCCCTCGTTGTCGGGTCACATATTTCGCGAACGAGCAGGACAGGGGCGGTGGTCGGCCGCGTCTGCTCGCCGTCCCTCGTGGGCGGCGAATGAATGAAACCCTACATAAGGGATCTTGTGAAAGTCGAGTCGCCGTCGGCTTTGGAAATGTTCACGTGTAAACGAATTCCCCTGTCCGGATGTCACCAGGCGGCAACCGAAGGTGATTTCAGGTCGGCGTGGCCGAAATCCATGGCCGATTCCGTGTGGCTTGGAACCGGCCACTCGAACGGGGGATCCGCAGACGGGAGGCCGTACCCGGAATGCACGGCGGCTTCCGGTGGTTCGGACTCCACGCAGAACCCGACCACCCTGCACGCACTGGAGAGCTCATGAAGATCGGCATCATCGGCGCAGGCAACATCGGCGGCAACCTGACGCGCCGCCTGACCGCGCTCGGACACGAGGTGTCCGTGGCGAACTCCCGTGGCCCCGAGACCCTGTCCGACCTCGCGAAGGAGACGGGAGCCACGCCGGTCACGGTGGCGGAGGCGGCCCGCGGGGCCGAGGTCGTCGTGGTCACCATCCCCCTGAAGAACGTGCCCAAGCTGCCCGCCGGGCTCTTCGACGGGGCGGCGAAGGACTTCGTCGTCATCGAGACCGGGAACTACTACCCGAAGCAGCGCGACGGCCGTATCGCCGAGATCGAGGACGAGGGCCTGACCGAGAGCCGCTGGAGCGAGCGCCACATCGGGCACCGGGTGGTCAAGGCCTTCAACGGGACGTACGCCGAGGACATCCTCGACCGGCACCGCCCGGCCGGCGCCCCGGACCGGATGGCCCTCCCGGTCGCCGGCGACGACGAGGCGGCGAAGCAGGCCGTCCGGGCGCTCATCGACGCACTCGGCTTCGACTCTGTCGACGCGGGCGGCCCCGACGACTCCTGGCGCCAGCAGCCCGGCACGCCCGTGTACGGGCTGCGGGCGGGGACCGACGCCGTGGTGAAGGCCCTCGCCGAGGCCTCCCCGGTCCGGACGGCGGAGTTCAAGGGCTGACGGCCCACGGCCGGGCGCGGGAGCACGGGGACTCCGGCGCCGGGCCAGGGCTCGGGCGCCGGCTCCGGGCCGCCCCGGGCCCGGTCGGCAACCGTGACCGAAGTGTCATGCGCCGCGCCCCTGTACCGGCGGGCCGCCCTTGCTACCGTCCTGCCGTCACAGGAGCCGTAGGAGGGCACCCATGCACGTCAGACCCCGTCTGCTGATCGCCTCGGCGGTACTGGCGGCGCTGTCGGCCGTTCTGACGGCCTGCACCGGTCACCCGGACACCCCGGCGGCTCCCACCCGGTCGTCGGGCGCCCCGCCCTCGGGCTCGGCGTCCCCGACGGCGACCGGGTCGGGGACCCCGGCCGTGTCCTCACCGGCGCCCACGCCCACCTCCACCCCCACGTCCTCGGCGACGCCCGCGAGGACGCAGACCGTGTCGGCGGCCCCCGCCCCCGCGACCCGGCTGTCCCTGACCGCGGCCGCCGCGGGCGGCAGGCTGAACCTGGTCCGCGGCGGCCCCGCGCAGGAGTTCACGGTCACCGTCCGCAACGGCAACTCCCGGGCCTACGGGCACCTGCTGATCGCCTTCCAGATGGAGCCCCTGACCGGCGAGCCCGGCGACCTGCCCGGTCCCGCGTCCCCGTACGTACTGGAACGGCGCGACCCGGCCACCGGCACCTGGCGCGCCGTGGACCTGCGGATGGCCACCGACGCCAAGCCGGCCCACCTCTACGAGGGCGGCGCCCCTCTCGCCCGCGACGCCGTCCGCACCGAGCGCTACCGGCTGCGCGCCACCGCCACGGGCCCCAGCGGCAGCAGCCCGCTCATGGTGTACGCGCTCGACACGGACGCCGCCGAGGGCGCCCCGCTCGACTCGGGACGCCCGGGGTACTTCTCTCTGCCCCACACCACCCGGCGCATCCTGTAACTCCCCTTCCCACTCCCGTACGCACCGCGGCGACCGGAGCGGTAAGGGCCCTGTCACGCGTTCGGTGGAGTGGCCCGCAGACCCCCGAGCAGGGTGGCCAGGTAGCGGTGAGCGGTGTCGATCCGGTCATCGGCAGTGCTGCCGTGGACCTGCACGGCGTAGGCGATGCCGCACATGAGCGGGACGAGGTCCGCCGAGGCCAGGTCGGGGCGTACCACCCCGGCCTCGCGGGCCCGGTCGAGGAGTGTGGTGCCGGCCGACCGCAGCGACCGCTTGAGTTCCGTGGTGCGCGGCAGGGTGTCTTCGGCTGCGGCGGTGACGGGGGCCAGGGAGGCGTCGGTGACCTGTGCCTCGACCGTGCGGGTCAGGAAGCCCTCGAGCGCGCGCCACGGGTCGGTGTCGGCCAGCGCCTGCTCGCCGTGGGCGGCCAGGGCTTCCAGGCAGGGGGTGGCGATGGTCTCCAGCAGTGCCTCGGGCGTGGCGAAGTGCCGGTAGACGGTGCCGACGCCGAGGCCGGCGCGGCGGGCGACGTCGTTGAGCTGCAACGGCGTGCCCTGGTCGACCAGGGCACGGGCGACGTCGACGATCCGGTCCCAGTTGCGGGCCGCGTCCTTGCGCAGTGGCGTCGTCGTCATGGGGTCATGTTAATGGGATGGCCTATCCGGATGGTCCCGCCGCCCGTGCCGGTACCGGCCGGCAGGTCAGACGGCCGCCGCCGGCGCGTGCCGTTCGCTGAGGCGGCGTACGGCCTCGGCGACGCGCGGGTCCGTCGCCGCGCGGAACGGCGCCACCGGGCTCGCCTGGGCGCCGATGACGAGGCCGGTCCGCCCCGTCAGGGCGTCGTCGGTGGCGGCGACGATCGAGGGCCTGGCCGCCACGGAGGCCGGACCGGACGTCGACTGTGCGAACTTGCGGCGCACCAGAGGCCACATCAGCCGCAGCGCGGGCGAGACGATCTTCGGGTCGGTCATGGTGCCGTCGGTCATGTCGGTCGCGGCGCCTCCGGGGTCCGCGGCGAACACCGATACGCCCGTGCCGTCCAGCCGCTTGGCCAGGTCGAGCGTGTAGGCGAGGTTGGCGAGCTTCGCGCGGCCGTACCAGTGGAAGCCGTAGTAGCCGCCGGGGGGCTCGACGGCGTCGAACACCCGCTTCGCGACCCCTACCGCACCCGAGGTCACGTTCACGATCCTGCTCGGCGCACCGGCCGTCAGTGTGGGCAGCAGCAGCTCGGTCAGCAGGTAGGGCGAGAGGTGGTTGACGACGAACGAGGCCTCGACACCGCCCAGATCCCGGCGGTCCGCGAACATCGCGCCGACGTTGTTGACCAGCACGGTCAGCGGTTCCCCCGAGGCGGCATGCTCCGAGGCGATCCGGCCGGCGAGCCCGCGCACCTCCTCGAGCGAGGCGAGGTCGGCGGACAGGAACCGGGCTGGGTGCGCCGGGTCCGTCGCGTTGATCCGCTCGACCGCCCGGGCGCCCCGCTCGGCGTTGCGGCCGATCACGGTGACGGAGTACCCGGCAGCAGCCAGCCCCAGCGCCGTCTCCAGGCCGATCCCGCCGGTTCCGGCCGTGACCACAGCAGTCCTCTTCATGGCTTCCATCCCCACTACGTATCCGGATAGCTCATCCGCTTGATGGTGACCGTAACACACATGCGGATGGACTATCCGGTTTGAGTCCGCCGCCTCCGGGACGGTCGCCGTCCGCCTGCGGGCTGCCCTCCCGGTCGGGGTGGATAGGCTCGGGCGGGCCGCAGGGGCGGCGCGTACCCGACGGAAGGAGCAGCGCCATGACCGGCGGCGACGAGGTCCGGATCCTGCGTGCGGGCGACCGCGCGGCCGTCGCGTGGAAGAACGGCGGCGGCGTGACCCGGGAGATCGCGGCCTGGCCCGAGGGCGCGGGCATGGCCGACTTCGGGTGGCGGGTCAGCCTCGCCGAGGTGGCCGCGGACGGGCCCTTCTCGGCCTTCCCCGGCGTCGACCGCACCCTGACCCTGGCCGAGGGGGCGGGCATGGACCTCACGGTGGGCGGCGCCCGCCGCCTCGTCGACGAGCGCTACGCGCCGCAGGACTTCCCCGGCGACGAACCCACCGAATGCCGGCTCCTCGACGGGCCCGTCGTGAACTTCAACGTGATGTACCGCCGCGACCGCGTGCACGCGGAGACCGCGGTCGTACGGGGCGCCCTCGCGCTCACCGCCGGGCCGGGGGAGACCCTGCTGGTGGTCGCGCTCCAGGGCCCTGCGGAACTCGAACTCGAACTCAAGGGCGGAACCGGAGCCGGAGTCGCAGCCGGCCCCGTCGCCCTCGGCCCGTACGACGCGGTCCGGATCACCGGCGCCGGCACCTGCCGCCTGCGTACCGCGGGGCGCACGGCGGTGGTCAGGCTGGCAGACCGCCCCGGGCGATGACGTCGGCGTACCAGCGGGCGCTGTCCTTCAGCGTGCGCCGCTGCGTCGCGAAATCGACGTGGACGAGGCCGAACCGCTTGCTGTAGCCGTACGCCCACTCGAAGTTGTCCAGCAGCGACCACACGAAGTACCCGCGCACATCGGCCCCGTCCGCGATCGCCCGGTGTACCGCGGCCAGATGGCCGTGCAGGTAGTCGATCCGCTCCGGGTCGTGCACATCGCCCTCCGGGTCGGCGTAGTCCCCGTACGCCGCACCGTTCTCCGTGATCAGCAGCGGTACGCCGGGCAGGTCGTCGCGCAGCCGGATCAGCAGCTCGTGCAGGCCGCCCGCGTCCACGGGCCAGTCCATGGCCGTCCGCGGCCCCGGCGCGGGCAGGAAGCGCACGTGTCGTTCGGCGCCCACCCACGGCGAGGGCCCGGCGGAGGGCTCCGGGTCCCCCGGCTCGGCGGCCGCGACCACCGTCGGGGAGTAGTAGTTGAGGCCCAGCCAGTCGATCGGCGCTGCGGCGGCCGCCAGATCGCCGTCCCGGACGAAGGACCAGTCCGTCACCCCGGCGGTGTCGCGGACCAGGTCCTGCGGGAGGCGCCCGTGGAAGACCGGGTCGAGGAAGATCCTGTTGCCCACCGCATCGATCCGGCGCACCGCGTCCAGATCGGCGGCGGAACACGTCAGCGGCCGCAGCGCATGAAGGTTCAGCGTCAGCGAGACCTCTGCCGACCGGGGGAGGACCGCGCGCAGCGCCGCCACACCCAGCCCGTGGGCCAGGTTGAAGTGGTGCGCGGCCCGCAGCGCGGACGCCGGCTCGGTGCGGCCCGGGGCGTGCACCCCGGACGCGTAGCCGAGGAAGGCCGCGCACCAGGGCTCGTTGAACGTGGTCCAGGCGGCCACCCGGTCGCCGAGCGCCCCGGCCACCAGCCCCGCGTACTCGGCGAACCGCTCGGCGGTCTCCCGCCGCGGCCAGCCCCCCAGGTCCTCGAGCTCCTGCGGCAGGTCCCAGTGGTAGAGGGTGGCGACCGGCCGGATCCCGGCGGCCAGCAGCTCGTCGACGAGCCGCCGGTAGAAGTCCAGGCCCTGCTGGACGGCGGGCCCCCGGCCGGTGGGCTGGACCCGCGGCCAGGCCACCGAGAAGCGGTAGTCGCTCACGCCGAGCCGTCGGAGCAGGGCCACGTCCTCGGTCATGCGGTGGTAGTGGTCGGCGGCCGTGTCCCCGGTGTCGCCGTTGAGGACCTTGCCGGGCGTGCGGCTGAAGGTGTCCCAGATGGAGGGTGTCCGGCCGTGCAGGGCGGCCGCGCCCTCGATCTGGTAGGAGGCGGTGGCCGTGCCCCAGCGGAAGCCGGCCGGGAAGGAGAGGCCCGTCTTCGTGACGGGAGACGCGTCGAGCGTGGTCATGGGAAGACTCCAGGAAGGTGAGGGGAAGGCCGCGGCGGCCGCGTCAGCCCTTGACCGCGCCCTGCATGATGCCGCCGACGATCTGACGGCCGAGCAGTCCGAAGACCAGCAGCACGGGCAGCGTGCCGAGCAGGGTGCCCGCCATGATCACGGACTGGTCGTGGACGTATCCGCCGCCCAGCTGGCGCAGCGCCACCTGGACGGTCGGCTCCTGCGAGGACAGCGCGACGATCGGCCAGAAGAAGTCGTTCCAGGCCGTCATGAAGGTGAGCAGGCCCAGGACCGCCATCGCCGGGCGGGCGATCGGCACGACGATCGACCAGAAGATCCGGGCGTGCGAGGCCCCGTCCACCCGGGCCGCCTCGATCAGCTCGTCCGGCAGCGACTGCACCAGGAACTGGCGCATGAAGAACACGCCGAACGCCGAGACCAGCCCGGGCAGCACGACGGCCTGCAGCTGGTTCACCCAGTGCAGCTTGACGATCAGCATGAACAGCGGGATCACCCCGAGCTGCGGCGGGATCATCATCGAGGCGACGACGGCGCCGAGCAGCGCCCCGCGGCCCCGGAACCGCAGTTTGGCGAAGGCGAACCCGGCCAGCGTGGAGCACAGCACCGTGCCGACGGTGATGGCCGCCGAGACGATGAGCGAGTTGAGCAGCGCCGTGCCGATCGCCGCCTCGTCCAGGACGGCCTGCAGGTTGTCCAGGAGCCGCGGACCCGGCAGCAACGCCGGTACCGGGCGCGCCAGTTCGGCGTTGGAGCGGCTCGCGGCGACGAGGGTCCAGTACAGCGGGAAGGCCGAGACCAGCACCGCGCAGATCAGAACCGCGTACGTCAGCCTTCCGCCGCGCCGCGCGGAGACGTGCACGCTCATCGGCCGGCCTCCTTACGGGAACGGCGGTGCACGGCCCAGGCGTTGGCCCCGACCAGCAGCACGATCAGCAGGAACATCACCCAGGCGATGGCCGCCGCCCGGCCCAGGTGGAAGAAGCCCCAGCCCTGCTCGTACATGTACAGGCCGAGGGTCTGGTACTGGTGCGAGATGCCGCCGGAAATCGATCCCTCGAACAGCAGCGGCTCGCCGAACAGCTGGGTGGCGCCGATCGTCGAGACGATCGAGGTGAAGACGATCGTGGGGCGCAGCCCCGGCAGCGTCACGTGCAGGAACTGCCGTTGGCGGGAGGCCCCGTCGACCTCCGCCGCCTCGTACAGCTCGGTCGGGATCGTCTGCATGCCGGCCAGGTAGATCAGCGCGTTGTAGCCGGTCCAGCGCCAGACCACGATGGACGAGACGGCGATCTGGGAGGCCGCCGTACCGTTCTGCCAGTCGACCGGGTGGATGCCCACCAGGTCCAACAGGCGGTTCACGAGCCCGAAATCGTGCCCGAAGAGCTGCGCGAAGATCAGCGACGCTGCGGCGACCGAGGTCGCGTACGGCAGCAGCAGCGCGGTACGGAAGAACGTGCGGGCGCGGAGCCGGTAGTTGAGCAGATGGGCCAGGACCAGCGCCATCAGCAGCTGGGGCACCGTGGACAGGACGCCGATGGTGAACGTGTTGCGCAGCGCCGTCCAGAAGAACGGGTCGGTGAACAGCGCCGTGTAGTTGCCGAGGCCGCGCCACTCCAGCTCGCCGGGGGTCTGGAGTTCGGCGCGGTAGAGGGAGACGTACGCCGTGTAGAGCAGCGGGAAGATCCCGAACGCCGCGAACAGGGTGAAGAAGGGGGCGAGGAAGGCGTACGGGGACAGCGCGGCCGGCCGCCCGCGCCGCCCGGGCGGCGGCTCCGGCGACTTGGGGGCGGTCAGGGGCGCCGGTGGTGCGAGCGGCTCAGCCGAGGGCATTCTTGACGGCCTTCTTCGCGTTCGACCAGGCCGTCTCGGGAGCCGTGCCCTTCCGTTCGACCTCGCTCAGCGCGTTGTTGATCTGGTCGGCGATGTCCTTGTCGTGCAGGCCGAGCACCTGGACGGGGGCCTGTTCGGCGGCGTCACCGAAGATCCGGCCGATCGGCGCGTCGGAGAAGTACGGGTCCTTGGCGTCGGCTATCTGGCTGATGGACTTGGTGGCGGAGGGGAAGTTGCCCTGCTTGCGGAAGACCTTGGTCTGCTGCTCGGGCGCGGTGAGCCATTTGATCAGCTCGTACGCCTCCTTCTTGTGCTTGGCGGCGCTCGGGACCGCCAGGTAGGAGCCGCCCCAGTTGCCCGCGCCGCCGGGCAGCTTCGCGACGTCCCACTTGCCCTGGCCCGCGTCCCCGGCCTGGCCCTTGATGTAGCCGAGCATCCAGGCGGGGCAGGGCAGGGTGGCGAAGGAGCCGGAGGCGAACGCCTGGTTCCACGGCGGCGACCACTGGTCCAGCTTGGCGCTGAGCCCGTCGCCGGCGGCCTTGACCGAGGCGTCCCAGGCGGCCTTCACGGCGGGGCTGTCCTCGTAGACCAGAGCGCCCGAGGCGTCGTAGTAGCGCTCCTTCTGCTGCCCGACCATGATGGCGTTCAGGCTGCCCACGCTGTCGAGCCAGGTGCTGCCGGCCGGCGCCTTCTCCTTGTACTGGCGGCCGAGTTCGAGGTATGCGTCCCAGGTGGCCCACCGCGCCGCCAGTTCGGTGCGGTCGGTGGGCAGTCCGGCGGCCTGGAACAGGTCGCGGCGATAACACATGGCCTCGGGGCCGACATCGGTGCCCAGGCCCAGCACCTTGCCGTCCTTGGTGGCCGCGGCGGACCACTTGGCGGGGGCGAACTCCCCCTTGAGCGCCCCGGCCCCGTACTGGTTCAGGTCCACGAACTTGCCGGCCTGCTGCTGGGCGACCGAGGCGATGCGGCCGACCTCGATGGCCTGGACGTCGGCCAGACCGCCGCCGCCCGCGAGGCGGGTCTGGAGCGACTTCCAGTAGTCCTGCTCGTCCTCGGTGTCGGTCTGCTTGATCTTGACGCCGGGGTGGAGCTGCTCGTACTCGGTGTAGAGCCCGGACTCCTGGTAGCCGAACGCGCCGAACAGGTCGACGGTGAGCGTGACGTCGCCGCCTGCGGCGTCGCCGGAGGACGCACCGCCCGACCCGGATCCGCAGGCGGCCAGGAGCACTCCCGTGAGCGCGACGGCGCCGAGTCGGGTCACGGCTCTGGTGGCGGTTCGGGGGATGTACATGGGGCGGCCTCCTTGGCCTGGACGGGCAGGGTGCGGGGGTGGGAGTGCGCCAGCGTTGAGAGCGCTCTCAGAGCGCGACTGGAGCGTGCACCCGCAGCCCCGGCCCCGTCAAGAGTTGTACGCACAACAACCCGTCTTCGTCCACAATCACCCCTGCAGCACGACGAGTTCACGCCGTACCGGCCCGGCGGATCCGGGCTGCCAGGGAGGATCACGCGGATCACGCGGAGGTGCGCCGTACCAGCGCCGTCGGAGTGACCACCGAGGCGGGTACGCTGCGCTCGCCCTGGACCTTGTTCAGGGTGCGCAGCAGCAACCGGGCCATCAGACGCCCCATGCCCTCGATGTCCTGGCGCACGGTCGTCAGCGGCGGATCGGCGGTCTCCGCCACCAGTTCGGCATCGTCGAAGCCGACCAGTGCCACGTCCCCGGGCACGGCGAGGCCGCGCTCCCGCAGCACCCGCAGGGCGCCCGTCGCCATCAGGTCGTTCGCTGCGAACACCGCGTCGAGGTCCGGGCAGCGCTCCAGCAGGCCGGCCATCGCGTGGGCCCCGCCCTCCGCGGTGAAGTCGCCCTCCGAGATCAGCGCCGGATCGGCATCGAGCAGCACGTCCCGGTAGCCGTCGAGCCGGTCCACCGCCGAGGTCTGGTCCAGCGGGCCCGCGATGTGTGCGATCCGCTGCCTGCCCTGCTCCAGCAGGTACCGTACGGCCTCGCGGGCGCCCCCGCGGTTGTCCGCGTCGACGTACGCGACACCGCCGTGCTCCCCGGACCCGGCGGTCCAGCCCGGCCGGCCGCCGTAGACCGTGGGCATGCCGATGCGGCGGGTGATCGCGGGCAGCGGGTCGTCGGTGTGCAGCGAGAAGGCGAGCGCCCCGTCGACGTGACCGCCGGCCAGGTAGCGCTCGATGCGGTCGTAGTCCCCCCGGTCCTCCACGAGCAGCAGAACCAACTGCGTGTCGTGAGCGGTCAGTTCCTTGCTGATGCCGCGGATCTGCCGGGAGAAGAAGGGATCGGAGAAGATCCGGATCTCCGGCTCGGCGATGATCACCGCGACGGCCCCGGTACGCCGCGTGACGAGGGTGCGGGCCGCGGGATTCGGCACGTACCCGAGCTCCCGTACGGCCTCGCGGACCTTCTCCACCAGATGCGCGCGGACCCCCTCGCCGCCGTTGACGACGCGGGACGCGGTGGCCCGGGACACCCCGGCGCGCTCCGCCACGGCCTCCAGGGTGGGCCGGTGGCCGGGAAGCTGTTCGGGCACGGGCGCTCCTCCTGCATGTCCGGGGGCTGTTGGCTCGCCGAACAGCAGGGTAACCCGTACCGCCGGGAGCCTGAGAGCGCTCCCGGTGGCACGGGCAGGACACCCCCCCCTCAAGTCACCAGCCGATGCCCAGGGTCAGGCCGGTCGGTGGCTGGGCGTTGCCGAGGATCTGGACGGAGGACTGGTCGTTGACGTCGTCGTAGGGGAACCCGTAGGCCCGATTGTTCAGGCTGACGGTGTGGAAGAAGCCGGCGTAGTCGTTCTTCGCCGTCCCGCCGTAGTACGCGGCCGGGGCGTACCAGGCGGTGGTGTCGAGGGCGACACCCCGGTTGAACGCGGCGCAGAACTCCGCGCCGAGCTGCTTCTCGGTGTCGTTGCCCGAGGCGAGCGCTCCCGCGCAGGCCATGACGTCCGGCGAGGTCGGCTTGCGGAGGGTGAAGGGGCCCGCGCCGTTCTTGCTGAAGGTCAGGACGGAGCCGGAGACCCGCCCCGAGAAGGTCTCGCCGAGCCGGGTCAGGGTGAACGGGTGGGCGGTGTAGTGGGACCAGGCCTGGTCGATGGCGGAGGTGAGGTGGTTCTGCTGCGCGCCGCCCGCGAGGAACAGGTTCGAGGAGCGCGGCGCCACGATGCGGTAGCCGTTCTGCAGCGGATTGAAGGCGGCCCCGACGGAGGCCGCGTACTGCTGCATGACCTCGGCGCGGGTCCGGGTGATGCCCCGGGTGGTGTCGTAGCCGCTGGAGGTCTGGCGCAGCCGCGAGGTCATCGGGAAGCCGAACTGGTCGACCTGGGTGGTGTTCCCGCCGAAGGCGACCTGGCCCTGCACGTACGTGTACTCGTACCAGTCGTAGTACACGTCGCTGTTCGGGTCATTGGGATTGCGCAGGTCGGGGCCGCCCCAGCCCTGGTCGTCGGGGGAGACCGGGAGGTAGAGGGGCGAGCCGAGGGAGACGTAGATCCGGCCCCCGCGGATCGATGCCGGGGAGGGCACCGTCCCGCCCACCTGGGCGAGCGTGAAGGACATGTTGGGGTAGTTGACGCCCCTCTTCACCAGATGGCCTGGCGCGGTGGCGTCGAGGTGGTTGATGTGGGCCATGGAGCCGTCGGGCTTCATGTACGACCACTGGCCCGGGATCACCTGGCCGAGCACGGTGACGAAGATCTGTGAATCGGCGTACGAGCCACGGGTGTTGTTCTGGAAGGTGATGGGGAAGCTCCCGGTCCCGCTCTGCACGAGGTTCGCCGCGGCTCGGGTCGGGGCCGGCAGGACGAACCCGAGCAGGGCGATCAGCGCGGCCAGCAGGGTCAGCGGGAGCCGTTGTCGGGTGTTCATGGGTGTCTCCTCGGTCCGCTCGGGCCGGTCAGTGGCCGAAGCCGAACCAGTTGACGTTCACGTAGTCGGCGCCCTGGCCACTGGTGAAGGTCAGGTAGACGTCGTGCGTGCCGGTGACGGCGCTGATGTTCGCCGGGACGGTCCTCCAGCTCTGCCAGCCGCCGGTGTTCGCGACCGAGAAGCTGCCGATCGGCGGGCCGGTACGGCTGTCCAGCCGGACCTCGACGAGCCCGCTGACCCCGCCGGCCGCCCCGCCGGCGACCCGTCCGTAGAACTGCTTTGCCGCGGTGGAGCCGAAGTCGACGCCCCTGTACAGGGCCCAGTCGCCGTTGGCGATCGTGCTCAGGTTCTGGCCGCCGCCGGTGTCGGTGGTGGTCTCCTTGGCCAGCCCGGCCTGGCCGTCGTACGACTCGGCCTCGATGGTGCCGTACGCGTCGCGGTGGCCGGACGGGGGTGTGGTGGGCGGCGTCGTGGGGGGTGTGGTGGGGGGCGTGGTCGGCGGGGTCGTGCCGCCCGTCGACTGCAGTACGGACACGTAGTCGACGCCCATCGAGTAGCCGGGCTGGGTGCCCGCGTCGGGTCCGCCGCCGAAGGCGTCCGGGAAGCCGCCGCCCATGGCGACGTTCAGGATGATGAAGTAGCCGTGGTTCGTGGCGTTGGTCCAGGTGGCGGCGTCGACCTGGTTCGCCCGCACGGTGTGGAAGGTGTTCCCGTCGACGGAGAAACGTATCTCCTCGACAGCGGTGGACCGGTCCCACTCCGCGGCGTACGTGTGGAAGCCGTCCTGGCAGCTGGTGCCCGGGCAGACGCGCTGGCCGCCGATGCCGGAGGTCTCGTTGCACGGGCCGCCGGGGCTGGTGCCGCAGTGCAGCGTGGCCCAGACGTTGTCGATGCCCTGGACGTTCTCCATGATGTCGATCTCACCGATGCCGGGCCAGTTCCACCAGTTGCCGCGGTAGGGCGCGCCCAGCATCCAGAACGCCGGCCAGTAGCCCTTCGCCGCCGCTCCCGTGACGTTCGGCATCTGTATCCGGGCCTCGGTGCGCAGCTTTCCGCCCGCCGGGGGCTGGAAATCGGTGCGCCGGGTCTCGATGCGGCCGGAGGTCCAGTTGCCGGCGGCGTCCCGGCGCGGGGTGATCCGCAGGTTCCCGGCGCCGTCGAGGGAGACGTTCGCGGTGCTCGAGGTCATCGTCTCGACCTCGCCCGTACCGAAGTTGGCGGGCCCGCCGGGGTAGCTGGTCCCGGTGGTGTACTGCCAGTCGGCGGTGTTCACGCCGGAGCCCGCGGCCCCGTTGAAATCGTCCAGGAACACCTGGGACCAGCCCGCCGGGGGCGGGGGAGCGGCGGCGCTGGCGGGCAGGGTGACCACGGCGGCGGCCGCCGCGGCCACGGCCATCGCGCTGAGCGCGGCGACGACGGCCCGGCGGACGGTCGACCGTTTTCTACCGGATGTGTGACGCATGGGTGTGCCCTCTCTCGGGGGAGTGGCCCGCTGGCTGAGAGCGCTCTCACGTGGAGCCGCTGGCCACTGTGCTCCCGGTGTCCACCGGCGTCAAGACTTCGAACCGCCAACGCCCATATGGGCAGGTGGAGTTCAATGCTTGAAAGGTGGTGTGGGGACGGGCCGCGCGAGCGCCGGCGCCCCCGTGCGTGCGGGCCCCGTCAGGTGGGCAGGCCCACCGCCCGCTCCCCGGCGCGCCGCTTCTGGATCACGACGGCCACCACCAGCAGGGCGCCCTGGGCGACGTTCTGCCAGAAGGGGTTGACGCCCTGTACGGTCAGGCCGTTGTCCAGCGCCCCGAGCAGCGTGATGGCGAGCAGGGTCCCGCCGACCCCGCCCTTTCCGCCCGCCAGGAGGCAGCCGCCGAGGGCGGCGGCCGTGATCGCCTTCAGCTCGAGGCCCTCGCTGCCGGAGACGGGGTGGCCGAATCCGGTCCGGGCGGTGAGCAGGACGCCGGCGACCGCGGCGACCACCCCCGCCAGGCCGTAGACGGCGATCAGGTACTTGTTGATGTTGATCCCGGCCAGCCGGGCGGCGGTGTCGTTCCCGCCGATCGCGTAGATGTTGCGGCCGATGTCGGTCGACTTGAGCAACAGGTGGATGGCGAGGGTGACCACGGCAAGCACCCACAGCAGCACGGGGATTCCGGCGATCGAACCGTTCGCGAGGAAGACGAACACGTCGTCGTTGCTGACGTACCCCTGCGCCGCGCCCTTGGACAGCAGCTGCGCGACCCCCTTGTACGCGGCGAGGGTGGCCAGTGTCGCGATGACCGGGTTGACCCGGCCGAAGACGATGACGGCGCCGTTGAGGAGCCCGGCCAGCAGGCCCGCACCGAGCGCGGCGGCGATGCCGAGCAGGGCACTCCCGCCGGTGGAGGTGAAGACCATGGCGGAGACCACGGAGGCCACGCCGACCTGCGAGCCGACGGAGATGTCCAGCGCGCCGCAGATGATCACCACGGTCTGGACGAGGGCGAGCAGCCCGGAGATGGTCACCGCGTCGCCGATGACCTTGATGTTGGCCCAGGTGAGATAGGCGGGGTTGAGCCAGCCGAAGAGGGCCAGCACCAGCACCAAGGCACCGATCAGGCTGAGGTTCTGGCCGCCGACGGAGCCGAGAATCGAGCCGATCCGCTGTCGGCGGCCCGCTGCCGGCCCGCCGCCCTGGTCGGTGGCGGCCGGAGTGCCGCCCGTCTTGTCGGCCGTCCCCTCGGACATGCCGCCTCCTGCGGTCGCCGTGTTCGCTGTGTCCGCGTTCACTCCGCTCCTCCGTTGCCCGTCGCTGTGGTGGTGAGGTCGTCGGCCATCGCCAGGGCGAGGACGGCCTCCTCGGTGGCCTCGGACCGGTCGAGCTCGCCGGTGATCCGGCCGCCCTGCATCACCAGCACCCGGTCGGCCAGCCCCAACACCTCCGGCAGCTCCGAGGAGATGACCAGGAGCGCCACCCCGGCTTCCGCGAGGTCCGCGATGATCCGGTAGATCTCGGCCTTCGCGCCGACGTCGATGCCGCGGGTGGGCTCGTCGAGGATCAGTACGGCCGGCCGGCGGGCCAGCCAGCGGGCGAGCACCACCTTCTGCTGGTTGCCGCCCGAGAGCGTGCGCACCTCCCGTTCCACGGAGGGTGTGCGTACGCGCAGCCGGCCGGTGTACTCGCGGGCGAGCTCCTGCTCTGCCGCCCGGCGTACGAAGCGCAGTCGGCGCAGCCGGTCCAGCACGACCAGTGCGATGTTGTCGCGGACCGACCGGTCGAGGAACAGCGCCTGCGCCTTGCGCTCCTCCGGCGCGAGGCCGATGCCCGCGCGTATCGCGTCGGACGGCCGGCGCAGCCGCAGTTCCGCGCCCTGCACCGAGACCGTCCCACCGCGCAGCGGGAGGTCGCCGATCAGGGCGCGGGCCAGCTCGGAGCGCCCGGCGCCGACCAGCCCGGCCAGGGCCACCACCTCACCCGCCCGGACCTGGAGGCTGATCCCGCGCACGTCGTCGGTCGTGACCTCGCGTACGTCCAGGACGACCCGGTCGGTGGCCACGTGCGGGCGGGCGAACACCGTGGAGAGGTCCCGGCCGACCATCATCCGTACGATGTCCCCCTCGTCCGTGGCGTCGGCGGCCTTGACGCCGACCAGCGCCCCGTCGCGCAGGACGGCCACCCGGTCGGCCAGCCGGAAGATCTCCTGCATGCGGTGGGACACGTAGACGACGGCGAGGCCCTGTGCGCGCAGTCTGCGGATCAGCGTGAACAGGGCCTCCACCTCGTGCTCGGAGAGCGAGGAGGTGGGTTCATCGAAGGCCACCACCTTCGCCTCGCCGGTCAACGCTCTAAGGATCTCGACCAGTTGGCGCTGAGCCGGGGTGAGGGCGATGCCGGGGGCGTCCGCGTCGAGGACGTGTCCGAAGCCGATCCGGACCAGGTCCTCCCGGAGCCGGCCGCGCAGGGCCGCCCGGTCGAAGCGGCGGCCGGCGCGGGTGGGCAGGGCGCCGAGGTAGACGTTCTCGGCGACCGTGAGGTGCGGGACGATCTCCGGCTCCTGGGGGATGAGCCGGATGCCGGCCGCCCGGGCGTCGGCCGGGGAGCGCAGCCGCACCTCGGCGCCGTCGACGTGGACCGTGCCGGAGTCGGCCGGGTGGTCACCGCAGACGATCTTCAGCAGGGTGGACTTGCCCGCGCCGTTCTCGCCCATCAGCGCGGTGACCGAGCCGGCCGGGAAGTCCAGGCTGATGTCGCGCAGCGCCGGGACCCCGGCGAAGCTCTTGGCGACCCCGGCCACGCGCAGTCCGGCGGCCATCACGGGGGCGGGGGCGGGGGCCATCACTTGCAGCCGAATCCGGCGTCCCGCCAGGTGCCCGCGTCGACCATCCTGGTCGGGGCGAAGGCCTCGGGGGCGAACTCCGTACCGTTCTTGAGCCGGTCGTACATGGCCTGGACGGCCAGCTTGCCGACCTCGTCGCCGGGGATGTAGAGCGCGGCCTTCATCCCGTTGTCGGCGCCCGCCTGCCAGTCCTTGCAGGCCAGATAGGCGCCCAGGCCGACACCGACGATGTCCGCGCCCTTGACGCCCGCATTGTTCAGGCCCTTGACCCCGCCGGAGACGTTCTCGTCGTTGCAGCCCATGACCACCCAGTGTTTGACCCCCTGGTTGGCCGTCACCGTCGCCTCGACCTTGGCCTGCGCGCCCGCCGGGGTGTTGTCCGTACCGAGCTCGATCGTCTGGACCTCGGGGCCGCCGGCCTCCTTCCATGCGGCCTTGGCGCCGTTGATCCGGTCGGTGCAGACGGTGGTGTCCTGCTTCCAGGCGTAGACGATCCGGGTGTCCGCCGGGGTCCAGCCCGTCTTCGCGAACTCGGCCGCGGCCCGCTTGCCGACTTCGCCGCCCATCTGGGTCCCCGAGAAGCCCACGCGCGCCACGAGATCGGCCTTTCCGCAGGCCGCGGGCTTGGGCCCGCTGACGCACACCTGGTCGTCGGAGGTGAGCAGCGGGATGCCCGCCTTCTTGGCCTCGGCGGCGACCTGTGGGCCGACCGCCGACTCCGGCACGACGATGATGATGCCCGAGTTCTTCTGTGCGATCGCCGACTTGACCTCGGTGATGGTCTTCGAAGCGTCGTTGCCGAGGTTGACCACGGTGAGCTTGATGCCCAGCTCGTCGGCCTTCTTCTTGGCGCCCGCGGCCTCGGAGACGAAGTACTCCTGGTCGCCCTGCTTCTGGAGGTAGGCGATGGATATCGGGCCGTCCGTCTTCTTGCCCGTTCCCGTTCCCGTTCCTGCTCCCTGGGCGGGGGCGGGCTTGCCGGAGGAGCAGGCCCCCAGGGTGAGCGCCAGCGCGAGGGCGCCGGTCAGGGCGGCTCCGCGGCGATACCGGATCTTGGACATGTACGTGTGCTCCCTCATCGGGCCGGGTCGGCGGATCGGCGGAACGGCAAGTCGGCAGGCCGACAGGTCAGTTGCAGGTGAGCCGGGGCGCTGCCCAGTCCGCGTGGTCGTAGTCGATGCCGTTGCCGCCGTCGGTGACGACGAGCCTCAGCGTCTGGCCGCCGGTCAGGTCGGCGGTGAGTTTCCTGGCCGCGTCCGCCGTGGTGACGACACCGCTGTCCGCGACCTTGGTGGTGTCCCGGTAGATGTGGAAGGCGACTGCACCGGTACGAGAACTCTCGTCGTCGACGCCGACGTCCACTGTCAGAGCGGTGCACCTGCCGCCGAGGTGGTAGGTCACGGTGCCGGCTGCATGGACGCCCAGGCCCTTGGCGTACGTGGCGCCGCCCACGGTCAGTGTCCTGCCGTCGCCGCCGGCCTGCTCGCCGTTGCTCCGGTCCTTCTCCACCGGGCCCCAGCCGCTGCTCGCACCCGTCCAGGGCAGGTCGGACAGGTGGGAGGTGCCGGCCGGCGGGAGCGGCGCCGGTCCCGGGGTGATCCGGTAGACGACGGTGGCGTGCGGGGCGACCGACGCGCTGATGGTGCCGCTGGTGTTGGTCGAGGCGGCTTTGGTCCACAGCTCCTTGAGGGTGTAGGGGGCGCGGTTGCCGATGCCGAGGGCGTCGGTCCTGGCGGAGATCGTGGCGGTGGAACCGGTCTCGTTCGTCAGGGAGAGCGCCCGGTCGCCGTTCGCCAGCTCCTTGGCCATCACCACCAGGCCGCCCGAGCTGGAGACCACCGTGCCCTGCTTGCCCAGGGCGTCCTGGTCCAGGGCGATGACATCGGGGTTGGAGAGGATGTCGAAGGTCTCGGCCGTCGCCTTGCGCAGGTCGCTGCCGATCAGCAGCGGCGCCGACATCATCGACCAGAGGGTGAAGTGCGTGCGGTACTCGGTGGCGGTCATCCCGCCGTTGCCGACCTCGAGCATGTCCGGGTCGTTCCACCGGCCGGGGCCCGCGTACGGGGCGAGCGGCTGGTTCTTGTGCGCGATCCCGATCATCGAGGACCAGCTGTCGCCGATGTCCCCGGTGGTGCGCCACAGATGGCCGAGACTCGACGCCCAGGTCCACGGCTGGTTCTCGCCCCACTCGCACAGCGAGAAGACGATCGGACGGCCCGTCCTCTTCAGCGCGTCGGCCATGTCCGTGTACCGCTTCTTCGCGTCCACGCCCTGGTTGTTGCAGTTGTCGTACTTGAGGTAGTCGACGCCGAACGCGGCGAACAGGTTGGCGTCCTGCTGCTCGTGGCCGAGGCCGCCGGGGAAGCCCGCGGTGTCGCAGGTCTTGGTGCCAGCGCTGGTGTAGATGCCGAACTTCAGGCCCTTGGAGTGCACGTAGTCCGCGAGGGCCTTGATCCCGTCGGGGAAACGGACCGGGTCGGCGACGAGGTTGCCCGAGGCGTCGCGGTTCGGCAGGGCCCAGCAGTCGTCGAGGTTGACGTACTGGTAGCCGGCGGCCTTGAGGCCCGTGGCGACGAAGAGGTCGGCGATGCCCTTGACCATCGCCTCGTTGAACTCGGCCCTGCAGTGGGTGGAGTTCCAGTTGTTGAAGCCCATGGGCGGGGTCAGCGCCTGGCCGTCGGGGACGGCGGCGGCGGGGGAGGCGGCCGCGACCACGGCGGTACCGGCCAGCGCGGCGGCCCCCGCCGCCGGGGCCAGTAAGGGCAGGGCCGCGAGCGCCGCGGTCAGGCGGCGGGCGACGGCGCTTCGTAACGTGTGCACAGACGGCTCCTGGGGGGAGTGGGGCCCGGGGAATCCGGGAGAGCGTGTGCGGAAATGCGCCCTGACGGTGCGTCGGCCCCGCAGAAGTCCTCAGGAACGAACGGACTCCAACGGGAAGGCCCACATCACACTGCCGCCGCAGGGACATGTCAAGATGGCGGACTGCGCCGATCCGCCGCCGTATCAGCGGCCATCGGGCCCCAACTGCACGTTTGTCGGGGTCTGTTGACTTCTGTTGGATCGGTCAGGATGCTTCTGTCGTCCGGGGACACGGGTACCCCAGTGCCCCAGTGCCCCAGGAGAGGAACCGCCGCATGGCCGATCCCGGCAGTCTGCTGGCCCATCAGCGCCGCGCCCTCATCCTCGACGAGGTCCGCCGGCGCGGCGGGGTGCGCGTGAACGAGCTGACCCGCTCCCTGAACGTCTCCGACATGACCGTCCGCCGCGACCTGGACGTCCTCGAGCGCGAGGGCCTGCTGCGCAAGGTGCACGGCGGAGCGGTGCTCGGCGACGAAGCCAGCAGCCACGAGCCCGGGTTCGAGGCCAAGTCGGAATGGGAGACGGCGGCGAAGCACGCCATCGCCAAGGCGGCGGCCGCCCTCGTGGCACCGGGGTCGGCCATCGCCCTGTCCGCCGGGACCACGACCCACGCGCTGGCCCGGGAGCTCACCGAGGTCACCGACCTGACGGTGGTCACCAACTCGGTCCGCACGGCCGAGGTCTTCGAGGCCGCCCGCCGGACCGGCAGCGCCGCGAGCACCACCACCGTGATCCTCACCGGCGGCATCCGCACCCCGTCGGACGCCCTCGTCGGGCCCATCGCCGACCAGGCCATCCGGTCGCTGCACGTCGACCTGCTCTTCCTCGGCTGCCACGGCCTGGGCACCGACACCGGGCTGACCACGCCCAACCTCGCCGAGGCGGAGACCAACCGGGCCTTCCTCCGCTCCGCGCGGCGCACCGTGCTCCTCGCCGACCACACCAAGTGGTCGACCGTGGGGCTCACCACCTTCGCCGCCCTGGAGGAGGTCGACGTACTGGTCACCGACTCCCTTCCGCAGGAGGAGGCCGCGGCGGTCACCGAGCGGGTCGGCGAAGTGCTGCCGGCCGCCGGTCCCGCGCAGGAGCGCCCGTGGTGAGGAAGACCCGTACGACCCTGTCCGACGGGCGCGAGCTGATCTACTACGACGCCGAGGATGCTGCCGAGGCCGCTGCCGAGACTGCTGCCGGGGGACCTGTACGCGACCACGCCGACGCCCGCGGCCTGCCGCCCACCGCGACGCTCTCCGAGCGGCGCCACGACCGGCTCCTCGACGAGTGGGTGGTGATCGCCTCACACCGCCAGGGCCGTATCCACCTGCCGCCCGCGGACCAGTGCCCGCTCTGCCCGTCGGCCCCCGGCCGGCCCACCGAGATACCGGCTCCCGACTACCAGGTCGCGGTCTTCGAGAACCGTTTCCCCGCCCTGTCCGGACCGGGCGGCGGCCGCTGCGAGGTCGTCTGCTTCAGCCCCGACCACGAGGCCTCGTACGCCGACCTCGGGCCGGCCCAGGTCCGTACGGTCCTCGCGGCGCTGTCCGACCGCACCGCCGAGCTCGCCGGACTCCCCGGCGTGGAACAGGTGTACTGCTTCGAGAACCGGGGCCCCGAGATCGGTGTCACCCTCGCCCACCCGCACGGCCAGGTCTACGCACTGCCCGTCCTCACCCCGCGCACCCGGCGCATGCTGGACGCCGTCTCCCGCCACCGCGCGGCCACCGGGCGCAACCTCTTCGACGAGGTCCGCGACGAGGCGCTGGCCGACGGCCGCCGGGTGGTGGTCGCGGGGGAGCACTGGAGCGCGTTCGTACCGGAGGCCGCGCGCTGGCCGTACGAGGTGCACCTCTACCCGCACCGGCGCGTCCCCGACCTGCCCGCCCTGACCGAGGCCGAGCAGGCCGAGCTCGTCGGCCTCCAGCTGGATCTGCTGGGCCGTTTCGACCGGCTCTTCCCCACGCCGGCCCCGTACATCTCGGCCTGGCACCAGGCCCCCGTACGCACCGGCCGGGACCTGTACGCACTCCACCTGGAGCTGTTCACCACCCGGCGGGCCGCCGACAAGCTCAAGCACCTGGCCGGGACCGAGTCCGGGATGGGCCAGTTCATCAACGACATCGCCCCCGAACGCGCGGCCGCGACACTGCGCGAGGCCTGACGCCGGCGGAGCATGCACCCTATGTGTCAGGCGTCCTTCTCCATGGTCGGGCGCAGGCGTTCCAGCAGGGCGTAGAGCGTCGCGCTCTCGGTCGCGTCGAGGGTGTCGAGCGCGCCGTGCGTGGCCTGCATCTCCTCGCGGACGCGCCGGATGATCTCGCGGCCCGCGTCCGTCGCCACGACGTTCTTGACGCGGCGGTCGGCGGGGTCGGGTTCGCGGCGCACGAGCTCACGGGCCTCCAGCCGGTCCACGATCCCGGTGACGTTCGATGCGTCACAGACGAGGAGGGTGGCGAGGCCGCGCATCGGCAGCGGGCCGTCGAGCTGGGCGAGGACGCGGGCCTGCGTGGAGGTCAGGCCGTAGTGGGCCGCCGCGGCCGCGAAATCGCGCCACTGGGCGGTTCCGATGGCGGCGAGCAGTTCCAGGAGCTGGAGCTTGGTGGGGGTGCGGGGGGTGGTGGCGCTCATGCCGTCGAGCGTACCCGGGTGGTTGACATTGTCAATTGTTTACTTGACCTCCTTAACTATCGACGTTTACCGTCTGCAGAGTTACTTGATGACATCAAACATCTGCGATCTGAAGCACTAAGAAGGTCCTGCCAGACATGAGCACCGCCGCCCCCATCCCCGCCGAGGCCAAGACCAGGAACGAGACGGTCATCGTCTTCGCCCTGAGCCTTGCCGCCATGGTCGTGTCGATGATGCAGACCCTGCCGGTCCCGATCCTGGGCCTCATCCGCACCGACCTGGGCACCTCGACCGCCAACGTGAGCTGGGTGACCACCGCCACGCTGCTGTCCGCCGCCGTCTTCACCCCGCTGCTCGGCCGCTTCGGCGACCAGCACGGCAAGAAGCCCACGCTGGTGGCCGTGCTCGGCGTCATGGTCGTCGGCTCCGTCGTCGCCGCCGTCGCGACCTCGCTCCCGCTGCTGATCCTGGGCCGCGTCCTCCAGGGCGCCGCCACCGCGATCTTCCCGCTCGCCCTGTCGGTACTGCGCGAGGAAGTCCGCCCGCAGAAGCTCCCCGGCGCGATGGCCCTGGTCAGCGGCACCCTCGCCTTCGGCAGCGGCCTGGCGCTCGTCGCCACCGGCCTGCTCACGTCCGGCTCCGACGCCGACTACCGCAACGCCTTCTGGATGGCGACGGGCTTCGCGACCCTCGCCCTGCTCGCCGTCGCCTTCCTGGTCCCCGCGACCCGGCACAAGACCGGCGGCCGCACCGACTTCCTCGGCGCGCTGACCCTCGGCATCACCCTCCTGCTGCTCCTGCTGCCCATCTCGCAGGGCCACGAGTGGGGCTGGACCTCCGGCCGTACGCTGGGCAGCTTCGCCGGCGCCGTCGTCATGACCGCCGTCTGGGTCTTCACGGAGCTCAAGGTCAGCGAGCCGCTCGTGGACATGCGGATGTTCGTCCACCGCCCGGTGCTCATGGCCAACCTGGCCGGCATCCTCGTCGGCTTCGGCATGTTCGCGAACTTCCTGGGCGTCTCCTACCTCGTCCAGATGCCGGAGAAGCTCACCGGCTACGGGTTCGACGCGTCCATCCTGCGTGCCTCCGTGCAGTTCCTGCTGCCCGGCGCGATCGTCTCGCTGCTCGCCTCGCCCGTCGGCGGCCAGCTGGTCCGCCACCGCGGTCCGCGCGTGGCCCTCGGCCTGGCCGCCGCACTCGGCGCCGTGGGCTTCGGCTGGCTCGCGCTCGACCACCAGCACAGCTTCTCGGTGATCGGTGCAGGCCTGGTCGTCGGCGCTGCCGTCAGCTTCGGCTACGCGGCCATGCCCGCCGTCATCATGGCGAGCGTCCCGCACCACCAGAGCGGCATCGCCAACGGCATCAACTCGATCTCCCGCTCCACCGGCAGCGCGATCGGCAGCGCCATCGTCACCACGATCCTGGCGTCGAAGACCATCGAGCACCTGCCCGCCGGGGTCCCGGCCCTGCCCGCCGAGTCCGGCTTCACCCTCACCTTCTGGATCGGGGCCGTCGCCTTCGCCCTGGTCGCGGTCATCAGCTGGACCGGCCTGCGCGGAGCGCACGGACCGCGCACCGTCGAGGTGAGCACGCCCGCCGCCGCGAAGGCGACGGAGAAGGAGTCCCAGCCGGAGCCGGCCGAAACCGTCTGACCCGGCACCCCTCGAGGGGACGGCGCCGCTTGCGGATGCCGTCCCCTCGTCTGCGTGCTGTCCTGTCCCCGTGGACAGGGGCCGCCACCGGGCGGCGGGGAGGGGCCTGACGCCGCACTAGGAAGCCGAAGCGGCGTTCCCCTTGGCGAACTTCTCCCACTGCCCGGCGACGATCTCCTGCGGCACCCCGCCGAAGTCCTTGGTGTCGATGACGTCGGACCGGAACGCGAGCGTGACCGACCCGGAGCGGACCAGCGTGAGGTACTTGTACAGCGAGATGCCCGGGTCCTTCACGTCCTGCGTCACGATGCGGTAAGCGCGCGCCTCGTCGCCCAGCGCCGGAGCCTGGACCGGCTCCACCTTGAGCACCTTCGCCTCGGCGAGCGCACGGTCCTCCGTATAGCCGCCGGCGCACCGGCCGCCCGCGTCCGCCAGCGACTTCACGGCGGCGGCCGCGGCGCCGGCGTCGCGGTACGAGCGCAGCAGGATCTCGGTGCCCACCGCCTGGAACTGCCCCGGGACGCTCACCTTGGCGTAGGCCTGGGCCGTGTGGCCCGCCTTGCCAAGACTGGTCAGCGGCTGGCAGGCCGCCGGCCGGGCCTCGTAGAGCTCGCTCATCGGCTCGTCGAGCAGCGGCTCCCTGACCTCGTACGGGCCGAACTTCTCGCCCTCCGCGACGACGAGCTCCTTGAGCCGCTCCACGCCCGGCCCCGGCGTACCGCTCGGGCTCGCGGCGGCGCTGCCGGCCGGCGCACCGGCCGCGGCTTGTCCGGTCGTGGGGCCGCTGCATCCGGCCGTACCCGCCAGCAGTGCGGCGGCGCCGATGACGGCCCCTGCCGCGCGCCGGAACCGCTGCTTGTTCCCCACCCTGTACATGTGCTGCCGTCCCCCGAGGTCATGTAGAAAACGCGATTATCGCAGGCTGCAGCGGTGTCCCGGGCGGGTCGGACGCCTCCGGGGCCATGCCCAAGGCCGCCGTACGGGTGAACCCCGCGCGCGTCAGGAGGCCGGGCCGGGGCGTAGGCGGTACGACGGAGTCCCGGTTGATCGGCGCAGGGCCGTCGGCCGCTGCGCGAAGGGGAGAACGGTGCCGGCTCCGAAGGCGTTCGATCACCAAGCCCGCGACTACAGCCCGCAGCTCGCGTACTGGATGGCGCGGTCGGCCGCGCTGGCCTACCAGGACGAGGCCCGGATCGAGGTCGAGGCTCGCGCGTGGGGCTTCGACCAGGTACGCCACCACCACACCCGGTTCACCCCGCCGTTCCCGCTGGAGGACACCCAGGCCTTCACGATGGCCGGCGACCACATGATCGTCGTCGCGTTCCGCGGCACCGAACCCGCGCAGCTGAAGGACTGGCTCTCCGACGTCACCACGCCGCCGTGGCCGGGCCCGGCCGGGACGGGATACGTCCACTACGGCTTCGCCCAGGCCCTTCAGTCCGTCTTCCCCGAGGTCGCGAAGGGGATCACCGAGCTCCGGGACCGCGGACAGACCGTCCTCCTCTGCGGCCACAGCCTCGGCGGCGCGCTGGCGATGCTCACCGGAGCCCGCCTCCACCTCGAGGACCCGAGGCTGCGCGCCGACGGCGTCTACACGTACGGCCAGCCCCGCACCTGCGACCGGCTGCTGGTCAAGGCGTACAACACCGCGTTCAGCAAGCGCATGTACCGCTTCGTCAACAACAACGACATCGTGCCGCAGCTCCCGCCGGAGCCGGTCTTCCACCACGTCGACGCCCTGCGCTACATCGATGCGGACGGCAGGCTGCGCGAGGCAATGCCGATGCTGCAGTCGCTGGGCGACCGGGCCAAGGGGATGACCGCCGATCTGCTCGCCCCCGCGAGCGACGGGGTGAAGGACCACTCGATCCTTCGCTACGTCGGCGCGCTGGAGAAGAACATCCCCTGACGGTTCAGGCGTTGCCGCGGGCGGCCGCCTGGCGCCGGCGCTTGCTCAGCGGGGCCAGCGAGAGGTCCTGGGCCCGGGAGGGAGGCGCTTGAAGGCGTAGCCGCGCTCGCTGAGCCGGCTCTCGGCCGCCGGCTCGGCGCGGGCCGTCGCGTCGAGGATGTCCTCCTCGGCCTCCCCCGAGTCGAGGAAGCGGAAGGTGAAGAACGGGCCGAAGGCCAGGTCGTACCCGAGGTGGCCCTCGGCGGTGTAGGCCGCGTGCAGGACCTCGTGCTCCGGCGCGGCAGCGAGCAGCTCGGCGTGCTGGTCGGCGGTGTCATGAACAAGATCGCCGGACCCACCACCAGCGGAACGGTGGGCCTGGTCGTCGCGACCTGTCCGGCCAACACGCGCCTGATCGGCGGCGGCGCCCGGATCACCCCGGCCGGCGTCGGCAGCCTGAAGCCGATCGCCAGCCACCCCACCTTCAACGACTCCGGACACGCCTTCGGCCAGAAGGCCGCGGCCGACGGTGAGACCAACCCCGACTCCTGGGCCGCGGTCGGCTGGAACGGCGGCGGAGGCGACAGCAGCAACACGACGTACGCCTACGCCATCTGCAGCGGCAACAACATCGACATCAGCGGCACCACCGTGAAGGTCCGCTTCAGCGAGGCGAGCGGCCCGACCTCGGCGACCACCGGCCAGACCCTGACGGTCGGCTGCGGCCAGAACGACGGGAAGCTGGTCAGCGGGGGCGCCGCCATCAGCGGCGGCAGCGTGACGACCACCAACTTCACGGGCCCGGGCTCCGTCGGCGACCACCTCAACGGCAGCTACCCCAGCGACTCCGGCGGCACCCCCGTCGGTGACGGGACCACCACCGCCTCGTACTGGACGGCGTTCACCCACACCGGGGGCGGCAGCTCGCCGAGCACGTACTCCGACGTCTGGGCCCTCTGCGCCAACGACGGCGTCTGACAGATCGCCTGACACGGCGTCCGATACGGCGCGTCCGATACGGCGCGTCCGATACGGCGCGTCCGATACGGCGTCCGGTACGGCATCGACCCCGATCGGCGGGCTGGGCACGGCATGCACCCTGCCCGCCCGCCGGTCACCCCATCCCACCTCGGTCACCCGTCAGCAGGCCCGGAGAGGCAGCGTCACTTCCCATGAACCGCCGTTTGACCCCAGGCTCCACCCCGCGCGCGACCCCTCGTACGCGCATATCCACATCGAAGACGGCGATCGTGCTCAGCGCGACCGGCCTGCTCGCCGCCGTCCTCGTACCCTTCGCCGCCGCAGACCCGGCGGCCGCGCCCTCGCCCTGCGGCTCCGGCGGGGTCTTCACCGCCTCGCCGCCCACCTGTACGTACGCCACCGCGGGGACGGACACCTTCACGGTGCCGGACGGGGTCGGCGCGATCAGCGTCGACCTGTTCGGCGCCGAGGGCGGCAGCGCGGCCGGCTTCGTCTCCCCGAACCCGCCGAACACCGGAGCTCCGGGCGGACTCGGCGGCGAGACCCGCGCGACCCTGGCCGTGAGCGCCGGGCAGAGCCTCCAGATCACCGTCGGCTCGCTCGGCAGCTCCGGCACCTCCCGGCACGGCGAGTACGCCCGGCCCGGTGGCACCGGCCACGGAGCCGGCGGCGGTGGCGCGCACGGCGGCGGAGGCTCCGGCGGCGGCGGTTCCGACGTACGGGCCGGCTCCTTCGGCCCCACCGACCGGATCCTGGTCGCGGGCGGTGGCGGGGGCGCGGGCAACGGCGGCCCGCTGCTGCACGGCGGCAACGGCGGCGGCCCCGAAGCGCAGGACGGCGGCGAGGGCGGCGGCCCGGCCGGCTCCGGTGCCGCCGGCCGTGGCGGCACACAGACCGCCCACGGCGCCCGCAACCCGAACTCCGCCCAGGGCGGCCCGGGAGTGGCCGGCGGCGACATCGACCCCAACACCGGGCAGCCCAACCCCGGAAGCGGCGGCCCCGGCGGCAACGGCGGGCAGGGCGGCAACGGCGGCGGCGGCGGGGGCGGCGGCTACTTCGCCGGCTCGGGCGGCTCCGGCGGCGGCAACATCGGCGACCTCTACGGCGCCGGCGGCGGCGGGGGCAGCAGCTTCGCGGCGCCGTCCGCGACCGACGTCTCCCTCCTCCAGGGCGTGAACCGCGGCAACGGCAAGGCGGTCGTCTCCTTCCGGTACGGGACGACGCTCTCACTCACCGCGGACACGAACACCCCGTTGTTCGGGCATGCGGTCACGCTCACTGCGGCCGTCGACCCGGCGAACCCCACCGCGGGAACCCCGGGCGGGACGGTCACCTTCTCCGAAGGGACGAAGCAGCTGGCGACGGTGCCGCTGACGGGCGGCCGGGCCGAGTTCCGGACCAGCGCCCTGCGCCCCGGCGCCCAACCGGTCACCGCCACCTACAGCGGTGACCAGGCGAACGCAGCGAGCGCCACGGCGGGAGCCACGGACGGCACGGTCGGATTCAGCCGGCCGTGCATCACGGCGGCCCACGGCGGCCCGCTGACCGTGGCCACCGGCGAGTCGCTCTGCATCGCGCCCGGCGGCAGCCAGACCGGCCCGGTCACGATCCGCTCCGGCGGGGCGCTGGCCGTGACGGACGCCGAGCTCACCGGGCCCGTCTCCGCCGACGGCGCCCTGGCCGTAGCGTTCTGCGGGTCGAAGCTCACCGGCCCCGTCACCGTCGGCCGGACCACCGGCTCCGTGCTGATCGGCTCGGACGATGCCGCCGCAGGCTGCGCGGGCAACACGGTCCGGGGCCCGGTGAGCCTGAACGGCAACACCGGAGGTGTCGAATTCTCTGCCAACACGGTCGTCGGCCCGCTGCGCTGCGACGCCAACGTCCCGGCCCCGCAGCAGGGCGACAACACGGTGGAGGGCCCGCGCTCCGGCCAGTGCCGACAGCCGTGAGCCGCTGACCACGGCAGGACAGGGCCGCCCCGGTCGGGGCGGCCCTGTCCCGTCTCAGATGTCGATGTGCCCCATCAGGCCGTGCTGGTAGTCCAGCTGCGCCTGGCGGATCTCGGCGGCGGTGTTCATGACGAAAGGGCCGCTGCGGGCGACGGGCTCGCCGATCGGCTCGCCGGCCAGGACCAGCACCTCGGCCGCATCGCCGGGAGCCTCGACCGTGAAGCGCTCCGCGTCCCGGCCGAGGATCGCGAGATGGCCGTCGGGGAGCCGGGCGTCGGGGGTCGCGGCGGTCCCGGACAGCACGTACAGCATGGCGTTGTGCCCGGCCGGGACGGTGAACTCGGCGCGGCCGCCGGCCCTGAGGCGGGCGTGTACGACGAGCACCGGGGTGTGGGTCTCGAACGGACCGCTGACTCCGTGCGTGGTGCCGGTGATCACGGTGAGCTCGGCGCCGCCGTCCTCGGTGGCGACCGTGGGGATGTCGCCGGGGGCGGAGCCGTACTGGACCCGCGGGGGCGTCGCCTTGAGCCGGGCCGGCAGGTTCACCCAGATCTGCAGCAGGTGCTGCGGGCCGCCCTCGGCGAGCAGTTCGGGGGTGGGGCGGGCGAGGTGGACGAGCCCCGACCCGGCGGTGAGCCACTGCACCTCGCCGGGGTTCATGACGCGCTTGTGCCCCTCGGAGTCGATGTCCTCCATCGCGCCTTCAATGACGTACTGGATCGTCTCGAAGCCGCGGTGCGGGTGCGGCGGCGCGCCCTTGGCCTCGCCCGGGCCGAGCACGTGCGGGCCGACCTGGTCGACCATCAGGAAGGGGTCGACCAGCGGCAGTTCCGGCTGCGGGAACGGGCGGCGGACCGGGAAGCCCTCGCCCTCGAAGGTGTGGAAGGGGCGGACGACGCGGGTGGTGGAGCGCACGGCGGCGGTGGTGATGTCCATGTACCGAATGAACGGCACGGCGAATTCCACTGTCAACGCGGACCTGTTTGGTTGTCAGGTCGCACCGACGGCTTCGGCCACCCGTCTCCCGTCCCCCTCGCTCGTCGCCCCTTTTCCGTGGACCTCAGCGCCTGCGGGCCCGGGCGCGCCGCAGCAGCACACCGGCGGCGGCGCCGGCCAGGGCGATCACGGCCACACCCGCCGTGGTCCACCAGACGGTGCTGTCCTCGCCTTCGCCGGCCGGGGCCGCGGACACGTCGCTCGCAGGCGACGGGCTCTGCGCCTGCCCGGTGGCCGGCGACGCGGACGACACGGGCGGGACCGACGCAGTGGAGGGCGCGGACGGCGCGGCTGCGCTCGGCGTGCCCGCGGACGGCGCCGGGTCGACCACCGGTACGGCGATCTCCTTCTCCCCGTGGCCGAGGGACGGGAACCCCACGTCGACGGTGACCTTCCAGTTGCCGGGCGGCAGTACCTCGGCCGTGCTCCAGCCGGTGCGCGTGCCGGGGTCGCGGACCAGCCGCCAGGGGCCCATCGTGCGGGAGCCGTCGGGGCTGGCCGAGTTCACCGTGGCGGCGACCGCCTCCTCGATGGCGTCCCCGTCGTTCTCCCAGGTGATCTCGGTGGTGACATGGCCCTCCCGCTGCCCGGTGACCACGACCTTGACGGTGTCGCCGTGGGCGTGGGCGGCGGTGGGCACGGCCAGGGCCTGGGCGAGGAACAGGAACAGGAAGCCGAGTCCGGTACGGACCGGGAAGGCGGGGCGTGTACGCATCGTTGGGTGCTCCTGGTGCGGTGGGATGCGATGAGCTGTGGTGCGGAGATGAGGGGGCCGGTGGACGGCCGCGCAGGGCGGCCGTCCACCGGCGGAAGGCGTTCGATCCGGCAGGTCAGCCGACCTTCTGGACCGTCCACACCTGGGACGCGCGGCCGTCCGCGCGCTGGAGGTCGAGCAGCCAGGCGCCGTAGTACGGGCGGCTGCTCACGGTCAGGGCGTAGCCGCCGCTCGCGTCGGTGACGGTCACACCGCCGCCGCGGGACGCCAGCTTCCACTGCTGCGCGGAGTTGCCGCCGCAGGGCTGCTGCGCGATCCACATGCCGGCGGCCGGAGCGCCGCCCGTCTGCAGGCACTTGCCGGAGACGGCGGACTTGATGCGGACGAGCCCGCCGCCCGCGTCCTCGAAGAGCCACTGCTGCTGGGCGTAGCCGTTGGAGCGGCCTCCGACGAGTACCGTGCCGTCGGCGCTGCGGCCGCCCCACAGCTCGGCGGCCATGCCGGTGCTGCCGTTGCCGAGCGTGTAGCGGGCACCGGGGGTGGTGGTGCCGCCGCCCGCGCCGGTGGTACGGAAGGCCGTGGTCGGGCCGGCTCCGCTGTCACGGCCGGAGCCGTCGCGGACCGAGACGGCGACCTTGTACTCCGTACCGGGCTGGAGGTTGTAGATGCGCAGGGCCTGCGACTGGACCCAGGTCAGGTGCTTGCCGTTCAGCAGGACCTGGTACCAGGCGGCACCGTCGACCTTCGGCCAGCTCACCACGACGGAGTTCGACTGGATCTGCGCCGCCGTCACCTTCGGGCCGCCCGTGGGCTTCTTGGTCGGCGTCGGGGTCGGCTTCTTCGTGGGGCTCGGCGTGGGCTTCGGGTTCGGGTCGGGGTTCGGGTTGCCGCCCTTGCCCTTCATCAGGAACTGGTTGTCGGCGATGTTCCAGTGCGTGGCCAGGTAGCTTCCGGCCTTGGGGTTGGTGTGGAAGTAGTCGTCGTGGTTGCAGTCCAGGATGTTCTCGGCGGCCTGGTTGGTGCACACGTTGCGCATCTGCGGGTAGTACGGGGTGTCCGAGTAGCACATGACGTCCCACTCGTCCGTGCAGTGGGCGCCGCGGCTGGTGTTGGGGGCGCTGTTGTTCACCGCGCCGAGGTTGTGGCCGAGTTCGTGCGCCGCGGTGTGGCCGCCCCAGCAGCCGGAGTCCGTACGGCCGTAGGAGGGGCCGAAGTTGCTCTGGTTGTCCTGGCCGGGCCGCTCGTCGCCCGCGAAGGTGCCGATGCCGCAGTAGACCTGGGTGTCCGAGAAGATCATGTACTTGCGGTCGCGGCGGTCGAGGCCCTTGCCGGCGAGCGCGTTGTTGGTCGCGCTGAACTCGGAGAGGGCGTTCGCCGGGAGCTCGATGTTGAGCACCGTCGGCGTGCAGTCCGCGGCCGTGACGAAGCGGATGTGGCGGACGCCGCCGGTCTCCTGTGCGCTCGTCGAGTAGATGAGGTCGGCGTCGGCCGCCCACTTGCGGAACGAGGCGAGGTACTCGGAGTAGCGGTCGCGGTCGGAGCCGTGGACGTACACGACCTGGACGCGGTTGCCGGTGCTGCCGTCACCGTCGCACTGGACGGTCTGGCCGGCGGGACCGGCGGCGACGGCCTGGCTGCCGCCGGACGCGGCGGGCGCGGGCGCGGCGGAGGGAGCCCCCTTGGCGGAGCCGGCGTCGGCGGCGGGCGCGTCCTGAGGACGCCCGCTGCCTTCCGCGGCGGCCGCTTCGCCGGCCTCCGGCTTCGCCGGGTCGGCGGCCGGGGCCTTCGTCTTCACGACGGGGGCGACGTCGGCCTTGATGTCGACGTCCTTCGGCGGGGCGTCGGGGCCGTGCGTGCAGAGCCCGGCCTCCGTGCGGTAGACGCCGACGCAACGGTCGCCCTTCGGCGCAGCCTTGAGGCCGTCGAAGACCATGCCCTTGGTGGTCTCGTTGGCGGGCTCGCCCACGATGGGCGCCGGCTCCGCGTCATGGGCCGGTGCGGCGGCCTGCACGAAGGTGTCCGCGGCCGCTTCGGCCTCTGCGGACGTCCCTGCCTGGGCGTTGTCCCCGAGCCCGGAGTAGGCGAGACCGCCCGCTATCACCGCCGCCGTGGCCATGGCGGCGGTGAGGAGTATCAACCGGCGCGGTTTGCGCCGGTGTTCGCGCTGCTTCCTGCGATGTCTAGTCATGCGCACCTCAAATCCTTGGTCGGAGGAGTGGGTGCGCGGAAGCCTGCCAGATGGGCGCGGTGGAGAATTCGGACAAACGGGAATGGGGTCCGAGATATCAGACTGTTACCTGCTCGCCTGATTTGATGAACAGTCAGTTCGCTTAAAAATTAGGGGAGTTACGCGCGTAGGCCGTTAATGGTCCAGGCCATTTTAAGGATCTCGTTACCAAATCGAGATATGACTCAAATCCTTATTGACGGTAATTCAGCTGCGAATTTATGTTATCGCTACCTACTGAATTCCTCCCGTTACGAGCGGTGAGGAATCCTCCCCTCCGCCCGAGCAGGATGCCCGCCAGGGTCAGCAGGAGCCCACAGATCTGTCGGAAGGTGAGCGTTTCCCCGGCGATCGCCGTGCCCAACAGGACGCCCGTGACCGGGTTCAGCAGTCCCAGCAGACCGACCGTCGCGGCCGGCAGCCGTCGCAGGCCGGCGAACCAGGCCGCGAACGCCAGCGCCGTCGCGACGACCGTGACATACCCGAATCCGAGCAGCTCGGAACCGTCGAGGGTCGGCGGGGATCCCTCCACCGCGGCGGCGAACGGCAGCAACAGGAGCCCGCCGCCCAACAGCTGCCACGCCGTCGACGCGAGCACCCCGATCTCTGTGCTCCACCGCTTGGCGAGGATGTAGCCGAACGAGGACATCGTCATGGCGGCCACGGAGGCCACCACGCCGAGGGCGTCCATGGGTACGGACCCGGTCAGCAGCATCAGCGACACCCCGGCCACGCCGAGGCCGGCGCCCGCCAGCTGGCGCAGCCCCGGCCGTTCGGAGATCAGCGCCCAGGCGAAGAGCATCATCACCAGCGGCGCGGTCGCCATGACGGTCGAGGCCGCGCTCGTCGGCAGCCGCTGCGCGGCGATGTAGACCAGCGCGAAGAACCCGCCCGTGTTCAGGAAGCCGAGCAGCAGGGACTTCCACCACCAGGATCCGGCGGGCAGCTTCCGGCAGGCGGCCAGGAGCAGCAGCCCGGGGGGCGCGAGCTGATCGACCGGGCGTTTACCGAGCACATGGAGAACGAACGGACCCTGCTCGAGGGCCTCACCCCGCAGCAGGCCGCACAGCTCGAGTCGCTCCTCACTGCCTGGCTGGCCCGGGTCGAGCCGCCGCCCGGGCGCTGAGGCCGGGGTTCGCCCTCGTTATCGGCGGCTGCCGAGCTTGACCCACTTCGCCGTGCTCGGCACCCCTTTCGCGTCGAGCAGGAACAGCATGTAGTACCCCGGCGGGGCGTCGGCCGCACTCGGCGGTGTCCGCAGCCCGATCGCGGTGCCGTGTTTGCCGGTGATCGGGAGTTCCAGATGGCGCTGGCTGGTGTTCACCGCATGGGTGACGGTGGTCGGCGCCAGGAGCACGGCCCGGGTGGCCTGGGCGGCGGTGGAACTGCGTACCTCGAAGCCCGCCCCGTAGCCCAGCTCGCCGGCGGGCGCCCGGTCGAGGGCCGGCCGGCTGCCCCGGTGCAGGTACGCGGGCTCGTAGAGCTCGATACTGCCGTCCATCTTGTCTTTGATATCGGGGTCGTTGGCGATCTGCTGGAGCTCGTCGCCGGTGACCATCATCCGGCCGTCCGGCAGCACGAGGGCGTTGGAGTGGTAGCCGCGGGGCAGCCGCTGCGCCGGTCCGAGCCGCCAACGGCCCTGCGTATCGCGCAGTTCGATCTGCCGGTACGAGAGGTCGGCCTGCGGATTGAACGGCCCGTGCCCGTAATTCCGGGTGTCCAGCGCGCCGTTGACCGTGAGCAGCGTCCCGTCCGGCAGGATCAGCGTGTCGTCCTGGGTTCGGCCGAAGGCCCGCGGCTCCTCGGTGGTCCACCGGCCGCCGGACAGCCGGTACGTGTTCGGGTCGTGCGGATCGCCGCCGAGCACCAGTACGGAGTCGGGGCCGCGGAATCCGGCCGGCAGCGGCACCGCCGAGCCGTAGCCGCGGAAGTCGGCGGGCCGCCGCGGCAGATCGGTCCGGGTCTCCTTCACCGGGTCGAACAGCCACTGCTGGTCGGCGTCCCGGCCGAGGCCGTAGATCATGCCGTCGCGCAGCGAGAACAGGTGCGGATAGTCGTTGCGGAACGGGGCGTCCGCCCGCAGCCGCTCGGAGGCCAGGTCGATGGGGATGTCGTACGGCCCCCAGGGCACGGGATGGCGCAGCGCGGGGAAGCGCTCCACGACCGGGGTGGGCGTGCCCGTACCCCGTTCGGACTGGCCGGACATGATGATCTGGCGCCCGTCCGCCCCCGTCACGACCGAGGGGTACCAGCGGCCGACGGACATGTCCTGGTTGCGGAACCACTTCTCGGTCCACGGGTCGAACACGAACGACAGCTTGGCGCCGCTGCCGCCCTTGCCGCCGGTGTTGCCGCCGAAGACCCCGACCATGCCGTTGGGCAGGAACGCGTGCCCCGCGCAGAAGAACGGTGCCGGGCGCGGTGTGTGCGTACCGTCGGGCATCAGGACGGTCGGGGGCTCCACCTTCTTGAACGCCCGGGCCCCGGTGCCCCGGGCCGGGTCCCACAGGAAGGCGCGGCCCGCGTTGGTCCGGCCGATGCGGTCGGTGGGCCCCGTCTCCTTGGTGGGGTTGACCTCCACGCGCTCGAAGGAGAAGAGCAGCACCTTCCCGGTGGGCAGCAGAGCGGTGTGCACACCGAAGTCGGGGGAGGGGAAGAACTCCGTGAACCGGCCGAACTGCGCGGCGGAGAAGACGGCGTTGGCCTTCTGCTGGGAGGCCTTGAGGGAGGCGAGGCTCTTGGTTCGCTTCGCCTGCGGGTACTCCTTGGGGCCCTTGGCGTCGCTCCGCCGCTGCGCGTGCGCCCGGGCGTGCTCCTCGCCGAGTACGGCGGCCTCGTCGGTGTCCGCCTCGCCCCGGGCGGCGCCGTCGTCGGCCCGGTGCTGCCCCGGAGGGGATTCATGCCCGACTGCCGCGGCGGAGGCGGGCGGTGCGGGCGCGGTCAGGGACGCGAGAGCGGCGGCCACGGCCACGCATGCGGACAGCGCGGCGGACCGCCGTACGAGCGGACCGGGCATGGACTCTCCTCCGTCGACGGGATGTCCAGCATATGAAAAATGTCGGCTTTGGCATGGAGCGGCGCGGGTGAGGCGGGTGAAGGTGTGCCACATGGGCCATCCGGCCGCACGATCCGGATTGCTGAATCGTTTCTCCGGTGAACCGGGCCGTCCGACCGGGTGATGCTGCGTACCCGGTCGGGCTCGGCGACCACGTGCGGCGGCTATCCATGGCGACGTGATCAAGTCACTTCGCATCGCTCGCACCGCACTGACCGCCGCCGCCGTGACCGGATGCCTCGTCACGCTCACCCTTCCGGCCGGGGCGAACGCCACCGCCGCCGCACCCCCCGGCCGGGTGGCCGTCGACGTCGCCTCGGTCAACGGCTCGGGCTGCCGCCCCGGCAGTGCCACCGTCGCCGTGGCCCCCGACAACTCGGCCTTCACCGTCACCTACAGCGAGTACCTGGCCTCGGCCGGTGGCGGCGTCGCCGCCACCGAAGGCCGCAAGAACTGCCTCCTCTCCCTCCTCGTGCACGTCCCGCAGGGCTACACGTACGCGGTGTCCCACGTCGACTACCGGGGCTACGGCAAGCTGGAGCCGGGCGCGACCGGTACCCAGAAGGCCAGCTACTACTTCCAGGGCATGAGTCAGACCGCCAACCGGACCCACCAGTTCCATGGCGAGCTCGACGACAACTGGCAGGTGACCGACACCACCGGCATCGAGGCCCTCGTTTTCGCCCCCTGCGGCGAGCAGCGCAACTTCAACATCAACACCGAGCTGCGAGCGGACGTCGGGACCTCCGACAAGAACAAGACCAGCTACATGACCGTCGACTCCACGGACGGCAGCATCAACAGCGTGTACCACTTCTCCTGGAAGCAGTGTCCGGTCCGGCGCTGAGCCGGCCGGTTCTCCGCAAACCCCGAGCGGCGGCGGCGATCCGTCCCCGCCGCTCACGGGTGTCCGGCTGCCCGGTCGCCTACGAAGCCTTCGCCGCCGCGTCCCGATAGCGGCCCGGTGTGGTCCCGAATTCCCTGCAGAAGGCGTGCGAGAAGGCGTACGGCGTGCCGTACCCGACCCGGCGCGCGATCGCGGCCAGCGGGTCCGGGGTGTCCCGGAGCAGGGTGGCGGCGTAGGTCAGCCGCCACCACGTCAGGTACGCCATCGGCGGGCGGCCGACCAGCGCGGTGAACCGGCGCGCCAGCGTGGGGCGGGAGACGCCCGCCTCGGCCGCCAGCCGGTCGTTGGTCCAGGGCGCGGCCGGATCCGAGTGCAGCGCCCGCAGGGCGGCGGCCGCGACCGGGTCGCCGAGTACGGCCGACCAGGCTCCGCCCGGGCCTTCGGCCATCCAGGAGCGGATCATGTAGACGAGCAGGAGGTCGAGCAGGCTGGGCACCGCCATGCAGGCCCCCGGCCGCTGCTCGCCGCCGAGCTCGCCGCCCAGCAGGGAGATCGCCGCCCGCAGTTCGGGGTGCACTCCGACCCGGTTCGGCAGGTGGACCACCTTCGGCAACTCCAGCATGAGCGGGTGGACGCGGCTGCGGTCGAGCCGGTACTTGCCGCACAGCATCTCCACCGCGCCTGAGGCGGCCGACGGGTCGCAGCCCGGCAGCGTCCCGTCGGGCCGCAGCTCGAACGGCGCCGCCCGCGCCACAGCCGCGGCATCGGCGGGAGAGTCGGCGATCACGTGCCCCGTGCCGTGCGGCAGCAGTACCGCGTCGCCGGGGCCGAGGGAGACCGGCGGGCCGCCGCCGTCGGGCAGCAGCCAGCAGCTGCCCTCCAGCACCACGTGGAAGCCCGCGCCCTCGTACGGGGCGAAGCGCGTGCACCAACTCCCGCTCACCCGGACCCGGTTGGAGGAGGGCCGTCCGATCCGTACGGCCGCGATGGCGTCGCTCACCACATCCATGGGGCAAGGGTAGCGGTAGGCCTCAGGTATGAGACGACCACGTATTCACATGAGCAGTTCAGGCATTGAGAGGCTCAACTGCGCTTTCTAGACTCGACGGTATGAAGAACGAGAGCAGGCAGAGCATCATGCTGGGCGACGTCGAGATCACCCGTGTCATCGAATGGGCAGGTCCGCTCGGACCGGCGCGCAACCTCGTGCCGGGGGTCGGGGCAGAGGTGTGGAAGGAGAACGAGGACTGGCTGTCGCCGGACCACTGGGAGGCGGACAGCGACCGTGCCGTGGTCGCCCTGCAGACCTGGGTGCTGCGCAGCGCCGGGAAGACCGTCCTGGTCGACACGGGCGTGGGCAACGGGCGGGAGCGGCCCGGGTCGCCGCATTTCCACCACCGGCAAGGCGATTTCCTCGGGGAGCTGGCACGGGCCGGAGTCCGGCCGGAGGATGTCGACATCGTCGTCAACACCCACGTGCACGGCGACCACGTCGGCTGGAACACCGTGGCCGCGGACGGTGGTTGGGTGCCGACCTTCCCCGACGCCCAGTACCTCGTCCCGGCGGCCGACGACCACCACTTCGGGCCCGGCAACGCGTACGGCGGCGGCCTCCGGGAGGACGACCGGCTGATATACGAGGACAGCATCGCGCCCGTCCACCATGCCGGGCAGGCCGTGCTCTGGGACGGCGCCCACCGTATCGACGAGCACCTCACCCTCGAGTCCGCGCCCGGACACACCCCCGGATCCGCCGTCCTGCGGCTCACCTCCGGGACCGACCGGGCCGTCTTCGTCGGCGACCTGCTGCACAGCCCCGTGCAGATCCTGGAGCCCGCCTGCAACAGCTGCTTCTGCCTGGATGCCGGGCAGGCCGCCGCCAGCCGTCGCCGGATCCTCGAACGCGCCGCGGATGAGGGTGAGTTGCTCGTACCCGCCCACTTCGGCGGGACGGGAGCGGTCGAAGTCCGCCGCCAGGGGCAGAACTTCGCCCTCGGCGAGTGGGCGGGTTACGTCGAGGTCGGGTAAGGAGAGGGGGGAAGCGGCGACTTCGGGACCGGGCGGGGCCGGGCCGCCGTCACCCGCAGGATCCGCAGGGCGAGCTGGATCTCCAGCGCCCCGGCCGGGGTGTTCCAGTCCTCGCCCAGGATCTGCCGGACCCGGTCGAGGCGCTGCACCACGGTGTTGACGTGCACGTGGAGCGCGTCCTTGGTCCGGGCGAGGCTGGCCCCGTGGGCGAAGTACGCCTCCAGCGTGCGGACCAGTTCCGTCCCGCGCTGCGTGTCGTACGCGATGACCGGCCCCAGTACCTGCTCGACGTACGCGCCCACGTCCGCCCGGTCGCCCAGGAGCACCCCGAGGAACCCGAGGTCGGGCAGGCCGGCTCCGTCGCCGGTGTGGCCGAGGGCGTGCAGGGCCTCGAGGCAGCGCAGCGCCTCGGCGTACACGCCGGGCAGCCCCTCCGGTCCGGCGGCGGGCCCGGCGGAGCCCGCGGTGACCGGGGTGCCCAGGGCCTGGCCCAGCTCGGCGGCGAGCGAGCGGGCGAGCGGGCCCGGGCTCTCGGTCGGGGCGAGGAGGACGACGCGGCCCTGGTGCAGCCCGGCCAGGCCGTCGCGGGCGCGTGCGCGGCGCGCGGCCTCCGCCGCCAGCCGGGGCCGCAGCGCGGCGTCGCAGTGCAGCACCACGAGGGCGTGCGGGCGGGCGAGGTCGACCCCGAGCTTGCGGGCTCGCAGGGTCTGGCTGGCGGTGTCGCGGACACGGCCGGGCGCCGCCGGAGCCAGCAGGTCGCCGAGCAGTTCGCCGCGGACCCGGTCCTCGGCGTGGGCGACGGTACGGCGCAGCAGGAGCAGGAGCGCCGTCACCAGGCCGGCCCGCTCGAACAGCCGCCGCTCGGTGTCGGGCAGGTCGCCGCGTCCGCCGAGGGTGATGCTGCCCAGCAGCTCCGGCCCGGCCAGGACCGCGCAGACCCATATCCCGTCCACCGCGACGGCCCGGCCGCCGGAGCGCGACGCGGCCAGGCCGCGGGCCGGCGGGCCGACCGGGTCCGTGCCGACCCGCGCGAGCTCGGCGCCATCGGCATCGTGCACGACCAGGCTCCCGCCCAGCAGGGCGGCGACCTCCTGGGCGACGTCGGCCACGTCGCCGCCGCGCAGGACGAGGCGGGTGAGGCGGTCATGGGTCTCGGCGGCGAGCCGCATCGCCTCGCTCTGGGCGCGGGCGGTCTCGGTGGCGACCCCGAGTTCGACGAGGGCGGCGCGGGTCTCTTCGAGCAGCCGGGCGCTGTCGATGGCCACGGCGGCATGGTCGGCGAGGGAGGAGAGCAGCGCGACCGCGTCGGGCGCGAAGTCGCGGACCGCCCGGTCGGCCGCGTACAGCACCCCGATCACGCGGGTGCCGACGCGCAGCGGGACGCCGAGGATGCCGCGCAGGCCCTCCTCGCGGACCCCGTTGTCGATGGTGTCCGTGTGCCGGAAGCGGTCGTCGGCGCGGTAGTCGGCGCTGGCGTACGGGCGGGCGGTCTGGGCGACCAGACCGCCGAGCCCCTCGCCCATGCCGAGCCGCAGCTGCTGGAAGGCGGCCGACACCGAGCCGTCGGTGACGCGCATGAACGTGTCGCCGAGGAACGGGTCGTTGAGGGTCATGTACGCGATGTCGGTGCCCAGCAGCATGCGGGCGCGGTGGACGATGGCCCGGAGCACCGCGTCGAGATCGCGCAGGGCGGCGAGGTCGCCAGCCGTGTCGAACAGGGCCGTGAGCTCGGCCTCACGCCGCCGGTGCTGGTCGAGCGTACGCCGGATGTCCAGCGCCACCCGCGTGGCCTCGTCCACGAGGGCCTGCTCGTCAGGGCCCGCCCCGGCGGTACGTGCGTCCGCCGCGGGGCGGTCGAACTGCTCGGCCGGCGCGCCGCGGCGCAGCAGACCGAGCAGCTCGAGCAGGGCGGATTCGTGTCCGGAGGTCATGGGGGCATTCTTCCGTGGCCGGCCGGACCGTATCAGGCGGGGTCGACGGCGGCCGGAAGCGGAGCAGCCCGCCCGCCGGAGGCAGCGGCGGGCCCGGCACCTGTCTGGGCCAGATCACGGCCGCGGGTCTCCCGGGCGAAGGCGACGGTGAGGGTGGTCACCACGGCGGCCCCACAGAGATAGAGGGAGACGGGAACGGAGGAGCCGTAGTCCTTGAGGAGTTCGACGGCGATGAGCGGGGCCAGCGCTCCGGCGACGATCGAGGCGAGCTGAGAGCCCATCGAGGCACCGGAGTAACGCACATCGGTGTCGAACATCTCGGAGATGAAGGCCGCTTGGGGCCCGTACATGGCGCCGTGCAGGAGCAGCCCGGCGGTGACGGCCAGGGTGATGACGGCGAAGGACTTCGAGTCGACGAGCGCGAAGAACGCGAAGGCCCACAGGGCCATGCCGACCGAGCCGATCAGGGTCACCGGGCGCCGGCCGATCCGGTCCGAGAGCGCGCCCCAGGCCGGGATGGTGACGAAGTGGACGGCCGAGCCGATCAGTACGGCGTTCAGCGCGGTGCTCTTGGCCAGCCCCAAGTGCACGGTGACGTACACAAGCAGGAAGGAGGTCAGCACGTAGTAGGAAATGTTCTCGCCGAACCGGGTGCCGATGGCGGTCAGCACCTGGCGCAGGCTGCGGCGGAACACCTGGACGACGGGCGCCTCGTCCTTGCGCCCCTGCCGGGCGGCCTGCGCGGCGAGGAACACGGGCGACTCGGAGACGGACAGCCGGATCCACAGTCCGACCATCACCAGGACACCGGAGAGCAGGAAGGGGACGCGCCAGCCCCACGCCAGGAACGCGGCATCGGACTGCACACCGGCGAGCAGCGCGAGCACCCCGGTGGCCAGCAGGTTCCCGCCCGGCGCACCGGACTGCGGCCACGAGGCCCAGAACCCGCGGTGCTCGGCCCCGCCGTGCTCGGACACGATCAGCACCGCCCCGCCCCACTCACCACCGAGGGCGAAGCCCTGCACCAGCCGCAGGACGGTGAGCAGCACGGGTGCCCCGACGCCGATGCTCGCGTAGGTGGGCAGCAGCCCCATCGCGAAGGTGGCCCCGCCCATCATGAGCAGGCTCAGCACCAGCAGTTTCTTGCGTCCGACCTTGTCCCCGAAGTGCCCGAAGACCACCCCGCCGAGCGGCCGGGCCAGGAACCCGATGGCGTAGGTGATGAAGGCGATCAGAGTCCCGGTCAGCGGATCGCTGGTGGGAAAGAACAGCTTGTTGAACACCAGCGCGGCAGCGGTGCCGTAGAGAAAGAAGTCGTACCACTCGATGGTGGTCCCGATCAGACTGGCGGCGACGATTCTCTTGATGGATCCGGCGGTCGGGGGAGCGGTCTCGGGGGAGGCCATGAACACCACTTCCAGGGGGTCTGCGGGGACGATCGGTGTCGCCACAACGTAGAAGTCCCCAGGTCAGCGGCATATGTGGTGGGCCATCACAATCAGACGCGTTCCTATGTATCCGACCGCCACACCACCGGCGCGGGGTGCCTCCCGCGGCCCCGGACGCGATGGCGACGGCCCCTGCCGGAATAGCAGAGTTGCGCCCGTTTTGGAGGGCCGGTGCTGACTCCCGTGCTGGTTCGGTGCTGACCCGAAACCCCACGTCAGCACCCCTCGCGACCGCTTTACACCCGGAGCGACAATCTGGTGTGCGTGCAGGATGCCGAGTGACTCGAACTTCGCCGCAATTTGATCACGTGGCCCCTTCGATCAGGCGGCTGCCTGCACCACGCGCCGTCTGAGCTTGAGTTTTAAGGGTCAGAACTCAAGCTGAGTGGTCGTTTGCTTCCTGGTCGTGAGGTCTGTTCGGCTGGGCGATCTAGGTTGTGGCGTCTGGCGGGGTGGGTCGGCGGTACTGCCGGGAGCGTAGTGATCCGGTCTTGGTCTGCGAGAGGCGCAGGTCGCACCAGCGGGCCCATAAGCGTCGGCAGGGGCTAGGTCGGCCACACAGCCGACCTAGTGCCGCGTCAGGCAACGTTTGCCCTCTTCACGACCTCACGGAGACGTTCGTCGGCGGCGTGCTTGTTCCGCCAGATGATGTAGCGGCGGATCATGCTGCCCTGGACTTTGTGGGAAGGGTGGTCGGTGCCGTCGAGGGCGAAGTAGCGCAGGGCGGTGAACTGGGCCTCGATGCGGTTGAGCCAGGAGCTGTTGGTCGGGGTGTAGGCGATCTCCACGTTGTTCGCCGCCGCCCATGTCCCGACCCGCTGGCACCGCTTCGTCGTCAGGTGTGGGGAGTAGTTGTCGCAGACGATCGCGATACGGACACCGGTCGGGTGCAGTGAGCGCAGGTAGCGGCAGAACTCCAGGAACTTGGACCGGTTCTTGGTGTTCCTGACGTGCCCGTAGAGCTGGTCCTTGCCGAGGTCGTAGGCGGCGAACAGGTGCCGGACCCCGTGTGGTCGGGTGTAGGTCGCCCGTCGGCGGGGCCGGGGATCCCGGCCGGGGGCCTTGTGTCTCCCGCCGCGTTCGGCCCACTGCCGGCCGGGATGTGGCTGGAGGTTGAGCGGGCCGAACTCATCCATGCAGAAGACGACGTCAGGCTCGCCGTCCTCGGGTATGACCTCGCCGTCGGCGATCGCGTAGAGGTGCTCGACGCGGGCCTTCTTGGCCGCGTAGTCGGGGTCGCGGGAGGTCTTCCACGTCTTTATGCGTTGAAAGGAGACGCCCTCCTCGCGGAGCAGGAGGCGAAGACCTTCGTGGCTGATGTCGTCGATCACCCCCTCGGCGACCAGGAAGTCGGCCAGCTTGGCCAGGCTCCACGTCGAGAACGGCAGGCCGTGCTCGGCCGGCTTGGACTTGGCGATCTTCTTGATCTCCCGGCGTTCCGGGAGGGTGAAGGTTCTCGGTCGGCCACCTTTGTACTTCGGGTAGAGCGAGGCGAAGCCGTCCGCGTTGAAGTTGTGGATCACGTCCCGAACCCGGTCCGCACTGGTGAAGGTCACGTCGGCGATCTTTGCCACGGACATGTTCTGCGCTGATAACAGCACCATCTGGGCCCGTCGCCAGGTCACAACTGACCCAGTTCCTCTGCGGACAATTCGCAGCAACCGTCTGCCCTCGTCATCGTCAACTTCCCGGACCCGCACACGCTCAGCCACGTGATCATTCTGACCGTCCAGTGCCCTCCGGCGCAGCAAATCGAGCGATGCTTCACAACAGGGCGAACGTTGCCTGATGCGGCACTAGCCCCTTCTTCGCGCTGGCGGTTGCCCAGGTCAGTACTTTCCTGCGTAGTCGAGGTAGCCGTAGTAGCGGTTGTCGATCGGGGTGTGGGGGTCGCCGGTGAAGCCGTAGCTGGCGGGCCGGGCTGCGGCGTCGGCGCGGAGCTTGGCGATGACCTGGGCGGGGGTCATTCCGGCGCAGCGCGTGGTGATGCACAGGGCGGCGGTGCCGGCTACGTGGGGGGAGGAGAACGAGGTCCCGCCAAGCATAATCACGGTGCCCCCGCCGGGGCCGTTGGTGAGGGCGGTGGACCGCAGGCACACCCCCGGAGCAGCGATGGTGTGGGCGGCATCCGGGGAGCCGATGGTGGTGAAGTTGGAGAAGTCCGCCGCCGCGTCGTCGTCCGGACCGATCTGACCGGTCACCTGGCATCCGGGCGGGATCGTGCCGAGGCCGCCGGGCTGGCCGTCGGCATCCTGCATGGCGGTAACGGTGAGGACCTCGTCGTAGTTGGCCGGCGAGGTGTTGGCGAAGTCGGTGCTGTCGTTGCCGGCCGAGACCACGACCGTCACACCAGCTTTGTTGACCACCCTGCAGACCGCCAGGTGCAGCACATCGTTGTTGCTGCGCCCGCAGTTTCCGTCGTCGGGACCTTCTCCAGCGAGGCTCATGTTCACCACCTTGATCTTGCTCTTCTTGGCGTGCTGGGCCACCCAGTCGAGCCCGCACACAATGGTGGAGTCCTCCCCGTTCAAGGCGGCGTCGAGCACCTTGACCGCATACAGCCGGGCGCCAGGCGCGACACCCACGGTATCCGCGTCGTTGTCCTTGGCCCCGACGATGCCGGCGACGTAGGTGCCATGTCCCTCGTCGTCCTGAGGGGGCCGGCCACGATTCACGCAGTTGACCCCGCCGGCCACGTTCAGATCGGGGTGGTTGAGGTCAATCCCACTGTCGAGGATCGCCGCACCGGCATGCACCGACCCGGACCCGTTCCCGGACCGCGTGCTGCTTCTGTCGCCGTCCACGCGGTCCACACCGTGCGACAGAATCTGCTCGGTGGCGTGGACCGGCCTGTCAGGCGCCACCATCTCCACGCTGGGGTCGTTCCGCAGGCGCGACACCTGCGAGTTCGGGATCCGGGCCGAATAGCCGACCAGGGCATGCCGGTAAACGAACCCCGGCTCCTCCCCGTAGCGCGTGCGGTGTTCTTTCACGATCGCGTCGACCTGTCCCCGCGCCGAGTCATGAAGCACCACGACATACGCGCCCATCGCAGCAGCCTCCTGCACGGGCACGGCCGCGGACGGCGCTGCGGACGGAAGCCCGACCAGCGCCGCGGCCACCAGCGCGGAGACGGTAGCCAGTCTCCGCGGCCCTCTCTTGACCCACTCTCGCCACACCACTCCAGAACTCCTCACTGCCTCTTGCCGACTGACGAACTGTTTCGCTGCGAACACTTAACAGACGCAAAAGCACTGCAAAAGGGTGAATAGGGTAAATGGACTAAGAAAGGGCTCCGGGAGTGTCACGAATGAGGTGTGAGCTGAGCTTGTTCTTGTGGTCCGGCCTCGAACGATGCCCCGAACATGATTACCCGTACGGTGATTCCGGGGACGTGAACACGGCCTTCGTCTGATCCTGTGCTCCGACCAAAGAGGCACCTGACCAGCTCGAAGGCCGTGGGGGAATGAGTCTGCTGCATCACGATGACCAGCGGGAGCCGTTCGCTGTGGCGTCACGCTTCCGGGACGACTTCTACGCGTGTCTGACCGCCCGCCGTGACGAACTGTTCGAGCTGACCGATGCCTTGCTCTGCGCCGACGGGCCGGTGACGACGCCAGTGGACCTGACGCTGCTGGCCGAGCACCGCCGTGGGCACGGCGCGCTCTACGACGCCCTCAATCGTGGCCGGATCGACGCCGGGCGCCTGCGGCGGACCTTGGCCGCACTGCCGCAGCCCAAGGCCGCCGACGGCCGGCTCGTCCTGGCCGTGGACGTGAGCAACTGGCTGCGGCCGGACGCGCCGTGCAGCGCGGACAGGCTGTTCTGCCACACCTACGGCCGCAGCCGCGACCAGCACCTGATGATCCCCGGCTGGCCGTACTCGTTCGTCGCCGCTCTCGAATCGGGCCGCACTTCGTGGTGCCAGCTGCTGGACGCGGTCCGTCTCGGGCCCGCCGACGACGCCGCCGAGGTCACCGCCGCCCAGGTCCGCCGTGTGGTGGAGGATCTGATCGCGGGCGGGCAGTGGCGCGAGGGCGACGCGGACATCCTCGTCGTCTTCGACGCCGGCTACGACGCCCCGCGCATGGCACACCTCCTTCACGGTCTGCCGGTGGAGGTGCTGGGGCGGATGCGTTCGGACCGGGTGATGCGCAAGCCCGTGCCCCGCCCCTGGATCTCGCCCCCGCAGGGCGGACGGCCCCCGAAGCACGGCAAGGAGTTCCGCTTCGCCAAGCCGGACACCTGGGGCGAGCCGGACACTGCGACCGCGCAGGCCACCGACCGCTACGGCACCGCGCAGACGATGGCCTGGGACCGTATCCATCCCCGGCTCACCACTCGCTCGGCCTGGATCGGCCACGACGGTGAACTCCCCGTCATCGAGGGCACGTTGATCCGGCTGGAGGTCGACCGCCTGCCCGGCGACCGGGACCCGCTGCCGGTCTGGCTGTGGTCCTCGAATACCGGGATAACCGGCGAGGACGTCGATCTGCGATGGCAGGCGTTCCTGCGCAGGTTCGACCTGGAACACACCTTCCGGATGGCGAAGCAGACGCTGGGCTGGACTCGCCCGAAGATCCGTACCCCCGAGGCGGCAGACCGCTGGACATGGCTGGTCATCACCGCCCACACCCAACTGCGGCTCGGCCGCCCGCTCGTCGAGGACCTCCGCCGCCCCATCCAGGTGATGGTCCGCTCGGATCTCGCGGGCGCGGGTGTGATCTTCACCCTCGCCTTTGCCTATCTGCGGCCCGGACGACCGTCTTCACGGCATCATCACCGATCGCGACATCGTGTTGAAGTGCCTTGCCAAGGGCAAGGACCCGCACCGTATGACGGCGGGGCAGCTGGCCCAGGGCAAGCCCATCACCATCGGGGCGGACGCGGACACCGAGCAGGTGTTGCAGATGATGCAGGACCACCGGATCAGGCGACTGCCCGTCATCGAGGAACACCGGCTGGTCGGCATGATCAGCGAAGCCGACCTGGCCCGGCACCTTTCCGACGACCAGGTGGGTCACTTCGTCGAATCCATCTGCGCGGCTCGCTGACGCCGGGTCGCGACGCGTCAGTCGTGCGCGATGACGGCGACCGGGGCGAGGGCGTGGTGGATCAGGGCATGGGCCACGGGGCCGATGTGGGCGCCGAAAACGGAGCGGCGTATGCGTCGGCCAACGATGACGATGCCCGCCCCGCACCCTCCTCGACCGAGCAGTCGATGTGTACCGGTGGCGCCAGTTCCGCCAGCACGTCGCCGCGAACCTCTTCCTCGATCTCCTCGTCGGGCCGCAGGAACACCTTCAGCAGGTCGCTGCGACTGACGACGCCTTCCAACAGGCCGATGCCGTTCACCACGGGCAGCCGTTTGACGTTCTTGGTGGCCATGATGCGGGCGGCCTCGGCGATCGTGGCATCCGGGTGGACGGTGACCGCAGGGCTGGACATGAGCTCCTCGGCGAGTACGCCGCCGGCCTTCGACGCCTCGTCGAGCTGCTCGGGCAGCCGCGGGTCGTCCTGCCGGAATTCCTCCTTGGGCAGCAGATCGGCCTCGGAGACCACGCCCACGACGCGTCCTTCGCCCTCCAGGACTGGCAGGGCGCTGACCTGCCACTGGTTCATCAGCTCGACGATCTCGTTGTACGAGGCCTCACGGCCGACTGCGACGGCCGTATGCGCCATCACGTCGGCGACGGTGTAGCGGATTGCGGGCAGGACCGGTTCCTTGGATGCTCTGGGTCCAGGGCGGCTCACAGCCTGCTGCCGCTCCCGTGGGGGGCGTAGCGGTCGAGCAGACGGATCCGGGCGGCGAGAAGTCGGTGGGCGAGTACCTGGCCCACCCAGTGGCCGATCGCGGACCCGAAGGCCGGGTCGGCGTCCGTCATCATCCGCACGGCCACGGCGTCGAACTCGTCGGTGCGTACCGGGGTCGTCGCCTCGGCGCCGAATTGCCAGGTGTACGGGCGGAACAGCCAGGACCAGCCGACCAGCTCACCGGGACCGAGACTCTCGATCAGCGCCGGCTTGCTGCCGGGCACGTGGACGTCGAGGGTGACGGTGCCGGTCCGCACGATCCAGAAGCGGTCGGCACGGCCTCCTTCGGTGAAGATCCGTGCTCCCTCCTCGAAGTTCACCTCGTGGGCGACGCTCATCAGCCGTGCCCGGTACTCCGCCGAGAGTGCGGCCGAGATCCGCAGGGGGGAAGGGGTGCTCATGGCGGCCTCCGTTCGATTCCGTGTCCAGTCTCGCCCCGCGCTCCCTCGGCGGGCATGGGCCGACCGGTCCCACAGATGGCCCGATCAGACCCCTGCGACGCTCGACGCCCTCCCGACGTCGATGACACGGGCCCGCGTCTGCGGTCACCCCGCCCGGCAAGGGGCCGAACGGCCGGCGGAAAGGGACCGAGTGGCCCCTGTTCGAAGCGGCCGGTCTCGCCGAATCGTGTCAGGAGGACGTGTGCAGGGCCGATGCTCGCCGCCTCCGACGGACATCGGCGTAGCTCCGTGGCGGCATGCCCGACGCTCGCCCGCGAAGTGACCTCAACGGCCGGGTACCTCGCCTGCCAGGGCCCCACGACGTCCTCCAGAGCAGCTTTCACCGAGTACGAAGCCCATGAGCGTGCCCAGTCCCCGAGACCCGATGACGATCATGCCCGCGTTTGCCGCGACGTGGGCCAGCATGGCGGCCGTGCGGCCGTCGAGTGACCGGATGTCGACGTCCAGTTGGGGGTGCGTCGTGCGCAGCACTTCGGCGGCCTCGGTCAGCAGTGCCTGGGACCATTGACGGCGCACATCGGCTGTCGGGACGGGGACGGCGCGGGGGGACGACCACTCCTCGGCGTGGACGAGGTGGAGCCGCACTCCGCGCAGCAGGGCCTCACGAGCCGCCCAGTGGGCTGCCGCGACGCTTTCGGCGGATCCGTCGAGGCCGACGATGATGGGATCGTTCATGAGGCTTCCCTCGCGATGGTCACGCTCATCAGACCCTTCAGGCCGGGTTCGTGTCGTCGATGGCGTACCCGAGATGCTGGGTGACGGAGACCACGCCGTCCACAGTGCGGCAGAGCCGTTCGATCAGCGGGACGAGGCTCTTGAAGTCGACGGTTCCGTGCAGTTCGACCCGGCCTTGGACCACTTCCACGGTGACGGCCTCGGGGCTCTGACGCAGACTGAGGTCGAGTACGTCACCCATGATCTCGTGACGGATGTCCTCGTCGTCCCGCAGGAAGATCCGCAGCAGGTCCCTTCTGCTGACGATGCCGATCAGCATGTCCGAGTCGTCTACGACCAGGAGCCGCTTGACCCCTTGTGCTTCCATCAGTCTCGCTGCTTCGGCGACGGTCCAGTCGGGTCTGGCGCACACGGGGGGCGAGGACATCAGCTCGTCGGCGCGTGTCCCCGCGGCCTTGTCCTCCTGCCACGCTTCTCGTTCGGGCAGTGACTGGAAGTAGTCTCCTTGGCCTGCGGACTTCGGCAGCAGATCCCGTTCCGAGATCACGCCGAGCGGATGGCCGGCCCGGTCGACGACCGGGACTGCCGACACCTGGTGGTCCGTCAGGGTTCGGGCAATCGTCTTGAACGGGGCGTCGTCGGGGACAGTGACGACCTCGCGGGTCATCAACTCGCGGATTTCTCGATGCCTCATGCTCTTCTCCTACCTTTCGGCAGCGGTGCGAGCGCCGACCGACACCCCGTCCTGTTCGTAGTCGAGCCGGTTGACCACGCTCACGGGACCGTCGACGTTCTGGCACAGGTGCAGCGGGACGGGAACCAGGCTGCGCCGACTCACGGTGCCGGGATGCCGATGCGGTGACTCATGGCCGCCCCCTTCTACCTGTGTACTTCGGTGCCGAGGCGCGCGGCCGTGACGTCAACGACCCCCGGCACGGTGCGTGCGACGCGGATCAGCACGTTCCTCAGGGCCGGGTCGGGGATGGTGCCGTCCAGGTGGACGAGGCCATCGGTGACGTGGACCTGCACCACGGCTGAGCCGGCGGGGATGAGTTCGGCCATGATCAGTTCGCGGAGCTCTTCCGCGATGTCCGCGTCGGGGCGGAGGTAGATCTTGAGCAGGTCGCCTCGGCTGACCACGCCCACGAGGCGGCCGTCGCTGTCGACGACGGGGAGTCGCTTCAGGTGCCTGTGGGCCATCAGGCGGGCGGCGCCCGCGATGCCGGTCTCCTCGGTCACGGTGACGGCCGGGAAGGTCATCAGCTGGCCGGCGGTCACGGCGCGGGATTCGTCCGCGCCTTGGGCCTTCAGCAGCAGATCGGCTTCGGACACCACACCGACGACGCGTCCCTCGTCCGACAGGACGGGCAGGGCACTGATCCGCCATTGCCGCATGGCCTCCACGATCTCCTTGATCGGTGCTCCGCGGTCGACGGAGATCACGGCGTGGGTCATCACGTCGTTGACGGTGCGCAGGTGCTTCATGATTCCTCCAGAGCGGCGTCCCCCCACGTCCGAGCGTCGGCACCGACGTCTGCCGGGGATAGGACCATCAGGGGGCCGGTGGGGACTGACCGGCCCTGTCGCCGAGGCGGAATCCGGTGCTTCCATGGAATCGACGGAAAGAGTCCTCGAGGATGCGGAGAAGCGGCTAACGGCCGTGCACCGCGCAATCGGGATCCGCGAGAAGCGGGCGGGCTCTTTCCGCCTTCGTCGTGTGCGTCAACTTGTGCGCTCTGGAGCGGACGCGGTGTCCGGTGCCAGGTCGTTGACGGCGTAGTCGAGGGACGGTCCAAGGAGTGTCGGTGACAGCTCGGTTCATGGACGTGAGACAGACGGCACAGTGCCGGAACATGCCGGGCCTGCGACGCTCAGCTTGATGCGGGGCCTACGAGTCGGCAGTGGACGTCGACGATGCCTTCGACGGAGTGGGTGAGGCGTTCGGCCAGAGGGATCAGGGTGCCGTCCCTGACCTCCCCGGTCAGGGTGGCAATCCCTCGGGACACGGTGACCTTGACGGCCTTGTGGGAGAGCGGGAAGAGGCGCTTGACGACGCTCTGGCGGATCTCGGCGGTCAGCTCGTCGTCGGATCGGAGGAAGACCTTCAGGAGGTCGGAGCGGCTGACGATGCCCTTGAGGGTTCCGTTGGCGTCGACCACCGGGAGCCGCTTGATGTGCCGGTCGGCCATGAGGCGGGCGGCCTGGGGGAGCGTGGCGTCGGGGTGGACGGTGACGGCGGGGGTGGTCATCAGTTGCTCCGCGCGGACCGAGCCGGCCTTGGCGGTGTCGGCGAGGCGTCGCAACTGCTCGATCATGCCGGGCCGGTGCTCGTGGAATTCCTCCTTGGGGAGCAGGTCGGCTTCGGAGACCACGCCGACGACACGGGCTTCGCCCTCGATGACTGCGACGGCGCTGACCTTCCACCGTTCCATGGCAGCCACGATTTCCTTGAACTCGGTGGCGGGGGTGACCGTGACGACGGGCGTCGTCATCACGTCGTGGACGGTGTACGGGGTGGAGGTCATGGCACGCTCCTCAGCGGGCGTAGGCGAGCGGCTGGCCGCTGCCGTAGGGGGCGAACAGGTCGAGGAGCCGGGGCCGGGCGGAGTCGAGCCGGTCGGCGATGACAGCGGCGACGGCGACGGCGACGGAGCGGCCCACGTCCGAGTCCTCCTTGCACGACTCCCGTACGGCCGGCGCGTCGAATCCCAGGCCACGCCAGAACTTCTCGGCCCGTTGGTGTTCCTTGAAGATGCGGGTGCCGGCCGGGAACGTCAGCTGGTGGGAGTGGGCGAGCAGGGCCTCGCGGGCTTCCGGTGCCATCGCTTCGAGGATGCTGTGCATGGTGCTCATGGAGCGCCTCCAACCCTTCGTCCTCACCGTGCTCCGCGGGCCATGGGGGCCGGGAGGGCCGCGCGGTGCATTCCGCAGGGCCGTCCGGCCTTGGCGGGCCGGTGCTTGGACCAGCCGTGCTGGTTGGCGTGCTCGGCAGCCTCCATCTGAAGGCGGGCGCTGTCACGGAGGACGATCTCGGCGAGTCGGGCCGTGGCGGTGGTGGCCAGGATCGGACCGCGGAAGCCGTGCCGGACCAGCCGGGGCAGGTAGCCGCAGTGGTCCAGATGGGCATGTGTGACGACGACCGCGTGGATGTCGCGGGCATCGCAGGCGAGCTTGTCCCAGTTGCGGCGGCGCAGGTCAGCGACACCCTGGAAGAGCCCGCAGTCGACGAGGATCCGGGCGTGGTCGCTCTCGATGAGGAACTTGCTGCCGGTGACCGTCCGGACACCGCCGAGGAATCTCAGCAGCGCCGGACGGGAGGCGGGAGGCGGGGCCGACTGGGACATGGCGGCGGCCCTCCTTTCGGGACGGGTGCCGGATACCACCGTCGCACCCACCACGCCGCGGCAGAGAGACCCCACTGGGCCCCTTGGAGGGGCCGACCGGCCCATGCGGGACGGAGGCCTGTGGGCACAGCCTGGCGGTGACCCCTTCCCGCGCCGCACAGAGAGGCCGCAGTCATGAAGGCACTCGTCTTCCAAGGCCCCGGGCAGACCTCCTGGCAGGACGTCCCGGACCCCGCGATCAAAGACGCCGCCGACGCGATCATCAGGGTCGACGCCGTCGCCATCTGCGGCACCGACCTGCACATCATCAAGGGCGACGTCCCCGAAGTGACCCCCGGCCGCATCCTGGGCCACGAGGCCGTCGGCACCGTGGTCGAGACCGGCGGCGACGTCCGCACCGTACGTCCCGGCGACCGTGTGCTGATCTCCTGCATCTCCGCCTGCGGCCGCTGCCGCTTCTGCCGCGAAGGCCACTACGGCCAGTGCCGCGGAGGCGGCGGCTGGGTCCTGGGCCACACCATCGACGGCACCCAGGCCCAATACGTACGCGTCCCCTTCGCCGACCTCTCCGTATACCCGCTGCCCAGTGCCCTGGCCAGCCACGACGCGGTCCTGCTCGCCGACATCTTCCCGACCTCCTACGAGGTGGGCGTCCTCAACGGCAACGTGCGCCCCGGAGACACCGTCGTCGTGGTCGGAGCAGGCCCCATCGGCCTGGCCGCCATCGCCACTGCCCAGCTCTACAGCCCCGGGCGGATCGTCGCCGTCGACCTCGCCGCCTCCCGGCTCGCCGCAGCGCGTGACCTCGGTGCCGACGCAACTGCAAGCGCGCAGGAGGAGCCCGAGCGGCTGGTCGAGGACCTGACCGAGGGGCTGGGCGCCGACGTGGTCATCGAGGCGGTCGGCGTCCCGGAGTCGTTCGAGATGTGCACCCGCATGGTCCGCCCCGGCGGACGCGTCGCCAACATCGGCGTGCACGGCAAGCCGGCCGTCCTCCACCTCGAAGACCTGTGGATCAAGGACGTCACCATCACCACGGGCCTCGTCGACACCCACTCCACCCCCATGCTGCTGCGCATGATGGCCGCAGGCCGCCTCCCCGGGGCCGCGATGGTCACCCACCGCTTCGAGCTGGACCAGATGGAAGAGGCGTACGACGTCTTCTCCCGCGCCGGCGAAACCGGTGCCCTCAAGGTCGTGCTCGGCGGACCGCAGCACAACGCGGTCACCGTGCCGCCCCAGGAAGCGTGAGTGCCATGAAGAGCATTCCGAGCACCCAGCCGCAACCGTCCGGCGAGACGGCCGGACGCACCGACCTCGGCCGCCGCCTTGCAGCCCGCCGGAACGCACTCGGCCTGAGCCGCGAGCAACTCGGCCAGAAGTGCGGAGCCGACGCGAACTACATCGCTTATCTGGAGGACCACGCCGCATCCCCGGCCATCAGCACCCTCCTCCGCGTCGCCGACGCGCTCGGCGTCACCGTCGAAGACCTGACCGGCGCGAGCGCCGAGCGCGCACCCGGCCGGTCCACCGCCCGGCGCGACAGCTCGCTCGTACCGCTGGACGAGACCGAATGCCGACGGCTTCTTGCCACTCACGGTGTGGGCCGCATCGCGGTCTTCCTCCCGGATGGCCCGGCTGTGCTCCCGGTCAACTATCTGGTCGCAGGATCCGACATCGCCTTCCGCACTGCTGAGGGAGCGACGGCTGCCAGAGCAGCGGGGACCGAGGCCGCCTTCGAGATCGACAACATCGACGACGTGACCGCAAGCGGGTGGAGCGTCCTGGCCGTGGGCGAACTGGCGCCTGTGACCGACGCGGAAGACCTCCACCGCCTGAATGCCACGGCCCGATCCCACCCGTGGGCCGGCGGCGCCCGGGCCCACTGGATGAAGCTCACCCCGGTCCGACTCACCGGCCGCCGTGTGGTGCACGAGTGATGGACGAGGTGGGCGCGGTCGTCTTCGACACGGACGGGGTGCTCCTCGCCACGGCGGCCCGCCACGCGGCCGCCTGGAAGGAGACCTTCGACGGATGCCTCGCCGAGTGGGAGCCGCACGCCCGTGAACGTCCGCACCCGTTCGACGCCGTCCGTGAGTACCGGGAGCTGGTGGACGGCAGATCCCGCCTCGACGGCGTACGGGCCTTCCTCACGGCCCGCGACATCGACCTTCTGCCTGGGACGCCCGAGGATCCACCTGGGTGCGCCACCGTCCACGCCGTCGCCGCCCGCAAGGAGGAAGTCTTCTCCGAGATGCTGCGGGCCGATGGCGTGAGGGTGTTCGACGAGGTCCGGCCCGTGCTCATGCGAATGCGGGAACAGGCGATCCGGTGCGCGGACGTCTCGGCGTCACGGCACGCCCGCTCTCTCTTGGACTCAGCAGACCTGATCGGCTTGTTCGATGCCGTCGTGGACGGCCAGGACCCGGCGGCATTGGCCTTGCCGGGCAAACCCGATCCGGCCCTCTTCCTCGAAGCCGCCGACCGGCTCGGCACCGTCCCCGCCCGAGCGGCCGTGGTGGAGGACGCGCTCGCCGGGGTCGACGCAGGTCGCCGAGGCCGCTTCCACCTGGTCGTGGGCCTCAACCGTGACGACGACCCGCAGATGACGGACGCGCTGCGCGCGCACGGCGCCCACCTCGTTCTCCCCGACCTCGGCGGACTGCCCGCCGCACTCGAAGGTCCTCGGCCGTGACCACGCCCTGGCGCTGGGAGTACCACCGCTACGACCCCAAGACCGAGCGGCTGGTCGAGTCCCTGTGCACCCTGGGCAACGGCCGTTTCGCCACGCGCGGGTCTGCCCCCGAATGCGTTGCCGATGACATCCACTACCCGGGCACCTACCTCGCCGGCTGCTACGACCGGCTCACCTCTCAGGTCGCCGGACGCACGGTCGCCAACGAGGACATGGTCCGGCTTCCGGACTGGGCCGCCCTGCGGTACCGCTGCCTGCCGGACGATGCCGAGCACGGCGACTGGCTCACCCCGGACCACCCCAGCCTGCGGCACTGCCACGTCTCCCTGGACCGGCGAGCCGGCACACTCACCCGCCGGATGCTGTTCCACGACGCCGAAGGCCGCCGCCTGGGCGTCACCCACACCCGCCTCGTCCACATGGGAGACCCGAACCTGGCCGCCCAGCGGACCGTCTTCCGGGCGTACGGCTGGAACGGCGAGATCGAGATCGAATCCGTGCTCGACGGCGACATCACCAACTCGGGCGTCGACCGCTACCGCGCCCTGGCAGGGCGGCATCTCGTCGAGCACCGGGCGGGTGTGGAGGCGGAGGGCATCGCTTGGCTGGGCTGCACCACCACAACCTCCCGAGTAGGGATCGGGCTCGCGGTCCGGACATCGGCACGCCCTCTGGTACCGGTCGGCAGCGCATGCACAGCTGCCACCACCACGCAGACGTCCGTCCTGCCCATCGAGCGGGCCGCCCAGGTCGTCGTCGTGAAGACCGCTGCCCTGTGCAGCTCACTCGACCGTCCCTTGGCCGATCCCGTGCGGCGGAGTATCGAGTGCGCCGTACACGCCCCGGACTTTCCCTCCCTGCTGGCCTCCCACCGGGCGTCCTGGCAACGCCTCTGGAGCGAAGGAGAGTTGAAGGTGCCCGGTGAGACGGGCAGGGTTCTGCGTCTGCACGCCTTTCATGTCCTGCAGACCCTGTCGCCACACACCGCGGAGACCGACGCTGGCGTCCCGGCCCGTGGCCTCCACGGCGAGGCGTACCGGGGCCACGTCTTCTGGGATGAACTGTTCGTCCTGCCGTACCTCGCCCTCCACTTCCCGGAGACCGCTCGCGCCCTGCTGATGTACCGGCACCGCCGACTCCCCGAGGCCCGGGAGGCAGCCCGCCGTGCCAGGAAGCGTGGCGCGATGTTCCCCTGGCAGAGCGGTGGTTCCGGAGCAGAGGAGACGCAGCGGCTGCACCTCAACCCGCACTCCGGCCGCTGGCTGCCGGACCATTCCCACCTCCAGCACCATGTGGGTTCGGCCATCGCCTGGAACGTGTGGCAGTACGGTCAGGCCACCGGCGACGCCGGTTTCATGCACGGCCCCGGCGCCGAACTCCTCCTACACATCGCCCGGTTCTGGGTCGACGCCGCTACCTGGGACACCAGCCTCGGCCGCTACCGGATACGCGGCGTCGTCGGTCCGGACGAATACCACGACGCCTACCCGGACGGGGCCGCCCCCGGCATCGACGACAACGCCTACACCAACGTCACCGCCGCCTGGGTGCTCGCCCGCGCACTCGACCTGTACGGAGAACTGCCGGCAAGCCGACGCGCCGAGCTCCTCACGCAACTCGGCATCGAGCCCGAAGACCTCGGTGCTTGGGAGGACGTCTCGCGCCGCCTGTACGTGCCGTTCCACAAGGACGTGATCAGCCAGTTCCACGGGTACGGAGATCTCGCCGAGCTCGACTGGGACGGCTACCGGGCCCGCTACCACGACATCCGCCGCCTGGACCGCATCCTGGAAGCGGAAGGCGACACACCCAACCGCTACCAGGCGTCCAAGCAGGCCGACACACTGATGCTCGGCTATCTCTTCCGCCCCGCGGAACTTGAAGAACTGTTCACCCGGCTCGGACACCACCTAGACGACGACCTTTGGCGCAGGACGGTGACCTACTACCTGCGACGCACATGCCACGGCTCCACGCTCAGCAGTCTCGTCCACGGCTGGGTCCTCGCCCGGGAGCAGGGCCCGGACGCCTGGCGCTACTGTCAGGAAGCCCTGCTCAGCGACATCACCGATGTCCAGGGCGGCACGACGGGCGAAGGGGTCCACCTCGGTGCCATGGGCGGGACCATCGACCTCGTCCAGCGCGGCTTCGTCGGACTCGACCCCAAGATCGACGGCCTGCACGTCGACCCGGTGCCCCTCTCCGAAGTGCCCGGATCGTCGTTCTCGATCTCCTACCTCGGGCACCCGAACATCCGTATCCGGTTCCGGCCCGGCCGGCTCGGCATCAGCGTCCCGTCGTCGCCTCTGGGCTCGGTGCCGTTGGTTCTGCCCGGCGACCGACACGAACGTGTTGCCGCAGGTCAGGAGCGGTGGTTCCGGCTACCCAAGGGGGAGTAGAGGCTGAGACCGCCTCGCGTGGCGGCGCGTTCGTGATGCGCACACTGTGGATGTATCGGCCATTGGAAGGTGAGCGGGATGGACAGGCAGCAAGAGGCTCCTCGGATCGTGGTGGGCGCCGACGGATCGCCCTCGTCCCAGGCCGCGCTGCGCTGGGCGGTCCGGTACGCAGGCCTCGTGGGCGGGCGAGTAGAAGCGGTCACCGCGTGGGACCTGCCCGGTGCCGGATCATGGTCAGCTCCGGCCGTGGACGCCACGTTCGACGAGGAGGACGCCGAGCGGCGTCTGGTCGAAGAAGTCCGCACGGTCCTGGGTGAGGGCGGTGCCTCCTCGGTGCACGAGCGCCTGGTGCGCGGCAATCCGGCCGATGTCCTGGTGGAGTCGGCAGAGGGCGCGGACATGCTGGTCGTGGGCAGTCGTGGGCGCGGCGGCTTCAGCCGGGCCCTGCTCGGTTCCGTGAGCCAGCAGGTGGCGCTTCATGCCCCGTGCCCGGTCACCATCGTCCGTCCGGACGTGCCCGTCGGGTAACCCCGTCTCGGGCCCCCCTCGCCCCGGCACGCGCCTTGCCGACCGTGCGCGCGGGGGCCGGTGTGCGTGAGTGAACAGCGGGCTCCTGAGCCCGAGCCGCGCGGGCGACCGGGCATGCCTCGGTCCGGGCGGTCACTCAGGACCGGACCCTGGCCCAATCGGCCCCGCACCGCAGAGGCCCACTCGGCCCTGCGTGAATAGTCCCCTCGGCACTGCGGCCACCCTGGCCCACGGAGTGATCGTGGAAGCCGGACGCCATCCCGGCGCCACCTTCCGAGGAGGGTGACCACGATGCAGCGCATTCGAGTCCAGTCCCGGCTCAAGCAGCCTCACAAGCCCGCCCCGCTGGATCTGCGCACGCCCTCCGGCCGTCCCCTGCCGTACTGAGCCCCGCCGACACGCAGCACCGGAGGATCTCATGGGACCCATGCGACGCGTCGTACCGTTCACCGAACTCGGCCGAGGAGACGTCGGCCGGGTCGGCGGGAAGAACGCCTCCCTCGGAGAGCTGTACCGGCTGCACGACGGTGTCTCTCGAAGACGTCGGGGCGGGCATCCGCTCGATGATCACGGGCGAGCCCTGCCCGAACCCCTGAAGACCGAGATCATCGCAGCGTACGAGGCCCTCGGCCAGGCGCTCGGGCGCTCCGAACCGGAAATCGCGGTGCGCAACAGCGCCACCGCTGAGGACCTCCCGGAGGTCAGTTTCGCCGACCGGCAGGAGACCCGCCCTCACCCGGATCCTCCTGCCGCGGGTCCAGGCCCTGGGGCGTCCCGTGGGCCTGTGCGGACAGCGTCCCAGCGACGACCCGGCATACGCCGCCTTCCTCGTCCGGGCCGGCATCGACTCGATCTCCGTTGCCCTTGACGGCTTCGCCGCTGTCCAGCAGTACGTCGCCGCTGCCGAGGAGGAGCGCTACGGGGAGGACCGAATGGCCCTTCTCGGGATCCGTCCGGCCCAAGCGGACGAGCATTCGGTCGCGTGACAGTGGCATCAGCCCCGCACCATGGAATCAAGGAGCACTCGTCATGAGCACCAAGCGAGTCCTGGTTGCCTACGGCACCAAGCACGGTGCCACCGCAGGCATCGCCGAACAGATCTGCAAGACCCTCCGCGAGGACGGCTTGGACGCCGTCGTGCTGCCGGCCGACGATGTCCGGGACGTCCGTGCCTATGACGCCGTCGTCCTCGGCGGATCCCTGTACGCCGGGCACTGGAGCAGCAAGGCCAAGCACTGCGCCGAGCGCAACGCGGACTCCCTCAGGCACCGACCGGTGTGGATGTTCAGCAGTGGCCCCCTCGACCGTTCCGCAGAGGAGCAGGACGTCCCTCCGGTCGCCGCTGTCGCCCGGCAGATGCAGCTCGTCGGGGCGCGCGAGCACATGACCTTCGGCGGCAGCATCACGGCCAGGACCCCGGGGTTCCTCGCCAAGGCACTGGTCCGCCAAGGCAAGGGCGGCGACTTCCGCAACCCCGAGCGGATCCAGAACTGGGCCCACCACATCAGCGCCGAGCTCGTCGCCGCCTGAAAGGACGGCCCGGCTCGGTACAGAGCGGCACGGAGGCGCACCATGGACCACCGGACGACGGGGGCCAACCCGCTCAAGCGCGGATCCGACCGCACCCGGACCCGCATGCATGCCGCCTTCGCGCTGACCTGCTTGCTGGCCGTGATCGCCGGTTTCGTCCTCGGGCGAGTCGCTTGGACGGATGGAAACCGCGCTGCCGAGGACATGGGACGTCATCGGCACACTGTGACGGCCACCGCGGTCAGCGAAACCACCTACCGATCGGGCGAACGGCCGAGCACTGCGCCGGTCACCGTGGCAACGGCCACCTGGCACTACCCCTCCCAACGTCCGCACACGCAAACCATCCCCGTCCCGGCAGGGACTCGGAAGGGCGACCCCGTCCGAGTGTGGGTCGACGGCAACGGCAACGTGGCCACTGCGCCGCCCGACCAGACCTACATCGCTCTGAACGCGGTGGGGGTCGGGGCCGGAGCGCTGGCCGGGATCGTGCTCGTCGGCGGCGCCCTCGTCGTCGTGCGCCTCCGAATCGTGGACGCGCGAAGCGCCCGGGCCTGGGAAACCGAGTGGGCGAGCCTCGAACCCGTCTGGTCCGGGCGCCTGCGACCCGGCCAGGGAGCCGGCGATGACTGAGACCGCCGCCGGCCCGGACCCCTCACCAGACACCGAGCCGAACCCCCTGGAACCCCTTCCCCTGCTCCGCCGTGAACTGCACACCGGCCTCCTGGGCCTGTCGAGCCGCGAGGCGGAGCGCAGGCTGGCCGTCTACGGGCCGAACGAGGTCCGCCGCACCGCGCGCACAAGCGTCCTGCGGGAACTCCTGAGGCAGCTGGTCCACCCGCTGGCTCTGCTGCTGTGGGCTGCGGCGGCCCTCGCCTTCATCGCCGCCATCGAGGTGCTCGGCTGGGCGATCGTCGCCGTCGTCCTCGTCAACGCCGGATTCGCCCTCGTCCAGGAGCGGCAGGCCGAGAGGGCCGTCGAGACCCTGGCCAGTTACCTTCCCGCCCAGGCCCAGGTGATCCGCGACGGACAGCCACAGCACGTCCCCGCCCGGGACCTGGTCCCGGGCGACCTCATCGCCCTGGACGAGGGCGACCGGGTACCTGCGGACGCGCGCCTGACCGAGGGCGGAATCGAGGCCGACCTTTCCATGCTGACGGGCGAGTCCACCCCCGTTGAGCGTGTTGCCGGCCCGGGTCTGGAAGGTCTCTCGCTGTTGCAGGAGCCCAACCTCGTCTTCAGCGGCACCACCGCCACCGAGGGGCAGGCGCGGGCGGTCGTGTTCGCCACCGGAGACCACACCGAACTCGGCCGGATAGCCGCCCTCAGCCAGCGCACCCGCCGCGAACCGAGCCCACTGGAAACGCAGGTCAAGAAGGTCGCCTGGCTGATCGCCGCAGTCGCGGTCGCCATGGGAGCCGTCTTCCTCGTGCTGGGCGTCGCGGTGGGGCTGCCTCTCACCGACTCGCTGATGTTCGCGATCGGCCTGCTCGTGGCCAACGTGCCGGAAGGGCTGCTGCCCACCATCACCCTCGCCCTCGCCGTCGGCGTACGTGTCCTCGCCCGCCAAGGCGCGGTGATCAAGCGGCTGAGCGCCGTGGAGACCCTCGGCTCCACCAATGTCATCTGTACCGACAAGACCGGCACCCTCACCCGCAACCAGATGCGCCTGCACTCCACCTGGACCCCGCCGCACGAGACGCCAAGCGGTTCGGAGACCGCCGAACTGGTCCGCGCCGCCGCCCGGTGCACTACCGTCACCCGCGAGAGCGACGGGCAGCTGCACGGTGACCCGACCGAGATCGCACTGGTGGAGCGAGCCGCACAGCAGGCTGCGCCTCTCGTCCCGGCCGACCGGGACACCCACCGCCGCGCCTGCTTCCGCTTCGACCCGCGCCTGCGCCGCATGTCGGTGGTGGTCCGCACTGACGACCACGACAGCCTCTGCGTGATCGTCAAGGGCGCCCCGGAGAGCGTCCTGGAGCTACTGGCCGAAGGAGAGCCGAGTGCGGAGGCTCAGGCTGCCGCCGACACCCTGGCTGCGGACGGCATGCGCGTGCTGGCCGTCGCGGTGCGCGAACTGCCGCCCGGCACGGCGGCACCGCCGCAGCGGCAGGACGTCGAGCGGGACCTGCACCTACTCGGGCTGGTCGGCCTGTACGACCCGCCGCGCCCCGAGGTCGCCGAAGCGGTCGGGCGCTGCCACGAGGCGGGCCTCACCGTCCACATCGTCACCGGCGACAACGGCGCCACCGCCGCCGCCGTGGCCCGTGCTGTCGGTATCGGTACGCCGAACCTGCACGTGGTCGCCCAGTCCGAGGCGATCGACGACCACGAGCTCGACCATCTCCTCCGCCTGGACGGCACGGAGATCGTCTTCGCCCGCTCCTCGCCCGAGACCAAGCTGAAGGTGGCCGATGCCCTCCGGGCCCACGGGCAGATCGTGGCCATGACCGGCGACGGCGTGAACGACGCTCCGGCCCTGCACCGTGCCCACATCGGCGTGGCCATGGGACTCTCGGGCACCGACGTCGCCCGTGAGGCGTCGACCATGGTCCTGACCGACGACAACTTCGCCACCATCGTCACGGCCATCGAGTCCGGCCGCCGCGTCTACGACAACGTCCGGAAGTTCATCGTCTACATCTTCGCCCACCTCACCCCCGAGGTCGTGCCCTTCCTCGTATTCGCCCTCTCCGGCGGAGCCGTACCGCTGCCGCTGACCGTCCTGCAGATCCTCGCCATCGACCTGGGAACCGAGACCCTTCCGGCCCTTGCCCTCGGCCGCGAGCGCGCCGAGCCGGGAATCATGTCCCGACCGCCCCGGCCCAGTTCCCAAAGCGTGATCAACAAAGACATGCTCATTCGCAGCTGGGGCTGGCTCGGCACCATTTCCGCCGCCCTCGTCATGACCGCCTTCTTCTACGTCCTGTGGCGGGCGGGCTGGCACCCCGGTGATCCCACTGGACCCGGTACCCCGCTCCACCACGCCTACCTGACCGCGACCACCGCCACGTTCGCGGGCATCGTCACCTGCCAGGTCGGTACGGCCATCGCCGCCCGAACCGACCACGCCGCCCTGCGCGACATCGGCTTCTTCAGCAACCCGTTGCTGCTGGCCGGCATCGCTTTCGAACTCGTCTTCACCGCGGCGCTCGTGTACGCGCCGCCGCTTCAGCCCCTGTCGAGGCGCGCACCTCTTCGGTACCGCCGCCCTCCCGCTCGACGCCGTCCTCCTCATCGCTGCCTTCCCGCCGCTCGTCTGGGGAAGCGACGAGATCCGACGCTGGGCCCGGCGCCGACACCACCGCTCCTGAATCCACCGGAGGAACACCATGTCGCACACGGCCGAATGGAAGACCCACGTCTACCTCTTCGAGGAAGAGCACACGACCAAGGTCCGCGTCGACCTCGACACCGGAACCACCCGCCTCACCGGCCACGGAACCGCGCGCTGCAACCCGACGGACAAGGACGTGCCCGAGATCGGCGACGAACTCGCGACCGCCCGAGCACTGGAGAACCTGGCGGAACAGCTGAAGCGCACCGCCTACCACGACATGGCGGCAGCGGGGACCGCACCGCGGCACTGAGAGTTCAGGCGGTACTGGGTGCGGGGCCGACGGGCGTACGTGTTCGCGCCGTCGGCCGCAGCATCGGTCGATTTCCGGGCGAGGCCACGGGGCGTCGCGGTCCGGTGTGGGGCTCAGTACGGCCAGGACCAGTCCGCGACCTCCGGGAGGTCGGTGCCGTGCTCGCGGATCCAGCTGTGGTGGCGGATGCGCTGATCGACCATCGCCTGGCGCAGCCCCTCGGTGCGGCCGGCGAGGCCCGGGACGCGGTCGATGACGTCCATGACGAGCCGGTAGCGGTCCATGTCGTTGCGCACGACCATGTCGAAGGGGGTGGTCGTGGTGCCGGACTCCTTGTAGCCGCGGACGTGCAGCTGGGGGTGGCCGGTGCGGCGGTAGGCGAGGCGGTGGATGAGCCACGGGTAGCCGTGGTAGGCGAAGATCACGGGCCTGTCGGTGGTGAAGAGGGCGTCGTACTCGGTGTCCGTCATGCCGTGGGGGTGTTCCTCGTGGGGCATGAGCCGGGCGATGTCGACGACGTTGACGACGCGGACGGCCAGTGAGGGGAGGTGCTCGCGGAGCAGGGCCGCCGCGGCCAGCACTTCCATGGTGGGTACGTCACCGGCGCAGGCGAGTACGACGTCCGGTTCGCGGGAGCCGTGGTCGGTGCCGGCCCAGTCCCAGACGCCGGCGCCGCGCGTCACGTGGGTGCGGGCCTCGTCGATGGGCAGCCAGTCGAAGCAGGGCTGTTTGCCGGCGACGATCACGTTGACCTGATCGCGGCTGCGCAGGGCGTGATCGGCCACGGCGAGCAGGGTGTTGGCGTCCGGCGGCAGGTAGACCCGTACGACCTCGGGGCTCTTGTTGAGGACGTGGTCGACGAAGCCGGGGTCCTGGTGGGAGAAGCCGTTGTTGTCCTGGCGCCAGACGTGCGAGGTGAGGAGATAGTTGAGGGAGGCGATCGGCGCCCGCCAGGACAGCTCGCGCGAGGTCTTCAGCCACTTGATGTGCTGGCCGACCATGGAGTCGACGATGTGCGCGAAGGCTTCGTAGGTGGAGAAGAGTCCGTGGCGGCCGGTGAGGAGGTAGCCCTCCAGCCAGCCCTGGCAGACGTGTTCGGACAGGATCTCCATGACCCGGCCGTCGCGGGACAGGTTCCGGTCCGTGGCCTCCGTGCTGCCCTGCCAGGCCTTGCCCGTGGCCTCGTACAGGTCGTCCAGCCGGTTCGAGGCGGTCTCGTCCGGACCGACGACCCTGAAGTCCCGCCGCCCGGCGGTGTCGTGCATGATCCGGGTGAGGAAGCGCCCCAGGACGCGCGTCGGTTCGTGGAGGGTGCTGCCCGGCTTGTCGACGGGGACGGCGTGCGCGTTGAGCGGGGGCAGCGGGAGCGGTCGCAGCAGCCGGCCACCGTTCGCGTACGGGATGGCGCCCAGGCGGCGCTCGCCCTGCGGGACGCAAGCGAGGACCTGCTCGGAGGGTCGCCCGTCGGCGTCGAAGAGCTCCTGCGGCCGGTACGAGCGCAGCCAGTCCTCCAACTGCTGGAGGTGCGCGGGGTTCTCGCGCACCTCGGCGAGCGGGACCTGGTGCGCCCGCCACGTGCCCTCGACCGGGTCGCCGTCGACGGTCGCGGGGCCGGTCCAGCCCTTGGGGGTGCGCAGAACGATCACCGGCCAGCATGCGCGCTCGCGCTGCGGGCCGGTGCCCGCTGTCCGGGCTTCCTGCTGGATGAGCGCGATGCGGTCCACGGCGTGGTCCATGGCGCGGGCCATGGCCTGGTGCACCAGGACCGGGTCGCTGCCGGTCACGTACAACGGGTCGTGCCCGTAACCGCGCAGCAGGGCATCGAGCTCGTCCTCAGGGATACGGGACAGCACCGTCGGGTTGGCGATCTTGTACCCGTTCAGGTGCAGGATCGGCAGGACCGCGCCGTCGTGGACCGGGTCGAGGAACTTGTTCGAGTGCCAGGACGCCGCCAGCGGCCCCGTCTCGGCCTCGCCGTCTCCGATGACGCAGGCGACCAGCAGGCCGGGGTGGTCAAAGGCGGCTCCGTAGGCGTGGGTGAGGGAGTAGCCGAGCTCGCCGCCTTCATGGATGGAGCCGGGCGTCTCGGGGGCCACGTGGCTCGGCACGCCGCCGGGGAAGGAGAACTGCCGGAACAGCTTCGCCATCCCGGTCGCGTCCCGCGTGACGTCCGGGTAGGTCTCGGTGTACGTGCCCTCCAGCCAGGAGTTGGCGAGGACGGCGGGACCGCCGTGGCCCGGGCCCCAGACGCACAGGGCGTCCAGCGAGCGGTCCTTGATCACGCGGTTGAGATGGGTGTGCACGAGGTTCAGACCGGGAGAGGTGCCCCAGTGGCCGAGCAGCCGCGGCTTGATGTGCTCCGGCCGCAGCGGCTCGGTGAGCAGGGGGTTGTCCATGAGGTAGATCTGGCCGGCTGCCAGGTAGTTGGCGGCGCGCCAGTGCGCGTCGAGCTCCGGGATGGGGTACGCGGTCATGCCCGCTCCTGCGTGCGACGGTCCGGGACGTTCGTCGACTGAGCCGATGCCTCCACACTGCCCTCCCCGAGCCGCTGCCGCGAGGGGAGGACCGGCCCCGGGGAGGGACCGTTGGCCCCTGTGTGCCATGACGCCCAGCCGCGAGGGTGGGGTCAGCGGTGCGGGTCCCCCCGGCCGGCGCCGCGACCGACCTCGATGCCCCGGCATCGGTACGGAGGACAGACTCGTGAAGCGCACCCTGGTTGCCGGAGTGGACGGATCCCCTCAGAGCCGGGCCGCGGCGGACTGGGCCGCACGGGAAGCCGTGCGACGTGACCTGCTGTCCTGTCGCGGTGGTTCTGCACTCCTGACCCGGCCCGGGCCAGGCGGGAGGGCCGGGCACGTGACGGTACGGCGTGCCCGGCCGTCGGCTATGCCGTGGTCGGGACGGGGTGCTGACTCGGCGGGATCAGCGTATGACTGGCGATCACGGCGGCTTGGACGCGGCGCTCCACACCCAGCTTGGTGAACAGGCGCGAGATGATGTTCTTGACGGTCTTCTCTGCGAGGTACATCCGTTTGCCGATCTCCCGGTTGGTGAGCCCCTCGCTGACCAGGACGAGGATCTCCTTCTCCCGGTCGGTCAAGCCGGGGAGACCGGGGACCTGCTCCTCCTTGGGCACGTCGCCGCGCATGCGGGCCATCAGCCGGGTCGTGGCCCCGGGATCGAGCATGGACTGGCCGGCCGCGACCGTGCGGACGGCGGTGACCAGGTCGGTTCCGGTGATCTGCTTCAGCACGTATCCGGAGGCGCCCGCCATCACGGCGTCCAGCAGGGCCTCTTTGTCGTCGAACGAGGTGAGCATCAGGCAGCCCAGCTCGGGCATCCGCGAGCGCAGCTCACGGCAGACGCTCACGCCGTCGCCGTCCTGGAGCCGTACGTCGAGGATCGCCACCTGGGGGCGCAGCGCGGGGATGCGGATCAGCGCCTGTTCCGCCGTGCCCGCCTCACCGACCACGTTCAGGTCGGGCTCTGCGTCCAGCAGGTCGTGCACCCCTCGGCGCACGACTTCGTGGTCGTCGAGGAGGAAGACCGTGATCGGCGTCCTGGTGGGGGAGGGGCCACCGCTGTCGGTCATGACGCAACTCCTTCGCCTGGGTTCGTCCTGGGAGCACGAACTCCCGCATCCTGCCTGCCGAAGGAGCCGAACGGACAGGGCCGATCGGCCCTCATCCGGCCCCTTTTCCGCGCGATGGGGCACCCGGGGAAAAGGGACCTTCGGCCCTGCGCGGGGGGCATGTGGACCTTCCCGGGGTCGGTCTGTGTGCGGTGAGCTGGTGCCGCACGGGGAAAGGGGCGGCTCGACCGCAGAGCCGCACGCAGCGTGGAGGTTCCATGACGACCACCTTGATCGAACTGAGGGCTGCGGTGAGGAACGACGGCGAGGTGCGCGTCACCTTGGCAGGAGAACTCGACTTCCACACGGCCGGGCAGGTGGAACCCCGACTCACCGCCCTTGCCGCATCCGGTCACCGCAGCCTCGTCCTCGACCTGTCCGGGATCTCCTTCTGCGACAGCGCGGGCATCGACCTCTTCCTGCGCGTGCACCACCGCTGCCACTCGGCCGGAACCCGGCTCCGGCTGATTGACGTGCCGCCTCTGGTGGCCAAGTCGATGCGGGTGCTCGGCGCCGACCGAATGCTGCGGCTCGTGGTGGCCTGACCATGGCGGTGTCCGAAACCGGTGCCCGGTTCGGGACCGTTGGGCCCTGGTTCTCGTGGTGATCGAGAGGATGGCCGAGGGTGGTGGCCGTGTCGCCCACGGCCCGGGCAGCGCGGGCCCGCAGACCCGGTCCGCTCTCGCGGTCCTTGGTGCGCAGACCGAAGATCGTCGATCGGATGATCTTGATGGTCTCGTCCAGGTCGTCGACCGCACGGCTGACGCGCTCGGCGGCCCTTTCGTGCTCGACGAGCCGTGCTGCGCTCTGGAGGGTCATGCCCGTGGCGAAGAGCCGCTGGATGGACAGGTCGTGCAGGTCCCTCGCGCTCCGGTCGCGCTCCTCCAGCAGTGCTATCTGCTCGGCGTCGCGCCGCCGCTCCGCCAGCTCCAAGGCGATTGCCGCCTGACCCGCGAAGGCGACGAGCGGCTCCAACTCGTTCTCGCCGAAGACGGGCTCGCCGGCTGCGCGCGCGAGCAGGAGTACGCCCCTGCTCTCTCCGCCGGCGGTGCCCAGCGGGACCGCGACGGCGGGACCCAGCCCGCCCTGTCTCTGGACATCGGCCGGATAGCGGTCGTCGTCCGAGGCGTGAACGACCGTGACGGGTTGCCCGGTCCGGTGAGCGGTTCCCGAGAGGGATCCCGCGAAGGGGACGACGAGTCCCTGCCGGGCCTTGCTGTCCGCACCGGCCGCGAACTCCACGAACAACCCCTCTGCGCCGGGAACCGGCATGGAGATGTCCGAGATCCGGGTGCCCGTGATCTCCTGGGCCCGGAGGGCGATGAGCTCCAGCACCGCCGGACGGGAACTGCCCGACAGCAGGCTCTCGGTGATCTCCGCATTGGCCTTGAGCCACCGCTGCTGGCGCTGCGACCCCTCGTACAGCCGCGCGTTGTCGATCGCCACGCCCGCCGCTACCGAGAGGGTGGAGATCACCGTCTCGTCCTCGGTGTCGAAATCGACCCCGCCCCGCTTGTCGGTCAGATAGAGATTCCCGAACACCTCGTCCCGCACCCGGATCGGCACACCGAGGAACGTGCGCATCGGCGGGTGGTGCGGCGGGAAACCGTAGGACGAGGAGTGGGCGCCGAGATCTTGCAGGCGCAAGGGCTCCGGGTGGCGGATGACCTCCCCGAGCAGACCGTGACCAGCAGGCAGGGGACCGATTTCGGCGATCGCCTCCTCGGTGAGTCCCACGGTCAGGAACTGCGACAGGGTGCGGCCGTCGGGGCCGATGACCCCGAGCGCCCCGTAGTCGGCGTCCACGAGCACAGCCGCTGCCTGGACGATCCGCCGCAGCACCTGGGCCAGATCCAGCTCGCGGCCCACCGAGACGACGGCCTCCAGCAGGCTGTGCACCCGGTCGCGGGTCCCGCGTACGGCATCGATACGCACTTGGAGCTCGTCGAGCAGCTCGTCCAGCCGCATCCGAGGCACCTGCGTCAACGGATCCCCCACACCCACGTGATTCCCCTTCACTGCCCGCCCCGTGCGGGTTCAGCGTATCGACAGCCCGGCATTGCAGGGGCGGGGAACGGCAGGCCAGGGGTCGCCGCTGCCGGGCCGGATGCGGCGAGCGGGAACGCCGGCAGGACGAGGGTGTCGCGACACGCCGAGGCGTGAGGGGCGTCGTTGCGTACGGCCGTTGGCCGTGACTGACTTGATCGCAGAACCGGACGGCAGAGGGGCGGAGACGGCGATGGGCCTCAAGAAGGCGGTCTACGAGAGAGAACTGCTGCGGCTCCAGACGGAGCTGGTCAAGCTCCAGGAGTGGACGCGCGCGGAGGGCGCCCGCCTGGTCGTCGTCTTCGAGGGGCGTGACGCCGCGGGCAAGGGGGGCACGATCAAGCGCGTCGCCGAACACCTCAACCCCCGTGTCGCACGCATCGCGGCGCTGCCCACGCCGACGGAGCGGGAGCGTACCCAGTGGTACTTCCAGCGTTACGTCGAGCATCTGCCCGCCGCCGGCGAGATCGTCCTGTTCGACCGCAGCTGGTACAACCGGGCCGGGGTCGAGCACGTCATGGGCTTCTGCACGCCTGCGGAACACCAGCTCTTCCTGCGGCAGTGTCCGGTCTTCGAGCGGATGCTGGTGGAGGACGGGATCCTGCTCCGCAAGTACTGGTTCTCCGTCAGCGATGCAGTGCAGGAGGAGCGGTTCCGCGCCCGTGCGGAGGACCCGTTGCGCCGGTGGAAGCTCTCCCCGATGGATCTGGAGTCCCTCACGCGCTGGGAGGCGTACTCGAGGGCCAAGGACGAGATGCTCGTCCACACGGACACGGCGGATGCCCGATGGTACGTGGTCGAGAGCGACGACAAGCGCAGCGCGCGGATCAACATGATGGCCCATCTGCTGTCCTCGGTTCCCTACGCGGACGTGGCCGTACCCTCGCTGACCTTGCCGCCGAGGCCCCGGTCCACGGGCTACGAGCGTCCGTCCAAGGACCTGCAGACCGCCGTACCCGACCACGCGGCCACGCTCGGGAAGGACTGAACCGCGGCAGACGCCGGTGGCGTCTACTCTCGGATTTCCAGAACCTCGGAGACGGGGCGGCGGGGCGTGGCGGGGCCTGCGGGGCCGTAGCCGAGACGGAGGACCATCTGCACGTGGCCCATGGCCGCGACCGGGTCGCGGACCGTCCACCGCAGCTCCGGCCATTCCAGGGGCTGGGACGTCATCGAGGTGGCAAGGCCGTCGGTAGTGGCCTGGAGCAGGATGCGCTGCAACGCCTGGCCGGCCCGCAGCCAGTCGCCTTTCGTGTCTCCCGTGGTGCTGAGCAGGGCCAGCTGCGGCCGCTTCTCGAACACGGCCCAGCCGCGGTCCGGTACCGGCTGGGCCCGGCCGAAGTCGCGTACGGGGGCCGGGCCGCCGGAACTCTTCGGGCCGAATGCGGCGGCGGGAATGCCGTCGCTGCGCGTGCCCCCTGCGCCCTGCGCCTGGGAGGTCCAGGCGGCGGTCTCCGCCTGGGCGAGCGGATCCATCTCCTCGTGGTGCTCCGCATCCCGCACCAGCCCGAGCACGGTTTCGATGTGCCACGTGCTCGGGACGGTCAGCCGACAGCCCTCCAAGCGGGCTGCGGCCCCCAGACCGTCCAGCAGTGCGGTCGGTACCGGCTCGTCGCTGAAGGGGTACCGGCTGGTGTGCCGACGTCGGACGGCGTCGTGCAGGGCGGCCAGATCGTGATCCCCACCCGCAGCTTCGTCGTGGGTCACCGTGGCGAGGAGCCATGGATCGGAGTCGTCGGGCAGGAGTCGTACGCTGACCGGGCGACCGTTCCAGGCCGCGGACACGCGCAAGTTGAACAGCGCCGCGGCGCAACCGAGGTGGAGAGCGCGGTGATTCGGGTCGGTTCGCGTCATGGCACGTTCCGGATCGCCGTACAGGGCGAGGACGCTGCTGCCCGGGCGGAACACGAACTTCCATGGCTGGGCGTTGTGCATGGACGGGGCGGTGACGGCGTCGCCGACGAGCCGGGCCGCGGTGTCGGGGTCGAGGTCGAAGTGTGTTGCGGTCACGGGATTGGTCCTGTCTGTGCGGCCTCAGCCGTGCGCCACGACGGCGACCGGTGAGGGGCGTGGTGCATCACCGCGTGGGTGATGGGCCCGATGCGGGTGCCGAGTGCCGAGCGGCGGATACGCCGGCCGACCACGGTGAGTGCCGCGCCGCGGCCCGGTCGGCGGCGGCGAGGCCGGCGCTCGATCCGTCCAGCCCTACGCTGATGCAGTTCGACATGGTGTGTTCCTCCTGGAGTCGGATGGACGGCTACTTCCAGGCTGTTCCGCTTGCCCTGCCCCTGGGAAGGTCCGAGCGGTCCAACCGGGGACCGATCGGCCCTCCTCCCCGGTCAGCTCTGTTTGGTCTCGGTCCAGGTGAGTCTGCTGTCGACGTCGACGACCCCGTCGACGCTCTGGCAGAGGCGCACCACCACGGGCAGCAGTCCGGGCTGCGGCAGGGTGCCACTGAGGGTCACCATGCCGTCTTCGACATCGACGGTGATGGCCGAAGGAGCGAGGTGGAGCGTCCGGGTGAGGACGTCCTCGAGGATCTCTTCCTGTATCGAGTGGTCGCGGCGGAGGAACAGCTGGATCAGATCGCTGCGGCTGAGTACGCCGACCACACGGCCTTCCGAGTCGACGACCGGCAGCCGCTTTCTGGACTTGAGATGGTGAGGAGGGTGCACCGTTCGGGGCCGAGGCAGATCGCCCCTTCACCGGTGGGCGATGACGGCCACCGGTGCCGCTGCGTGGTGCAGGACCGCGTGGGCGACCGAACCCAGGTGCGCGCCAAGGGGAGAGCGGCGCACATGGCGTCCTACGACGACGAGTCCGGCGCCCTGCGAAGCCCGGACGAGGTGCTCGCCCGCGGATCCCATGAACACACTCTGGCTGACTTCCACGTCGGGGAACTTGTGCTGCCAGGGCAGCAGCATGTCGTCCACCAAGTGTGTGACGCTCCTGCCGATGTCCTGTTCGTTGTCCGGGTCGAAGAAGGGGACGTAGTTGTAGGCAGAGGGCATCTTCCACCCGTGCACGGCCCGCAGCGGACAGTTGCGCCGGGCGGCTTCTTCGAAGGCGAAGTCGAGTACGTGGTCGAAGGTTTCGTGGATGTCGACACCCACGACGACCTCGGCGTTCGAACCGGTGCCCGGGCCGTCCGGGTCGTCGGCGACGCGCACGAGAACGACCGGAGTGTCGGTTGCGACCAGGGTGGACATCGCCACCGAGCCGATGATGAAGCCCACCAGCCCGCCCAGGCCTCGGGAGCCCAGTACCAGCAGCCCTGCGTCGGCGGCCTCCGCGGCGAGGGCGGCCGCCGGTCGGCCTTTGAGGCTGCGCGTGGTGATCTCCAGCTGCGGATGGCGCCGGTGCAGTTCCTCTGAGGTCTCTGTCAGGGCCTTGTCCGCCCACTGCTCTGCGTCCTGCCGGTCCAGACCGGGGACAACGGGGTCCAAGAGCCAGTCGACCGCGTGCACCAGTCGCAGAGGCACCTGCCGCACGACGGCCTCCTGCGCGGCCCAGTGTGCTGCTGCCCGGCTCTCCTTGGAGCCATCGACTCCGACACTCACATGGTCCTTCATGGCAGTTACTTCCTTCGCGCGGTCGGCGCCCCGTCACCACGGCATCGCATGGCGAGCGCGGTCGGCTTGAGCGGTTGCCGTGTCGTCGGTGCGGGCGGTGACACGCGATGCCACGGCGACGACCCCGTCGAGGTGCTCGACGAGGTTGCGCAGTACGGGGAGCTGACTTCGGAGCTCGACCTCGCCGCCGAGAGTGACGATGCCGTCCACCACGTGCACGTCTACGTCACCGGTCGGCACACCGAGTACCTCCGCGAGGACCTCGTCGGTCACTCGCCGACGGATCTCGGAGTCCGGGCGCAGGAACGTGCGCAGCAGGTCCCTGCGGGTGACGATGCCGACGAGCCGGTCCTCCACGTCCACGACGGGGAGGCGTTCGATGCTCCGGCGGGTCATCAGCCGGGCGGCGTCGGCCACTGTTTCTTCGGGGTGGACCGTGACCGCGGGCGCGGACATGACGTCGCCCGCGCTGGGCGGCACGGCCACTGCGCTGTTGTGCCGGGCCGTGTGCGCCAGCAGGTCCGTCTGCGAAACGACACCCACCACACGGTCCTGGTCGTCCAGGACCGGGACTCCCGTGATGTCGTACTGGGCGAGGAGCTTCGCGACGTCCTTGAATGGGGTGCCTGGTGTTACGGAGGCGACCTCGTCGGTCATCAGGTCCGCCACTTTCAGGTGCTTCATGAGGTCCTCCTGCTCCGCCGTGTCACGCGAGACCGATGTCCGGTGTGGGGTCTGCCCCCACCATCCGTCGGGGCCTTCCGGTGATCGAGGGCCGAACGGTCCCGTCCTGGGGCCCGTAAGGGCCCCGGCCGGTTGATGGGGACCTTTGGCCCCAGCGGTGGTCCCGGGCGGCCCTCGCCCAGGAGCACCGACGGTGCCAGCGTGAGTGGTGTCCCTCATCGGCTTCTCGGTTGGGAGGAATCGTGGAAAGCGCATTCCGTACCCCGGACACCAGCTCGGTCGTCGTCGGCGTGGACGGCTCGCAGTCGGCACGCACTGCCGCTCTCTGGGCGGCCAAGGAGGCCGTACGGCGCGACCGCCCCCTGCACATCGTCTTCGGCGCCGACACCGACGGCCGGGCCCTGTACCTGTCGGCGGAGACCATCGAACGGGTCCGCGTCAACGGTCGGGAGCTCCTCGACGACACGGCGAAGGCCGTGTCGGCCGAGTACCCCGGCCTGCCCGTGACCACGGAATTCAGCCGCGCGGACGCCGTCGACAGCCTGCACCGGGCCGGCGGGCTGCACGGCACGATCGTGGTGGGCAACCGCGGCCTGGGCGGTTTCAACTCCCTCATGCTCGGCTCTGTAGGCTTGGATACAGCAGCCGTCGCCTCGACGCCCGTCATCGTCGTCCGAGGCATCGACGGGGCCGAGGAGACCGGCAGCGTCCTCGCGGCCGTGCGCGACGAGCACGATCTCCTGATCGCCCGGTACGCCGCCCGGGAAGCCGAACTGCACAAGGCTTCGCTGCGGCTGCTGCACGTGTGGAACGTGCTCCAGTCCGTCGGCGAGGTGGTCAGCATGCTCGACGGCATCGACGAGATCGCGGGCGGGCACGCAGAGACCCTGCGGGCCGTCACGGACGTGATCCGTGAGGAGTTCCCCGAAGTGGATGTGGATGCCGGTGCGGAGAAGAGCATCTCCGTGGCCGGCGTCCTCGTCGAGGCGTCCCGCCATGCCGACCTGCTCGTCATGGGCGGCCGCCGGGTCCCCGGACCCCTCGGACTCGCCCCGAACCTGGGCAAGACCACGCACAGCCTGGTCCACCACGCCCACTGCCCGGTCCTCCTCATCCCCCGGACAGGCAGCGACTTCGGGAGCCCGTCATGACCAGCCACCAGGCAGGAACCCGGGACATCGTCGTGGGCATCGACCCGGTCAGGGACTGGCACCTGTCCCTGGCCTGGGCCGCCGACGAGGCACAGCGGCGCAGGCTGCCGCTGCGCCTGGTGCTCGCGGTGCCGCCGCAGCACGACATCCATCACGTAGACGACGCCCCCGGCCAGATGTCCATGCGGCAGGCAGGGGCCGAAAGACTGGCACAGGCCGAGGACTGGGTGCACAACCGCCACCCCGAGGTGGCCGTCACCGCGGATCTGCTGGGCGGTTTCCCCGCACCCGTCCTCGGTGGCGTGGCGCGGGACGCCCGCATGGTCGTACTCGGCTCCCGCCATCTGAGCCGCACCGCGGAGTTCTTCAGCGCCGGCTCACTCGTGGTCCCCATCACCGCCCAGGCCGAATGCCCGGTCGTCGTGGTGGGCGACGCGGAGCACATCAGCCAGCAGCCGCCCTACGTCGTCGCCGGTATCGACGGCAGCGCGTCCGCCACGGCCGCACTGGCCTTCGCCTTCGACGAGGCCGACCTCCGGGGCGCGGCGCTGCGGGTCGTCTTCGTCTGGCAGCGCCCGCTGATCATGCTGGACGAAGAGGAGGTGGCGCTGAGGGCACAGCGCACCCTGCTCTCCGAGGCCACCGCCGGACTGTCCGAGAAGTATCCGGACGTGCACGTCACCCACGAGGTCCTCACAGGCCACCCGGTCGAGGAGCTGGCCCAGGCCGCCAAGCACGCCCTGGCCGTTATCGTGGGCCGCCGCGGACGCGGCGGATACACGGGCATGCGGATCGGATCCGTCGTCCATGGCCTCCTGCACCGTGCGCACTGCCCGGTGATCACCGTCCCCACCGGTTGAGCCCGCGATGACCAGCCGAGCGATCGACACGGCCTCTGTCGGCTCCTCCGCCCCGACGGGACTGACACAGGCCGAGGCCGAACGCCGACTGGTCCGGTACGGCCGCAACGAGGTGGCACCGCCCCCACCGACACCGATCCACCAGCGGGCGCTGGCACAGCTCCGCGATCCACTGATCATGGTGCTGCTCGGTGCCGCCCTGCTGACCATCGCGATCGGTGACCACCCGGACGCCGTCATCATCGGCCTGGTGGTCGTCTTCAACACCACCGTCGGGGTTGCCCAAGAGGTCCGGGCGGACCACGCGGTCGCCGCACTCTCGGCACTCTCGGCCCCACATGCCCGGGTGCTGCGCGACGGAGCCGGTCGCGAGGTGCCCGCAGCCCTCGTGGTGCCCGGCGACAGCCTGCTGCTGGGCGAGGGTGACATCGTCGCGGCGGATGCGGACATCACCGAGGCGTCCTCGCTCCTGATGGACGAATCCATGCTCACCGGCGAATCCGAACCCGTCGACAAGACCTCGGGCGAGACGGTGAGCGCCGGCACCGTCGTCGTCCGCGGCCGGGGTATCGCCACCGCCACGGCCACCGGTGAAGCCAGCGCGCTCGGCCGGATCGCGGCGCTCGTCGACGGCGGCCACGAGCCGACACCGCTCCAGCGCCGCCTCGCCTCCCTCGGCCGCATCCTGGCCGCCGTGACCCTGGCCCTGTGCGTGCTGTTCTTCGCCCTGGGCCTCGTGCGCGGGTTCGCGCTGGGCACGATGGCCGTCACAGCGATCAGCCTCGCCGTCGCTGCCGTGCCCGAGTCCCTACCCGCCGTGGTCACCCTCGCCCTCGCATTGGGCGCCCGCCGCATGGCGGCCCGCGGGGCGCTGGTCCGGCGCCTGCCCGCCGTCGAGACGCTGGGCTCGGTGAGCGTGCTGGCCACGGACAAGACCGGCACCCTCACCGAGGGCCGCATGGTCGTCCAGCAGGTATGGCTTCCCTCCGGCGCGATCGCCCTGTCCGGCACCGGATACGAGCCCTACGGGGACCTGGACATCGAAGGGCACTTTCTCACGGCCGAGCAGCTGCGACCGGTGCGGGAACTGCTCACTACGGTGTCCCTGTGCAATGACGCAGGCCTGAGGCCGCCGGCGGAGAGGTCGGACGTCTGGACAGCCGTCGGAGACCCCATGGAGGCCGCACTGCTGGCAGCCGCTGCCAAAGCCGGCTGCCCGGGCCCGGCCGAGCTGCGCCAGACCCACCCCCGTACCGGGGAAGTGCCCTTCGACAGCGGGCGCAAGCGCATGACCACCGTGCACCGGACCCCTGACGGGACTACCCTCATCTGCCTCAAAGGGGCCCCAGAAGCCGTCCTCACCCCGGAGCTGCTCGACGATCCGTCCGAGGTTCTTGCCACCACCCGCCGTCAGGCCGCCGAGATGGCCACCGAAGGCTTTCGCGTCCTGGCCGTCGCCACCGCCGAACGGACCCGGTCCCCGTCTGCTGCCGAGGCGGAGCACGGACTGCGCCTGCTCGGCCTGCTCGCGATCAGCGACCCGCCGAAAGCAGCAGCCGCCGCCACCCTGGCGGCCTGCCGTGCGGCAGGCATCACCCCGATCCTGATCACCGGCGACCACCCGGCGACAGCCCACGCCATCGCCGTACGCACCGGCCTCGTCAAGGACGGCCCGGGCAGCGAGGTCCTCACGGGTCCGGAGCTGGCCGCAGCCCCGGACACCGACCTCACCGCGATCCGCGTCTTCGCCCGTACCGACCCGCAGCAGAAACTGGACATCGTCCACGCCTGGCGGGCCCGAGGCGCCGTGACCGCGATGACCGGCGACGGAGTCAACGACGGCCCTGCCCTCCACCAGGCCGACATCGGCGTCGCCATGGGTGCCCGCGGCACCGAGGTGGCCCGCCAGGCCGCCGACCTCGTCCTCACCGACGACGAGCTCGCCACCGTGGTCGTGGCCGTGGAGGAAGGCCGCCGCGTCTACGACAACATCCGGCGCTTCCTCGTCTACGCCATGGCGGGCGGGACCGCCGAGATCCTGGTGATGCTCAGTGGACCGCTGCTCGGCCTGCCCTTGCCCCTGCGGGCCGGCCAGATCCTGTGGATCAACCTCCTCACCCACGGTCTGACGGGCGTGGCCATGGGCGCCGAACCCGTCGCCCCGGAAGCCATGCGACGCCCGCCCCGGCCCCCGGGCCAGCACATCCTCGCCGCGGGCGTGTGGCAACGCCTCCTCGTCCTGGCCGCGGCCGTGACGGCTGCCAGCCTGCTGGCCGGCGTCGCCGCACGATCCATGGACCTCCCCTGGCAGAGCGTGCTCTTCCTCGCCCTCCTCGGGGCCCAGCTGGGTGTGGCCCTGGGACTACGGACCCGGCTGCTGACCAGGGAAAACCTCTTCCTCCCGGCCGCTGTGGCCGCTTCCGCCCTGCTGGCGATGGCCGCCCTGTACGTTCCTGCGCTCCAGTCGCTGCTGGAGACCCGGCCCGTGGGCTGGTCCGGCATCTGGCTCGCGGCAGCAGCCGCCATCTCCGCGTTCCTCGCCGCCCGGCTCCTGCGGGCCGCATTCCGAAGAAGGTCATGATCATGAACGTGTACACCCCCGGGAACGGGATCCACGCCGAAGTGGGCGACCAGATCGTCGTCGGCGGCCCCGCCGTCGGAACGCCGGGACGCGACGGCGAGGTCGTATCCCTGCACCACGCGGACGGCACCCCGCCCTACGACGTGTGCTGGTCCGACACAGGCCGAACCACGGTGTTCTTCCCCGGCCCCGACGCGCACGTCCGGCACCTGCACGAGGCTCCCACGCCGCCACCCGAGCCATCCGCCGGCACGAAGCTGGCCGCACCGGCTGAACGGCACGCCCACCCGGCCGGGACTACCGTGAAGGAAGCGGCGTGCCACGGCTGCTGCCGCCCGGAGGTGCGACATGAGCGCAGGCGGTCGGTCCGCCCAGGGAAGCGGCGTGCCACGGCTGCGGCTGGACGAACTGCTCGACGAGCTCCAGGTGCGGATGGACGAGGTCAGGGGCACCCGGGATCGGCTGAACGGTCTGCTCGAAGCCGTCATGTCGGTCGGGCGTGAACTGGACCTGCCCCAGGTACTGCGCGGCATCGTCGAGGCCGCGGTCGTCCTCGTCGACGCGGAATACGGGGCCCTCGGCGTCATCGGCGACGAGCAGAAGCTCGCCCAGTTCCTCCCCGTCGGCATCAGCGACGAGCTCCGCGCGCAGATCGGCGACCTGCCCTCCGGCCACGGCATCCTCGGCGAGCTGATCCGTCACCCGGAAGTGCTGAGGCTCTCCGAGCTCTCCGAGCACCCCGCCTCGTACGGCTTCCCGGCCCACCACCCGCCGATGCACTCCTTTCTCGGCGTCCCCATCCGGGTCCGTGAGGAGGTGTTCGGCAACCTCTACCTCACCGAGAAGCGCGGCGGCACCGACTTCGACGAGGAGGACGAAGCGGTCCTGTCCACCCTCGCCGGCGCGGCCGGCATCGCCATCGAGAACGCCCGCCTCTTCGAGGAGGTCCGGCTGCGCGAGCGCTGGCTGGCGGCCAGCTCCGACATCACCAGCGCCCTGCTCTCCGGCACGCCCCGGGACGAGGTCCTCGAGGGAATGATGGAGCGCGCCAAGGACATCGCCGGCGCGGACATGGGCGTCTTCTACCTCCTCGGCCCCACGGGAGAGCTACACGGCTCCCTCGCCCTCGGAGAAGGCGCCGAGGCACACCGCGACATCATCCTGCCCAGCACCGAGAGCACCCTCGCCGAAGCCGCCCTCGCCAACGACGGCCTGATCACGGTCGCGGACGTGGCGACCGACGAACGGGTCACCGCGCAGCCCGAACGCTGGAGGGGCTTCGGCCCGGCCGTCGCCGTCACCGTCGGCACCAAGGAGAAACTCAGCGGCGTCATGATGCTGGCCAGGCACCACGGCCGCCCCGTGTTCGCTCCCGCGGAGGTCGCCCCCCTGCCCGGCTTCGCCGGCCAGGCAGCCCTCGCCCTGGAGCTGGCTGACCGGCGCCACGACGCCGAGCAGATGAGCCTGCTCGAAGACCACGACCGCATCGCCCGTGACCTCCACGACCTCGCCATCCAGCGACTCTTCGCCACCGGCATGACCCTCCAGAGCGCCCAGCGCTTCGTCGACCACCCCGAAGCCTCCGAACGGCTCGCGCGGGCCGTCGACGACCTCGACGCCACCATCAAGATCATCAGATCCACCATCTTCGGGCTTCGCGAACACGAAGCGCCCGGGATGCCTCCGAAACTGCGCTCCCGAACCGTCCAGGCCATCGACGGGGCTGCCGCCATCCTCGGGTTCACCCCGGCACTGCGCATGGAAGGGCTGATCGACACCGACGTTCCCGCGGCCGTGGCCGAAGAGGTCCTCGCCGTCATCGGAGAGGCCTTGACCAACGTCGCCCGGCATGCGCGGGCCACCCGTGCGGAGGTCTCCGTCGTCGCGGCAAACGGCACGCTGACGGTCACGGTGACCGATGACGGCATCGGCCTGCCCGGCGGCGGCCGGCGCAGCGGACTGCGCAACCTCGCCGAGCGTGCCGAGAAGCTCGGTGGGAGCATGGCGGTCGCTGCGCGGGGTGCAGGGGAACGGGGGACCCATCTGGAGTGGTGGGTACCGCTGACACCACCATCGCCGTGACCTGTGCCTGTCGGCTGCCTAGTGCTTCGGATCGCCGATGTCGTGCTCGTGCTCGTGGACCTGGGCCGCGATCACGGCCGCTTGGACCCGCCGTTCGACGCCCAGCTTACCCAGGAGCCGCGAGATGTGGTTCTTGACCGTCTTCTCCGACAGGTAGAGCTGTTTGGCGATCTGCCGGTTGGTCAGGCCCTCGCCGATGAGTTCCAGCACGGCCCGCTCCCGCTCGGACAGGCCGGCAAGCCGGGCGTCCTCGGGCTCCTTGGCCACGTCCGGATCGCGGAGCGAGTGCATCAGGCGGGCGGTGGTGGCCGGGTCCAGCATGGACTGGCCGGTTGCGACCGTCCGCACCGCTGAGACGAGGTCCGAGCCCTTGATCTGCTTCAGCACGTATCCGGCGGCACCCGCCATGATGGCGTCCAGCAGGGCGTCCTCGTCGTCGAACGAGGTCAGCATCAGACAGGCCAGGTCCGGCATCCTCGAGCGCAGCTCGCGGCACACGGTGATCCCGTCGCTGTCGGGGAGACGCACATCGAGCACGGCGACGTCCGGGCGCAGTGCCGGTCCGCGGGCCAGCGCCTGCTCAGCCGTGCCCGCCTCACCCACGACAGTGATGTCCGGTTCGGCGTCCAGGAGGTCATGCAGTCCTCGCCGGACCACCTCGTGGTCGTCGAGGAGGAATACCTTGATCGGAGCCTCGGCGGAGGCGTTCGAATCGTCGGCCATGATCGCCCCAGGTTTGGTCCGAAATGCGCGTCTTCAGTCGGATTGTCTCAGTAGGGAATGCAGTGCACCCCATGGCGCGGCCAGCTACTTGCCGACGGTGGGGACTAGGCGAGGACTAGGCGGCCGCACCGAGCGTGCTGTCCAGGTCCATCCTGACGTCCACAACACCTTCGACCGTACGGATTGCTCGTGCGAGAAGCGACACCAGGGCGCGGTCCCGCAGCGGGCCGTACAAGGTGACGACGCCTTCCTGCACGACGAAATTCAAGGTCGTACCGGGCGCCAATTCGGCAAGCACGGCTTGGCGGATCTCCTCTTCAAGCTCCTCGTCGGGCCGTAGGAACACCTTCAGGAGGTCGCTGCGACTCACGACGCCCTCCAGCATGTCCAGCGCGTTGACGACCGGCAGGCGCATGACGCCCTTGCGGGCCATGATCCGCGCGGCCTCGGCGACGGGAGCGTCGGGATGCACGGTGATCGCCGGGCTCGACATGAGCTCCTCGGCCAGCACCCCGGCGGCCTTCGACGCCTGCTCCAGCTGATCGGGCAGAGAGGGATCCGTCCACCGGAACTCCTCCTTCGGCAGGAGGTCCGCCTCGGAGACGACACCGACGACCCGGCCCTCCCCTTCCAGGACGGGAACCGCGCTGACCTTCCACTGATGCATCAGCTCGACGATCTCCTTGTAGGACGCCTCACGGCCGATGGCGATCGCGGTGTGCGTCATGACGTCACTGACGGTGTAGCGGGATGCGGGCATGGCCGGCTCCTTCGCCGTACGGATGGTCAGAGGAAGCTGCCGCTGCCGTAGGGCGCGTACAGATCGAGGAGCCGGACTCGGGCCGCCTGCAGCCGGTGGGCGAGAACCTCCCCGACCCAGTGGCCCAGGGCCGAGCCGAATGCGGCGTCGGCCTCCATCAGCATCCGTACGCGTGCCGCGTCGAATTCGTATGCGCGGACTGGCGTCATCGCCTCGGCGCCCAGACGCCAGGAGTAGGGCTTGAAGAGCCACGAGCAGCCGACCAGCTGGCCGGCGCCGAGGCTCTCGATGACGGCGGCGCGCCGCCCGGGCACGTGGACGTCCAGGGTCACGGTGCCGGACCGGACGATCCAGAACCGGTCGGCGTGACCGCCCTCGCGGAAGAGATGCGTCCCCTCGTCGAAATTGACCTCGTGGGCCAGTTCCATCAGTTGGGAACGGCGATCGGTGGGCAGCGCCGTGGCGAAGCGGGTGGAGGAGGTGGTGCTCATGAACAGCCTCCTTGGTTCGAGTGTGCCTCCAGTCTTGGGGGTACGGCCCATCCCGGGCATGGGCCCTGTGGCCCCCTCTGGGGTCCGACCGGCCCATGTCCGAACGAGTGCATCCCGGAGACCCTGGCAGGAGACATCCCTCTGCGGCCGCTGCCGCCGAGCTCACAACGGATGCGCGACCGACGTCCTCCTGCTCGACCGAGGTGCCCACGATGAAGAGCCATCGAGTCGGTACGGCCCCCACTCCGGCTGCCCTCCGGACGGCGCAGCGACGCGTGGAGGATCTGCCTACCGACGAGGCGCTGAAGCTGCTGGGTTCCGTTGAGCTGGGGCGCATCGTCTTCAGCAGGCATGCGCTGCCCGCCGTCCGTCCTGTCAACCACCTTCTCGACGCGGGGGACATCATCGTCCGCGTTCAGGACGGCTCGACGCTGGCAGCCCTTCTCGCGACCCAGGAAGGCGCAGGTATCGTCGTCGCGTACGAAGCGGACGCTATCGATCCGCGGTCACACCTGGGATGGAGCGTGGTCGTGACCGGCTACGCCACTGCCGTCAGCGACCCCGCCGAGATCGAGCGTTACGCACACCTGCTCCGGCCGTGGGCCGCGGGTACCGCATCGGGAACCATCCGGATCCGGCCCGACCTGGTCACCGGATTCCGCCTGCGGGAGGACAGCCCGTAGCCGTCGGCCCGCGTGCGCGCTTCACACCCCTGTGCCCCTCCGCGCGGCACGATGGTGCCGCACACGCCCGCAGGGTCGACCTCGACGGCGACGCCCTGCGCGCCCTGATCCCCGGCGGACACGCCAACGAGGCCGAGGCCGCCTCACGGCTCGGCTGGACACTGGGCTTCAGCGCGCCAGTGGCCACCACCGACCTGCCCGTCGCCCACACGCAGGCCGAACGGGCCCTGCGGCGCGCCCTCGCCACCAGTGAGCCCGTCGCACACCACCGCGCCGAAGAGCAGAGCGTCCACAGCATCGTCAACCCCGCCGACGCCACCGCGCTGGCCCGCACCCGCTTCGCCCCATTGGACACCGCCGCCCCGCCCGGACCCGCCGCCCTGCTGGAAACGCTGCGCAGCTGGCTCGCCCTGCACTGCAGCTGGGACCAGACGGCCACCGCACTCCAGGTCCACCGCAACACCGTGCGCCACCGCATCGGCCGCGTAGCCGAGTTGCTCGGCACCGACCTCCACGACCCTGACGTCCGGATGGAACTCTGGTTCGCCCTCCACTGGCTCCCCGGCGAGCGCCCCGGTAGGACTGAGGACTGAGCTCGGTCTGGGCGCCGAGGGACCTCGGCTGGGTCCTGCCGCCCCCGCGCGCGTACGGTGGAGACAGGCCGGGACGGGCACGCCGGTGCAGGCAATGCTGACAGCCGCTGCGGGTGACGACCCGCCGCGATGCGGTCTTCTGCTCCCACACAGGAGGGAAAGGCAATGCCCGAGCACAGGGTCGGCACACAAGAGGAATTCCAGGCAGCCCGACAGGAGCTGCTCGTGGAGGAGAAGCAGCTCACCCGACGCAGCGACGAGCTCGCGCGGAAGCGGCGGGAGCTTCCCTGGGTGCCGGTCGAGAAGGACTACCGCTTCGAGACCGAAGACGGAACCAAGTCGCTCGCGGACCTCTTCGACGGGCGTTCGCAGCTGCTCGTCTACCACTTCATGTTCGGCCCGCCCTACGCGGCAGGATGCCCGGTCTGCTCCTCGATCGCGGACACCCTCGACCCCAACGTGGTCCACCTCAAGGCCCGCGACGTCACGCTGATCTGCTCCTCGCGGGCGCCCCGCGACAAGCTCCTTGCCTACAGGGAGCGGATGGGCTGGAGCTTCGACTGGGTCTCCACCGTCGGCGGCGACTTCCACCGCGACCTCGGCTTCCTGTACACCGAGGAGGAGCTGGGGCCGTTCCTCGGGGGAGAGATTCCGCCGATCGTGAGTCGGATGGCGCAGGCGACCGGCACTGACGTGCTCCAGTACGTCACCGAGGGGCCGGGGCTGAGTTCCTATGCGCTGTGGGACGGCACCGTCTACCGGACCTACGTCACCACCGCGCGCGGCCTTGAGCCTGCCATGGCCTACTACGGCCTCCTCGACCGCACGCCGATGGGTCGCCACGAGGAGGGCGAGGAGGCCTTCTGGCTGCGCCGCCACGACGAGTACGGGAGGACCTGAGAGGTCGCCTTCGGCGGAGGCGCGTTCACGCCGGATTCACCTTTCCCCGCGATCCTGGGTGCCATGGCCCTCAGTGGACGAGCACTGCTGGCACAGGCAGCCGCTTCGTCCACCGCCGTCGCAGCCAATTCCTCCTCCGTCACGGCCGCGGCCGCGGAAGCCGAGCCGACCACCACCACCACCACGACCTTGCGCGGCACGATCCCGCCCGGCGCACCGGACTTCGGGTACGTCCCGCTCGACGTCCCGCCGGGCGTGGGCGAGTTACGCGTCTCCTACCGCTACGACAGGCCGCCGACCCCGCCGGGCACCCCGGGCAACGCCCTCGACATCGGCCTGTTCGACCAGCGCGGCACCGCGCTCGGCGGCCGCGGCTTCCGCGGGCGCCGCCGCCGACCGTCTGCTCGTCCTCACCGGCGAGGAGGTCACCACGCGCACCGGCCACGTCCTGGCCGTGGGCACCGACCCGGGCACCTTCATCAACTGGCGCTACCGGGCCCGTGACGGCCGCTTCGGTCGCTTCGCCCGCGCCGTCCGGCAGGCGGGCGGCCTCGTCGTACCCGCCCACCCGCATGCCACGTGCATCGGCTGCGCCTGGAAGTTCGGCTTCGGTGAGGCCGACGCTGTGAAGGTGTGGAACGTACCTGGACCCCCGACGACGAGGTGTCCCTGGCCTCCTGGGACGCCACCCTCCTCGGCGCGCACGGCGACCGCCGGCTGCCGGCCCTGGCGCACAGTGACTACCACCGCGACCCGGACCGCATCGGGGGACCTCAGACCGCCGTCCTGGCCGACGCCGGCTTCCCACCCGGGCGCCCCGGTCGCGGAGGTCTCGCGGCTGTCCCTGACCACCCTCACCCCCGCGTTGGTCGAACGCGGCCTGCTCAGTGAGGAGGAGGTCGAAGCCGGAATCGCGGAACTGCGCGACCCGGCTCGCATCTCGTTCCCCCTGGCCGTGATCGCGGTCCGCGGGCGCCGCTGAACGACCTGCCGCCGTGCGGGCGGCTGCGGTGCCGCGTCCCCGCGTTCTCGGTGGCCGTGTCGGCGCGCCAGGAGGTGGCGAGGAGCAGCAGGCCGCCGCCCATGACGAAGACGTCGGCGAGGTTGAAGGTGGGCCACCAGCCGGTGTGCAGGTAGTCGGTGACGTACCCGTCCGCCGCCCGGTCGATCAGATTGGCGGCCGCACCCCCGAGGACGAGGGACAGGGCCGTGCCCCGCAGGCGGGAGGCCGTCGGTGCGGTGCGCCACAATGCGACCGCCACCGCGACGGTAACCAGCCCAGTGGCGGCGATGACCATCCAGGCGGGGGCGTCGTCGCCGATGGAGAACGCCACCCCGGAGTTGAAGACCGGCTGGAGGCCGAGGGGGCCGCTCCGTACGGGAGCGCCCGGCGCCGTCTGCTGGGCCCATGCCCTGGTGTCTCCCCCCGCGGGAGACTCAACGGGGTGGGCCCCCGCCCGTCGGTGGGTGGCTACGCCGCTACTGTCGCGGCGCGGCGAGCTGTGGACGACGCGACCGCGCGGCCCTGGGTATTGCGCAACGTCGGCCTCATGGTCGGGTTCTCCGCCGTTCCGGACGTTTCCCGGACTAGCCTCCGCATCATGCTGCGTATCACCGACACCCGCACCGGACACCTCGTGGACGTTCCTACCCCCCACCGCCACCTGCTGCGCATCTGCGTCCACCTGCCGGTTATCGGCGCCGGAGTCGGCACGGTGCACCTGAGGGCGCCGCTGGTCGGTGACGTACTGGCGCGCACCGCGGAGCTGCATGGCCTGGAGTCCCTCACCGTCCTCACCACGCCGGACCTGCCTCCCGAGCAAGCCCGAGCGCTCGATCGGGCCATGTCCGCACTCGGCATCCACCCGCCTGCCACCGTCGGTGTTCACGGGCTGACCGGTGCACTGTGCGCCGTTGCCGATGTGCACCTCGCCGAGTACGGCACCCCCGGACAGGACGCCGTAGGCGGGGTCTGGCTCGACGTGGGCCAGGTCAGCCCGGCACTCCTCGACGAGGGCGCCCCCGACCCAGGCCCACTCCTCGCCCCGGAGGGGACCGATCCGCTGGCTGTGAGGATGTTGTTGCTCCACCACGCCCACCGCACACCCGTCACGGTCACCAGTGCCGCGCTCGCCGAGGCCCGACGGTCACTGGGGCAGTGGCGGCAGCAGGTGTCCGCATGGGCGCAGGAGCCGTCCAGGCCGATCCCCGCCGATGTGTTGCGACGGGCTCATGCCGCGCTGGCCGATGATCTCGGGGTCCCCTCCGTCCTGGACATGCTGGCCGGAGTGGCGACGAGCGCCGACGTTCCGGCCGGTGCCAAGTTCGAGACGTTCGCCTTTCTCGACCGCGTCCTCGGGCTGGACCTCGCGCGTGAGGTCGGCCACCACCAGCCGGTGACGCCATGACGTCGCGCGCCGCCCGGCGTCTGATCGTCCTGCGGCACGCCAAGTCCGCCTGGCCGCCGGGCGTGGCCGACGCCGACACGTCGCCGCCCTGCCGTCCGGCACCCCCTACCCTCGGCAGCAGTTCCACGCTCTGATGACGGAGAACGGTGTCCTGTCGCTGCCACCGGACCAGGCGGCCGAGATGGCCGCACGCCCGCGCGAGGCAGGTCGTCGCCCGGGGCGCGCTTACCCGGGAATGACGTCGGCGGACCGACCGGGGAAGGCATCCGCAGTGGTGCACCTCGCCACCCCTCCCGTGCTGACTTGGTGCTGACTACGCAGAGTCAGGCGCAGGCTGGGATCCGCCAACGTGTCGGTTCGGCGTGACATGTTCGAGCGTGGCGATGCGCTCTGGGGTGGGCACCTCATGTCGCCCGGTGTCGGAGCCGTCGGGCAACGTGTGGCCCCGCCTGTGCAACGGCACCGCAGTGGGCGAGGCACCGCCACGGCCTCGCACCGGGACTGTTCCGTCCCGTGAGGCGCTTCGGAACCCTGGCTGATGCATGCAGATGTGGCGCTGTCCAGCAGCACTCCGCACCGAACTTCCCTTTGCGGGGCCCTCCACCGCAGGGCGGATGCTCCTTGCGGCGAACGGCCCGACGAGGAGGTCGTGAGACGCGCCGGACGGAGGCACCCCGGGCCGGCAGGCCCTCGGCGTCGAAGACGTTGCCCAGGCTCAGTGGGCGGGTGGTGTGCGCGACGTCGCCGTCCGGGGTCGCACCGTCTGGACAGCCTCATCGGCGGAAGGAGTCTTCATGAGACTGCCTCTCGCGGGGGACTGGCAACGGCCGGGGACGGCGGCACCGGAGCCGCCAGCCGCACGCGGGAAGGGCATACCGCAAGCTGACTCATTAACGCCGTACTCCTCAGACCAGCCCGGAGAATCTCAGAAGCAACAGGCGGTGATGGAACGTTCGGTCGGCGGTGGTTGAATTCACCCCCGTCGTACGGCGCTTCACCGACCCCCCAGCACGGTGAGAGGCACCACGATGACAACGAACCGCGTCAGGCGCTACGCAGCCCGCGCGCTGACCATGACGATCGCGACCTGCGCAGTCGCAGCGGCGGCCACCCTTCCGGCGTCCGCCGCCGACCAGCCGTCACGGCAGCAGCTCATGGCGGACTGCGCTTCGGGCGAAGGCAAGTGCACGTTCAACTCGCCCAAGCTCGAAGAGGCGTACCTGGGCGAGTTCCGGCAGGTGTCGAACTCCCTCTTCAACTGCAGCACGTCTGATGCCGCTCAGGCGATGACGTGGGACGACACGGTGGGATCCACCGACTCCTTGGGCGTCTCCGTCACCGCCGGTGGCAAGATCGCGGGCATCGTGGACCTGAGCATAACGGCCAGTTACAGTCATAGTTGGTCGAGCTCTCACTCGGAGGGCAGCTCGCTCAACATGACGGTGAAGCCCGGCGAGGTGGGCTGGATCTCGCGCGCCCAGGTGATGCAGAAGGTTTCCGGCACCTGGCAGACCCACTACGACAGCCCCAAGTGGGGTCACTACTACTGGTACTTCCAGGACGTCATCACCGGCCCGGTCAAGAACGGCACCGATGGCAAGAGCAATGCGGTCGTGGTGAAGAGCCGGAAGATGACCGCCGCGGAGAAGCGTTCCTGCTCCGAGGGATCCCGCAAGGGCAGCGCGTTCGTCCAGGAACGCTGAGCAACTGCCCGCGTATGACACCGGCCCCCTGCCCCGCCCGGGACAGGGGGCCGCTCCGCGTCCGCGGCAATCAGAGGCAGGCCCTCCCGGAGCGGGCCGGCCGGCGGTCCTCGTCGTCTTCGCCAACTGCAACACCGGGGCGGAGCATGCGCGAATCGGTACGGCTTCGAAAAACTGCCGGCCGATCAGGCGTGGCTACCCGACCCCTACGATCCCCAAAGGCTTGCGACACGCCACGCCCTCGCCCACTGGCGGGGGGAAGCCGGCGAACCTGGCCGGGCCGTGGTCCTGCTCACCGAGCTGCTGGCCGACCGGACGAGAATCCTGGGCCCCGGTCATCCCCATACGCGTGCCACGCGCGACGCGATCGTCGACCGGCGGTCGCGGTCGGGGCCCTCCTGAAGGATCTCCCACGCGGCCGATCCCGCACACGAGATCACCGGATGGTTGTCACCGGATTCCTGAGCCACCCCAGCTGCCGGTCACCCCTTCGCTCCGCTGCGCCATGGGTGCTGCGACGCGCCTCTGAGACGGGCTTGGTCCCGACCTGCCACCTCCGGTCCGGGACCCCGCGAAACGCCGGTCCGGCGTCCCGCGGTGACCGGACGCTCAACCCCGGGCGCCCGTCGGGAGTCTCTTCGAGCACAGGGGGCACCACCGGCGCTCCCACTGCGCTCCGGAGGTTCCACCCATGAAGCAGCGGTCCTTACGCACCGCCTCGCTCGCGCTGACGCTGGCCGCTGTCGTCAGCGCGGCCGTGCTCACTCCGACCGCGAATGCCGCGAATGCCGCGAATGCCGCGAACGCCGGGCAAGGGGGACGCGGGCACGACGCGACTCGAGCAGCCCTACGGGCCCTCGTCGAGGCGGGCAGATTGCCCGGAGTGGCCGCACACGCCCAGGACGGCGGGGCCAGGTGGTTCGACGCGGCGGGCTACGCCAACACGGCGACGGGCCGTGAGCGCTCGGCCGGTGACCACTTCCGCGGGGCCAGTATCACCAAGACGTTCATCGCGACCGTCCTCCTCCAACTGGAGGCCGAGGGAAGACTGCGCATGGACGACACGGTCGAGAGGTGGCTGCCCGGCCTGCTACGGGGCAACGGCTACGACGGCACCACGATCACCCTGCGCCAACTGCTGAACCACACCAGCGGCATCGCGAACTACACGGACGACCTCGCGTTCGTGCGCGGCGCCGCCGGGCCCGGATTCCCCCAGCACCGATACGACTCCCACACGCCCGGGGAACTCGTCGCGATCGCCCTCAAGTACCCGCCGCGGCCCGACCCGCAGAGGGCGCCGTCGTACTCGAACACCAACTTCGTGATCGCCGGCATGGTCATCGAGAGGGCGACCGGCCGTTCGTACGCCGACGAGGTCACGCGCCGTGTCATCCGCCCGTTGAAGCTGCGCGGAACCTCGTTCCCCGGCACCGCGCCGCAGATGCCGAACCCGCACCCCGTCGGCTACTCCCGACTCCACCGGAGTGAGCCCGACGCCGAGATCCACGATGCCACGGAACAGAACATGACCTGGCTGGGCGCCGCCGGCGACGTCATCTCCACCAGCGGTGACCTCAACCGCTTCCACCGCGCCCTCATGCGGGGCGAACTTCTCCCCCCGGCACAGATGAAGCAGATGCTCGACGAGGTGCCGGCGGAGGAGGGGTTCGGCTACGGACTCGGGGTCGAGTTCGCGACACTGTCCTGCGGAGTGAAGGTGGTGGGCAAGAGCGGACGGACCAACGGCTCGCTGTCCGCGATGGTCGGAACGCGGGACGGGGACCACCAGCTGACGTTCAACGTCAACGGTGACTGGCTCCAAGACGGCTCGCTCTACGTCAACGTGATCGAAGCGGAGTTCTGCGGCAAGACCCCGCCCCCGATCCCCGCCGACAAGCTCGCCGACTCCCTTCTCCACCAGGGGCACGGCCCGATCGACCGCTCACGGACCGCCGGCGGCCCACCGCGGTAGAGGCGGCGTCGGCCCACCAGACCCGGGGGCGCCTCGTGGGGAGTCCGCCTCTTGTCCACCGGCCGGTGGACAAGCTGTCAGTCCCCTCGTTTCCACGGCCTTGGCCGCCGCCTCCATGGTCCCCGAACTACCCTGGTGTCACCGATTGAGCGCAAAGATCGCAGCAGCCGCGGAGTGCCCCTCCGTTGCTGTGGCGAGGGGGAACTCCGTCCAGACGGTCTTGCCGTCCCGGGTGTAGCGGGTGCCCCACCGTTCGGTGAGCTGGGCCACCAGGAAGAGACCGCGCCCGCCCTCATCGGTGGTGCGCGCACGCCGTAGGTGCGGAGCGGTGCTGCTGCTGTCGGAGACCTCGCAGATCAGGCTGCGGTCGCGGATGAGCCGCAGGATCACCGGCGTACCGCCGCCATATCGGTAGGCGTTGGTGACCAGTTCGCTGACGACCAGTTCGGCGGTGAAGGCCATCTCTTCCAGGCCCCACCTGGTCAGTGTGGCCTCCGTCAGGTCCCGTGCCTGGGCGGCGGCGGTCGGCTCTGCGGGCAGTTCCCAGGAGGCGACCTGCTCCGGCGCCAACACGCGGGTGCGGGCGAGGAGCAGTGCGACGTCATCCCGTGGGTGATCTGGCAGCAGGGCGTTCTGCACCGCCGTGCAGGTCTCCTCCAGCGAGCGGCTCGGCCGGGACAAGGCCTCTCGCAGCCGCTCAAGTCCCTCTTCGAGGTCGTGGCCACGGGCCTCGACCAGGCCGTTTGTGTACAGCGCCAGCAGGCTTCCCTCAGCGAGTTCCAGTTCGGCGGACTCGAACGGGAGTCCGCCAAGGCCCAGCGGCGGCCCCTGGGGAAGGTCGGGCAGGCTCACCGTGCCGTCGGAGGTCACCACGGCGGGGGGCAGGTGGCCCGCTCGGGCCAGGGTGCAGCGTTGGGAGGTGGGATCGTAGACCGCGTAGAGGCACGTCGCGCCGACGATCTGCTGGCCCTGCGAGCGTCCGTCAGCAGGTTCCTGCTCATCTGCCAGGCGGTTGACCAGGTCATCCAGGTGGGAGAGGACCTCGTCCGGAGCGTAGTCGAGGCTGGCCAGGGTGTGCACGGCTGTGCGCAGGCGGCCCATGGTGGCCGCAGCGTGCAGACCATGGCCGACAACATCGCCGACGACGAGGGCGACGCGGGCTCCGGAGAGGGGGATGACATCGAACCAGTCGCCGCCGACGCCGGTGGCGGGATCGGCCGGCAGATAGCGGTGCGCGACCTCGACCGCGCTGTGTTCGGGCAACTCCCGCGGCAGCAGGCTGCGCTGCAATGTCAGCGCAGCTTGATGCTGCTGGGTGTAGCGGCGGGCGTTGTCGATGCACAGGGCGGCGCGCGAGGCGAATTCCTCTGCGAGAGTGAGGTCGTCCTCCTCGAACGGTTCGGGCCGCTCGGCTCGCCACAGGGTGAGCAGGCCGAGGAGCAGACCTCGGGCCGTCAGCGGTACGACGATCAGTGAGTGAGCGCCCAGGCCGAGGGCGCGCTGTGTGCGCTCTGGATCCTGGAAGTACCAGCCGGGACTGCTCTGGAGCACTGGTTCGAGGATGGGCTGCTGTTCGGCGAGGCACCTGGCCTGCGGGGTACGAGGGTCGAAGCGGAAGACCTCTCCGGCGGAGTACATCACCTGCAGTGCCTCTGCCATGACCGAATGGACGGCCATCCTGCGGACCAGTCCGCTATCCTCCTCGGCGGTCTCCTCGCCGCGGGCCACCGGCTCCAGCAGATCCACCGAGACGGCGTCGGCGAGGTCGGGGACTGCGACGTCGGCCAGCTCCCAGGTGGTCTGGCCGAGGTCCAGTGTGGTCCCGATGCGGGCACTCGTCCGGTTGAGCAGGGCAAGCCGTCGCCGGGCCCGGTAGCGGTCGGTGACGTCCTCGACCAATTGGGTGACTCCGAGGATCCCGCCGGCGGGGTCCTCGATCCGGAACGCCGACACCGACACCACCCGCTCGCGGCCGGGGTCACTCCTCGTGCGACAGGACTGCTCGGTGAAGATCAGGGGTTCGCCCGTCTCCAGCACCCGTCGCAGCCGAGTCTCGATGGGCTCCACGTCCGGACCGAAAAGGAAGTCGCCGATGCGTCGGCCCCGCATCTCCGCCGTGGGAAGTTGCGCGAAGCGGGCCAGCGCCCGGTTGACCCGCAGGATGCCCAGGTCGGGGGCGTGGACGGACAGACCGATCGGGGAGCGCCGGAACAGACCGTCCAAGACCGACCGATCCGTCTCCCACCGGAGCACCTCCTCCGCCGGGGCGACGACGAGGAACCATTCGCGGGCCGAGCCGGCGCGGATGACAGCGCGGGCGCGGAAGCCCAGCTCCACCCGTCGCCCGCTGCGGTGCCGGACGGGCAGGACACCGGACCAGCCCCGGTCGCGCCGGCACGCGGCCACTGCGTCCAAGACCGCCTCACGGTCGCGGGCGTCAGACAGGAACTCGATCGCCGCCCGGCCCAGCACCTCGTCGGGCGGGTAGCCGAGGTGCTCCTGTGCGCGCTCGCTCCAGCCGACGACCCTGCCGTGGTCGTCCAGTACCGCCGAGGCCGAATGGTGCAGCGCGAACGGGTCCTCGGGCCCCTCGCCCAACCCCGGCGCTGGTGCGTCCATCGCTACCACCCTTCGACCTGCCGAACGGAACGCTCAGCGGGTATTCCCGCAGCGACTACCCAGGGTGCTGAGACACCCAGGGTTGAGCGGTCTGCTTAGGTTCAGTATCGCCGCGCCGGTGCACGTCGGCAGAGGGTCGTCCGCTGTGTGCGGCCTGATGGAGGAGGCGCTACGCCCACTCCTCCACGCTCGGCGAGCCCCACACGCCCGGGCCCGGTGAGTCGGAGGCCGTGCGTCGTGATGGCTTGGCCCGTCTCGGCGGTTGGTGGTGCGGCAGCGGGACCGCCGAGTGTGTCAGCGAGATCGTTCAGGTGTGGGTCAGAGCGCCAGGGGGAGGGTGGTCAAGCCGCGGGTGAGGCGGGTTCGGCGCCAGGTCAGGGATTCTGCGGGGATGGCCAGGCGGGTGTTCGGGAAGCGGGTCACCAGGGTGCGGAGGGCGATTTCCGCCTCGGCTCGGGCGAGGGGGGCGCCCGGGCAGCGGTGGATGCCGTGGCCGAAGGAGAGGTGGCCGCCGGCGTCGCGGTCGAGGTCGAGGCGCTGTGGGTCGGGGAACGCCGCCGGGTCGCGGTTCGCGGCCCCGGGGGCGATGAGCACCGGGAAGCCCGCCGGGATGTCGACCCCGCCGACGCGCAGGTCCTCGGTGCTGTGACGGAAGGTGGCCACGCTCACCGGGGAGTCGAAGCGGAGCAGTTCGTCCAGGGCGCCGGGGATCAGGTCCGGGTCCCGGCGCAGCCGGTCGAACGCCTCAGAGTGCCGGAGCAGGGCCAGGACGGCGTTGCCGATGAAGTGGGTGGTGGTCTCGTGCCCGGCGACCAGGAGGAGGGCGGCCAGGGAGACGGTCTCGTCCCGGTCGAGGCCGCCCTCGTCGCAGTCGCGCAGGAGGGAGTGGAGCGGGCCGTCGCCGGGGGTGGCGCGAGCCGTGTCGACGAGGTGGGTCAGGTAGTCGCCGATCCGGTGCGACGCGGCGTCGACGCGGTCGGTGTCGGTCGCGTCGAAGAGGTCGTGGGACCAGCCGGCGAGCGTGGCGCGGTCGGATTCCGGCACCCCCAGCAGCTCACAGACGACGGTGACGGGCAGGGGTACCGCCAGGTCCGACACCAGGTCGACCTCCGTGCCCGGCCGCCACGCGGTCATGAGGTCGTCGACGACCCGGGTGATGTACGGGCGCAGTTCCCGGACGCGTCCGGTGGTGAACAGGGGCGTCGCCACCCGCCGGTGGCGGGTGTGCGCGGGCGGGTCGCTCGCCAGCATGTTGCGGGAGATCGCCGGGTGCAGGTCGCGGTTCGAGGGCCGGTCCGCGAAGAAGCGGGCCGTGTCCTTGGACAGGCGCGGGTCGGTGAACGCCTCGCGGGCCTCGGGGTGGCCGGTGATCAGGTACGCATGGTGTCCGCCGGAGCCGGTGGGGATCCGTTGCACCGGGCAGCCTTCGCGCAGCCGGTCGTAGGTGGGGTAGGGGTCGGCGAAGAAGCGCGGGTCGCGCAGCGGGTCCTGCCGCGGGGCGGTCACGAGGCCGCGCCCGCGTTCTCGGGTGCCGGGCGGCGTGCATGGGCGTCCGCCACGAGCAGCAGCCACGCGGTCTCCGCCGGGAGGTCGCCCTTGCGGGAGCGGGTGCCGGCGGCGGGCGGGGCCTCGTCGCCGTCGAGGGGGAGTCCGGCGCGCTTCGCGTCGACGGCCGCGGCGATGACCGCCGCCTCCACCTCGGCGTCGCCCTCGGGGGTGTCGGCCGTGCCCCGGCGGGCGACCTCGGCTGCCGCGGCGTCCCGTACCGATGCTTGACGGTACCGGCGCAGGGCCAGCACGCAGTCGTTGATCTCGATGACCCGGCGGTGGAGGTGGAAGTCGAGGTCGTGGGTGCCGGCCTCGGTGTTGCCCGGGTCGAGCACGACCTCGGGGACCGCCGAGGTGACCTCCCGCCACAGGGGTTCCAGCGCGGTGAACGAGTTCCGTTCCCAGCGACGGCGGCGCAGTTGGCTGAGCGGCCACAGCAGGGCGGGGAGGGTGAGTCCGACGGTGATGAGGAGGACGGCGACGGCGGGCGCGGTCACGCTGAACGTGCAGCGCAAGGGGGTCAGCGGCGTCGAGCACCGGGCGTGGTCGGGCACGAGCCCCAGACCGAGGCCGATGGAGACCAGCGCGAACAGCTTGTACGCGGCGTAGGCGAGGGCGAAACCACAGCCCACCGAGGTCGTGCGCAGGCCCCAGCGCTGACTGCGTCGGGTCGAGCGCTTGGACTGGGCCCAGGTCTGCAGCAGGAAGTCCTTGGCCGTGTACCCCAGGTAGGAGATGTAGATGAGCACGTAGCACGCGTACAACGCCGGGTTGCGTCCGGTGAGTTGTTCGGCGGCGAAGAAGGCGGTCATGCCGGCGACGGAGATCACGAGGGCGATGACGCGCAGTCGGATCTGCCGGCGGGCCCGTTCGCGGTCCAGATTGAGCTGGAAGAGGAAGGCGAGGACCGAGGTGGCCGCCGTCAGGGTGAAGGTGTTGCTCAGGAGTCGGGCGACGTCGGGGACCACCGATTCGACCGCGCGCTCCACGGCGGGGGCGTAGGAGGCGAAGGCGAGAGCGAACGAGGTCAGCAGTGCCGCCATCGCCCAGGTGCCCGTGGGGCGGTGCCCGCCGCGTCCTCGCACCCAGTAGGCGGCGAAGCACAGCAGCACGACGGCCGTGCCCGTGAACAGGATGTCGATCATTTCCGGTGGCGTTTCTTCCTGTGTGGCTTGGCGAACAGCGCGTCCCAGCTCTCGGCGCCGCTGGCGGGCCGGCTCGACGGGCTCTCGCGTCCCCGGTACATGAGTTGCCGGATCACGCTGGCCATCACCTCGGCCTCGCGTTCGTCCTCGCCGGCGTAGCTGGTCCGGCCGGACATGCGCTGCACGAGGGTGGGGTTGAACCCGATCGCGCGCAGGGCGTCCTGGTCCAGTTCCAGGCTGCCGGGGTGGTCGCAGATGATGTGGCTGATCTCGTGGGCGAGGATGTGGTTCTGGTGGAGAGGGGAGGTGGCCTCCTCGTAGAACAACAGGTCGGCGTCCGGGGTCTCCAGGCGGATGCCGCACGGAGCGTCCATGGCGCCCAGGGTGCTCAGGGGGCGCAGGATGATGGGGCGTCCGCGTTGTTCGGCCACGGCGTCACGGAGGTCGCGGGTGCTGAAGCGGTGCGGGAGTCGAAGCGCCTCGATGCGCGCCTCACACGTGGCGCGAAGCTGCTCAAGGTCCATGTCCTCACTCTGGTGACGCCGGTCGGGGGCGGCCGGCCGGGGTGCAACTCTCCCTGGAAGCCCGGTACGCGCGCCCCAATGTTGGCATGTTCGCGACTCCGCTTCGAGGGCGGGGTGCCGCCGCGGTCGGGCCGTGCGGCCCGGGATGCCGGGCTTGTGCCGGGAAACGCCCGATGCCCCCCTGTCGTTGAGCGACCACAAGGGGGTGCCGTGTCGGGGCGCGGGGACCGCGTTGTCGCCGCCCGGTGCGCGGTTCAGTCATCCAGGTCGAGGTCCTGCGCGGGGTCGTCGGTGGTGAGCCCTTCGAGCTTCCGGGCCTGTTCGATCACGGTGGACAGCATCTTCAGGCTGTCGACGCTCAGGCCGTTGGCGCGCAGGGCCACCTTGCGGACGTCCTGATCGCGCATGGCGGCGAGGAGGCCGATCTCGGCCTTGGTGCGTTCGGCCGCCGCGCTGTCGACGAAGTAGCCCGCCGGTACGCCGAAGAAGTCGGCCAGGGCCTTGATGGTGTGCCGCGTCGGGTTCCGCTTGGCGCCGGTGCGCAGTTGCTGGATGGCACTTGCCGTCACACCGCGCCCCTCTCCGGTCGCAGCCCTGCGGATTCCCTCGGCGACCTCCGCGTAGGTGTAGGGCCCCCGGGAAGGGGGGTGCACCTCACGGAAGAGGTGGTCCAGGAGTTGGGCGAAGGTGGGCGACTGGTCATCCTCCACGTACACGACCTCCTTGGTGTGATGCCGAGTCCTTGCCCACCACAGTGTTTCTCGAAGCCCCTCGGGCCGGCCCCGGCAACACTTTGGTTGACGCCGGACAGTCACTCTGGTGTACGTTACCAATGCTTCGTCGCCACTGAAGTGTCGAGGGGGCGGCGGTGCCGGCCGGGTCGAGGTCGAGCTTCACGGGGGTGAGCTCGGCCGCCGGCCCGGAGCGCCGTGGCCGCGTCGGACGAGTTCGCCCCGGCCGACGCGCGGGGACGCCGCGGGAGGCGCGGGCCAGGGGATGCCGTCTTCGACCTCCGGCCGGCACGCCCACTTCCGGGGCCGGCCCAGTACGCCTGCGGCGGGGGCAGGGGCGGTCGGGCCGAGGGGTGCAGGGCGGTTTCTGCAATGAACGGGCTCCTCGCGCCGGTGGTGCGGCCTGTCGGTGGCTGTCGCGATAGCAGCAGGTCGCCGGGTGGTCCTTCGGGGAAGATACTGAAGGTCACGGTGCGTGGAGGCGACATGCGTGAACCGGAGCAGCGCGGTCCGAGGCCGGCCTCGGCGCCCTTCGGCGACACGGCAGCGGTCGTCCTGGACGGCGAAGGCGTGGTCATCGCCCGTTCGGAGTGGGCCGCGACGCTCCTGGAATGCTCGCCGGGGGAGCCGTGTGCCCCCTTGTCGGGGCTACTGCCGCGCGGTGGAACGGAGGCGGGATCGACCGGGCGACTCGTGACGGTTCCCGGAAGCGGTCATGGGGGCCGGACGGCCTCTCTCGTTTGCAAGGTTGTCCGGCTTGCGGCTCGGACTTCAGGCGACCGTGATGCCCGTGCTCAGTGGCTTGTCCTGGTCAGTCCGGCCGAAGCCCTGGTGGAAGTGGCCGAGCGTGACTCGGAGCGACGCCGAAGGGGGCTGTCCCGCGCCGCCGCCGAAAGCATCGGGGCCTCTCTGGACGTGACGGAGACGGCCCAGGCCCTCGTGAACCTCCTGGTCCCCGATTTCGCCGACCTGGCGACCGTGGACCTCGCGGAGCCGGTACTGGTGGGCGACGAACCGCCCCACCTCGAAGCCAGCGGCGATGTCCGCTTGCGCCGGACCGCTGCCGCACAGAGCCCGGGGATATCCGCGGAGGAGCTCCTGCCGGTGGGAGAGGCGCTTCCTCCCGTACCGGACAGCGAGGTGATGCGTCCGCTCATGGAGGGACGGCCCGTCCTGGTGTCCGACGTCGCCGTACTCCGTGCGTCGCTCGGGGTGGATCCCGAGAGCCTGCGCCTGTTCGTCCCGAGCGGGGCGCACTCCTCCGTGGCGGTGCCGCTCTACGCGCGGGGCCTGATCCTCGGCTGCGTCACGGTCTGGCGCAGTCAGTTGCCTTCCGTATTCAGCGAGGAGGACGCTGCGCTCCTGCACGACCTCGCTTCCAGAGCCGCGCTCGGCGTGGACAACGCACGCCGCTACACCAGGGAACACCGGTCGGCGGTGGCCCTGCAGCGCAGCCTGCTGCCGCACTCCGCCCTGAACGTGGCGGCCGCGGACACCGCGGGGGTGTATCAGCCGGCGGGCGGCGGTGTGGGGGTCGGCGGGGACTGGTTCGACGTGATCGCCTTGTCGTCGTTGCGCGTGGCCTTCGTTGTGGGGGATGTCGTCGGACACGGACTCGAGGCGACCGCGGCCATGGCACGGCTGCGGACCGCGGTGCAGACCCTCGCCGACCTCGACCTGGATCCAGGTGAGCTCCTCACGCATCTCGACGATCTGGTGCTCGGCTTCTCCGACGAGCAGACGGCCGGCGAGTCCGGTTCCGAGCGCTCCGAGCCCTCCGAGCGGTCAGAGCCCGCGGTGCTCGGAGCGACGTGCCTGTATGCCGTCTACGACCCGGTGACGAGGCGGTGCGCCGCCGCCACTGCGGGACATCCGCCCCCGATCCTGCTGCCTCCGGGTGAGGAACCGGTCTCTCTCGGCATGGTGCCGGGACCGCCGCTGGGGGTGGGCGGAGTGCCTTTCGAGGTAACGGAGTTCGGTGTACGGCCCGGCAGCATGCTCGCGTTCTTCACCGACGGACTCGTGGAGAGCCGCGGCGGCGACATCGAGGAGGGGATGGAGAGATTGAAGGTCTCGCTCGCCGAGGCCGGCGCCGGCGCCGGCCCGAGCCGGCCCCTGGGCGGGATCAGCCAGAGCGTTTTCGACGAGGTGCGACCTCAAGCGCCCCTCGATGACGCCGCCTTGCTACTCGCCCGCATCCGCCCGCTGTCGCCCGATCAGGTCGCCGAGTGGGAACTCGAACCCGACCTGTCGCTCGTCGCGCACGCCCGTGAGCTGGTGGTGGGCCGGCTGTCCGACTGGCAGTTGGAGGAACTGGGCTTCGTGACCGAACTCGTCGCCAGCGAGCTCGTCACGAACGCGATCCGCTACGCAGGCGGCCCGGTCGGGCTCCGACTGATCCGCGACCGGGGAGTGCTCGTCTGTGAGGTGTCCGACCCCAGCAGTACCCAGCCGCGCCTGCGGCGCGCACGGGAGACGGACGAAGGAGGGCGTGGCCTCTTCCTCGTCGCCCAGCTCACCGACCGCTGGGGCAGCCGGTTCACACGGACCGGGAAGACGATCTGGACGGAACAGCCCATAGGCGGCCCGCTCGTCTAGGGCCCTTCGGCCTGCGGTGCGAGATGTGAGACGGCCGTGGTGACGCTGTCGAAACGCATGGTGGTACGGGACCGCTGGTCGTACCGATCCCCCTCAGGCGCAAGATCCAGTAGAGGCGTAGAGTGAAGCGGAGACGTGCGGAGTCTGCGCTCGGGTGCGGGCCGGGCCCCGCAGCTCGCCAGAACGGGGGTCATGCCCCATGCGCAGTTCACAGCCATCCGAGGTCGTCGAGGACAGCCCAGCCGTCCGTGCTGATATCGCACTGAACGTCAACGGCCAGGAATGCCGTCTGACCATCGATACCAGGATGTCTCTCCTCGACGTACTGCGTGACTCCCTCGGTCTGACCGGAGCGAAGGCCGGCTGCGATCGGGGCCATTGTGGTTGCTGCACCGTGCTCGTCGACGGCAGGCGTGTCTACAGCTGTCTGACACTCGCCGTGGCGTGCGGCAACGCGCGCGTCATGACGGTGGAGGGCCTGGGCGGGGCGGATCTCCATCCGCTGCAGGCGGCGTTCGTCGCGCGTGACGCCTTCCAATGCGGATTCTGCACCCCCGGGCAATTGTGCTCCGCGATCGGAATGCTCGACGAGTTCGCCCGCGGATGGCCCGGTTCCGCGACCGGACGGCCCCCGGTCGTTCCGGTTCTGACGCAGGCGGAAATCCGTGAGCGCATGAGCGGGAACCTGTGCCGTTGCGGTGCGTACCAGAACATCGTGGCTGCGATCATGGATGTGGCGCCGTGACACACCCGTCCGTCGGCTCCGCCATTCCCCGGCGGGAGGCCCGGGAGAAGGTCACGGGCAGCGCTCGCTACACCGGCGACGTGACCCTGCCGCACCTCGCGTACGCGGCAGTGGTTCCAGCGGCGGTCGCGCACGGGCGGGTCACGGCGGTCCATCCCGAGGAGGCCCTCGCCCGTTCCGGAGTGCTGGCCGTGATTCACGGCGGCAACTGCCCCCGCCTGAACCGGACCGGCGATGCCGACCTCGCCGTCTTCCAGTCCCCTTCGGTCTCCTATCGAGGCCAGTTCGTCGCCGCGGTCGTCGCCGAGTCCCCGCAGATCGCCCACGAGGCAGCGCGGATGGTGGGCATCGAGTACGCCGCAGCCCCGCACAGGGTCAGCCTCGACATCGCGTGCGACGGATTCCACCAGCCGCCGGACCACGGGCCCTTCTTTCCGACCGACTGCTCGCACGGCGATGTGGAGTCGGCCCTGTCGCACGCTCCGGTACGGATCGAGGCCACATACACCACTCCTCCGTACCACCACCATGCCCTCGAACCGCACGGGACGGTTGCGTACTGGCACGACGGTGCGCTGACCGTCTACGACACCACGCAAGGCCCGTCGGGGACGCGCGACATCCTCGGGCACCTCTTCGGCATCGGCCCCGACCGGGTGCGCGTCATCGCCCGGCACGTGGGGGGAGGGTTCGGTTCCAAGGCCGCGCCAAGAGCCCAGCTGGTCGTCGCCGCCGTGGCTGCACTCGCCGTCGGCCGGCCGGTCAGGACCGCTCTCACCCGGGAGCAGCTCAGCGTCGTCGCCGGATACCGGACGCCGACCATTCAGCGGATCCGGCTGGGGGCCGAGACCGACGGCCACCTGCTGGCCGTGTCCCATGTGTCGTTCGAGCAGGCGTCCCTGACGGGTGACCACTGCGAGTACTCGGCCGCGCCCACGCGCACCATGTACGCGGCGCCGAACCGCGAGACGAGGCACTGGAGGGTGAGGCTGCACGTTCCGTCGCCGACCTGGATGCGCGCACCTGGTGAATGCCCGGGGATGTTCGCGCTCGAATCGGCCATGGACGAGCTCGCCGTCGCGTGTTCGCTCGACCCGGTCGAGCTGCGCCTGCGCAACGACACCGCGAACGATCCGCACAGCGGCCGGCCCTTCAGCACACGGAACCTCGCCACCTGCCTGCGGCTGGGCGCGGAGCGGTTCGGCTGGGCCGAACGCGACCGCCTCCGCGCGGAGCACAGCGACGGGCGCCGGCTCGTGGGCATGGGCGTCGCCGCGTCGACCATTCCGCAGTACCGGTTCCCCTCCCGGGCGAGCGTGCACACCGATGGCCACGGCCGCTACACCGTGCGCATCGCGGCCGTGGACATCGGCACCGGGGCGCGCACGGCACTGGCCCAGATCGCTGCCGACGCCCTGCACGTCGGCGTGGATCACGTCATGGTGGAGATCGGCGACAGTGCCTACCCGTCGGCCAGTTGGGCCGGCCGGTCCAGCGGAACGACCTCGTGGGGGACGGCGGTGGTGCGCGCCTGCGAGGCATTGCGGACCGACATCGGGCGACGCGGCGGCCTGGTGCCGGCCAGTGGCCTCGAAGCCGGCGTCGACACCCTCGAGGAGCTCGCCGTGCCGCGCGCCCACTCCCAGCACGCGTTCGGCGCGCAGTTCGCCCGGGTGACCGTGGATACGTCGACCGGGGAGATCCGGGTGCCGCGCATGCTCGGCGTCTTCGCCGTGGGCCGTGTGATCAATCCGGTCACCGTGCGATCGCAGTTGGTCGGGGGTATGGTCATGGGTCTTTCCATGGCCCTGTGCGAGGAGGGGTTCATCGACCGGACGTACGGGCATTTCCACACCCGCGACCTGTCCGCCTACCACGTGGCGACCTTCGCCGACGCTCCCGAGATCGAGGCCGTCTGCATCGACGAGGAGGACTTCCACACGAGCCCCATGGGGGCCAAGGGCGTCGGCGAGATCGGCATCGTCGGGACGGCGGCGGCCATCGCCAATGCCGTCCATCACGCGACCGGTCGCCGCATCCGCAGCCTGCCGCTCAGCGTGCGCCGTGTGAGGGATGCGGCGGCACCGGGAATCGGGACATGAAACCCTTCCGCTATGAGCGCCCCGCCACCGTGCGGGAGGCCGTCGCGCTGGTCGCGGGGGATCCCGGGGCCGTGTTCGTGGCCGGCGGCACGAACCTGTTCGACCACCTCAAGCTGGGAATCGTCCGTCCGTGTCTGCTGGTGGACGTCACCGGCCTGCCCCTGAGCGGGGTCGAAGTGCTCCCCGACGGCGGTATCCGCATCGGGGCCACCGTCCGCAATGCCGATCTCGCCGCCCATCCCGAGGTGCGCGAGCGCTATCCGGTCGTGTCGCAGGCGCTGCTGGCCGGTGCGTCACCTCAGTTGCGCAACATGGCCACCCTGGCGGGGAATCTGCTGCAGCGCACGCGGTGCCCCTACTTCCTGAACCCGGACACCCGGTGCAACAAGAGGCGACCCGGATCCGGCTGTGCGGCCGTGGAGGAACACAGCGAGCACACCGCCGTACTCGGTGCGTCGGAGAGCTGCGCGGCCGTGCACCCCTCCGACCTGGCGGTCGCCCTGTGCGCCGTGGATGCGACGGTCTGCGTACAGGACGGCACGGGCACCCGCCGCATTCCCGTCACTTCCCTGTACCGACTGCCCGGGCACCGACCTGAGCTCGATACCGTCCTCGAACACGGTGAACTCATCACGGCGGTGGAGCTGCCCGCGCTGCCGATGGCGGCCCGCTCCCGCTACCGCAAGGTCGGGGACCGGGCCTCTTTCACCTTCGCGCTGGTGTCGGTCGCCGTGGCGGTGGATCTCGACGGCGACAGGGCCAGGGACGCGCGCATCGCGTTCGGCGGCCTTGCGACCACGCCGTGGCGCGCGCGTCGGGCGGAGGCCGTCCTGCGGGGCGCACCGGCCACCGCGGACCGGTTCGCGGCAGCCGCGCTCGAGGAACTCGCCACCGCCCGCACCGTCCGCGCCAACGCGTACAGGATTCCGCTGGTGTGCGACACCCTGGTCGCCACGCTCTGCGATCTGTGCGAGGAAGGCTGACCGGGTTCCCCGCCCGAAGGCATTCAGCCGTCGGCCAGACGGGACTTCGACGACACGACCTAGCCACCAGCCAGCGGGTCCCGCCCACCCCGCCGTCTCCGTACGCTCACCACGACGGCGGCGACCAGCAACCCACGACAGCTGCCCGTCGGGGAGTCACGCTTGGAGGCCATCTTGCCCTCGAGGACGACGGCGTTCTCGAAGGGCAGCAGCAGGTTGCCCGACACGGCCAGCGCGGCGAGCCCCGTCAGGACGGTGGCCAGCGCGGGCAGGAAGAACAGCAGCAGGCCCCGCCGCGACCACGAGCCGGACGACCGGCGCCGGATGGCCAGGCGGGGCTCCTCGATGAACGGTCTCTCCCCTGAAGCTCTCTCCCCGACGGCCACCCATGCCCCCCAGCACGCTCGCGTCACGGTCGAGCGGCAGTATGTACCGCCCGGCTGACCATTCATGCACGGTTCCGCTAATCCTGAGTTAACAACTGCGTTGAAAACATGGATAGTTGCCGTGGAGAGTGGGCGAGTAGGCTCATCGGCCGGCGTCTTCCGGCCACCCGCAAGACCAGTCGACGCGGCCCGCCCGCGCGCAAGCACTCCGTAGGGTGAGGCCGGTCGCTGCGCGGCCCATGGACCTGAACGCGAGGATGCCCAAGGAGGCGCCCCCACCTCCGAGCCGAACGCCTCCGAGCCGAACGCCGCGGCGGCGGGACCGGCGGCGGCCCCCAGTGACTACGCCACCGCCGTCCACTGGTCCGTCGTGTGCGGGGACTCGGACGCCTGTTCCCGTAGGGGGTCGGTCCCTGTGGGCCGGATCAGACCTCGAGGCGACCGGTCACCACCAGGTTGCCGTCCGGAGTGCGCCGCGCGAGTTCGCCGGTGCGGAAGTACCCGTCGGGGGTGAAGGAGCGTGCGTTGTGGTCGGGCGCCCGGTAGTAGCCGCGCAGGGTGTACGGACCGCGTGCGAGGAGTTCGCCGGGCTCCCCGTCGGGCACGTCCTGGCCGTCGACGTCGACGATGCGGATCTCATCGTCGGGCGAGAGCGGCCGGCCCTGCGTGGTGAGCACGGTCTTGTCCCGGTCGGCGGGCTGGGTGAGCATGAGCAGACCCTCAGGCATGCCGAAGACCTGCTGAAGGCGACCACCCAGTTCGGGGCCTATCCGCTCGGCGGTCGACCGGTGCAAGGGCGCGCCGCCGATCTGCAGGAGACGCAGACTGCTCAAGTCGGCCCGGACCGTGGGGAGTACGTCGAGCCAGAGCTGCGCGGCGGCGGGCGCCAGCGACGTGATGGTGACCCGCTCCCGTTCGATGACCGCAAGGCATTCGGCGGGTTCCGGGTTCTCGGCCAGGACGACGGTGCCTCCGACGGAGAGGGTGCCGACGATGCCGGGGCAGCCGAAGGTGAAGTTGGACTCGGCGGGCTGCGCGGCGAGATACACGTCGTTCTCGGTGAGCGAAGCCAGCTCGGCGGCGGCCCGCACCTGGTAGGCGTAGTCGTTGTGGGTACGCGGAACGAGCCTGGGCGCCGCAGCGGTACCGCCGGAGAGCAGGAAGAACGCCACCTGGGCGGCGCTCTGCGCAGGCGCCGGCTCGGGCGCGGCGTCGATGGAGCCCAGCGGGGAGTACTGGCAGCCCGACGGGTCGGTCGTGAGGCCGCCGTACGGGGATGACTCGCCCGGCGCCTCAAGGGTGAACACCCGCCGCAGGAAAGGCCATCGGGCCGCGATGTCCGCGGCCATCGCCGTGTGGTCGAAGCCCTGGTACGTCGAGGGAGCCACGTAGCCTACGGCCTGGGTGACCCGCACGAGCTCGGGCACCTCGGACGCGCGGTGCGAGAGCGGGCAGAACACGGGGATCACGCCGACGCGCATCAGCGCGAACACGGTGATGACGAACTCGGGAACGTTCGGCAGCTGGACGACGACCCGTTGTCCGGGCCGGAGGCCGCGCAGCCTGAATCCGGCGGCCATGCGGTCCACGCGCCGGTTCAGGTTCGCGTACGTGATGCGGGTGCCGCCCTGCACGAGCGCGGTCCGGGGTCCGTACTGCAGGGCCATGCCGCGCAGCAGGTTGTCCAGCGTGTTGCCACGCCAGTGTCCGGCCGCCCAGTAGCGGTCGACGAACTCCTGGGGCCAGGGCGTGCAGCCGGCGAGCATGGATGCCATTCGTTTCCTTCTGTGCCGGTTTCCGAACCCGGAAGCCCTGCGGATCGTGTTTCGCCGCGCGGGGGTGTGGCGGCGGTGATCGCGACGACCGCGGCCCCCGCCTCCGTTCGCGACTCCCGAGCTGCTGATCACTCTTGGTCTTTCCTCTGGCCGCGAGCAATGTGCTTTCCGGACCATGGATGCTGAATTCCCTCAGCGGATAGTCCAATCAGGCTCCGCTGACCAGCAGGAATGATCGGGGTTCAAGTCAACTCGGCCCAGGGGCCAGATGATGAAGGCGGGCTACCCGAGGCGGTCCACCGCCTCGCGGCCGGAACCCGACCCGGCTGCCGCCGCTGACCATCGCCCCTGCCACGGCCCCGGAGTCCCCGTCGCCGACGTGCCGGACGCGACGTCCGGGATCATGGACGTACTGTCCACGCATGCATAGACCGTCTGGAGTGGTTCCACCGTGAATCCTGTTCCGCCCGACTCCTCGGTTCTCCATCCGATGCCCGGACAGCCGCGCGTCGTGCTCCTGAAGCCGCTGGTGACGTCTCCGTTGATCGAGGTCGGCGAGTACTCCTACTACGACGATCCGGACGAGCCCACCGCCTTCGAGACCCGCAACGTGCTCTACCACTACGGGCCCGAGAAGCTGATCATCGGGAGGTTCTGCGCGCTGGGCACCGGCGTCCGGTTCATCATGAACGGTGCCAACCACCGCATGGACGGCCCTTCCACCTTCCCGTTCCCCATCATGGGCGGAGGCTGGGCCGAGCACTTCGATCTCATCACCGGCCTCCCCGGCCGCGGGGACACCGTCGTCGGAAACGACGTCTGGTTCGGCCACGGTGCCACGGTCATGCCCGGAGTTCGCATCGGCCACGGCGCGATCATCGCCTCCGGAGCCGTCGTCGTCGACGACGTCCCCGACTACGGCATCGTCGGCGGCAACCCGGCCGAGCTGATCCGAACCCGGTACAGCGAGGCGGACGTCGCCCGCCTTCTCGCCCTGGCCTGGTGGGACTGGCCGGCCGAGCACCTGACCCGGCACGTACGCACCGTCATGTCCGGCAGCATCGACGACCTGGAAGCCGCCGCCCCGGCCGGCCCTCCGGGCGTGTGAGCGCGCCGGCCCTCACGTGGTCCTCGAGTCGCGGGAGGTCACAGACGTGGACCCTTATCAACCTGTTGCCCCGTATGTCACTCTGGCGCCCATGTTCCTGCCGTTCGCGTCCCGAGCCGTGCCCGCCGGCTGACACAGGCCGTGGGGGCCGGGCAAGGCGGGGCGGGACGACACCACTCGTCACGCCCCGCCGTTCCCTCAGCACCCGGGGCACCCTCGGCCCGGGCCGCGAACCGGGGCCCTCAGCCCCGGTCGTACGTGTGGAACCCGCGGCCCGTCTTGCGGCCCAGCAGCCCTGCCTGGACCATCCGCTGGAGGAGCGGCGGCGGGGCGTAGAGGGGTTCCTTGAACTCGTCGTAGAGAGACTCCGCGATCGCGGCGACGGTGTCGAGGCCGATGAGGTCGGCGAGCTTCAGCGGTCCCATGGGATGGGCGCAGCCGAGCACCATGCCGGTGTCGATGTCGGCGGCCGTCGCGAAGCCGGACTCGGACATCCGGATCGCCGACAGCAGGTAGGGGACCAGGAGCGCGTTGACCACGAACCCGGACCGGTCCTGCGAGCGGATCGCGGTCTTGCCGAGCGTCTCGCGTACGAAGGACTCCATCGTCTCGGCGGTGTCCGCCGTGGTGTGCAGGGAGGAGACGATCTCCACCAGGGGCAGGACCGGCACGGGGTTGAAGAAGTGCAGGCCCAGCACACGGTCGGCACGGCGGGTGGCCATGCCCAGGGTCATGATCGGGATGGCGGAGGTGTTGGAGGCGAGGATCGCCTCCGGGTCCTCCACGATCTTGTCGAGAGCGGTGAAGATCTCCGCCTTCACGTCGGCGTTCTCGACGGCGGCTTCGATGACCAGCTGCCGGTCCGCGAGATCCTCGAGGTCCCCCGTGAACAGCAGGCGGGCCAGCGCGTCCTCGGCGGAGATCCGGTCGAGCCGGCCGCGCTGCACGGCGCGTTCCAGCGATACGGTGACCCGCGCCCGGGCAGCGCGGGCCGCCGTGGCGTCGGCCTCGCAGACGACCGTGTCGAGGCCGGCTCGGGCGCAGACTTCGGCGATGCCTGCGCCCATCTGGCCGCCGCCGACGATGCCGATGCGGCGGACCTCGGAGCTGAGCGTGCTCATGAGCGGGCCTCCGTACGGCGGACGAGGTGGCGGGTGTAGGCGTCGGGGGTGAAGAAGGCGGGCAGCTCGCGGCCGAGGGCGGCCCGTTCCAGGATGCCGCGCGCTTCGCCGACCAGGGCGTCGGGCCGCTCCGCGGCGAGCGCCGCGCATTCGGTGTCGACCAGCCGCAGCACCTCGTCCCGCGTGATGAGGCGGTGGCGCAGCCACTGCCAGAGCTGGACACGGGCGATCTCGGCGGTGGCCGCGTCCTCCATCAACCCGTAGAGGGCCACGGCCCCGCTGCCGCGCAGCCAGGCGTCGAAGTACCGCAGGGACACGGCCACATTGGCGCGCACCCCCTCCGTCGTGGGCGCTCCGCTGATGCGGCGGACCGACAGCAGGTCCGAGGCGTGGACGCTCACGTCCTCGCGGGTGCGGTCGATCTGGTGCGGGCGCTCGCTCAGGACGCCGTCGAAGACCTCCCGGCAGACGGGGACCAGAGCCGGGTGGGCGACCCAGGAGCCGTCGAAGCCGTCCTCGGCCTCGCGCTCCTTGTCGAGCCGCACCTTGGCCAGGGCCGCTTCGTTCGCGGCCGCGTCCTTGCCCGGTACGTGCGCGGCCATGCCGCCGATGGCGTGGGCGCCGCGCTTGTGGCACGTACGGACGAGCAGTTCGGCGTACGCCCGCATGAACGGGGCGGTCATGGTGACCTTGGCCCGGTCGGGCAGCAGGAAATCGGTGCGGTGCCCGAAGTTCTTGATGAGGCTGAACAGGTAGTCCCAGCGGCCTGCGTTGAGACCGGAGCTGTGCTCGCGCAGCTCGTAGAGGATCTCCTCCATCTCGAACGCGGCTGTGATCGTCTCGATGAGGACGGTGGCCCGGACGGTGCCGCGGGGGATGCCGAGGAGTTCCTGGGCGAGCAGGAAGATGTCGTTCCAGAGGCGGGCCTCGTACCGGTTCTCCAGCTTGGGGAGGTAGAAGTACGGGCCGTACCCGGCATCGATCTGCCGCTGCGCGCAGTGGAAGAAGTACAGGCCGAAGTCGACCAGCGAGGCCGGGACGGGTCGGCCGTCGACCGTGAGGTGCTCCTCGGTGAGGTGCCAGCCGCGGGGGCGGACCACCATGGTCGCGAGGTCCGTGCCGAGGCGGTACTCCTTGCCCTCGGGGGTGGTGAAGTCGATGCGCCGCTGACAAGCATCCAGCAGGTTGAGCTGACCGCCGATGACGTTGTCCCAGGTGGGCGCGGTGGCGTCCTCGAAGTCCGCCATCCACACCCGGGCACCGGAGTTGAGGGCGTTGACGGTCATCCTGCGGTCCGGCGGGCCGGTGATCTCGACGCGGCGGTCGGTCAGGCCGGGCGCGGGCGGGGCCACCCGCCAGCCGGGGTCGGCGCGGACGGCCGAGGTGGCGCGGGAGAAGTCCAGCGGCGAGCCCGCGGCCAGGTTGGTGTACCGGCGCTGCCGCTCCTTGAAGAGCTCGAGCCGTCGCGGGGCGAAGGCGGCGTCGAGGCGGCCGATGAAGTCCAGTGCCGCGGGGGTGAGGATCTCCTCGTGGCGCTCTCCCGGCGTTCCGTGGACCTGGACGGTGCGGGTCGGTGCATGGGTGGACATGGTGGGTCTCCTCCGGGGAGGGGAGGACCGGACGGGACGGTGCGTCCGGCCCTCCGGAACACGGGCCGAGGGACGAGGTGCCTGACGGACGGGGTTCCTAGTACCGCGTCAGGCAACGTTCGCCCCGTCGCGGCGCCCGGTGCGTACTCTCGCCGCACCGGCCGAAAGCTCACGTACGTCCAGTACGAGCGCTTGCGGCCGGCACGCCGAGAGCACGCACC